>JBARJI010000078.1:0-56156 GCA_049800195.1 Candidatus Acidiferrum sp.
CGGTCGCCTACGGCTCCCAGCGAGCCGCCATTTGCACCCTTGCCCGATGAGGTTGTGGTGTAAACTCTCTCATTCGCCGTGGTACAAAAACTCGGGCTGGTCAGTTGGAGCCTTCGGATCGGCCGAAGTGATCGTGCTTTCATCGAAGAAGGAAATGAGGCTGAGATCAATTCCGATTTCCGTCAGCCGTGCCTCTAGTGTTTGTCTTAAGATTTTTGCTTCGCTGTCACCCCCGTTCGAGAAGATCGCGATTTGATATTTGGTCATTCTGGTTTCTCAGTGAGCTTTGTTTTGTTAATTTTCTGCGAATCGATGGCGAAGTTGGCGTCGACTAGACAGCAAGCACATCATTCGTGAGAGTTACGAATCGCTATGGCCTTCTCTACCCACGTCGAGATGTTGTCCTTGATATATTTGTAGACATCCGTGCTGCCCGCATAGGGGGGATCGTACAAACTAACGACCGTGGAGAGTTTCGCATTAGTCTTGGTGAATGTAACGTAGTCGAACGGATTGCCACCTTGGAGCGCTTGCATTTGATTTACATCTTTGAGGTTATGTATTCGAATTCCGAGCACTCCCTTTTTTTTGTTCCAAGATTCACTAATCTCATAGCTGATCCACTTTCGGCCAGCCGTATTTTGGCCCACCAAAACAACTGTGCAAGCCTTTCCTGATAGTTGGCCTGCGATCCAACTCTGAATAGCCGCGTCACCTCCACGAGTGACGGTTTCCCAGTCGTTGTCAGAAACGGGGGCATCGCCTTCGATCATGCCCATATTTCTCACTTGAGATGCCCGCCAGTTGTCGGCAACATAGTGAAAGCTATAAAACGCCCTTCGAGCCACGAGTCACCATCTTTCGTAAATGAGATGAAGCCTGAATACGGTTGGTCTGGCCTATGCTAAGGATTTGAGCCGTTCACCCTGAGCTTCTCCGGGACGCCACGCTTCTAGGGCTCCGCTCGTCGTGACGTCAATTTTCCGGTACAACTGAAGGTACTCGTTCCCATACCACTTACCCGTAGTATCGGTCGTGGGGACGATAAAAATGGAATCGGAGGTCTTTTCATTGTCTGCAAACCCTATCTCCCACGGACACCAGCGGGACGAAACGGAGTTTGGGGTAGCAAGAAAAATGAAGTAGCGCAGGTCGCGAATTTTTTGCTGTATTCGCAGAGCCGTCTGACGGGTCGGCGTCTCAGGCATCGTTACGTCTCGCCAGTCCACGTATATTCGCCACCCCTGTTCATTGAACAAGACTATCAGCCCCTCCACCAACTGCGCGTCGAGGTGGCTATGACACAAAAACGCTGTTTGCAACCCAAGTGATCGCGCTTCATTGAGTGTGCTTGCAGACTTTGTGAACCCCGATCGATATGAAGCAGACCGCAGTGTTTCGATTAAAATTGGCATTCGTTTGCTGAGTTCCTATCCTAGATTGTTCCAGCCAGCTTGTAGTATCTTAAACGCCATCTGCATGCAAGATATTTTTGCGTGCGGCTAACACACCTTGGGTAACGCGGATGCGAAGGTAAAAAGGTATGCCTCAAGGATTTCGAGTGAAAAGGGGGACGTTCTCAAAATGAATCCACTTCTCGGCTCAACGGTAACGCGAAGGGAGAAGCCGCCCTCAGAGCATGGAGTGATTACAGGCATCGGCGAGAACAGCGTGACCGTACGTTGGCATTTGAAAGAAGACGAGGCCCGAGGCCGAGCGGGAACGTCTGTGGGAAAACTCTACGAAGACCCCACTACGCTAACGCCAGACGCCCCATGCCCATATTGCAAGGCATCCTAACGTCGCATCGCCAGGGGGCAGTTTCGAAACCTCCTATCTCCTATCCCGCAAGCGCGTTGACAGGCGAAGAAAAGGCGGCAATACTGGCTTTCCATGATTGGCCAGCTTCGCGGTCGCCTCGCTGAAAAACGGCCGAACCAGGTCCTCGTCGATGTCGGCGGCGTAGGCTATCTTGTCCAGGTCCCTCTTTCCTCCTACGCCGCCCTTGGCGAACTCCACACTGAAGTCACTCTGCTCATTCACACGCATGTCCGCGAGGACGCTCTGGCCCTCTACGGCTTTGTCTCCTCGCGTGAGAAGCATCTTTTCGAAATGCTGCTCTCGGCCTCTGGGGTCGGACCTTCTCTCGCTCTCAAGATTCTCTCCGGCATGAGCGTAGAAGAGCTCGTCCCGGCGATTCGTGGCAGCGATTTGGGCCGTCTTACCAGAATTCCCGGCGTCGGCCGAAAGACCGCGGAGCGCATGGTGGTTGAGCTGAAGGACAAACTGGAAGCCGTGGTTTTGGAAACGCAGAAACCTGAGTCAGCCTCGCCCGCAGGTATCGAAGCCGACGTGATTTCCGCGCTAGTCAATTTGGGCTATGACGCGCGCGCGGCGGAAACAGCTGTTGTAGAGGCAAAGCGCGAAAGCGGGACGGCGAACTTCGAAAAATTGCTGCGAGGCGCCCTGCAGTCGTTGGCCGCGCCCAAAGGGCGCACGACTCATGCAGGTGCTTAGACACAAGTCGTGCCGCGCGGCTGTAGTGGCCGGCCCTTAGGCCGGTAAACAGATTCTAGTTACCCAGTACCGTAAAAATGCCCGACGCAAGCGCAAAACGAACGCCAGACCGAAGAGAACAGCAGAGAATTGTCTCCGGTGCGGCCTATGATGAAGACGCCCGCATCGAGGCCAGCGTCCGCCCAAAGCGCCTCGACGAGTACATCGGCCAGAAGCGCGTCAAAGAAAATATCTCCATTGCCATCGAGGCCGCCCGTAGCCGTGGCGAAGCTCTCGACCACGTCCTGCTCTACGGTCCGCCAGGACTCGGCAAGACCACTCTCGCCCAAATCATCTCGAATGAATTGAACGTCCCTATCAAGACCAGCGCGGGCCCTCTCCTCGAACGCAAAGGCGACCTAACCGCCATTCTGACTTCGTTAGAGGGCAAGGAAGTTTTCTTTCTGGATGAAATCCACCGCCTCCAGCCTGCCGTCGAGGAAGTTCTTTATCCCGCGATGGAGGATTTTCGCGTCGATTTGATCATTGGGCAGGGCCCCGGCGCGCGCATTCATCCGTTTCAACTCGGACATTTCACGCTCATCGGCGCCACCACGCGCGCCGGCCTGATCACCGCGCCGCTTCGTTCGCGCTTCGGTATCGTTCACCGTCTTGATTTTTACGAGCCTGATGATTTGCTCATTATCGTTCACCGCTCCGCAAAGATTCTGAACATCCTGATGGACGATGGCGGCGCGGAGGAAATCGCCCGACGCTGCCGCGGCACGCCGCGCATCGCCAATCGCCTTCTTCGCCGATCCCGCGATTTTGCCGAGGTCCGCGCCGCCGGCCGCATCACCCGCGCCGTCGCCCAGGAGGCGCTAGCGATGCTCGGCGTCGACGAAAGCGGCCTCGATGAGGTCGACCGCAATCTCATGCTCGCTCTTCTCGATAAGTATGCCGGCGGGCCGGTAGGCCTCGGCACTCTTGCCGCCGTGCTTTCCGAAGAAGAGGACGCCATCGAAGAAATCTACGAGCCCTACCTCATGCAAATTGGAATGATTGATCGCACCCCGCGCGGCCGTATGGCCACTCCTCGCGCTTACGAATATTTCGGAAAGGAGCTGCCCAAGCGCCAGCCCCGCCTGTTCTGAGCGCCCAATTTTCCCCTCTCAAGGACGTTGTGTCCGGATACGCCCGCCGAGTTTTGTTAGACTATTTCTCCCATGAGCGTAATCGACGAGGTCCTCAAAGCCAACGAATTCTATTCCCGCACCCACGAATTGCGCCGACTCACTCCGCGCCCAGAGAGGCAGCTCGCCATCCTCACTTGCATGGATACGCGTCTCTCGACTCTGACTCTCGGGCTGAAGAATGGGGACGCCCACATTATCCGAAACGCCGGCGGTATCGTGACCGAAGATACCCTTCGTTCCCTCGTCGTTTCACATTACCTGCTCGAAACGAAGGAATTCATGATTATCAACCACACGGATTGCGGGCTGATGCACGCGACCGAGCAGGAATTGCGCGGCAGAATTCAGAACCGCACCGGAACCGCGGCTGTCGCTCCCGCCTTTTTTTACGCTTTCCAGAACATCGACGAAAACGTGCGCCATCAAATACAGAAGCTGCGCACGCACCCGTGGGTTCCCAAGGAAGTTTCCGTGCGCGGCTTTGTTTATGATGTGGCCAGCGGACGTCTCCGAGAGGTCATGGACCACTGAGTCGGGCTTCGTGCGCGTCAGATATGTCCGTCCCTGTTCGGTCACTCGTATCGCAGCGCCACAATCGGATCCACTCGCGTCGCCCGCCGCGCTGGGACGTAACACGCCAAGAGCGCTACTCCCGTCAGCAGAATCGCGACGCTGCCGAACGTAATTGGGTCGGTTGCTCCCACGCCATAAATCATTTTCGTAATCAGCCGCGTCAACCCGAGCGCCGCGACCAACCCGATCCCTACTCCCGCCAGCGTGATTCTCATTCCCTCGCCCAGCACCATCCGCAACACGTCCGTGCTTGTTGCGCCCAGCGCCATACGTACGCCAATCTCATGCGTTCGCTGGCCCGCCAAGTAGGAAATGACACCGTAAATTCCAATTGCGGAGAGAACCAGCGCTAGGCCGGAAAACACGGTCAGGAGCATCATCGCCAACCGCTGCGTGGCAATCGAGTTCGCGACGACGTCCTCCATCGGCCTCACTTCATACAACACCGAGCTGGCATCCACTCCTTGCGCCGCTTCGCGAATCGCGTTCACGACTCCCATTGGCGTGCCAACTGTTCTCGCAACGTATTCCCCACCGTGGGCGAGCAGGGTCCAGAACTGGTTAGGCACTTGCCACAGCGGAAGATAAATTTGCTCCTGAAGATTCTGATTCTGCTTTGAACCCAGTCCCCAGTGCTCCACGTGCCCCACCACCCCGATGATTTCCGCCTGGACATTCAGAAACGCCAGGTTCACGTGCTTCCCAATCGGATCCTCGTTTGGAAAGTAGGTGTGCGCGAAGTCCGTATCCACCAACATCACCATCGGCGCATGCTCGTCATCCCGCTCCGTAAACAGCCGCCCGCGCTCCAGCGGAATTCGCATCGCGTCTTGGTACTGCGGCGTCATAAGATAGAACAATGCAAAAGGCATTTCCTGTTCCGTCGCCGGCTTGGGCTTTCCTTCTACCCAGAAGGGTAATTCCGAATCGCCCGTCATCGGCAGTGATCCGCCGGTCATGGCGACGTCTTCCACTCCCGGCACATTCCCTATTTGTCGCAAGGTCTCCCGGTACTTTGTGCGAAGCTGATCCGCTGTCACTCCCGGACCAAACGTCGAGGAAATGCTGAACTCCAGAACGTTCCGCGGATTGAATCCTGGATCGATACTCCAGAGCGCCGCCAGGCTGCGAATCATCAACCCAGCGCCGATCAGCAACACTACTGCCATCGCCATTTCCACCGCGACGAATACGCTCCGCGTGCGATGCCGCGCTCCACTCGACCCTCTGCCTCCCTCCTTCAAGGTTTCGTGCATGTCTGGCCGCAGCGTCTTTAGCGCCGGCACAAGCCCGAAAACAATCCCTGTCAGCACCGAAATCCCCACGGTGAAAAGCAGCACGTGCCCATCAATCCCAATGTCATCCACTCTCGGCAGCGTCTGCGGCAGGGCCGCAAGCAGAGCTCGTGTCCCCCACTTTGCCAGCAGCAACCCGATGCCGCCGCCCGCGATCGCCATCATGACGCTCTCGGTTAGAAGCTGCCGAATGACCCGTCCCGAGCTCGCCCCCAGCGCCGAGCGTATCGCGAACTCCCTCGAACGACCCGTCGCCCGCGCCAGCAACAGATTTGCCACGTTCGCGCACGCAATCAGCAATACGAAACTCACTGCTCCCAGCAGCACCAGCAATATCCCACGCACGCTGCCGACTATGTCCGTCTTCAGCGGCACCAGTGTTATTCCAGTGTCTTTGTTCGAGTCCGGATAAGCTGCTGCCAGACTCGATCCGACCGCGTCCATCTCCGCGGTTGCTTGCGCAAACGTCACTCCCGGCTTGAGTCGCCCGATTGCATTCGTTCCCATGCTGATTCCACGGTTCAGAAAAGTGGGTTCCGTCCACTGCCCGATCGGCACATAAACGTCCGTGGGACTCAAATCGGGAATTTGTCCGCGCGCTACCCCGATCACCGTGTACTCCTTGCCGTTCAGCGGAATCCTTTTCCCCAGAACGTCCTGCGACATTCCAAATTTCCTTTTCCACAGCCCGTCGCCAATCAGGGCTACCGGCGAGGCTCCGGGTTTGTCTTCTTCCGGCAGAAAGTACCGGCCAAGAATCGGATTGATCCCCAGCGCCTGAAAAAAATCCGACGAAATCATGTGTCCGTGCAACCGCTCCGGCTCCCCTTCGCCCGTTAGGTTGTACTCCTCGCTGCGGAAAGCCCCCAGCTTTGAGAAGCAGTGGTTGTCTCTGACCCAGTCGAGAAAATTCGGATAGCTGATCGAACTCTCCTGGAAATTCGCCGTCTTCGAGTAGACCGCTACCAGCCGGTCCGGATTCGGAAACGGCAGCGGATTCAGAAGCACACCGTTCACCACCGAAAAAAGAGCCGTATTCGCGCCAATACCCAGCGCCAGTGTCAACACGGCAATCGCCGTGAATCCGGGATTCTTCAACAACACTCGCAACCCGTAGCGCACGTCCTGCCAGAAGCTCATCACTACCCACCCCCGAGCCATGTTCTTCGCGGAATCCCGCTTGTCCCCGAGAGATACGCCGTCTAACCGCCGTTTGTTCCCGCAAAATGGGACAGACCTTCCCGTCCGTCTCCTCTCTCGCCGGTGTGTGACATCGTTCCGTTGTCCCCTCACCGAAGAGACGCCATTTACAACTATTTCTTAACGTTCCACAGGTGTGGTGTCAGCGGAATCCCCCAGTTGAATCCAAAGGAGGGACGCACTAGAGTTCACCTAGCGTGCCCTGTTAGAGGCTCTTCGCGCCTCGAGGCATGCACTAACTGCTTCTTGACTCTTGCGCGCGCAATTCGTCTAATGCCCATCGTCTACTTGTCGCTCGGTTCAAATATAGGTGAGCGGGAAGTCAATCTTCGCGCTGCCGTTGCCGCGCTTCCATCCGCGGGCGTGCAGCCCATCCAGGTATCCGCGATTTACGAAACCGAGCCGGTGGACTTTCTCGATCAACCGTGGTTTTTGAATTGTGTGGTCGAGGCGGAAACAAACTTGGAACCGCAGGCGCTTCTACATGCTCTGCGCTCTGTTGAGTCGCAGATGGCCAGCAAAAAGGAGTTTGCAAAAGGCCCCCGCAAAATAGATCTGGACATTCTCCTATACGATTCCCAGACGATCGAGACTCGCGACCTCCAAGTTCCCCATCCGCGCATGCTCTTTCGTCGATTCGTCTTGGCCCCGCTCGCCGAGATTGCCCCGACTCTCCAGCACCCATCCTGGCAAGCAACCGCCGCTCAGTTGCTCGCCCAGTCCTCCGATCAAAGCCAAGTCCGCCGTTTGTAGGGGCACGGCACGCCGTGCCCGTATTTCCTCTCCGCCCGCCTCACGAAGTCCTGTGCAAAAGCAACCGGTGCAGCATCATTGGTTTAGGCTCAATCGACTCCAATTCAATCAATGAAAGCCGCCCCTCCGTAATCTCCCGCCACCGATAAATGCCAGGCTCGCTTTCGACCACTTCCCGCCCATTCAAGTCTCGCAAAAATTCCCGAGCATCCGCGATGGCCGCTCTTTCGTGATAAGCCGGCCGCGCTAGCGCTTCCACCGCGTAACTTCGCAGCAGTTTGTTCCAGTAGTGCCCAAAGAGATCGCCTGACGCGAAAATGTCGCTCCACGCGACCTCTCCGCCATACGCCATCACCACGCCAACAACGCGTTCGCCCCTCAGACCAGTCGTAGCTCGGTTAAATCGCCTCTGCAATTCCTCCACGAAGTCATCTACTGAAGACCCAACTCGGCTCTGCTCATATATTTTTGCGTAAGACTGCGTCGGCGCCGCGGTTGCGATGGCGGCTTGGATGTTTTCTGAACTTAGGGGCGGAGGCGGTGGCGCCGGCGTCCCCGCAGGGTATGCAGGAGTTGCTTTGGCTAGCGTCCCTGACCGGACCGCATCCCACACCTCTTCTTGGTCTTGCGCCACGGCAGCCTGCTCGCGCACGCTCGGGTGGACGATCGTCTTAGCCGCCCCGAACTGCGAACTCGCTCCCGTCCAGCGCCCATGCTCCACGCAAAAGACGTTCAGAGGGAGTGGCTCCGAACCCATCGGCACAACCCGGTCCTTCCCGATGATCCGGTCCTGCTTTCCGCCGCTCACCAACTCGCCCGCCAACAAAAGCAGCGGCCGCTTGCTCCGATTGATCAGCACAAGCTGGTTGACGCTCGCTCCAGATCTGTATTGCGGAGCGTACACCGGGTACGGATATCCGCTGCGCGATCGCGCCAGTCCGTCCGCCCCCTGCTCGCTGACGATGACTTCGCCACTCGCAAGCCCCTCATCCAAAGTGAGAAATTCCGAAGTGTCCTGTATCGAAGAGCTTACAACCGGAAAGATGGTGATGTTCTCGTAAGAGACCGGATCCAGCAGCCGCCAGTTACCCTCGGGCTTCCCCGGCATCGGAATCGGCGAAGCCCCCATCAACGCCAGCCCTCCCACCGCCCCCACTCCCAATATCCCCCCAAGCATCGCCCCCAACATGCTTCTTAAACCCGTCCGCTTCATAAAACCCTCCTTCGCGCGACCCTTCGAGCACGCGACTCGGGTTTAGAACGAAGTTGAGAAGATTTCTTGCAGTCCTCATCGCAAGTGAGAGCGGGGGCTTCAAAAAGCGAAAAGAAAAAGCAGGATCTCGGACGGGTGTGCGTGCGATGTCAGAACAGAGTCTTGATTTTAAGCGTGGGGCCTTACGGCTTCGGCGGATGCAACTCGTATTCGTGCGGAGGCTCCGCCCCCAGCAAATAGCGTACGAAATAGTCCCAGCGGCGCCGAGTCATATAAAGCGTCTCGCTCCCATAACCGTGGTGCTGGTTTGGCAAGAGCAGGAGATCGAAGTCTTTGTTGGCCTTGATGAGTGCGTCCACGACGAGCAGCGTGTTGTAGGGCGGTACGTTGTCGTCCATGGTGCCGTGCGCCAGCAGCAGATGCCCTTTCAGATTCTTGGCGATGTTTTCGTTGGCCTGGTCGTCGTAGTTGCTGGTTCCGTCCGCGTTCTTTACCAGCAAGCCTTGATATCGTTCGCCCCAGTCGTCTTCGTATTCACGATTATCGTGGTTTCCGGACTCGGAGACGCCGACTTTGAAAAAATCCGGGTAACGAAACATGGCGTCCGCCGTGGCAAAGCCGCCTCCGGAGTGGCCATAAATGGCCGCGCGATCGATATCAATCCAGGAATATCTCTGTGACAGCTCTTTCATGCCGGCGATTTGGTCGGGCAGAGTGTTGTCGCCCATATTTCCATAGTAAAAATCGTGGAATTTCTTTGACCGCAGCGGATTGCCCATGCCTTCGATTTGAACGACGACGAATCCAAGTTCCGCCAGCGCCTGCGTGTCGCCTCGCGCGGGGGCAAAACCCCAGTAGCCCACGCTGCCGCCCTGCGGTCCTGGATAGATGTTGTTAACAATTGGGTATTTTTTCGTGGGATCGAGATGCGTGGGTTTGTACAGAAGCCCATAGAGATCGGTCTCGCCGTCCCGCGCTTTCACGGTGATGGGAATTGGCGGTTGCCAGCCAGTGGCGAGCAGACGCGAAATATCGGCCTCCGCCACAGTGGAAAGCAATTTTCCCGCGTCATCGCGGACCACCGAAACATCCGGCACATCGGGTTTGGAATAGCCGTCGACAAAGTAGCGGCCCGAGGGCGAGAAGCTGATTTGGTGATTCCCATCCTCGGGCGTCAGTAGGGTCAGATCCTTGCCGTCGAATCCGATGCGATAAAGATGAGCGAAGTAAGGGTTCTCGCCCTTTTCGCGGCCATCAGCCAAGAAATACAGCAGCCGATTCTTTTCATCGACGCGAAGCAATTGCGTGACGACCCAATCACCTGTTGTGATCTGGTTTTTCAACTGACCCGTCGCGAGATCGTACAAATAAAGATGGCCCCAATTGTCCCGTTCGGAAAACCAGATGACCTCATTGGACTCCGGCAAATATCTCCAATTAACCCGGCCCCAGCCGGATTCATACTGCGTGGCCACCTTTTCTTCGAGCACATCGCGCACCGCTCCCGTCTCAGCGTTAGCCACGCGCAAGTGTTCGTCCTTGTGGTCGCGCGAGGTGGAGACGAAAGCCAAATGTTTGGCGTCCGGACTCCACTCAACGTCGTCCCAATCGCTTCCACGGCATTCCACGTCGTCGCAAAGACTCGAGCGGTGTTGATCGGGCAACATCTGCAGCCGAATCACTTTCGGCCCGTCAAGGTCGATGATCACGCGCTGGATCGTCGTGACCACCGCATCACCCGGCAGCGGATACTTCCACGCTTGCAACACGGGATGCCCGACTTTCGTTTCCACCAGATACATCTCGCCCACGCCGCGCTGATCCTGCTGGAACGTCGCTATTTTTTTGGAATCGGGCGACCACAACAGTATGGGCCGATCGCTATGAATCCATCCGGCGTTGTCCGTGACGTATCCAAAGTCTTTGACGCCGTCGGTCGTGAGCTGCGTCTCTTTTCCGCTGGCGACGTCGCGCACCCATAGGTTGTAATCGCGGATGAAAGCCGCGTGTTTGCCGTCGGGAGAAAGCTCTTCGGGCGGCGCCGCGCCCTCAGCGGGCTTCGTTCCGACTGCACAGTGGCCGACTTGCAAATCGCAATTCCAATGCTGGGCTTTCACCTGGAACGAAATCGATTGTTCGTCGGGCGAGAACTCGAAGCTCATAAACGGCAAGTGCGCCGCGCTGTAGGTTGTTCCCGCCGCCGCTGAGAGCGCCGCGGCGAGTTTTGCGTGATCAAACGCAGGCCGCCGCGTGCCATGCGCGGCGTCATAAATCACAAACTCAACGCCGTCCGGACCGGTGTCGCGGTACCAAAAGCGGTCGCTTGGCAGCCACTCGGCATGCACTTCGTGGTAGACGAGCGGCCGCGTGTTGTAAGACATGAATTTTTCAGCGCGCTGGTAATCTGCGGCAGTTAAAGCGCGTGGCGCCGCGCTATCCGATTGTCGCGCGGCACACGGAATCGCCGCGCATACGGCGATGGCCGCTAGCAGGCCAACTCGAACTGGACCACAAGATGCTGCCTTTGGAAATCGCATGTATTTCCTCATTATGTTTGTAGCGCAAAGTTCGCGCGGCCTCGACACATTGGACGCGGTAGCATCGCGCTTGCGCTGTGTGTAAGTCAAGCAAGGCCGGTCTTTGAAGCACAGCCAATCTTGGCTATGTGGGTTTTTCGCGGAGGTTTTCCGCCGCATTCGCAAAGGGTAATCATAGCTAGGATTGGCTGCGCCACCGTCAAGGAAACAAAAAATCGCGAACAAATTGTGCAATGGGCGTGCCGGCAAGACAAAGGCGCGATTGCATGCGGGAAGAAAAGCTATCCGGGAAGTGGGCCGTTAGCGGTCAGACCCGCCCAAATCGGTGCGGGGTTTGTTGCGCTTGCTCGAGGACGATTCGCTTTCCTGCTTTTCGTATTCGGCAAGCTCTTCGTCGCTGTAGGAATAAGAATCGCGTGAAGCAAACATCGAAGTGGAACGCCCAGCTTGTTTTTTCTTTTTGCGCATGGCGCCAAATTCGTGACGCACCTGGCGAATCGGCCCTTCGATGGCTTTCACTTCAACCAGCAGGTCGCTGACTTTTTCGAGGAAATCGTGAAGATGGAAAGGACGTACGACGTAAGGAGCCCGAGCGAGCTCTAGCGCGCCGACAAACTGGCTGCCAGTCAATTCCGGCACCAAGTAGAGGACGCGGATGCGGCCCCCTTCTTCGTAGGTTACGCCTGCGAGCTCACGGAGGGTGATGAAGATAGGAGTGTCCATGCCGGCAAGCGCAATGTTGGCGATCACTAGTGACCATTGCCCAGATTTGAGCTCCGTCAGAAGCAGCTTGGGGTCCTGGACCATGCGAACCCGCCAGCCTTCCGAATCAAGGATTTGACGCAGAGTACCCTGGTTTTGGTCGTCGTCCTCCAGGATAAGGATACCGACTTGGCTCGGCTGGATAGGGGTAGACGTCGCCATCTACCTATTATAGCGATGGCATGGAGTGGCCGGGCAGCCAAACAAGGGCCTGCGGCGTATCGGCCAATGCCGGACTAAATGTGTGCGGAAGGCTCGAACACTCGATACGGCAGAATTTTCCCGAAATCAGCAGTTGGAGCTCTGAAAACGGCCTAGATGCGTCCACCTGGTAATGACCAGGAACCTAAGGTGGAGAGACCAACTTGGGACTTACTGGCCGTTATTGCCCAATTGCGTAGTCCTGGCCGCCATGAATTTTGACCAGGCTTGAGCCATCCCAAAACACACGGTAGATCGCCGCCGCGCTGCTGGTGGACGCGCGAGCGGTAAAGAAGATCTGAAGCCCGTCGCTCGACCACTCTGAGCCATTGGACAACATGCTTGGCGGGCTGAGAAGAACCCGGCGCCTGGACCGAATCTCATAGAGGAAGAAGGCCGGCCCGGGCAACATTGTGACCGGCTTTTGATTCGCCGTATCCTCGCCCGTAGCCTCCTGGGCTGCAATCTCTCTGCTGGTTGCTTCCTTAGACGCTGCAGCGGCTGCCGCCGGTAGAAGCTCGGCAGAAACGAGTAGCAAATCCGGAGTGAGCGGGTGAACCCGCACAGCATTGCCGCTGGTTACGCTGAACTGGTCCTTGCCGTAGAGGTCCGCGCTGGAGAGCGTTTGCTTCACGGTTCCGTCATCTCCGATCCAGGAGAGGGTCTGCACGTCGCTGGCAAGAATCGTGTGGCCGTCAGCCCAGCCATTTAAGCTGTCCTCCTCGCCTGGATACATTGGTGCGGCTTTATCTGGGGCGTCTGCGGGCATTATCCAGACTTGCGATTTGCCCTCAACGTTTTCGAGAAAAGCGATCCGCGAGTCGTCCGGAGACCAGAAGGGCGCAGATATATTGGCCCGCACCAGTTCTGTAGTGCGACGGGTCTCGAAATCGAACTCGTTGATGGTGCGGAGCGGGGCTGGTTGCTCATCGCGGACAAAGAGCAGCTTCTTGCCGTCGTGCGACAGGCTCAGGGAGTGGCCTGCCCCGCCGGGGACACTTCGAACAATCGACCCCCTTTTGAGGACCATCCTGCCGGCATCCGTGATGTAAGCAACCGCGACAGGCGACGCGAAGTGCGTCACCGTCGGGGGGGCAGACTTGTCCTTCGCATCATCATCGTCATCCTCGACAGGTTGATTATTGATTCTGGGGAAGACCTCCGTTGCGATTCGGGCGCAGCCTTGCAAAGTGCCGATCTGGGCGTGGTCAACGGATGCTGTGAAACCATATTTCGTCGTCGAACTGTTGTCCGTGCAAGGCTCTCGCGTGAGGTGAACGGCCACGGAAGCTCCAGTCTGCGAGTCCTTGGCGTTGTAAGTCCAGGCATCCGTGGTGCCTTCGCGAACGACGTCCGTGGGATCGAGGGGAATCGGAGGGTAGCCGGTGCGGTCCAGGCGTTCCGGCCCTTTCTGGCCTATGCGGAGGCTCCATGACAAATCCTTGCCTTCGACCAGAAGCAGAATGGGAAAATGCGTGGATTGCGGTCCAGCGGGCCCCGCGGGAGGCGTCTTGGCTTGAGTGGATTGCGAGGGCGGCTGAACTGTGGGATGCGGCGCAGACTGGGGAGCCTGCGGCTTTTGGACAAGGAGAGGACACAGGCAAGCCGAGAAGAAAATGACGGACGCACCTTGAAGAAACCGTGCTAGTGGGGACTGTCGCACGCCGATCCTCCCGAACAAGCAGGATACCTTGTGGTCGTGAGGCAAACAATCCAGACGAGGCGGTAGTGCGAGTGGCGTTGGGCAATGGGATAAGGGCGTGGAGATTAACGAACAAAAAGCGAAAAGTGCTTGACATGGCGAACAAAAAGCGAAATAATCCGGCGTGTTTCGAGGTGGGCTATGTCTCCGGTTCTTTCCTCCACGGCGCGGACTTTTGGTACCCCACGCCGCCACGCTACACAATCCACGGCAACACTCTTTCCTGTTAGCCCCTATGCGACAAGCCCAAAACCAAAGGCCGGTGATTCGCTGGATGGCGTCCGCAATGTCGAGGATAAGCTTCTGCAAAACGAGCGCATCCACGACAAGGCGGAGGCCTCAGCGGTCCTCGGCCTAGGCGGCAGCACTTCGGGTTACTCCACGGCGGATTGCCCCCCGCTGACCTCGCAAGAGGCGGCCCCGCTCGGCTTTGAAGGTCGCGCGGAAAGCCGGACCCAAGGGCGAGCCGTACCGCTGGTGGGCATCGCCCGCCTCGCAGCATGTTCTCCACCGGCGGAGAGCCACCGGAGATCAGCCGAGCGGCCGGAGTATTTTTTGCTGCCGGTCAAATCGATCCTAAACCGCTGTGATTCCAAACGGGTGCCGTTCGATTGGACGATCAATCCGTACCGCGGCTGCGAATTTGGCTGCAAGTATTGCTATGCGCGCTACACGCATGAGTACATGGAACTCGACGGCGGCGAATTCGAGCGAAAGATTTTTGTGAAAAAAGATCCGGGGCCGTTGCTGGCGTATGACGTTTCGCACAAATATTCGTACGAATCGGAAAATTCTAGCGGCGAAAAGCCCGAGCACATTGCCATTGGAACGGCGACGGATCCATATCAGCCCGCGGAACGCGAATACGGCGTAACGCGCGCTTGTCTAGAGGAACTGTCCAAACGCGAAGGATTGAGCATTTCGGTCATAACGAAATCGAACCAAATCGTCCGCGACATCGAACTGTTTAAAAGGATTGCCGAACGGTCCGAGCTGTCGCTGAATATCACCATCACGACGTTGCGCACCAGATTGGCGCGATTGCTCGAGCCTCGTGCCCCACGCCCAGATTTGCGGCTTGCGGCGGTCCGCCAGTTGCACGACTCAGGATTGCGTGTTGGCGTCTCAGCCTCGCCCATCGTCCCTGGCATTACAGACCGCGAAGGCGATTTGGAGTCCGTGGCGGAGGCTGCGAAGGCCGCAGGCGCGCAATGGTTTTGGTCGGGCGCGCTTTTCCTGATGCCTTCGTCGGCAAAACAGTTTTTGCCGTTTATCCGCGAGAAATTTCCGAAGCTGGCGAAGCAATACGAACAGTGGTATTCCAAGAATGGCTACGCTCCCGAGGAATATCGCAAGAAAATGTCGGAGCGCGTCGCACAAATCAAGCAGAAGTACGGGTTCAATGCCCGGCCGCAATATGAATCACAGCGCTCCATCCCACGCATGCAATTGAAGCTTGGGTGGGACGCCGCCGCAGTCAGCACGCAATCGCACGGCACGCGCTCCTGCTCTGCAGGATAACCTGGAAGGGAAAGTATCGCAAAACTCGTCGGTCCTGTTGTACTAAAATGCTTTTCATGAGAACTGGGCTGGTCTTGTGTGGTCTCCTATTCCTCTCCGGCTCCATTCTTTCACAAGACCGGCCGAGAGTTCAGGAACTACCGGATCATTTCGAGATCGGCCGCCATTATTTCCTTGATTTCGGGCCACCAACCGACTTTTATGAGTTATTCCTTGTCCATACAAAAGATGGTCAGACCTTCGTAGAAAAAATAATTCTCACCCCCTCTGGCGACAAATGCGTCGCGCCTGCAAGTGTCGAGGTCAAGACCGCTGCTCTTGCAGATAACATCCCGGAACTCCTTGGAAAGACAAGTCCGTGTGCCATTCCGAAGAAGGAGCTCAATCGTGAACTCAAACGCTGCAAGAAATGCATGGTGTTTAGTGGGGCCGAGGTCACCATGCAGGTGGAATGCGGTGCACGAACTCGTCTAATCCGTTCCGATATCCTGGACAGAGATATGTTTGATCCAGCGTCGAAAACTCCTGAGCACACCTCTTGGACGATGCATTTGCTCGAGCAGCTGGACGCCCCTATGGGCCCCGGTGTTCTAGAGAGACCGATGTTCTCTAACCCATCCGAGAAAGAGGGAGCCCAGGGCATAATCGAGCCTCTCGTTGCACAGGAAATTTCAAATGGCAAATACGATGCACTATTTCCGAAAGCTCCAGACAAACTCTCGCAGCTCTACAGAGAGACTCTGCTCCCGCCCCCCTCGCCGACTGTTCAGCTTTTGAATAGCAGCCCAATCGCGCCAACAACCTTCACGCCGCCTAGGTACCCGCCAATTGCGAGGCTCGCCCACGTCGAAGGAGAAGTCACCCTGAAGATTGAAATCGATGAGAACGGTATTGTGAGCAACGTGTTCCCGGAGGGCGGCAATCCAATGCTCCAAGGCGCTGCCAAGGATGCATCCTATGGTTGGAAATTTCCCAAAGGAAGAGCCAGTAGAGAGACAGAAGCCACGGTCAAGTTTGCGCTAAACTGTCCGCGAACTGCGGACTCGAAGAAGTAAACTCCAAAACGTGCGGCCTCGATCTCGAGGCAATAATGCGGGATTCTTTGTGCTTTAGTACGACTGCGCCGGGGAATTGGCCTCGCAAAAATTTCGCGAATTAGGCGGGAAAGGTGGCTGCAAGAAGCCACGTCTGTTTAAAACTTGCCGACTCGAATTTGAACTATTTCCGGATCCTGGTGGAAGTTCAAGCCCCGGTCGGTCTCGTCGCCATTCAGCAGCCGCGACATCTTCCACACGCCGTTCTCGTAGGAGCCCTCCTCGGCCGAAAGAATCTGCATGTGCAGCCACGGCAGGCTCCCCGGCAGATGAAAGCTGACACTGGCGTCTACACCCGTGACCAAGAATTCATCCGGGCCGAGTTGCGCCACCAAGGCAGCCCCGTGGGCGTCGCTGGTGCCAGGCGGCCGTCGGCCGTCATACTGCGGAAAACCGAACGATGCGGTCGCCTGCCATGCGCCAAAATCCAGCTCTTGCTGCGCCTGCCCAAACTCTTCGACGGAAGTTTTCAGCTTGCCTTCGAAATTCAGCTTGGCGATTTCTCTGTCCATTGGTCCAAGCAGGGCGAAATTTCTCGCATGGGCCTTGATGGGTTCGTCTCCGAGGATGTTCCAGCCCTTCTGGTCAACTCCAAAAGGAGCGAATCCGATGGCCCCTTCTCCCAAAGCCGTGAAGAGAAACTTGGCAAAGCTGTCGGTCCTTCCGATTTCGGGGATTAAGAGAGGATTGTCCGGGCGCCGGTAGGCGCTAATCACGTCCTGAACGAAGCCGGCATCGCTGGCATAGATGTCAGGCGCAATCGCGTCAATCGAAGGAGCCAGCTTGCGCCATAATCCCACGTATTTTTGCACGGCGCCGCCGCTGGGGTATTGAATGCCGGGGAGGAGCATGGCCCGCTGGGGCAGCTCTGCCGGTGGGTAGCTGAGCCAGGCGTTCATATAAAGCGGAATCACGAATTCGGCCTTTCCCGCGCTGGCGATCTCGTTGACGTAATGCGCCTGGTAGTACAGCTGAAAGATTTCATCCGCCTCGGAATCGAAGACTTGGCTCCACGTGCCTGGATTCTTATGCACGATCGCCAGCAAGTCTGCCGGGACCTGACCGGCAAATTCGGTGTTCGCCTTGGGAGAAAAATCGCGAACGCTTCCGATGATGCCTGATTCATTTTCGACCTGGACCATCAGAACGGTGTGGTCGACGCTATCCAGGACTTTCAGATGGCCCATGAGCGCGGTAAACGCGGCTTTGTCCGAGTCCAGATTAGACTGCGAATTTGCGCTGAGCACGTCGATCAGCTCGCCGTCCGCCCGAATCACGCGCGGAAACCGCTCGGGGTTCGTTTTAATCCACAGTGGCACGTAGTGCATGTTGCCGTTTTTCCAAGTGCCAAACCACAGCAGCACGAGATGGAGGTTCTGCGCCCGCGCGCCTTTCACCAGCGCGTCCACATTCGTAAAGTCGAACTGGCCCGGTTGCGGCTCCATTTGCTCCCAATAAACAGGTGCTTCCAGCGTGTTCGCGTGGAGCGCCGTGAGCGATTGCCACACTTGGGGCAGTTCCGAGGGCCACGCGCTCGAGTTGTGAATTTGCCCACCGAGAATGAGATACGGGCTGCCGTCCACGAAGAGTGCCCAACGCCCATCTTTCTCGACAAGCTTGGGAGCATCCGCAGCTAAGGCGAGTGCCGGAGCGAGGAAGGCAAACAAAACTACAGCGAGAAAACGCCCCAAACGATGCACGGGTTTTACCTCGCGCATAATATAGGCGCGCCCTGCGGAGCATGCAAGTAAACCAAACCTGGGTCGCCTAGCCCAAGCGCAGCCGTCATTCCCAGTCCCCAGCAGTCCCATGAGGGAGAGGAACCCAAACAGGGAGAATGCTTTGGAGTCCTTAATAGGCGAGGCCCCCACGCATGGCGGGGCTCAATCGCCGGAACGATACCGGGTAAAGACTCGTAGGCCTATTTAACCCATCGGTTAAATTTGCGCCTATGAATTCCAGGCTATGTGGCTGAGCTGCTTCTTGCGTGACTCCCATTCGGCCCCACTCAGGATGCGAGGGGCGACGTCGATTAGGCGGGGAATGAGGCGGAATACGGCCGCGGCGGTCCAAGGACGACCGTCGCGGGTGCGGTAGTCGCGGATGTTGAGGGCGTCGGCCATGCTGTTGAAGGAAACGTCCTGGACGATGAGCTCCGCCAGGAATTTAAGGGTCTGCGTTTCGAGGGGGTCGTCTTCAAGGTGATGGCAGTCAGAGGCGATTCGCAGGCCAAATGGAATCTCCTCAGAGGGGACAGCTTCGTCGGAAGGTTCTGGTACGGGCGAGGTTTCGATTTCGCGTTCCCACTCGAGGGCAACCAGTGTCCAGCCAGCGTCGTGCATTTTTGAGAGGTACATGGAGGTCGGAAGAATCGTGACCTTCTCTCGGATGCGTTCCTGTTTTTTCATGGATGCCTCCTAGACGACAAGCGACGCACGGGGGTAAAACTCAATCCGAAAAAGAGGGGCAATTGAATAGCCGATATCGCGATTAATCTAACTCGCTGAAGATGAAAGGCTTATCTGCCATTCCAAGTGGACGAAGAGCAGGCAGATGTTCGGTCGTGGGATAGTCGTGTTGCGTTGCCGGACACTTCTGAGACTTCAAGGGGCTGCTTCAAGCTTGGGCGGGTTGATTTATGAGGGACGAAACTTCTTGACCATATTGGGGGTTACTAGCGTATGATTTGCCGGTCGTTGAACCCGCCCCAACGTTCCGACCCACATCCCGGCCCAGAAAGCACTGCGGTGTCCCATGGATAGCGAGGCGCGCCGATTGGAAGATCGTTCTCAGTTGCACGTGACGGTGGACTTGTCAGGCTTGGACGTCCACACCGCCGCTCAGCAGGGTGTCACGGAAAACGTGAGCGCCCGGGGAGCGCGTGTTGTGACGAGCAAACCGTGGCAGACGAATGAGCACCTAAAAGTGAGATCGCTTCTGGGCAGTCTCCGGTCAAGAGCTAGGGTGGTTTATTGCCAGCCGCTTGGGAAAGATTCGTTTGCGATAGGCCTGGAACTGTTCGTCAGCGTTGGCGACTGGACTCTGCCTCAATCGGCGCATCGCCATGTAGCCGAGCGATTATCCCGAAGTTGAATGAAACCGCAGGGCGGCCAACGGTTTCTGCAATCCACAAATCTCGGGGGACGGCCGCCTGCTGCTTCCATTTTCTCGTCAAAGCCCATATCTGGCGCTGCTCGCTCGCCCAAAAACTACGGTTCCGGATGAGGGCGTTATTGCCTCAGGAAAGACGGATCACCTGGCGCGGTGCCGCCCGGCAGAACGAGCCGGTTGCAAGCGAGACGGAAGGATTCGTACCAAGTCTGCGTAAAGGTGGCAATCAGTTCGTCGACACTTCGCCCGCCAATGCTAATGCCGGAGTGCACGATTTCCCCCCAAGTGTGGACGCGAGTGCCTTCCAGGGGAAGCTCCTCAAAAGTCACCCACTGGGCCATCGCGACACCGATGGCGTGATCAATCCATCCCACTTTCTTTCCTGGGACGCATGTGGTAATTACGTGGTCGATGACGGCATGCACGGGCCGGAGAATTTCAATTTGAAGCCGGCTTCCGGGTTCCCAGGGGTAGCCGTCTACCCAGCGCAATTCGCCATAAACATTGGCGAAGTTATTCCAGCGATGAATATCGGAAAAAACAAGCCAGGCAAGAGCAGGACTGGCTTTAGTAATGACGGAATATTCAAATCTTGACATGACGAGTTGCTGACTTCTCCTTACTGAGTTGTATTTGGGGGCCGAGCCAACCGCACAGGCGGGGGCGAGCCATAGTTATACGTTGTTTCTTTAACGACGTCAAGCATATAATTGTAGTGTTAAATGGGTTTAAACCCGCAGGGAAAAAGGATCAAAGATGCCGCGAAAAACTGATGAACGGCTCGAAGGGCGGATTGTGGATGCCGCATACCAACTCTGGAGTAAAGGAGGAGAACACGCGTTGACCATGCGAGCAGTGGCGCGGGCGGCGAGGACCACGACCCCGACGCTTTATGAGAGATTCCAGGACAAGCACGATTTGCTCGTTTTTCTGCGCGCGCGAGCGAGGGAAAGGATGTTTTCCGCGCTGAGGCCGGCGAAGTCCACTACCGAGGCTTGCCGGCTCGGCCTCGAATTCACCCTCACTAACGGAAACGAATATTTGCTACTTACGTCAGATTGGGCGGAGCGTCTTGGGCGCAAGGAGCCGATGCCGTCTTACGAGCTCATCAAGGAAAAACTGGCGCATGACCTCGGCGGCGTAGCTGCAGACTACGATCAAGTAGCGCTTGCGCTGGTTGCACAGGTTCACGGAACAGCCATCCTACTTCTAGGAGAAGGCGTTGACGCAAAAGTCGCAAAGGAGTTCAGGGAGGCATGCCTGCATGCCTGCCAGGAGCTGATCGAGTGCGCGGGGAAAAGAGTGGGCATATCTGCGAAAGGCTGACGCGGGAGGATCGAGGCCCAAGCCGCCCGAAGGCTTAGTCGGCCCTGGGACCAAGACTATTAGGGCTAATTCGTTATCGCCGCGGCGATGCGTTTGGCTTTGATGAGGACGTCGACGGAGTCAGGCCGGCCATTCCAGAAGTCGAGGCGGATGCGGCCGTCGGGCAGTTGCGTCACGGTTGCGGGGATGGCGCTGGCCGTCAGATACCAACCTTCCGGGAGAACCACCGCGTTCCGTGGCCGGCCAAGACTGCGGTCGAAGACCAGTTCGTCGCCGTCCAGTCTGTAGCTGGTCGGGGCGGTATAGGTTTCGGAAATGCGCAGGCGAACAGACTGGCCTTTTTTCACCGGCGGAAACGGAATCAAGACCACTTGCGTCGAGGGACTGACGGGCTCACCGGCATCAATCATAGCTGCGGCAAGGTCGGCGCCGTTCATCAACTTCGTCGACAATTTTTCGCCGGTATCCAGGACGTAGGCCGAAGGATTGGAGACGGTGCTGCCCTCGCGCACGACATTGAGGTACTTGTCCGCGCCATCATGGGATTCCGTGTAATCGTGGTACAGGCTGAACGCATGGGTTTCGGGCTGCTGCAAGAAATAGACGATGTCGCGATCTTGATGAGCGCGCTCGGAGAGGCGTTCTTGCTCGGTTTCGCCTGGAAATGGAGCTTCCCAACTTCGTGCCTTGGTAGTTGGGTGTGGCACGGCAGAGGGGCCGGTTCGGGCTCCAAGTCTGGCGCGTAGGATCAGGGGCGCCTCGCCGGCGCTGGCATTCAAGAAGCTGATGGCGACGCGGCCATCGGGCTCCGACAAAACTTGAGATGGCACGTTGCAACCAATCAGTTCGTAGCCCGCTGGTAGAACGACTTTGTTGCGTTTGATGCTTAGGGACCGATTGAAAACGATGACGTTGCCCTCGCGGTAATAGCTTTTGGTGTCTTTATAGGTCTTCAGTATGAGGATGCGGCCTTGGCCGTCTAGAGGCACGGGCCGTGCGAGAGAAATCTTGATGTAGTTTGTACCGGCATCCGCGTCCGGCATCAGCGGGTCTTTGCGCGCTTCGGCGCCACTGACAACTTGGAAAGGGAGCCACTCGCCAGTCATCGAGTCAACAACAGCTTCATCGCTTGCCGTGCTTCCTTTTCGAATCGGATTGTAGAAGGTCTTCGCGCCGGGCGTTGTGGCGGTGACTTCGTAATAGATTTTGAAACTGGCAGTCTCGGGAGCGAGAAGCTCATAGCGCGTGTATTCGTCCGTTTCGGCTTGCTGGGCCAAACTGGAATGGGCTGGAGGGGGCTCCGGTTGCTGTGCGCTCAGGGACAAGCAGCTAAAGAAAGTAAGAGTTACGATCCACTTCGCATTTTTTCGGGCCATGAATCCGCTCCGGATAGTCTGAGTCCAGGATCTTTTCGGCGGCTGAATCATCCCCGAGCCTGGAAAGAGTGTAAAGCGCAATAATTTTGTCCGGACAGGGAAACCGCAAGGTAAAATCGCGAGACAGAAGAATGGGGAGAATAATGATGGCCAAAAAACCGACAGCGGATGACGCCCGCTTGATTCTCGAGCTGTATGATCTGAGGCGCGAGCCGGAGATGCGGAAAGCGCGGCAATGGTGGATGACCACCTTTTGGCCGAGAGATGCGGACGACTTCATGAAAACAGCGATGACGCCTGGGACGCAGGAAAGCAACTGGTATAGGCAGGTGATCAGCTATTGGGGGATGGCGGCGTCGTTTGTCGAGAATGGCGTACTGAAC
The DNA here is from genome assembly GCA_049800195.1 of Candidatus Acidiferrum sp. Classification (GTDB taxonomy): domain Bacteria; phylum Acidobacteriota; class Terriglobia; order Acidiferrales; family UBA7541; genus Acidiferrum. The sequence goes on from JBARJI010000078.1 coordinate 22,740, forward strand.
GAGAAGCTATTTTTCGTCACCTCCTTCTGCGGAGAGCTGTTTTTCATTTTCGCCAAGGTTCGCCCCTTTTTGAAGGAGATTCGCGAAAAAACAAAGAATCCCGAGCTGATGTTGAGCTTGGAAAAATTGATCATGGGGTCGAAATTGGGGCGAGCGAGGTTTGAAAAGGTAGAGCCACGGGTTCAGGCCATGCGGCCAAAGTAATGGGATTCTACGTGATCAGATCTGTCGAGCACATTTTGCGAGGACTTTCCTTTCGGTACGCTACATGCTTGCTTTTAGCCGGCACACTTTTGCTCGGTGCCGCCACCCGTGCTGAGGAGTGCGGGAGCGGGGTGCACTTGCAGCTAAGCGCGCCCGATGTCGCACAGGGAACTCTGCTATTGGTGACTGTACGCAGCGCCAAGCCGTTGGGAGAAGTCACTGGCAACTGGAACGAGCGGGAGGTGCCTTTCTGGAAGGCGCGGGATGCGCAGCATGGAGCTGCGAATGGGGAAGTGCAACGAGCGCTACTCGGCGTGGATTTGGAGAAACCGGCAGGGAAGTACGAGTTCACCGTGGCAGCGCAGCTGCCAGGTGGAGAACGAGTGAGCTGCAGAGCGGCCGTAGAGGTGAAGGAAGGGCATTTCGCCACGGAAAGCTTGACGGTGAAGAAACAGTTTGTCGAGCCCGACCCGGAGCAATTGGCTCGTGCGGAGGCAGAAACAAAGCGGCTCCGCGAGATTTTTGATCGCGTCACGCCCGAACGCCTATGGAACGGCCCGTTTCGCGTGCCGCTCGATGGCGTGTTCAAAGGCACCAATTTTGGAAGGCGCCGCATTTTGAACGGACATGCGGGATCTCCGCACACCGGCGTGGATTTTCCGGCGCCGACGGGCACGCCTGTCCATGCCGCGCAAAGCGGACGAGTCGTGCTCGCGGAAGCTTTGTTTTTTTCTGGAAACACCGTGATCGTCGATCACGGTTTGGGCATTTACACCTTTTACTGCCATTTCTCGAAGATCGACGCCAAGGTCGGCGATATGGTGAAAGCCGGAACGGTGTTGGGAGACGTTGGAGCAACGGGGCGTGTCACGGGACCCCATCTGCATTGGGGCTTGACGGTGGAGCGCGCTCGCGTGAACGCGCTCGATATCGTGAAAGTGTTGTGAAAATCGCTAGGCGAAACCAGGGCCATAAAGCACGTAAGAGTCTTGCATAGTGGCACGCCACGTTTGTTCCGTGTGAAAATATTTGTCCAAAAAGATAGAAATCCTCGGACTTATCTCGGATACGCACGGATTGCTCCGTGAAGAAGCAGTGCATGCACTGCGCGGCTCTGACCTGATCCTCCATGCTGGAGACGTGGGCGCCCCCGAGATTCTTGACAGCTTGAGAGCCTTGGCTCCCGTCGTGGCCGTACGCGGGAATGTCGATACGGGACCGTGGGCGCGCGCACTTCCCTTGACCGAAGTCATTCTGGCAGGTTCCACAAGGGTTTATATGTTGCACATTTTACAGGATTTAGACATAAATCCGGAGGCGGCCGGAATTCACATTGTGGTGAGCGGACATTCTCACAAACCAGTGCAAGAAGACAAAAGTGGCGTGCTGTACGTGAATCCTGGGAGCGCCGGGCCAAGGCGCTTTCAACTGCCTGTTACCGTGGCACGCCTGGATTTAAGAGACCAGCCGTGGAAGGTTGAATTCATAGTGCTAGGAGAGAGAAGCCGAGTCTGATTCTTGGGCCTTCATGTAAGTTATTTAAAAAGAATATGTTAGCAGCATTGCGCTGTGTTCAGCGAGGCAAATACAGCCAATTCGAGCCATAAGCCATCCATGGTCGGCATCAATTCGGCACAAATTGAAACGTTTGGAGGCCGGCATGCCCTATCCGGAAGTGGTATTTTCCCAAAATGGTGTTGAACTAGAAGAGGTAACGTACTAGAGTACCGGAGCAATAGAGGTTATTTTGGTACCGTCCCGCTATTGCTGGGAACAGCGCCAAAACTCAGAATACGAACAATGTGGACGACGTTCGTATTTGTTTCCTCGCTCGTGTCGACCGTTCACTTCGGCGCCATGTTTACAAAGTTGATGACGCTGAAGCCCGTCCCGTTTGGGCAGGCTTAGGTCCCCGAGTCCTATAGTTCAACCGAGAGGACAGCGACTCTCATGGCCATACTTCATTTTCGATGTAAAGAGCGGCGTCGGACTTTACGAGTATGTATCACAGTCCCGGTCACCGTACACGGGCAGGATCAGAACGGCGATAAGTTCCGTGTGAAGGCGAAGTCGCAATCGGTCAACCGGCACGGCGCTCTGCTGCAGCTCGATGAGCCCGTCGTCGTTGGCCAGATGCTCATTCTGGTGAATGAAAACAGCGACCGGACGGTGGAGTCCAGAGTGGTTTCCGTTAAGCGCGATCGGGAAAGCAAAACCTACGTGGGCGTTGAGTTTGTTTCGCCGGACTCAAATTTCTGGCACATGAGTTTTCCGCTTCCAGGAGCCAAGCCGTTGCGCCGGTCCGTCGACTCGAAGGCCTCCGCTTAGATTCCAAAAGATTAAAGATCAGCAGAAGTAGGAAGCCCGCTCTTTACCGAGAGGGCTTTTTCGTTTTGGGTCGCAATTTCCCGGACTTTGTGTCAGGCGCACGCTTATTGCCTGCTCTGGCGCTCGCGGAAGGCTTGCCACTTGCCAGGGCTTCGCGCGTTTTCTTGGGGAGTTTGGCGACGACCATGTCGTAAGACTCGCGCAATAATGGCGCGAGTTCATCCGGCGAAAGAGCCTCTTTGGTTTCCAGCGCGATCCATTTCGCCCGCGCCAGATAAGGAGCCGGAATGATATTGAGCCGTTCCGTCAACTCAGCGAACTTTTCGGGCGACGCTTTAAAGGAGAGCCACACAGGAGCTGGAATGAGCACCGAGTGCGCGAACATCTTGCCGGCAACTTTGAAGGTGAGGTCGTTCGTCCAAACTTCTTCCTCGGTCGTTCCCGGGAACGACAAGCAAAGCTCGCGAACCCAGTCAATGTTCATGGGCGAGCACTCGATGCGCTGGAACTGAGATTGCCCATATTCGCTCCGCGCCGCGACTATGGAATGGCTGCCGCCCACGCGAGACCATCCACGCCGCGGGTGAGCTTGATCGGTTGCAGCAGCTTGTTGCCCAGCACGTCGAACACTTCAATCACGCCGACCTGCGGGCAGCTAATGAAGGCGAACTTACCGTCTGGCGTAATCAGTAGTTCACCAGATGCAGCCGGAATGTCGATAGACTCCTCCAGTTTGTAGCTCGCTAGATCGATGACGAATAGCTTTCCCGAGGGAGAAGCAGCCAGGAGTTTGCGGCCGTCCGGAGTTGGCGAGGACGAATACACTGTTGCGGGCAGCGGAATCCAATTCGCGACCTTGTCTGTGGCCGTGTCGATGACGGCGATGCGCGGATTGTCTTGATCGTGAGTAAAAACGCGTTGGCCATCGGGCGTGATGGAAATACGCTGGACGGTCTTTGCAACCGGGATGACCGTAATCAAAGAACGTTTTTTGAGGTCCAGCACGCTTACGCTGCCTGGACTCACATTAGCGGTATAAGCGCGGAGGCCGTCGGGAGAAATAACGAACATGTGGGATTCCGAGGCGCCAGTGGGGATTTCCGCGAGGACTCTGCGGGTAGTGGGATCGATGACGTCGAGGGCGTCGTCGAGTTCCGCCGAGACGTAAAGCAGGCCATCAGGGCCAAAATCGGCGCGATGAGGACGCAGAGGCTTGCCCAGTTCAATCGTTCCCACCTGTTTGCGTTCGCGCAAATCGATGATATCGATGGCTTTGCCGTCTGTGCCGGGTTTCCCAACGCCAGAATTGCCGTAGATAGGAACATAGGCAAGGCGCGAGTCTGGCGACACGGCGACTTCGTGACCGTTGATGCCGACGGTGACTTTCATTAGCTCCTGGCGCGTCCGCGGATCGATGAGCAGCGTGGTGTGGTCACCCTGGTTGGCCACCACCAGCATTCCGTGGGCGCTGGAAGCAGGGTCGTGGCTGCCTCCCGCCGCCAGGGCCAGGAACAGGATAGAAGCGATTGCATAAGAACCGGGTGTGCACATAGGTTGCCTCGCTTGCATGCTCTGCCTCCCAGAAAAAGAGTGGCAAATCGCGCGAATTATATCAGCCTCGCGGTACGTTGCCACGAGGATTCAGATACTTAGATTCACAATCTGGGCCGATTCGTTCCGGAGTAAGATACGCCGGCGCTACGAATGCTGCTCGTGACGCTGCAGTTCCGGCCTACAAAGCGGAGTAACGCCATGAAAGGTTTTTTTGGCAAAGCGCCTGTGATTTGTGGGGCGCTCGCGATTTTTAGTCTGCTTCTTACGGAGGCGCGCGTTCTTCTCGCGCGTGCCGCTCAAGAGTCTGCCAACTCCAGTCCCGCCAATTCCTCTGACGACAACCTCAGCGAAGAAAATCGCGATTGGCCGGCTTACGGCGGCTCGCCGGAAGATACCCACTACTCCAGCCTCGAGCAAATCAATCGCGCGAACGTGAAGGAATTGAAAGTCGCATGGAGTTTCGACACCGGCGAATCAGGAGGTCTCGAAACAACGCCGATCATAGTCGACGGCATACTCTATGGAATCACACCGACCCAGAAAGTGTTCGCGTTGGATGCCGCCACTGGGAAGCTCCTGTGGAGATTTGATTCCGGGACCAAAGGCACTCAGCCCGATCGCGGTTTGGCTTACTGGTCCAATGAGAAAGACAGACGCATCCTGGTTGGCGTGATGAACTTTCTTTATGCGCTCGATGCAAACACCGGCAAGCCCATCGCAACTTTCGGCGAAAATGGCCGGATCGATCTCCGCGCCGATTTGGGGCGCGATCCGGAAAGACAATCGGTCGCGTTGACAAGCCCGGGTGTCGTTTACAAGGACTTGATTATTGTCGGCGGCCGCGACCCGGAAACTTTGCCCGCGCCTCCCGGAGATATCCGCGCATACGACGCGCGATCGGGGAAATTGCGCTGGTCGTTTCATACGATTCCGCACCCCGGCGAATTTCGTTACGAAACCTGGCCGAAAGATGCGTGGAAGTATAGTGGCGCCGCGAACAACTGGGCGGGCATGGCGGTCGATCCGAAACGAGGAGTCGTTTACGTGCCGACAGGGTCGGCTGCGTTTGACTTCTATGGCGCCAATCGCCTAGGCGACGATTTGTTCGCCAACTGCCTGCTTGCTTTGAACGCTGAAACCGGCGAAAGAATTTGGTATTTCCAGGGAGTGAGGCACGATCTTTGGGACCGTGATTTTCCATCGCCGCCCGTGCTCGTCAAAGTAAACCACGGCGGAAAAGAGGTGGATGCCGTAGCGCAAACGACCAAGCAGGGATTCGTTTACCTGTTCGACCGCGACAGCGGGAAACCGCTCTTCCCCGTTGAATATCGCAAGTACCCGGCGAGCACGGTTCCGGGCGAGCAAGCAGCCGCCGAACAGCCCCTCCCAACCAAGCCCGCTCCATTTGCGCGGCAATTTCTCACGGAAGACATGTTGACGAATCGCACCCCCGAGGCGCACCAGTGGGCGCTCGAGCACTTTCGAGAGTTCCGCAGCGCGGGGCAATTCGTGCCGTTCAGCGTTGGCAAAGACACGGTAATCTTTCCCGGATTTGATGGCGGCGCGGAGTGGGGCGGCCCGGCAGTCGATCCGCAAACCGCGATCCTCTACGTGAACGCAAATGAAATGGCCTGGACGGGCGCACTGGCGCCGAACACAGGCGCAAACGGACCCAAAGGTCTTTACATGAGCCAGTGCAGCGTCTGCCATGGCGAGAAGATGACCGGCTCGCCCCCGGCGATACCTTCGCTGGTAGGCGTTCGAGACCGGCTGTCACCGCAGCAGATCGCCGCAACGATTAAAAATGGCAAGGGGAGAATGCCGTCCTTCACGAACTTTGATGATGGGCAGATTGAAGCTCTTGTCGATTTTCTTGTGAGTGGAGAATCCAAGGAGCTGCCAAATTCTGAACCCCCGCTGCGGCTTATGAAGTACCGTTTTACGGGCTACCACAAATTTCTGGATCCGGATGGCTATCCGGCCATCGCGCCGCCTTGGGGCACCCTCAGCGCCATCAATCTGAATACCGGCGAGTACGTTTGGAAAATAAACTTGGGCGAGTATCCCGAACTTGCGGCGAAGGGATTGAAGAATACCGGCACGGAAAATTATGGCGGCCCCGTTGTAACGGCGGGAGGGCTGGTTTTTATAGCGGCAACGAACTACGACAGGAAAATTCGCGCGTTCGACAAGACCACCGGTGAATTATTGTGGGAGGCGACGCTGCCTTATGCAGGCAACGATACTCCAGCCACTTATGCCGTGAACGGACGCCAGTTCGTGGTGATCGCCGCGGGCGGCGGCAAGGATCTCAAGTCCTCCTCCGGAGGTGTTTACGTGGCGTTCGCGCTTCCGAAATAGGAAAGAAAAGGGTCCACTTTGAAGAGCACGGGCGTGGAACACGATCAGCGCGCCGCACTCGCTACGCTACTTTTCGTGGTGTGCTGCCGTCGCAGGACGATTGACTTGGCAATCAACCAACAAATCGTAGCGTAAATCATCCAGATCTTGCGAGTAAGACATCATTGCAGCTGTATAGCCGAGTCATATACCGGCCATGTACAAGCCGCCCATGGGCTGGGTGTTCTCTGATTGAGCGCGCCCCTAAATATTCCTCTGTCTTTGTTGAAGAACTTGACTTAAGAAAGATAAAGACAGCTGGCTCGCATTAAACGGGCGGGCGGTCTTGGTTGCGTTCGCCGGGATCAGGGTGGCAGCACCAATGGGGTGAACGTGCACACGTTGGATTGAGAAACTCAAGGCAGTCCGAGCCTTCAATCGGACGAGGAGGAGTGGTTTATGAAGACGAGAATCCTGATTGCAATTGCTATGGTGGCCTTGGTCGTGGCGTTTGCTTATACGGCATCCGCTCCGGCCGCCCCGAATGCAGCTAATGCCAATGCTTTGCCGGCGCCGGCTCCCCAGCCCCACGCTGCAGCGGCAACTCCGGCTCCCGAACCGCACCCGGAAATCCACGCAGCGATCGATTCGCTTCGCCACGCCAGGGAACATCTGGACCATGCCGCTCACGATTTCGGTGGCCACAGAGTGGAAGCGATTCGGGCTATTGACAATGCCATCAGCCAGCTCCAAATCTGCTTGAAGTACGACCGGTAGTATTCAACCGCCACACAACGTCTTTGGGGCAGCGGCTTGCACGCCATATCGCAGGTCGCTGCCTTTTTTTCCTTCATGGCGGACTCAATTTTTTCGGTGCAACTTTCGCACTCCTCAATTTAAACCCGCGCGCTTGCTTTTTCGAGGGTCTCTCGAAGTCTCTTGAGATCGCTCCTCGCGGCGAGAATGAAGTAGGATTCTTGCGACTGGCGACCCGCTTGAAACCTCGCGCATAGAAGGAGACTTTGTGTACTGCACAAAATGTGGAAGCGAAATTTCCCCGACGACGACGTTCTGCTCCACGTGCGGCCAAGCGATTCCCGTTGTTGCCCCAGCACTTCCGTTTCTATCACCGGTCGTGCCAGGTCCGCCTGGACCGATTGTTCCTGCAAGTGTGAACTATGGCGGCGTCGCTTACGCCGGTTTCTGGCTGCGGTTCGTTGCATACGTGATTGATGCTGTCGTGTCCGGCGTTGCGTTCTTGATCCTTCTCATTCCTCTTTTTGTATTGACAGGCGCAGGGTCCGCCCTCGCCAAGATCATTTCCGATGACGACATCGGCGACGCCTGGGGCGCCTTCATGGGGGTTGGCTTCATCCTCGGATTTTTTGGAATCATCCTGGTGGTAAGCTGGCTGTACCACGCACTCTCGGAGAGCTCTTCCTGGCAAGCCACGCCGGGGAAAAAGATTCTCAACATGATTGTCACCGACATGACTGGGCAGCCCATCTCTTTTGCCCGCGCGTCGGGGCGTTATTTCGCAAAAATCATCACCGCGATGATTCCTCTCTTCATCGGTTACATCATGGCCGGCTTTACCGAGAAAAGGCAGGCCATCCATGACATGATCGCCAGTTGTCTGGTCCTGCGCAAAGTCTGAAGCAATTCGCAAAGCGCGTAACTTCTCACAGCCCTTTTTCTATCGGGTAGCCCTTCTCAACCCAATCCGCCGCGAAGCTTGTTGGCAGCAAAAGGACGCGCACGCGCGTGAAACCCATTTCGTGGAGCGCCGTGTATGCCGGCCGGATATTAGGGCAATGGTCGAAGGGGCAACAGCCGCAATAGACGATTAGATTCGTGGAGCGGGGGAGCGTGGCAATCCACTTTTTCAAGTCCGCGAGGCCATCCTCCTTGGAAGCTGTGCCATGAAACGATGCTCCAGGGATGTGTCCTCCTTCAAAGAGCGTGCGAAAACCCACATAAACGATTGTCGGAGCGCTTTTTCCCTTGGCCGCGCCAAACTCGTGGACAAGTTCGGCAGGGTGCAGCAGTTGTGCCTCGGTCCACGGATCAACTCCCTTTTCTTGATTCGGCCCAGCGCTCGTGACCGGCAGGAGGACAGACGCAAGAGGCATTACAGCAAAAATGCCCACCACAAACACTGCCGCGCCTCTGAATAGTCTGGAAAAGAAAAGCATCTTGGGACGCCTCCGCGCACGATTGTAGAACTAAATTGAACGAGCGACGATGTATTTCCCGCTTGCTGGAACTTGGGAGGAACGAAGGTGAAGGTCCGGCGAACTGCGCCGAATCATCATTTCTTGGCGTCTGTGCGCGTGCGCTGAAGCTTGAGGGCGGTCGTACGCAGGGTTTCCGGTACGTTCTTGTTGGACGTCAAGCGTTTGAGGTCCATGGCATTGATCATTGGCAACATGTGTAAGGAAACATCCAAAGGGGTCTTGGGGTTGTTCAGAAGATTTCGCACGACGGCATAGTTTTTTCGAAACTTGCGATTGCCCGCAATGAGACGAAGTATCTCGTCGGTAAGGCTGGTCATGGCCGCGAAGGCCTCGACCTCCTGGTCCGTAAGGCGAGGCGACTGCAACACGGCGCGCTGTACGACCTTGTTTGAATCTCGAACCAGCGTCCGCCGCGCCTCGGATCCCCCTTTGATTGCAAACTGCACGCGCTCAGCAACACTCATCTTTGCGACCCGCTGAATAAGGGTCTGGCGTTTGGCAGCGTCCGGTTCGGCTTCCGCGGCTGCTTCCGCAAGAGCAGCTTCGTCAATGGCGGAACCCAGCAGCTCGTGGAGTTGGTGCTTCTGCTCCGCCGTGATCGAAGAAGAATGCTCGAGCGCCGCGGCCAGCGTGGGCGACTCGCTAACGCGCTCCAATTCTTCCATCAGCGCCGTAATGCCGAGAGAAGAAAGATGGCGTGCGACGGGAACCAAATATTCCGCGCTGCAGTTCTTGTTTTGCACCATGGCGTCACAGACGCCGGGTTTGTCCGCGAGGTGCTTCCCGGCGTAGGCAAAGAGCGCGGGGATGGCTTTTTCGTGTTTCAAGGCTTCCACAAAGGCTTCCGTCGGCTGCGACAGAATAGCCTCCTGGGCGCGCCCTGCGACCATTTCATCCGCATCTCCAGCGAGCACGGCAAGAATTTCCGCTCGGTCCGCGGGCGACAGATGCGCTCCGCCCGAACAAACCGCAATCTTGCGCTCTCGGGCAGCGCGGCCTGCGCGAAGCTCTTCGAGGACTTCAGGGCTGAGGGGTTCCACCGGATGCCTGCCTCAAATCTTTCTGACTGAGCACTATTGTACCGGAGGCTCCCGGAGTTCCAATGGGCGGCATCGCTCGCCCGTTCAATTCCAGCAACACCGCCGAGGAATCCGCCGCTGTCACTTCGAACTGTTGTTTTGCAGCAAAGTGCCGCGTTTCACCAGCGGGTATTTCGGCGTCAAGCAGCAATGCGCCGTCGGCGAGGATGCGCACTCGAGTGGCCGCCGAAGTGGAAACGGAAAGGTCCAGAGGAACGGGGAAGGAGCTAGTGGCCCCTGCGTTGGAAATCGGGTCGTCAGCCGCGTCAGGTGTGGCCGTCGCCGCTGCCGCGCGAATTTCTGCTGTAGGCAAAAGGGAAGAGGAAGCTCGCTTCGCGGTGCGATGCGCGGCGTAGCGCCGCCAGCCATAAATGCCGCCCGCGATGAGCCCTGCAAGCGCCACCAGCGTCGCAAGCACGGCGAGTATGGGAATCCAAATCGGCGGGCGGGGAATTTTGTTTTCGTAAGGTTGCGGGATGGGCAGACTCTGCCCGCCGCGAGCGAGGTCATATTCGGCGAGCAGATTCTCTTCGTCAAGGCCTAAATAGCGCGCGATGGCGCGCACAAATCCGCGGTTAAAAATGCCCCCGGGAAGTTTCTCCCACTGTTCATTTTCCAGAGCTTCAAGGAATCGCGATCCAATGCGCGTAGCCGCCGTAACTTCCTTCAAAGAAACTTCGCGCATCTCGCGCTCGCGCTTAAGGCGTTCGCCAAAAGTTCCACTGGCCATGAATCGAAACCTGTCCTCGCCGACACACGTAAGGCAGCGGAGCGATCGAATTCCATGCTGATCGCAAACCAACCGGGTGCGGCGGGCGCCCCTTTTCTTTTGAGTACCGCTATCTGGGCGGCTCGGCTGCGGCTGTAAGCCGGTGCACTCGCGCGCGGCCCATTCAGGCCCGCGGAACGCGCGAAATTCCCCTCGTCCGCACTATAGAAGGTGTCCCGCGGCACTGTCAAACAATGCGCATGCAAGCTCCTCTCCGATGCAGGTAACAATTATTTCCTATAGGTTGTTCAGTTCCACGCCCGCCGCTCAGCAAACTCGCGCTCCGCGCCAGATGTCTTTCGGCTAGTCCACTCCTAAGTGAAATCCATCACATTTTCTTTGTTCGTCCATTGGGTTTTGCTAGTGATGCAGGCATCCGTTAAAGACCCGGTACCTGCCGATGGCAAGATAGCCACGCCTGTACTACGAGATTCTTGCACCCCTTTTTGCCGCGCGCCTATACTGACAAAGATTCGCGGACCAGCCTCGAATCGCGTTCGTGGTGTTGCCTGCCGCGGCGGTGTCGATCTGGCCTCTAAAATTTTGCGATCAGGGATCAACCGAGCGTGGACGAAGTAAAGCAGTTTCCAGCCGTGGAACGCCGCCGCAATCCCGCGGTTTCCGCCGATCAACGCGAAGCGGGCGAAGTCGCCATCTTCCAGGAGTTGGGGAAGGCGCTGACCTCGTCCTTGCAGCTCGACCAAGTTCTCCGCACCATCATGGAGAAAATCGACGAGTTCCTGCGCCCTGACAACTGGTCACTGCTCTTGTTGGATGAATCCAAACAAGAACTCTACTTCGAACTCGCCGTCGGCAAGGCCTCCCAAGCCCTGAAAGACGTTCGCATCAAAATCGGACAGGGAATCGCCGGCTGGGTGGCGCAGCATGGCGAAACCGTGGTCGTGCCGGACACCTCGAAGGACACTCGCTTCTTCGGCAAGGTGGACGAAAAAACGAAAACCGAAACGCAATCAATCGTCGCCGTCCCCGTTAAATTCCGCGATACCTGCCTTGGCGTGATCGAGCTGATCAATTGTTTCGGACCCGAGGGATTTGATGATCGCGACCTCAAGCTCCTCGAGGCTCTTTCGGACTTTGCAGCCATCGCACTCGAAAACGCCCGCCACGTGAAACGAATTCACGAACTGACCATCACGGACGACTGCACCAGCCTCTACAACGCCCGCCACATGGGCTTCATCCTCGAAACGGAAATCTACCGCTCGCAGCGCTACAACTATCAATTCTCGCTAGTCTTCATTGATCTCGATCATTTCAAGCAGGTGAACGACACCCACGGCCATCTGGTCGGCTCGCGCTTGCTCGCGGAAATCGGCAACGCCCTCAAAGCCCATTGCCGCCTCATCGATTTCGCGTTCCGCTATGGCGGTGACGAATTTGTGATCCTCCTCCCGCAGACCTCCAAGGACAACGCCCTCAACGTGGCGCGCCGCCTCCATAAACTCATTCGTGAAAATCTTTGGCTCGACGCGGAAGGATTGAGCATCCACGTGACGCCGAGCCTGGGAGTAGCCTCCTATCCCACGGATTCGCGGACCAAGGAAGGGCTCTTGCATCTCGCCGATGAGGCCATGTACCTGGTAAAGAACACCAACCGCGACAGCGTGGCCGCCGCGAACATCGGGATCTTGCCGGATACGACGACAGCGGCCGCCGAGACCGCCGGCTAGTCTTTCGCGCGCTCCCCTTCTACTTGCTCCCCATGTTCTATACAGTCCGGCTGAATTTTGCTTAACTAAATCTATGCGAAGAAGCCAGGCAGCGCGGTATGCGCGCGGGTCCGCGGCAGTGGCTTTGCTGCTGGCTTGTCTTACGGCGGGCGTGTACATGAAGCGCGGCTGGCAAAGAATCATCGATCGCAGAAAGGCCCCGCCGCCTGCCCCGCTCAACGTTGAGAAACTCTCCAGCGGAATCACGCTTTCGAAAATGGACGGTCCCCGTAAAATCTTCACCGTCCAGGCGTCGAAGTCCACCGATTTCAAGGACGTGGAAACCAGCTTGCTCGAAAACGTAAAAGTCACCATTTTCGGTAAACTCGGCGACCGTCACGACACCATGCAAACGCGGAGCTGCCAGTATGGGAAATCGAGCGGCGGCATCACTTGCAGCGGTGATGTTCAAATCGATTTGGAAAGTGCGACGGATGCCGATCGCGCCGCAAAAAATCCCGCAGAGCCTCCCCAGATAGTGCATGTTGAGACTCGCGGTGTGGATTTCGATCGCAGCACTGGAACCGCGAGAACAGATCAGCCGGTGACGTTTACTTTCCCTAGCGGGAGCGGTGACGCGGTGGGAGCGGAGTACAACTCGAACGAAGGAACTTTGCGCTTGCTTCACAACGTCAAGCTGAGGCTCCGGCCGCCAGTGAAAAAGGACTCCGCGAAAACGCCTCCGAAACCGGAATCAAGCGAAGAAGTTCTGGTGACCGGTACGAGTCTCGATTTCGGCCGGGATGCGAGATTGATTCACATTCTGGGCCCGGCGGAGGCTGACTCACGCACGGTCCGGCTCACCTCGGGAGAGATGACTCTCGAAATGGATTCGGCCTTCCGCGCGCGGCGGCTTGTGGCTATCCCTGGGGCGAACGGTAAAACTCCGGAACTTACTTCGCAAAACGGTGACGATGCGATGCTCCTTGACGCCAACGAGATGACCGCGTTAGTGGCTCCGGAAGGCTGGGTCACTCGCTTGGACGGGACGGGTAGCGTACGCGGCTCCCGCCACGGCAAGCTCGAATACGACGAATTCCACGCAGACGCGGGTTCGCTCGATCTCTGGCCCCGGCTGAATCAGGCTAAAGAGCTGAATCTCACTGGAGGAGTTTTGGTCAAGACGCGCATGGCAAAAACCGGCGACTCTCGAATCCTGCAGACGGGCGCGCTTCGCATGGAGTTCAGCCAAGGAACAGAGGGCGAAGCTGGGAAACCCACGAGTGCGGAAACGCTCACAGCGGGCACAATGGAATGGACGGACACGGCCGCCCCAGCCAACTCCGCGCCTGCCCGCTCGAAATTGCAAGCCGACAAATTGCGGTTGGTTTTTGGTGATGAGGGCAAGCCCAAAGAGTTGGACGCCACGGGAAACGTACAAACGCAGCGCGTTATTGCCGGCCGTCCCACCCAGACGGCTACCGCCAAGAGCGGAGTTGCGCAGTTGCTTGCCGCGGGCGGCTGGTCGCAGATGGATTTGCAAGGTGACGTGAAACTGAAAGAGAGCGACCGCAACGCGCAAGCGGATCATGCGACCTTATTGCGCACCGCCCAAAGGAGTATTTTGACCGGGCACGCCGTCGCGCGCGACGCCACCACCGAAACGCGCGCTCCTCGCATTGAGTTTAGCGGCGCGAGCGGCGACATCCATGCCGAAGGCGGCGTCGTCTCCTCCGATTTTTCGCCCAGCGGAGACGTCGTCCATTTCGCGCAGGTGCCCGCCAATATTTCCTCGGACACGATGCAGGGCAATTCGAAAGCCGGGCGCGCCGTATATACCGGCCACGCGCGGCTCTGGCAGGGCGATTCCGTATTGGAAGCGGACTCCATCGAACTCCTGCGCGAGACAAAAATCTTGAACGCAGTGGGGAGAGTGCGCGCCGTGTTCCCGCAGACGCCGCCACCCCCTTCGTCTCCGGTCGCTGGCACGCCCCAGGCCCAGTCCGGGAAAACTGTTATATGGCACGTCAGCTCTGGAACGCTTTCCTACAACGACCTGACAGACGCCGCCCATCTTGAAAAAAACGTCGTCGTTCAGTCTCCGGATCAAAGAATCCGCGCTCCCATCATGGATTTGTACTTCACGCGCGGCACGGGTAGCAGCGCGAGCAGCTCCAACGGCGCTTCCGCGAAAACCGGAGCGCAGCAGATCAGCCGCGCTGTGGGAACCGGCGGCGTCATCGTCGATCAGGCCGGCCGCCGCGCCACCGCGGAACGCGGCGAATACACCGCTTCCGACGGCAAGTTCGTCATGAGCGGCGGATCTCCCACGCTCTACGACGGTTCCGAGGGAACCACCACTGGCCGTCAATTGACCTTCTTTTTAGCGGATGATACGATCATCGTCGACTCTGAAAATGGTTCGCGGACTTTGACGAAGCACCGAGTCGAGAAATGACGCGGCCGCCGAGCGGCCGTTCGTGACGAGGTATGCTGAAACTCCAGGCCGTCGAGTTGAGCAAGTCGTATCGCGGTCGCAAGGTCGTTGATGACGTTGAACTGGAGATCGGCCAGGGTGAAGTCGTCGGGCTCTTGGGACCCAACGGCGCGGGTAAGACCACCACTTTTTATATTCTAGTCGGTCTTGCCCGTCCAGACTCCGGCCGGGTTCTCTTAAACGACGCCGAAATCACCGACCTTCCGATGTATCTCCGGGCCCGCAATGGCATCAGCTATCTTCCTCAGGAACCCTCGGTCTTTCGCCAGCTGACCAGCGAAGAAAATCTGCTTGCCGTTCTCGAGACCCTGCCTCTCACGCCTGAGCAGCAGCGCGACCGTTTGGAAGAGCTATTGGTTCAAATGGGACTCGAAACCGTACGCACCAGCAAAGCCTATACTCTCTCGGGTGGCGAGCGCCGCCGCCTCGAAATCGCCCGCTCGCTCACCTTGCAGCCCTCCTTCATTCTCCTCGACGAACCTTTTTCCGGCATTGACCCTCTAACTGTGAAGGATCTCCAGGAAATCATCCGGGATTTGAGCCGTTCGGGCATCGGCGTTCTGATCACCGATCATAACGTCAGGGAAACACTCAATGTGACCGACCGCGCATACATCGTGAATCATGGCAAGATAATGGCGAAGGGCACGCCCCTCGAATTAAGCAGCGATGCGGAAGTTCGACGCGTTTATCTCGGCGATCATTTCCGCCTGAACTAAAATCCTAATATGGGGACTTTGAGGGGATAATCGGAACCGATCATGGCCTGGCAAGGACTCAAGCTCAACCTAAGAGTGGCGCAGCGGCAGATCCTCACGCCCGGCCTTGTCCAAATGGTGAGCGTCCTGGCCCTCAACCGCCTCGAACTCCGCGAGATGATCAACCAGGAGATGATCGCCAATCCCGTCCTGGAAGAGCTCAGCGAAGAAGCCACCCAGAGCGACAACTACAGCGACGAGAACTTCCTCAAAGCCGAAACCGAGAAGCTTCCGGAAAAGCCCGAGGCCAATCCTTTCGATGAGTTCGATGTCGGCAGCTTTTTCAACAAATATCTCGACACCGGCGGCGACGGCGGCCAATCCCAGGAACGAGAAGTCTCCGAACGGCCCTCCTTCGAAAAGTTTCTCTCCTCTCCAAGTGGCCTCACCGAACATCTCACCTGGCAATTGAGCGTCACCATCTGCTCTGAGTCCGTCAAAGAGCTTGCCGAAAGCATCATCGGCAACCTTGACGAGAACGGCTACTTGACAGCCTCCATTGAGGAGCTAGTTCAGAACGGCAAATTCTCTCAGGACGATCTCGATGACGCTCTCGCCGTCGTTCAGGACTTCGATCCCATCGGCGTCGGCGCGCGCGATTTGCGCGAATGCCTGCTTCTGCAGCTCAAAGCTTTCGATCCGCAAAATACGCTGGCTCAGCAAATCGTCTCCGAGCATCTCAAGCAAGTGCAGTCCAATCAGTTGAAGGAAGTTGCCCGCGCGCTGAACCGCCCGCTCGAAGTCGTCAAGCGCTCGCTCGAAGTCATCAAGAAGCTCGACCCTCGTCCCGGCCTGCGCTATAACAAGACCGAACCGCGTCTCGTCGAGCCTGATGTTTATTTCCGCAAGGTTGATGACCAGTGGCAAGTCTTCCTGAACGAAGATGACATGCCGCAACTTCGCCTAAGTCCCACCTACCGCCGTCTCCTCGCCCGCGACGCCGCCGACCGCGACGTTCGCAATTACGTCAAGGAGCGCTTCACCGCCGCCATTCAGCTCATGAAAAATATCGAGCAGCGCAAGCACACCATTCTCCGCGTCTGCCAGTCCATCATCGCCCGCCAGGGCGAATATCTCGATCATGGCCCGGACGCCCTCAAGCCCATGATGATTAAGGAAGTCGCCGAAGAAGTCGGCGTGCATCCTTCCACCGTCAGCCGCGCCGTCGCCAGCAAATATGCGCACACCTCGCAAGGCGTGCTCGAGCTCCGCTCCTTCTTCAGCGAATCCGTGAACGGCCCCGAAGGCGGCGGAATGTCTCTCCTTACCCTCAAGCGCCTCGTGAAGAAAATGATCGAAGAAGAAGACGGCGCGAAACCGCTCACCGACGAACAGATTGCCAAGAAGCTCGACGATGCCGGCATCCACGTCACCCGCCGCACCGTCGCCAAATACCGCGAAGATATGCGCATCCCCAGCACGCACCAGCGCCGGGTAAAGAGCTGAGCCGCCCACTTCCGTGAAGCCTCCCGCCAGACGCGACGCGCGCCATCTCGTTATCCTTACAGGCGTCTCCGGTTCCGGAAAAAGCACCGTCCTCAAAGCCTTGGAGGACATGGGTTTCTATTGCGTCGATAATCTCCCCGTTGAGCTCATGCCTATTTTCGCGGAGTTGCATGCCGCCGGCGAAGGCGATTTTGCCCGCGCCGCTCTTTTAGTCGACGCTCGAGAAGGAGTCCAACTAGAAAAGCTCCCTCCTCTCCTGAAGCATCTGCGCAAGGATCATCCCATCACTCTGGTTTTCATCGATGCCAGCGACGATGCTTTGCTCCGCCGCTATAGCGAGACCCGTCGCCCTCATCCGCTCGGTAAAGCTCTTTCCGTTCGCGAAAGTCTCCGCCACGAACGCACGCTCATGGAGCCCATTCGCAAGCTGGCCGACGTGGTCATCGACTCCACGCAGTTCAATGTCCACGAGCTCCGCACGTTCGTCACCGAGCGCTTCAAGAATCCCGACAAGCGCCCGATGCTCGTTTCCGTCGTCAGTTTCGGCTACAAGTACGGCGTGCCCTCGGACTCCGACCTCGTTTTCGACGTGCGCTTTTTGCCCAACCCCCACTTCGTGCCCGCTCTGCGCCGCTTCACCGGTAAAGATCCCAAGGTCCAAAAGTACATCCGCTCCTTCCCGCAATCGGGAGAATTTCTCCGCCGCATCGAAAGTCTTCTCACCTATCTGATCCCGCACTACATTCGCGAAGGCAAGAGCTATTTGACCATCGCCTTTGGCTGCACCGGCGGAAAACACCGGTCCGTCATGCTCTCCGAGCAAGTAAAAAAATCTCTCGAAAAACGAGGCTTCTCCTCGAAAGTCACCCATCGCGACATCGAAAAGTAAGCTATCGATCGCCTCGCGCCTATAATCCACGGCGAACCGGCAATTTTAGACTTTCACTGCTTGTGGAGTCTTGGCAAGCGGTCTCATTGCGAATCCACAATGGTTGCCCATTTCACGGCGTCAATCGCCGAGTGCGGGACCAAAAAGCGCCTTAATTTATAATACCTCTTCGCCAATCCATGTAACTCAGCGCCATCTTTCACGAATGGGATGAGCCGCGAGGCGCGGCGAGCTAGTGACGACCTCGCCTCCCGAAATGCGTTGCCGTCTTTCGGCCGAAACTGAGCCCAAGCAATCGAATGAACGAATCCAGCAGGTCCGAATCGATCCGAGTGGAGAACGTCTTCCACGAACACGCGGATCGGTCCAGGAAACGAATTCAGGGCATCGTGGAACGCCACTACACCTTGCGGGACCAAGTTGGGAAGGAATCCGTCCAGGTCGTTCTTGGCCCCTTCATAGCTGTGATCGCCGTCAATCCACAAAAGCCGGATGGGCCTGTTCCATGAGCTGGCCACGTCCTTCGAGAACGCAGCGCGTGCCTCAACGTGTTCGGATACCCCGGCGGCACGGATGTTATCGAGAAAATCTTGATAGGATGACGGTCCCGGATCGGTGGGGATATTCAAAAGAATGGGCGAATTATGTGGATCAATGGCGGCAACGGCGCCGCAACCATAATGGGAAGCGACCTTAGCCAGCATGACGGTCGAGCGCCCTTTGAAGCTGCCAATCTCCACGATCGTCCCGCTAGCCGGCACGCACGCGGCCAGCAACCCCAGAAAGCGCGCTTCGTTCTCCGCTAGGTGACCGGAAACCTTCCGAGCCTCTTCCCAGGCGTCGTCTAGCACTCTCTCCAGATCAACAGGAATCTTAGCGGTGGCCAAGAGTCGTCTCCGAATGCTTTGTACCGCGAACCTGCCCAATGTGGGTCGGTCATCCCCAGAATCCGCTCCACAATCTGCCCTTGAGATTTCAGAATACCATCCGACTTCGTTTCTTGTTGTCAATCCCGCGCTCGAAAACTTGACACACCCCAAGCCGCCGCACTAGCGTACCAAGTACGAATCGCAGGGGATTCAGAAGCGTGGCTTCCATTGTGTCACCACAACTTCGGCGCTTGCTCGGCTATGTACGGCCTTATAGCTTCCGGCTCGCTCTCGGTGTGGTCCTGCTTGCCTTCGTGGCTTTTGCCGAGGGCATCGTGGCCTTGCTCGTAACCCCTGCCGTCGACCACGTTCTAAATCCTTCCGTGGTGGGCCGCTCCCTTAAGCTTGTCACTATCCCTTGGAGCGGCAAAGCCGTTTACCTCAATGATTTTTTCCCTCCGAGCATCCACAATGTCTGGACGATTTTCGCCTTCGCGCTTGTGATCGTCTACGTCGCCAAAGCCATCGCGGAATACTTGGGCACCACCGAGATCTATCATGTCGGATACGGCGCCGTCACTGACCTGCGCAACGCCCTCTTCGCAAAAATTCTCCGACAGCCCATCGGTTTCTTTCGCGATCATCCCGCGGGACGCATCATTTCCGTGGTCATCAACGACGTTGAACGCACTCGCCCCGCTCTCGGGGAGTTTTTGGTAGACCTCTTCCAAAAGGGTCTGACCTTTCTTGTTTTCACCGTCGTCCTCCTAGTCATCAACTGGAAGATGGCCATTGCCTGCGGCGTTCTTCTTCCGCTGGTCGTCATGCCCATCAGCAAATTTGGCCGCAAAATTCGCCGCTCCGCGGAGAACAGCCAGTTGCGCCTAGGCGATCTGAATCAAATTCTCCAGGAGACCACCGCCGGCAACCGGGTTGTCAAAGCTTTCGGCATGGAAGACTTCGAAATCAGAAAATTCCGCGAAGCCGCCAGAAAACTCTTCCGCGAAAACATGCGTTGGATTCGCGCCGGCGTCATCACTCCGCCGCTCATGGATCTTCTCGGAGCCATCATCATCCCGCTGCTCTTGCTTTTTGCCCGCGATCAGATTCGCCAGCAGTTGATGACCACCGGACAGTTTTTCACCTTTGTTTACGCGATGTTCAATGCTTATATGCCGCTTCGTCGGCTCGGCACCGTGATTCAACAATTCCAAACCGCGCAGGGCGCCAGCACGCAGCTCATCTCCTACCTTGATTTACCCGAAGAAGTCGTGGATGCCCACGGCGCTCGAATTCTCCCGCCTTTTCAGGGCGAGATCGAATACCGGAATGTCGGCTTCGCGTACGATTCCCATCCTGTTCTGCGCGGAATTTCTTTTGACGCACATCGCGGCCAGGTGGTTGCGCTGGTGGGTTCCAGCGGCGCGGGCAAGACCACTCTAGTAAACTTGCTCCCGCGTTTCTATGAATTGACGGCTGGCTCCATTCGTATCGACGGCCTCGATGTTCGCGAAGTCACCATCCGCTCGTTGCGCGAGCAAATCGCCGTCGTAACACAGGAAAATATTCTCTTCCACGATACGGTTTGGAACAACATCTGCTATGGCCTTACCAATGTTCCCAAAGACCGCGTCATCGCCGCTGCGCAAGCCGCCCTCGCCCATGATTTCATCATGGAGCTGCCTGAGCATTACGACACCGTCATCGGCGAACGCGGCACTCGCCTCAGCGGCGGCCAAAGACAGCGTATCGCCATCGCCCGCGCCATCCTCAAGGATTCGCCCATTCTCATTCTCGATGAAGCAACATCCGAGCTCGATGCCGAGTCCGAGATGTATGTGCAGAAGGCCCTTTCCAACCTTATGGTTGGACGCACCACCTTCGTCGTCGCGCATCGCTTGGCCACCATTCGCCGCGCCGATAGAATTCTCGTTCTCGAGGACGGCCAAATCCGCGAGAGCGGCACGCACTCTGAACTCATGGCCCGCGGTGGAACCTACGCACGCCTTCACGATCTGCAATTCGCGGATGATGACATTCTGGCTCCGGCCCAGGCCGCGCCTGTGAGAGTGACGGCACCAGCGGAAACCTTATGACCCAATCCTCCTCATCGCCAAAAAAAGTTCCCGAATGTCTCTCCATGACCGGCTACGCGCAAGCCCGCCACGAACAAAATGGCTGGGCCGTCCGTGTCAGCGTGAAGAGCGTTAATCACCGTTTCCTGGACCTGAAGCTGCGACTTCCCGATGGCTTTGACTTGTACGAACAGCGTTTGCGCCAGGTCCTGCGCGAGCGCATTCATCGCGGTCACGTCGAAGTTTACGTGAACGTTGATCCCGCCGTTGCTGCTCCCGTGCAAGTGAATCGCGAACTCGCCCAGACTTACATGCGCGTCGCTGAAGAGTTCCGTCAGCAATCCCGTGCTGCTGCCGACGTCGACGTCGTCGCGATCTTGCGCTTGCCCGGCGTCATCGCCGGCCTTTCCGCCGCCGTTCCGGAATCGGAGGACGAACAAGCTCGCCTCGGCCAGGCACTTGACGTTTGTTTGCTCGAAGCGCTCCTTAAGCTCGATGATATGCGCCGCGCCGAAGGCCGCCATCTGGTCGAGGATTTGCGCGCGTGTTTGGCGCGCATCAGCGAGCACGCCGAAAAAGTTCGCGAACTGTCCGCCACGCTTCGTCCCGTTTTCGCCCGCCGTCTCGAAACACGCCTCAAGGAACTGCTCGGCGGCGCGTCGATCGATCCTGCCCGGTTGGCGCAAGAGGCCGCCCTCCTTGCGGAACGCGGCGATATCAGTGAAGAATTAGACCGCCTTCGCAGCCATCTTCAGCAGTTCGCGAAGCTTCTGGATGGCGCTGGCGAAATGGGCAAGAAGCTGGACTTTCTCTTGCAAGAAATGCATCGCGAAGCCAACACGCTTCTATCGAAAACGCCTGGCGTCGAAAACGAGGCGCTTGCCATCACCGGCCTGGCCCTCGAAATAAAGTCCGAGATCGAAAAACTGCGGGAGCAGGTGCAGAACATCGAATGAGTGCGCAGAAAGAGCTTGTACCGCTGGTGCTGATTGTTTCGGGGCCATCCGGATCGGGTAAATCGACGCTGGTGCAGAGAATTTTGGAATTGCCGGGGACGATGCCTTCGATCTCGTGTACCACCCGGTCGCGCCGCGCGACCGAAGCCAGCGGGAAATGCTATGATTTTGTCACGGAAGCGGAGTTTGACGCCATGGTCGCGCGCGGCGAATTTTTGGAATATGCGCGCGTATTCGGCAAGTATTCTTATGGCACGCCGAAAAAATGGCTCGAGGAATCGCGCAAAAAAGATCTCGACCTCGTTCTCGAGATTGACGTGCAAGGTGCGGCGCAAGTAAAAGAAAAGCTTCCGGAGTCCGTCGCGATTTTCATTTTGCCTCCGTCGCGCGCGGAACTCGAACGGCGCTTGCGCAGTCGCGGCCAGGATTCCGACGAGGAAATTGCCCGCCGCCTCGCGAAAGCGCGGGATGAAATTGCGGCTTTCGGGCGTTATTACGATTATTGCGTCGTCAACGACGATGTGGATCGAGCTGGCCGTGAAGCGCAGTCCATCGTGACTGCCATCCGCTGCTCGGCGGCGCGCCGCAGAATTCGGGTCGAAGAACTTCTGGCAACGTTTGGAGGGAAAGACTGAAATGACCGTGCAGACAAAAGCTCCGCAGAGCCAGTTTGCTTACGTTGTGCTGGCGGCCAGGCGCGCACGCCAGATTATGGCGGGCGCTCCGTCGCTCATTGAAAATCCCAGGACGCTCAAGGCCACTCGCATCGCCTGCGAGGAGCTCGAGCACAGCCTCATCGAGTACGAATTCACCGAGCCGTCTTCCATCGACGAAGACAAGGACGGCAACAAGCGCCGCAAGTAGTCGTTCGTGCCGCGCTTGCTTCGAGTTTGTAGGGGCACGATACATCGTGCCCTTCTTGTGTGCGAAACCTGCGAGGCACAATACATCGTGCCTTGACTTCGCGAGATTTGTTGCGACGTGAACCGATGCGAATAACTCTTGGCGTGACCGGTGGCGTAGCGGCCTATAAAGCCGCCGAACTAGTCCGCCTTCTCCAACAAGACGGTTTCACCGTGCAAGTCGTAATGACGCGCGGCGCGCGCGAATTTGTCACTCCGCTCACCTTCGCCGCCCTCAGCGGCCAAAAAGTCATCACCGATCTCTTCGAAAAATCCCAGGCCGGCGAAGCCAACGTCGAAAGCGCCATCGAACACATCGCCGTGGCCCAGCGCACCGATCTCCTCCTCGTCGCTCCCGCCACCGCCGATATTCTCGCGAAGTTCGCCCGCGGTATCGCCGACGATTTTCTCACCACTCTCTATTTGGCCACCACCGCGCCCCTGGTCGTCGCTCCCGCGATGAATGTCAACATGTGGAATCACGCTGCCACGCGGGAAAATGTCGAAATGCTCCGCGCGCGCGGCGTCAAAATCGTCAATCCCGATGAAGGCTACCTTGCCTGCGGCATGACCGGCGCGGGCCGCCTAGCAGGCCAGCAGGAAATCATCGCCGCCGTCCGCGAAATTCTCCACGCGCAAAAAGATTTGCAGGCCGAAACCATTTTGATCACTGCCGGCCCCACTTGCGAAGACCTCGACCCCGTGCGTTACCTGACGAACCGCTCCTCCGGCAAAATGGGCTACGCCGTGGCCGAAGCCGCCGCCCGCCGCGGCGCAAAGGTTACTCTCGTCAGCGGCCCCGTCAATCTGGATAATCCCGCAGGCGTCGAACGCATCAACGTTCGAACCGCCGAAGAAATGCGCCGTGCCGTTATCGATCACCTACCCGAAAGCACGATCGCGATTTTCGCCGCCGCCGTCGCCGACTATCGCCCCGCCGAAACGCAATCGGAAAAAATGAAGCGAAACAAAGCGCCGCTCACGCTCCAACTCCAGCCAACCCCTGATATTTTGGCCGAAGCCGCGCAATCGAAAGGCGATCGCCTCATCGTCGGTTTCGCGGCGGAAACGGACCACGTCGCGGAAAACGCCCGCAAGAAACTCACCGCCAAGAACGCCGATCTCATTGTGGCCAACGACGTGACCGCTGAAGGCGCCGGCTTCGATCACGACACCAATATCGTCACCTTGTTTTCGCGCGACGGCCGCGATCTGGCTCTGCCCAAACTGAACAAATCCGACGTCGCCCAGCGCATTCTCGACGAAGTGCTGCGCCTCCGCACCGCGCTTCGAGACAAGACAGCGCCGCATCGCTCCGCCGTCTGACCCGCCATGCCCGAGCGCATCCCCGAAGCCCTCCAAAAGAAACTCTCCGAGCGATTGCACTTCTATGAAGACCTCGGCGTTCGGCTCTTCTACAAGGAACGCGGCGCTCCTCAGGCTCAAATCGCCGCAACGCCAGTCGCCGAGTCCATGGCGGCTCCAGCGCACCACAAGATCTATTACGAGGAACCGGATTTGCCAAAAAACATGCCCAAAACTGCGTCAAGAACCGAATTGCTCCAAGCCGCGCAATCCGCGTCGCGAACTGGGCCGGCGCAAGTTGCGCCGAAATCGGATCCGTTACCGGTCCCGGCAGGGCCATCGCTCTTCGAGGCATTCGACAAAGTCCCCGATGACACGCTCCTGAAAATCCGCACCGACCTCGGCGAATGCACTCGCTGCAAACTCCACAAAACCCGAAACAACATCGTCTTTGGCGACGGCAGTCCCAAAGCCCAACTCGTTTTCGTCGGCGAAGGTCCCGGCCACGATGAAGATGTCCAAGGCCTCCCGTTCGTTGGCCGCGCCGGAAAACTCCTGACGCAAATGATCGAAGCCATGGGTTTGCAACGAAAGGACGTCTACATCTGCAACGTCGTGAAGTGCCGCCCGCCGGAAAATCGCCTCCCGGAAAAAGACGAAATAACCCCATGCTCGCCATTCTTGCTGCGCCAGCTCGACGCCATCAATCCCAAAGTTATCGTCTGTCTTGGCGCCTGCGCCACGCAAACTCTTTTGGAAACGAATCGCGGCATTTCAAACTTTCGCGGCCAGTGGCTCGAATTTCGCGGCAGAAAATTGATGGCCACCTATCATCCCGCTTACTTGTTGCGCAATCCCAGCGCCAAAGGGGAGGTCTGGAAAGATTTGCAAAAAGTCATGGCTGTGCTCGGCCTCGAAGCGAAAAAAGGCAAGTCCGCTGAGGCGGGCAAGTCGTCGTAATCCCTCATGGGAATTTTGCTCGGCCTTCTCACGGCTCTTTCCTGGGGCAGTTCCGATTTCATTGCCCGCTTCGCCGCGCATAAAATCGGCGCGCTCCGAACCACTTTCTACATGCAGCTGGCAGGTTTTTTTCTGCTCAGCCTCTCCTTGCCTTGGATCGGCGGCTGGGGCCATTTATTCGATGGCTCCGGCTGGCATCCTTGGGCGTGGGGCGCACTCGCTGGTCTGCTCAATGGAATCGCGACTCTCGCGCTGTACCGCTCCTTCGAACTAGGCAAGTTGGCGATTGTTGCGCCGCTCTCCGCAAGCTATCCCGCGCTCACGCTCGCTTTGTCCTTGTTCACCGGCGAGCATCTGACCGCGGCGCGTATTACGGGAAGCGTCCTGATCGTTGCCGGCGTCGCATTCGTCGCTGGCGGTGAAAAAACTTCGGCTGAGTCTTCAGCAAGAAGTTCAGGCGCAGAACGCGGCATCATCGCGACAACTCCGTCCGCAACTGCGAAAAGCGGAATCGGCTGGGCGCTTCTCGCTGCGACGGGCTTCGGTTTCTTGTTCTGGCTCCTCGGCACGCGTATCATTCCGGCCGTGGGCTATGGAGCCACTGTGTGGATGATTCGTCTGACCTCCTCCATTTTGACGGCGCTGGTAATTCTTTTCCTGCGCCAGCCGATTTCGCTTCGCCGCTCCGGCCCCGTTCCGATCTGGCTCGTTGGCATGGGCGCGCTCGATACGGGCGCTTTCGTCCTGAGCAATTACGGCATGCAGATCGAACAAGTTTCTGTGGTCACGGTGCTAACTTCGTTGTACGGAGCGGTCACGGTGGCGTTGGCCGCGATCTTCTTGCGCGAACGCATTTCGCGCTGGCAGTGGCTCGGCATCGCCGCGATTTTTACCGGGATTGTTCTGATAAGCCGTTAACCTCTCTCTTTCGAATCTTCCGCGCAGAGATCAAAATAGGCTGAGCGGGTCCATATCGACCAGCACTGCTGTCTGCGGAATTTCCTGCGCGTCGCAATACGTCATGGCTCCGCTCAACAGTTTTGTAAGAATCGACCGTTTCGGCGACTTCAGTAAAAATTGAAAGCGGTGCTCTTTTTTCAAACGCGCGAGAGGCGCGGTTGCTGGCCCGAGTATGCGCACCAGATGTCCGTCGTGCGGCGAAAAATATTCAGAGAGCTTGCGCGAGAAACGAATCGCTTTCTCGAGGCTGATGTCCCGCACAATTACGTTTGCCAGCGACGTAAGCGGCGGATACGCCATCATTCTGCGGAAATGCATTTCGCGCTCGAAGAAGGAAGCGTAATCCTGTTTCACCGCGTCCTGAATCGCATAGTGCTCGGGATAATAAGTCTGTATCAGTACGCGCCCCGGCAATTCGCCGCGGCCCGCGCGTCCCGCAACCTGCGTCAGCAACTGAAACGTGCGCTCCGCGGCGCGAAAGTCGGGCATGCTCAGCGAAGAATCCGCCGAGATCACACCCACAAGCGTCACTCGCTGAAAATCGTGCCCCTTCGCGAGCATCTGCGTGCCCACCAAAATGTCCAGCGCGCCGCCTGCAAAAGCTCCCAGCGTTTCCTGATACTGCCTCTTGGTCCGCGCCGTGTCGCGGTCGAGCCTTGCAATCCGCGCCCCGGGAAATTCCTTGCGCAAACGTTCTTCAAGGTGTTCCGATCCCTCGCCAAAAAAATAAACGTATTGCGACTGGCATTTCGGGCACTGCTTTGGGACTGGCTGAATCGACCCGCAGTAATGGCATTCCAGCCGATTGCGGCTCTTGTGATACGTCATCGAAATGCTGCAGTTCACGCACTGCACGCTTGCGCCGCAGCTGCGGCACAAAACCGACCAGGAATAGCCCCGACGGTTGATCAGCACGAGCGCTTGCGTTTTATTTTCCAGGCATTCCCGAATTCCAGAATGAAGCGCTGTGGAAATAGGGCCGGACTCGTGGGTCTTTTGAAAATCCTCGCGCATATCGATGACTTCCACCCTTGCCAGCGAGCGGTTCTCGACGCGCGATGACATGGTGATTAGTTCGTATTTTCCCGTAAGCGCATGATGATAAGTTTCCAAGGATGGAGTCGCCGAACCCAGCAGCGCGAGCGCGCCTTCGCTCTTGGCCCGGACAATGGCCACGTCGCGCCCGTGATACCGCGGCGTTTCTTCCTGCTTGTAGCTGTTTTCCTGCTCTTCGTCGACGATGATCAAGCCGAGATTTTGTAGCGGCGCAAACACGGCCGAGCGCGTGCCGACCACGAGGCGCGCTTGGCCGTTGCGCACGCGCCACCATTCGCGCGCACGCTCGACGTCGCTCAACGCCGAGTGCAGCACGGCGACGCCTTCGTATTTCGCTCCAAACCACGAGCGGCATTGCCTCCCGATCCATAGAGTCAGCGCAATTTCCGGCACGAGAATTATCGCCGTTTTCCCTCGCGCAAGCGTCTCTTGCACGCATCGCAAATAAACTTCGGTTTTTCCGCTGCCCGTCACTCCGTGCAGCAATTGCACGCCGAACTCGCCCAGCTCGAAGCGCGCGCGAATGGCTTTCATCGCGCTTTCTTGTTCGTCGTTCAAGGCATGGGCGGCCGGCGTGTATCCGGTGTCAAATGGATCTTCCGCGGGATCGACAGGCTCTTCCCAACTTTCGAGAAATCCATCCGTAAGCATCCGGTCAATCAAACCGCGCGAAACCTGCGCGAGCTTGAGAAGCTGCGAAACTGGCAGGGGTCCGCGTTCCGTTTCGAGCAGCGTGCGAACTCTCTCCTCCTTTTCTTTCAGCGCTGGTGGGTTTTCCGTTTTGTCCGCGGATCCTTTCCAGGCAACAACCGTTTGCGATTTGCGCTTCGTATCCTGCAGAGTCTCGCGAATCTCAATCAAGCCTCGCTGCCGCAACTTTTGCAACGCCCCGGTCGAGACACCCATTTTCGCCGCCAAGCTAAATAGCACGGAGCCTTTCTTTCTGTTGGCCTTTTCAAGGAACGCAGCTTCCGCAGCCTTCAAGCCGTGTGAAAGTTCACCGCCGCCAAGACTCTCGGCGGCGCTGCGTCCCTCCGCCGTCACGAGGATTTCGCGCCGCACATTTAGCTCCGTAACCGGCGGCAGCATCGCGCGAAAGACTTCCCCGATGGGCGCGAGGTAATAGCTGGCGATCCATTGCGCCAGCTCGATCAGCTTGGGAGTAAGCGCGGGCGCAAACTCCATCACTTTCGTAATTTCGCGCAGCTTCGCCTTCGCGGGCGCCTGCCCAGCCATTTCCACGACAACGCCAACCATGGCCTTTTTGCGAAACGGCGCCAGCACGCGCATCCCAGGCCGCACCGTGTCACGCAGCGCCTCCGGAACCGCATAAGTAAACGTAGTGCGCAGCGGCACAGCCAGCGCGACATTGCAAAAAGTCAAACTCATTTCGAGTTGTAGTGTATCAGCACACTGAAGAGCGCAGAACGCAAGCAGACTTGCGGCTAGAGCTAGCGGTCGTGCGACTTCGAAGTTAACGAATAGGAATTGACTGCACAGAGCTACAGGGTCAAATCCTGCTCGGGTGCAATGGTGTTAACCCGTCGAAACGAGCGAAGTCTGTCATGTTTAACGTAAGGATGTGGCTGACACCATGTATGTACATTGTGGCGGCGAGGCGAGGATCGTGCACTTGAACTCCCGAAATGCCGTATCGCAGGACGATCCTCCGCCATTCGCGATAGACTGACTCGCCATCGGGCAATAAGACCATGCCTAGTTCAATCGCGCTCACCGCGCTTTCTGCTTCCGCGACAGTCAGTCCAAGTCCGTTCCGCGAGATCGGGCGCGTCATGGTATTCCAAAGCTCCGCGATGTTTTGGTGAGTGAAATAAAGAATTGTCCCCTGTCCGGCCAGCCGGGCAAGAGCTGCGTCTACCACTTGGTGCTGAGGGTCAGTGCGGCGCGCGATGCGCAGGAGAATGTTCGTATCGATGAGACACGAAGCAATCGCCATTTAGCTGTGGTCCTGATAAATCCAGTCGCGAGAGATGGTTTCCGGCAGAGGAGGAATTTTATCGGAGAACTGCGCCAGAGAGTCCAGCCACGCGCGAATCTCCTCCGGGGTCCGGGAACGCGAGGACTTCGCAGGTTGTAGCGCCAATTGCTTTGCCAATATCTCATTGACGTAGTCTTCGACGCGCATGCCGCGCGATTCAGCTTGCGCTAGGAGTTCATCAGGAATTTTGACCATAACTTCCATGAAAATATGCTAACACGAATTCCGTCACCGAAGAGCATGCTGTGCGCGGAAACGGTTTCGAGACTAGAAATTTGAGGCGGAGCTTTCTTCGAAAATTAGGTTCTTGTCCATCTCGAGCATTTGCTTTCGGTAAAAATGCGCACCGGCAAGGGGAATGGCGATGAGGGGCGCGAAGAGAGAGACGCGCCAGGGATCGGCCAGTGACCAGAGCTCGAGCTCGGGAAGGTAGATGGTAAAAACTACGAAGCCGAAAAGGTACGCGACGAAAACCAGAGCCGAATGGCTTTGGAACGGCGGATATGAGCAGGTGAAGAGAATTTTTCGGAAGTGCAGGAGAAGCAGTTCCACGAGAGCGATCGTGCAGGCGGCCAAAATCGCCGCATGCAAAAGTGCGGCTTCGAAGCCCCAAAGAAGAAAGGCAGATACGAAGCAGATGGGAATCAGCGGGGCCAACGAGAAGGTGAGAAGCACCTTGCGAGCTAGGGAGCGAATGTGCAAAGTGTTTGGGTTGATCCAGAGAGCGAAGGCCCAATTCGCGGGCAGGTCGGAGGGAATCTCGAAGGCAAGACGAATTCCAGCGATGATGCAGAAGCTCAGAATAAATGGAATGCTCAGAAGGTCCTCGGTAGGATACCGCAGCGCAGCAGTCGCGCCGCCATGGAATGCCGAAGCTAGAGATTGCGCGCTCACGACCAATCCCATGGCGAGAAAAGCTGCGGCGATTTGCAAGTGGGCTTCGCTGCGGAACAGCGTTCGCGTAATGAAGTGGAAACAAGCGCGTTGTTGTGGATCGCGAAGAAGGATGCGGTCAAAAAGCTTGACGGGGAGAAAATGCAATTGCGAACGTGGGAGCGGGCCGACTTCTGCGGTTTCTGGAATGCGGATGAAGGAACGGCGAAAGGCGAAACCATAGGAGAGCAGGGCAACGAGGACAGCGACGGCGAGAGCAGAGAGTGCAATGCGCGCCATGGTCGCGAAAAATGGATTGGCGCCGTTTCCCCATAGCTTCTGGCAGATCCCAAGAAACCAAACAGTGGGCAGGAGATTGACGGTGAGCTTGCCGCCGCGTGCGGCCTGATCGAGTAAAGAAGGTACAACAAAGCTCGTGGCGACAAGAGCCAGGAAGAAGACCCCGATCACGAAACGGACGTACAAAGAGATTCTGCGAAAAAGTGAGTAAGGGAATAGCGCCATGAGCATGCCGATCACGGCGAAAACAGCGAAGAAGCTGAAGGTGCTGGCAAGAACGACCGTGACGGCGTGGCCCGCCGCAAATCGCAGAAACACTCCCAGAGAAACTTGCGAGCCGACTACGGCTACCGGGAAAAGGACTAAGCTGGCGGCGTTCACGTCGAGGGTGACCAGAGCAGCGAAAAGCAGAATAGCGGTGAAATTTCCAAGAAAAATTCGGCGGAGGGAAACAGGCAGAGGAACGATATTGGAGTAGTCGCGCCGATCGAGAAAGAGAGCGTCCCAGCGCCAAACCGCGGCGGCTCCCGTTACGGCCATGCTTAGCACGATGAAGAAATATTCATCGGGGATGGTGGCCGTAAAGGGATCCAAAGCGCCTTCGCCGTGCATCCAGCGGATGAGCGAGCCGTATTTTTCAAAGAGAAGAAGAGAGACCAGTGTGCCTGGCATTGCCAGAAGAACGAGAATAATCCCCAGACCGACATCCAATTCGGAAGCGCCCGAATCTCCGCCGCCATGGAAAACGCGGCCCATAAAGACGCGCAGAAGAGTTGCAAACGGCCGCTGGGATTGAGCTTGCCAAGCGGCACGGAGAAATTCTCTTGTGCGGACCATCACGGAGAAATCACCACATCAACGATGTTGTTCGCGATTTGCGCTACATCTCGATCTTCCACAAGATGAAGAAAAATGTGTTCGAGAGAGGTTTCTCCGATGCGCTGGCGAACCTCTTCGGTCGCGCCGCTGGCGATGACTTGACCCTTCCTCAGAATGAGCAGACGTGAACAAACTTTTTCAACGACTTCCAGAACGTGAGAGCAATAGAAAATGGTCTTGCCCTTTGCGCTGAGAGATTGGATAAGATTCTTGAAAATAAGCGCGGAAGTCACGTCCAGGCCGGAGAGAGGCTCGTCGAGGATGAGGACATCGGGATTGTCCATGAGAGCGGAAATCAGAAGAATGCGCTGGCGCATGCCCTTGGAATAGGAACTCAGCGCGACGTGGCGATGCGGAAAGAGAGAGAAGAGCTCGAGGAAGGATTCGATTTTCTCTTTCATGCGCTGCTGTGGCATCCCGCGGAGCGTGCCAATAAGTACAAGATATTCGTAGCCGGTTAAATAAGGATAGAGATTGGCCTCTTCGGGAACGTGGCCGAGATGTTTGCGGTAGCCCACTAAATCGTGCTGGATATTTTTGCCCTGGAATAGCACCTGGCCTTGACTGGGTTCGAGAAGACCGATGAGCATCTTGACCGTGGTGCTTTTGCCCGAACCGTTGGGGCCGAGATAGCCGAGCACTTGGCCGGGTTCGAGAGAGAAGTCGATGCTCTGGACGGCGAGCACCGAACCGTAATATTTCGTGAGCCCTCGCGCTTCGAGCATCGGGCGCCTTTCTGCGAGCAAACGGACTTCGACCGAATCCCGGGATAGTTCCTTGGACACCGTGAGACTCAAAAAAGTTTCCGGGAATTTTTCGGAGCGGGCCGTTGAATATTGAGTTGCGCGCGGGATTACAAGGTCTGATGACAAACGCTACTAGGCGGGGGAGGAGCGTTTGCGCCAGAAGAAGTAAGCGGGGAGGCCGAGGAGGAAAAGGATGATGGCGACGGCGAGATTTTTAAACTGCGAGGGGTCGAGCAGGGCCACGACGATTGCGTTGCCAACGATGGCGGCGGCGGCGAGCACGAAGAGCAATGGCGTCCAGGGATAGCCGGGGACGCGATACGGAATGGCAAGGCCCTTGGCGGCACGCCGCAACGGGAAAATGGCGGCGGCGCCGAGACCGTAGAAAATCCAGCCAATGAAAATGACTCCGCCAATCAACTCGGCGAATTTGCCCGCGCAAGCCAGCACCGCGGACCAGACACCCAGAGCAATGATTGCCGCGGCGGGTGTCTGAAACCGCGGATGGACTTCGGCAAGCCCCTTGAAGAAGAGATTGTCGTTAGCCATGGCGTAGAAGACGCGAGGCGCGGTGAGAAGGACGCTGTTGGCGGCGCTGAAGGTGGAAACGAGGATGGTCAGGGCCACGATGATTTCGGCTTTGCGCCCGATGACAACGCCGACGGAGGTGGAAGCGATAGTGTTGCTGGCGGTGGCGCCAGCGGGGCCGAGCGCGACAAGGTACGCCACGACGGCGATGACGTAGAGAGCGGCTAGAGAGAGCGAGCCGAGCAGGAAAGCGCGCGGAAACGCTTTTTGCGGATCAACAACTTCGCCCGCGCTGTAGGTGCCGAACTGCCAACCTTCATAAGCCCACAAGACGGCAATCATGGCCAGGCCAAAGTTTGAGAACAAACCAAAACCATGCTGAGTTGTGCCCAAAGCCGCGGGCAACTCGGAGGCGTGGCTACCAAGGGAAAGAAGGATGACGCTTAGAATGACGATGATGCCGACTTTGAGGAGGGTGGTCCAATTTTGCAGGTTGGAGCTCTTGCGCGTGCCCCACACATTGACGGCGGTGACGACAGCGATCATGACGACGGAGAGGACGGTTTTACCCAGGGCGGAGAGTGGAATGATTTCCGCGAGGTGCTCCGTAAAGGCGCGGGCGAGGGCCGCGACGGAGCCGCTGGCGATGACTAGAAACAGGCACCAGCCGTAGAGAAAGGCAGGGATACGGCCAAAACCGTCGCGGATGAAGCAGTAGAGGCCTCCGGCCTCTGGGTTCGTCGCGGCGAGCTCGGCGTAGGTGAGCGCGCCGAGAAGAGAAAGGATGCCGCCGACAACCCAAACAAGGAGAGAGAAGCCGACCGAGCCATTTAGCTGGCGAAGGATCAGGCCAGGGGTGAGAAAAATGCCCGAGCCGATGACCGAGCCGATAAAGAGCAAATACAGGTCGCGCAGACGGAGGGTGCGGAGGAGTGGTGGCATTAGGCGGAGGCGCGGACCATGGGGCGCGTAACCAAGTCATGCATCATAACCGGACTGAGAAGGCGGTCAATCGAAAGTTTGGTGGTGACTTGTTCAGTTTCGCGGGGGGCAAGATCGCCTTGATTGAGCCTGGAATGGTGGGCGGTTTGAAAAGCGGACAGAAATAGATGCCAATCCCGGTGCAGCTACTTAGACTGTAGGGAACTCTAGTTAACCATAACGGCCTCTACCCCCTCTTTTTTTGTAAGTGTTCATTCTAAAGGATTTTAAGGGCGAATATGTACTTGACAAAGTAC
>JBARJI010000079.1:0-28275 GCA_049800195.1 Candidatus Acidiferrum sp.
GAACAGCGGTTCGAGAATGGCCCACTGGGCGTCGGTCAGATCCATGCATTCGATTTGCTCCGTTTTGGACTATCTTTCAACTCTTCCGTGGGCTGAAAGTGTTTATGAGACAACTTCTAGTTAGTTCCAGATGTTCAGCTTTCGACGAAGGACTTTAGCCGGGAGAGCGTTTGATCCCACTGCTGGGAGACAGACTCGATATAGTCCTTCATTTCTTGCATGGGCTGGGGATCAAATTGGAATTGACTCTCGCGACCTGCACGACTGCTGTGCACAAGGCCGGCGATCTCGAGCACGCGAAGATGCTTGGTGATGGCTTGGCGGGTAAGCCTGGAGCCCCGCGTCAACTGGGAGATAGAGCGAGGCTGGCCGGCGCTGAGCTTGGCGACGAGCCACAAGCGTGTTTCGTCGCCGAGAGCGGCAAAAATCAGAGAGGGATGCCGGCGCTTTGCGAACCGGCGGCTACTGCGTTTGGGTGACATATTTTTCGATGTTCTTCATTTGCTCTGTCCAGCCACCTTCGTTCCGGCGGAAAGCTTCCAGGCGCCGGTCGGCGGGGAAGTTGTCGAAGCCGGATTCGGTGAGAATGAGCAAAGTGCCGGCGGGGATCTTCTCAAGGCGGAATTCGACGAGCGTACGCGGCTCTTTTGAATAGTCCGGGGAGTAGTTCTCTTTATCGAGGCATTTGGCGTGGGGCCAGGTGAAGGCGAAGAGACGCTCGTGCTCCATTTTTGTGACCATGGCTTCCCATCTGACGTGCTCGTAGCCGGGATGAGTAATGTAGCCGCTTGAGGTTTGACCCTCGACGAAGGGGCCATCGAGTTTGACGTGGAACCACTCGCCGAATTCGCGGTAATCCGTCAGGGCGTGCCAAACGCGGGAGATGGGGGCCTTGAGTTCGATCCGCTTTTCGATACGGTCATTCATAATATGCAACCTCCGCATTGCATATTAGCCGAACGCGCCAAGAAACGCAACCTTTTAGTTGCTCTTTCATAAATGCCCTTTGATGCGGCTTCAAGAGGCGAATGTTAACTACTGGCAGCCAGATTAGGGCACGATCAGCGCTTTGTTTTTCGGGATGGCATCGAGAGTGGCCCTGTCCAGGTTCAAGTGGGCGGCGACCAGTTCGGGCGGCGTGTGCGTCAGCCATTCGGACAGCGCCAAGTCCTGATAGTAGCTGCTGCGGAACATCTCGAGGAATTTCAGGTCGGTCGTGCCGGTGTTTTCGACGTAGTGCGGAAGCGTTTTTTGAATGTAGCCGACGTCGCCCATTTCGAAGTCCATGGTGCGCGCGCGGCCGCCGGTGGCGAAAACGGTCATGCGCGCCATGCCGCTGATATAGAACTGCCACTCATCGGCGTTGGGATGCCAGTGCAATTCGCGCATGCCTCCTGGTTTCACGGTGACGATGGCGGCGGCGATATTCGCGGCGATTTTGAAACAACTGGAATCGATGATGCGCACTTCCCCGTTTTTCACTTTGATGGGCGCGGGATGCTGGGTGGTGCGAAAGGCGAAATCAATGGGAGAGGGGCCAAGCGCACCCGCGGCGATGCGCTGGTCCTCGGCGAGGGGGCCGGGAACTTCTGCTTGAAAAATGAAGCGTTCTCTTTTGGGCATGTTCGCGAGAGCTGATTGCGCGACGCCGAAATTTTTGGCCACCACTTCAGGCGGAGTGTGGGCCATCCAGTCGGTGAGGAGCACGGTTTCGTACTCGGAGAAGTTGCCGTCGTCGAAGACGAGCAAGAATTCCGTGCCATCGGGCGGCAAGCCTTGGATCGAGTGCGGAATTCCCGTGGGAAAATACCAGAGATCGCCTTCTCTCACGTCGGTGACGAAACTCTTGCCGCCGGCGTCGATGCAGGTGATGCGCGCGTTTCCGTACAACATGTAAGCCCACTCGGCGGCAGTGTGCCAGTGCAATTCGCGGACGCCACCAGAGGTGAGGCGCATGTCGACGCCGGCG
The DNA here is from genome assembly GCA_049800195.1 of Candidatus Acidiferrum sp. Lineage (GTDB taxonomy): Bacteria > Acidobacteriota > Terriglobia > Acidiferrales > UBA7541 > Acidiferrum. Next base: position 1,970 of record JBARJI010000079.1, read on the forward strand.
AGGGTTTTGGAGACGGCCAGCTCGCGGATGGTGACTTCGCGCGACCAGCCGCCTTCTTGAAAACGTTTGTGGGCGAAGGAAAACGGATATTTGAAGGTTTGCACGCCGCCAGCATCGGTTGGGAGGGGATGGCTGGCGGAGGGATTCGCTGCGTCGAGGGCCGCGTTCGTTGGGCCGGGATCGCTGGAGCTGCGGTCCTCGGATGGATTTTGCGCGGGGTTATGTTCGGATGCGGCGACGCGGTCGGGCCCCAGCACGCTAGCGGCTGCGAGCGCTGCCGAACTAACACCCAGGAATCCGCGGCGGGTCCATTGTTCTTTTCCTGATTCAGCGGCCATGTGAGTGATCCTCGTGGATTTGACCGGCGGTTGTTTCTCCGGCCTTCGATAACGTACACGCAAGCTCGCCGGTCCGCAACGGCCCCTAGTCTTTCGAAAAATTCCCCGCGCGAGCGGATGCTTTGCGATTCTTCTCGTGGTACGCCGCTCGGCTCGGAATCGCGGAAATGCTATTCTTTGCAAAACGGCGGCGGAGATCCGAAGCAAAAGAAGATCGGCGGGACGCCGGCGCTTCCACTGCGACTGGAAAGAGGGCATGGTGAAAAAATTGTTTGTAGGACGGCCGCTTGCGTGGCCGCTGATTTTTCTGACGACTGGCGCCTTGCTAGCCGTGTGCGGCTTGCCAAAGCGGGGTATCGCGCAAGCTGAAGGCGGTGAACCATTCGGTAGTGTGGCCACCGGCGAGGCCGCGAGCCGGACCGCTGGGCAGTCTGTGCAACGAAAACCAACGGAATTCCCAATTGCGAAGACGCCGATTCCGACGCGCGTGATGGTCGAAAGCCCGGCGGAGACGAATACGGCACTTCAAATCATTTGCCTATTCGAATCCGCGCCACAGAATGCGCTTCACGGGTCGCTTGCAGAGGCCAACGAAAAACTGAAAGGCTTGCTGGATGCCATCCGCCGGCCCACACTTTTTCGGGGAGAACTTGGAGAAACGATTCTGATTTCTCCACCTGCCGGCAGCTTTGGCGCGAGAAGACTCTTGATTGTCGGCCTCGGCGATTCGGAAACCTTTACGCCGCAGCGCATGGAACTGGTTGGCACGATCGCATACCGCGAGTCCGCACGCCTCCGAGTCGCAAATCCTTTTTTTGCCCCGACAGTTTTGGATGGCGGCGTAACGAAATACACCACGGGCCAGGTGGCCGAGGAATTCTACGCCGGCTTTCTGCGCGCAGCGCGCACGGAGAAAACCCTGCGTGGCGCAGGCGCCTCGCCGGGCCAAATGGTTCAATCACTCACTTACTTGGCGGGCGGCAGCCACGCGACGGACACCCGCCAAGGGATCGAACGCGCGCTGGCAGACTAGGTTTCGGCCAAGGCCATCAGCTCCGGCTTGGTTTCGGCGTGTGTTGCGCTCAACAAACGCCTCAGATCAATTTTGGGCACAGCAATTTGCCTGCGCGATATTTTCAGCGACGCGAAGACTTCCCGGCGGGCTATGTCTCGTCATTCAGGAATCGTTATTTTCGGGATCGCGCGCGGTGAGAATTTTGTCGTAGGCTTCGCGGCGAGTCAGGCCGCGCTCTTTAGCCGCGAGTTTGAGGGCTTCCTTGCGGTCGAGTTTGGCCTGGTGGATGAGTTCTTCGACGCGTTCTGCCAGGCTTTGCATAGAATTGGCGGGAGTGCGTGCGTCGGCGGGATCTTCGGGGCCGATGAGGAGCGTGATCTCACCCTTGGCGGGGCGCTCCTCGAGAGAAGCGAAAAGCTCGGAGAGTTTGCCGCGGCGAAATTCTTCGTGGAGTTTGGTGACTTCGCGGGCAATACAAGCGGTGCGGTTGCCGAGAACTTCGCGAGCGTCGGCAACACATTCGGCGATCCGATGAGGAGCTTCGTAAAGAATAATGGTGCGATCCTCGATGCGGAGACGTTCAAGGGAGCGGCGGCGTTCGCCGCTGCGGGCGGGAAGAAAGCCGACAAAAAGAAATTCTTCGTTGGGCAATCCGCTCGCGGCAAGCGCGGCGAGAAGCGCCGATGGTCCGGGCACGGGCACGACGGGAACATGGTGGCGCAAGCAGAGCGTGACCAGGCGATGTCCTGGATCGGAGACGAGCGGCATTCCGGCGTCGCTGACGAGCGCTATTTTTGCGCCCTGTTCGAGGGAGATGAGCAACTCTGGGGCGCGCGTGAGTTCGTTGTGTTCATGGTAGCTGATGAGGGGTTTGCGGACTTCGTAATGGTTGAGGAGTTTTTGCGTGTGGCGCGTGTCTTCGCAGGCAATCTGATCGACTTCTTTAAGGATGCGCAGCGCGCGGAAGGTGAGATCCTCGAGATTGCCAATAGGGGTGCCCACAAGGTACAAGCAGCCTAGAACGGTTTCGGTCCCTGTTTTTGCGGCGCCGTTCATGCTCTTGAGTCTAGCATGCGCTGCGGAGACATTTTGCGCCGCATGCTATACTTTTTTGTTCGCAGACATAGTGGAGGGAGTAGCTGTGCCATTGTATGAATACAAATGCCTGAAGTGCGGGCGCCACACGGACAAAATCGAAAAGGTCAGTGGGCCGCACTTGAAAAAATGTCCGCACTGCGGCGGGAGAGTAGAGTCGGTGATCACGGCGCCGGCAATAAAATTCAAAGGGTCGGGGTGGTATGTGACAGACTACGCGGGCAAATCACCCGACGGTGGAAGCAAAGAGAGCAAGCCCGCGAGCGACGGCAAGGAGTCCGGGAGCAAGGACGGCGCCGCGAAAGACGGAGGGGGCGGCGAGACGGCGAGCAAGGAGTCAACGGGAAAAGAGACTGCGTCCAAAGAGAATTCTTCCAAGGAGAAGAAGCCGGCAAAGAAAAAGTAAGCGCGGGCACAAACGCATGGCTGAGATCTCACAACCAACAAGCACAAGACGCAAAGTTCGGAAGGCCGTTTTGCCAGCAGCAGGTCTCGGTACGCGCTTTTTGCCGGCCACCAAAGCGCAGCCCAAAGAAATGCTGACGGTGGTGGACAAGCCGCAGATTCAGTACGTGGTTGAAGAGTGCGTGGTCTCCGGCATCGAGCACATCATCATCGTTACGGGCAAGGGGAAAAACTCGATCGAAGATCACTTCGATTATGCGCCGACGCTCGAGCGTTTCTTGGAGGAAAAAGGCAAGAAAGATCAGGCCGCGATGGTGCGGCGAATCAGTGACATGGTGCGCGTGAGTTACACGCGGCAGAAGGAGCCTCTAGGGCTGGGGCACGCCGTGTTGGTGGCGGAGGATCTGGTTGGCGACGAGCCGTTCGCTGTTTTGCTGGGAGACGTGCTGATTCCTGGAAAAAATCCGGCCACCAAGCAACTTATCGATGTGTACGCGGCGACCGGCGTTGGCGCCATTGCCGTCGAGGAAGTGCCCAAGGAAAAAACGAACCTCTACGGAATCGTCGACGGCGAACCCGCCCCACTACCGCCGTTTGGCCCCAGGTTGCTGCGGATTCGCGACCTGGTGGAAAAACCGAAACCTGAAAATGCTCCCTCGAATCTGGCCATCACTGGACGATACGTTTTGCCGCCACAGATTTTTGATTGCTTGAAGCGCACCAAGCCGGGCGCGGGGAACGAAATCCAGTTGACCGATGCACTGCGCATCCTGGCGCAGGAAGCCGGGCTCTGGGCGTACATCTATGACGGCGTTTCTTATGACGCAGGCGACAAACTTGGATTCCTGAAAGCGACGGTGGAAATCGCGCTGCAGAATGAAGAGTTAGGCGCTCCTTTTCGCGAATATTTGAAGAGTTTGAAGCTTTAGCTTTGCTGGCAAAGAGTTTGAGAATGACGCGCATTTTAGGAATTGAATCTTCTTGCGACGAAACCGCTGCGGCGATAGTTGTCGATGGGCGCGATATTTTATCCAGCGTCGTCGCTTCGCAGATCGATATTCATAGAAAATATGGCGGTGTGGTGCCAGAGCTGGCTTCGCGCGAGCATTTGCGGCAGATCGTGCCGGTTGTACGGGAAGCGCTGGCGCAGGCCGGACTGAAACTTGGCGATGTGGATGCGATTGGCGTGACGCAGGGGCCCGGACTTGTTGGCGCGCTGCTAGTGGGAATCACCTATGGAAAAACTTTGGCGGAGGCGCTGGGAAAGCCGCTGGTTCCTGTGAATCATTTGGCGGGCCACGTCCACGCCGTTTTTCTGGAAGCACACAAGGCGGGGCGCGCACCGAAATTGCCGGCGGTGTGCTTGATTGTTTCAGGCGGGCACACGGTGTTGTACGAAGTGACGGCGGGAGATGCGAAAGCGAAGGATTTGAACGGCCTTTTGCGTTACAGAAAAATCGGCCAGACACGCGACGACGCGGCGGGGGAAGCCTACGACAAAGTCGCGAAATTGCTCGGGCTAGGCTATCCGGGCGGGCCTATTCTGGATCGCCTAGCGGCGGTGGCGAATGACGCGCCGGCTCCGGTGAAATTCGGACCGACAAAGACGCGCGGGAATGCACTGGATTTCAGCTTCAGTGGATTGAAGACGGCGGTCCTGTATCACGTGCGCGAGCACGCAGAATATACTTCCGAGATTCACGCCCGTGAAGAAGCTTTGCAGCGCGGCGAGAAAAAGTTCGAGCAATTGCTGCCGCTATGTTCTTCGCAAACGCTCGCTCTGGTGCGTGAGTTTCAAAACGCGGTCGTACGCGATTTGGTAGAGCGAACGATGATGGCCGCGGATGAGCTGGCGGTGGGGAGCGTGTTAGTTTCCGGCGGCGTGGCGGCGAATAGCCAGTTACGGAAAACATTTGAAGAGCGTGGGAAGAGCAAAGGCATCGACGTGTTTTTTCCGAGCCGGGCGCTTTCGACGGACAACGCGGCGATGATTGCCGCCGCGGCATTTGAAAGATTTCGCGCCGGCGTTTTTGCGGACGCCTCGCTCAATGCGGATCCGAGCTTGGTCCTGGCCTAGGCGCGATTCCTAAGTCTGGGAGCGGTGGCTTGGGGTTCTGAGGCGGGCAGCTGTTCAGCTTGTGGTAAAATGCCGATGCGTTCGGGACGCATCCGGTCCGTGGAAAGGGTAGAAGCCCACCCGTTTTACATCGAGTTTTGCGAACCTTCTTTCAGCCCGAATTGCGGACGACGGGCGATTGGTTGAAAGGAGGTCGCCGTGACGACCCATTCCCACGACGCCTCTCGTCCGCTTCCCGAACACCCTAATCTTCGCCATTTGAAAGATCAAGCAAAGGATTTGCGCAAGACTGGCGAGGCTACGTCGCTCGCCGATGCGCGGGTCAAAGTCGCTCGACTTTATGGTTTTGCGAGTTGGCCGAAATTGAAAGCGCACGTGTATTCGCTCGAGGAGATTGGTCAGCTCAAACTGGCGATCGACGCAAACCATCTCGATCACGTCAAGTCCATCATGACGCGCAATCCCTCGCTGCATCGCGCTCCGCTCGGCTACAACAAAAATGGGCCGTTGACCTGGGTCGCGGAGTGCCGGGTTCCGTGGGAAGCGCCCAGCCCGGCGAGGCTGGCGATGGCGGAATGGATGATCGAAAACGGTTCGGATGTGCATCAGGGCGGCGACGGGCCGCTGATGCGTGCCGCGCTGTTCGGCCACCGTATCCCGATGATGGAGTTGCTTCTGGCACATGGAGCGGACTTGAACGCCGAGTGGAACGGCTATTTCCCGATTATTTTCGCGCCATGCGAAACGGTCGAGCCTGCGCCCATCAAATGGCTGCTGGAGCACGGAGCAAACCCAAATTGCGCGAGGGGGGATCGGAAATATCCGGGCACGGCGCTGGACTATGTCATTGGAACCTATAGCCGGTCCGCGCAGCTCGGCGAGTGCATGGATGTTCTTATCGAGGCCGGCGGCGTCACGAAGTACAACGTGCCCGTTGTGCTGGACATGCTTCGCGGCCGTCTGGATCTTTTGGCAAAAGCCATCAATGCGGATCCCGCGCAGTTGCACCAGCGATTTCCAGAGCTGGACTTCGGCTCCACAGGCGGGCGGTTGCTCAGGCTGCAGGGAGCGACGCTGCTTCATGTGGCGGCGGAGTACGGCAATGTGGGAGCGGCCAAACTACTCTTGGAGCGCGGCGCGGACGTCAATGCGCAAGCGGTCTTGGATGAGCGTGAAGTTGGTGGGCAGACGCCGATCTTTCACGCGGTAACGCAATTCTTCGATGGAGGCTTACCGATGGCGCAGCTCTTGGTCGAGCGCGGCGCGGATTTAAAGGTTCGCGCGAAGCTCCCCGGGCACTACGAACGGCCAGGCGAATTTGTCGAATGCACGCCTCTCGGCTACGCGCTGCTCTTCCCGGGCGATGAGCACAAGACCCAACACAGCCAGACCGTTGCTTATTTGCGCGAGCACGGGGCAGAGGCATAAACGACTTACGGCGTGGGGTATAATTTTGCCACGATGAGCACTGCTGCCAGCCGCGATGCACTTTTTCGTATTGCCAGCGATCAATCGCTGATTATTTATTTTACCCCACCAGCTAAGAGGAGCGGGGCACCAGCCCCCCCCCTGCAAAATCAAATCAAAATTGAGGCGCATGAGCGGGTTCGCCGGCTCTTGCGGTTGCTCGAGCTCGAGCCTATTGCTGGAATGCGGAACCTGCACCCCGGATATGGTTCGATATTAATTAAATTTGACACGCTGAAATTGCGGCACGAAGAATTGGAAGAGGTTTTGCGCGGTTATCTTGATCGAATGGAGAAAATGCCGCTGCCAGAGCCGCGTTTGGTCGAGATACCAGTTTGCTATGGCGAAGATTTCGGCCCGGACTTGAACGAAGTTGCGCGACTCCGCGAAATTTCGCCGGAGCGCGTCATCGAGCTGCACGCTTCCGCCACCTACCTTGTTTATTTCTTAGGATTTGTCCCAGGATTTGCGTATCTGGGCGAGTTATCAGAAGCGTTGGCAACTCCACGCCTGCCGACGCCGCGTAAGAGCGTGTCGGCGGGAAGCGTAGGAATCGCGGGCAGCCAGACGGGCGTGTACCCCATTGCTACGCCGGGCGGGTGGAGATTGCTGGGCCGCACGCCGGTCGCGATGTTTCGGCCGGAGCGCAAGGAGATGAGCTTGCTCTCCATTGGAGATCGCGTGAACTTTGTGCCGATCCCACGCGAGCAATTTGCGAAGTTGGAGAAGGCATGAGCGTGATCGATGTGCGTGCTCCGGGTCTGCTGACGACGGTTCAAGATGCAGGGCGAGATGGCTTTGGGACGATGGGTGTTTCGGTCTCGGGCGCGGCGGATCCCGTTGCGTTGCGGATTGGGAATCGACTGGTGGGCAACGCGGAGAGCGCGGCCGGATTGGAAATGACTCTGCTGGGCGGAACGTTTATCTTTTCGGATGGCGGAGCTTTCGCCCTGACGGGAGCTGACTTTGGCGCGAACTTGGACGATCAGAGCATCGAAATGTGGGCTTCCGTCGAGGTGCGGCCGAACCAGACGTTGCATCTGGGAGCGACGCGAGCGGGAGCGCGATGCTACCTGTGTGTGAAAGGCGGGATTGACGTGAAGTTATTCTTGGGCAGCGCGTCGACTCATCTTTTGAGTGGGCTTGGCGGATTGGAAGGCCGGGCGTTGCGCAAAGGAGACGTGCTGAAGATTGGAACGGCGGGCGGAACATTTCGCACTTTTCGGAAACGGAAGGTCTCCGAGCGCGCTCTACAGAAGCTGGCGCCGCGAAAAGTGTTGCGCGTCACGGCCGGTCCGCAGAGCGGCTGGTTTTCCGAGGCGGCGCAGAAAGCGTTTTACGAAAGCACCTATCGTGTCGCGGAGGAGTCCAACCGGATGGGCTTGCGGCTCGAGGGGGGAGCGATTGCAGAGGCGGCTGGCGCTAATGGCGGTGAAATGGTCTCCGAAGGTGTTTCGCTGGGAGCAGTGCAAATCACCGCATCCGGATTGCCGATTATTTTGTTCGTCGAACAACAGACGACCGGCGGTTATCCCAAGATTGCGAATGTAATTTCGGCGGATTTGAGCAGCCTGGGGCAGCTTCGGCCGCGCGACGAGATTCGCTTTGAACGCGTGGAGATGGACACGGCGCGAGCACTCTTGGCGAAACAGGAAAATTTGCTGGCATCGAAGGAGTTGATTCTGGAATGAAAAGCAACGAGTGGAAGATCGACCTGAATTGCGACATGGGCGAACTGTCCGGGGCGATTTCCGACGGCACGCAAGATGCGTTGATGCGGTCGATTACCTCGGCGAATGTTGCGTGCGGCGGGCATGCGGGCGACGCCGAGACGATGCGGGCGACGATTCAGCAGGCGCAGCGGGCGGAAGTGGCAGTTGGCGCGCACCCGGGATATGCCGATCGCGAAAATTTCGGGAGGCTGGAGTTGAATTTGACGGAAGGGCAGGTTGCCGAGTCTGTGTACGAGCAAGTGCGGGCGCTGGCGGAAATCGCGGAGAGTTGCGGCGTGCGGGTAGTGCATGTAAAGCCTCATGGGGCGCTATACAACCAAGCGGTGCGGGGTCGGCCACTTGCGGCAGCGATTGCACAGGGCGTGGCGCGGTGGAGCCGCGACGTGGTGCTCGTGGGATTGGCTGGGTCGCCGATGCTGGAGACGTTTAGTGAGGCGGGATTTGTGGTGGCGGCAGAGGCGTTTGCGGACCGACGGTACGAGCCTGACGGAACATTGCGCTCCCGAAAATTCGAGGATGCGCTGATTCGTGTTCCTGAAGAAGCAGCGCGGCAGGCAGTGAGGATAGTGAGAGAAGGAATGGTGACGGCGAGCGATGGAAGCGATGTGCCCGTGTCCGCGCAGACGATTTGCATTCATGGGGACACTCCAGGAGCGACAGCGATCGCAGCGGCGGTGGCGCGAACACTTCGGGAAGCGGGGGTCAGCCTCAGCGAGTTGGAAAGGGTCTAGAAAGTTTCACAGGCAGTACTTCAGAAGGTGTTCTTTAGATTCGACGACAATTGGTGCCATTCGGGTTGCAGAGTTCGATCTTGCCAGCATTGTCTTGAATTGCGCGGGCTTCGATCTTTGGATTCTGGACTCTCGAAGTTCTACAGGCCCGCGCGATGCTGCCGAGCGAAGCACCCCCTCCGTTTTTGGCGGATTCCTGAGCTTCGGTAAGCTGCCGCTGGCCGAGAGCTAGTGCATCGCTATAGCTCATGTACTTTGAGGGGACGAATGGCCCATCGTTGACGGCATCGCCAACCAGGAAGCTTCGCGGCGGCTCGTATCGGACGGCGCGGCTGTGGCGTCCAATTTCGCCCCCTCCGCTACCCAAGCCGTTCATCATGATGTACTGCTGGCTAGCTTCCGACCCTGCGCCGCGCCGGTGAGACCGCTGCGCCGAAGCGGGATAGGCGAGGAGCAAGAGAACTGCGAACAAGAGACTGGATTTCATGGCTATCTCCATAGCTCCCTTCCAAACACAGAGAATGGAGGAAGCTTTGAGAATCCTTGAAGGGGTAGCGGGGGACTCTGCTAACGGCTCCAATTATACGACGAATCTGGAGAGGGCGACGTTTCATTCATTCGGTGGACGTGGAACTGCAACAAACCAAGTGGGGCAAGAAGGAGCTGTCCCGGTGAGGTACATCCTGCAAGGCGCCAGGCCTGGGCGATCACAAAATCAAAGGCGCGCTGAGGAGGGTAAAGAAAAGGCGGGCAAATTGTCTCGCCCGCCGAGTAGCTTAGAACTTTTTTTAACTTCACGCTCCGAGCTTCGAAGCGCCATGCACAGCCCAGAACTCTATTCGAATTTTTCGGTCATGACCGGGAACTGGAGCTTGGCCTTGGCGAGAGACTTGACCACGATGGCTTCGGCGCTTTCGGAGCTAGTGTTGCGCGCTGTCGCCATTTCGCTGACCAAAAGATACTTCGCGCGTTCCAGCATCTTCTTTTCGCGGAAGGAGAGAGGCTTGCTGCGGCTGAGGGAAACGAGGCTCTTGAGGACGACGGCGACTTCAAGGAGAGAGCCGGTACGCATGCGTTCGGAGTTTTCCTTGAAGCGATGCTTCCAGTCGTGATGGGAATTGAGCTTGCCTTTTTCGAGGAAGCCAAGGACTTTGGTGGATTCCGTGGAACGAATCACGGAACGAAGGCCAACGGTTTCTGCGTTTGATTGCGGAACCATCACGCGCAAGCCGCTGGAAACAATGCGAATCATGAAGTAACGTTCGGTTCTGCCATTCAAGACGCCATAACTAATCTGTTCAACAAGTCCGACACCGTGGTTCGGGTAAACGACCTTGTCACCGATTTTGTAGTCCATGGATTCAGAAGCCCCCTGAGATATCTACAGAGTGTAAAGAGATGTGTTGCAAGAGTCAAGATATATCCCGTGGAATCAGGAGGTTAGGGAAAATTAAATGCGAATTTGGCAGTCGAATTGCTGTGCGCGACGTTCAGCTGTGGGAACCTTTCAGGAACGCTTCCCTTCTTGCGAAGCTGGCAGCAATTGATCGGATTAGGAGCTGTGAAACGGTTGTTGCAGGAGCGCCTGCCGGATGAGCCCGCTGCGCGTTTTCTGACAGCCGCGTCAGTCTGCTGTAAAATGCACGGGTGCTTCTTTTAGCCCTCGATACCTGTGATTCGCGCGGAAGTATGTCGGTTTTACGAGACGACGAGGTTTTGCAGTCCATCGCCCATGAAGGAACTTCGGACTATTCGTCGTGGTTGCTGCCAACCGCCGGCGAAGCGCTACGAGCTTCCGGACTAAGAATGCAGGATATAGACGTATTTGCAGCCGCAGCGGGTCCCGGGTCGTTTACGGGAGTGCGCATCGGATTGACGACGGTGAAGGCCTGGAGCGAGGCATACGGTAAACCAATAGCCAGCATTTCAAGGCTCGAGGCGATGGCGTCGCAGGTCGTTGGCGGTCAAGAGCACTTAGCGGCCTTTGTGGACGCGCAGCGCGGGCAGGTGTTTGGAGGGCTTTATTCGAGAGAAGGGACGGGCCTCAAGTTGTTGGAGCAGGAAATGGTGATCGAGCCAGAAGGCTTTTTGAATTGGGTAAGCGAACAAGCTGAGGGGCACGTGGTCTTCTGGATTTCGATGGATCCCGAAAGGATTACAGTGTTGGATCGTTGGGCGGAACATGCGAGGGCCGGTGAAAGCTTGCAAACGAGCGCAAGTGTGCTTGCGCCAACGATTGGAAGAATTGGGCGGCAGCGTGCGCTTAGCGGGCGCTTGACCGATGCTCTGGCGTTGGACGCAGAGTATGTGCGACGGTCCGATGCAGAGATTTTTTGGAAGGGTGGGGCCCGGCGTGGAAGTTGAGAGCAGGGGGACGCGCGCGGTTCTAAAGGTCCGAACCTTTCGCATCCAGGATGCAGGTGAAGTACACGCGATCTCCCAGGAATCGCCCAAGGCGGCCCATTGGTCGAGAAAAAGCTACGTGGAACTGGCGGAAGAAGACGATTCGCGGGCGCTGGTTATCGAAGCGGACAGGGCTCTGACGGGATTCCTGATCGGGAGGTGCGTCGCCGACCAAGCCGAGATACTCAATTTGGCTATAAGCCTGGAGCATAGGCGCAAGGGACAAGGAGCCACATTGCTGGCGGAAGCTCTACAAGATTTCAGATTGCGAGGCGCGACCTCGGTCTACCTTGAGGTGCGCGAATCAAACACAATCGCAATCGCGTTCTATGAAAAACAGGGCTTTGCTAAAACCGGGCTGCGCAAGGGATACTACCGGGACCCGGACGAACCGGCCGTGACGATGGTTAGGAAACTCACAGGCTAGGACTAAATTCCTACAGTTTGCCTCTTGACGCCGTAAACCAGAGTGCTATCTTTCGTTCATGTAGTGTTCACAATTCAATTCGCGCAGTCGTGAGGAGGACGCATGGCAACACCGCAGCGGGCACCTCGGGACATACTCCTCGATACAGACGCCGAGTATCAGCGTCTGGCCGAGCAGCATTCGAAATACGAATCAGAACTGCACCGAATCTCCGTAGCTCCCTACCTCAGTTCGGAAGACCTCCTGGAAGAGATCAAGCTGAAAAAGATGAAGCTCCACTGCAAGGATGAGATGGAGCGGATTGCCCTGCGTATCCAACGCGCGCGGGCACAGTACACGCAATAACGCCCGCTATCCCGAAAATTCTGTCGTAGAATGACCCTGCTTGCTCGCGTCGTTAACGCACAGAGCGAGGCTGATGAGGTATATTCGCTGAGGCATGGTCAAAGAGGGCTACTACTTTGGGTTGCCGCTCCTGTTGCTTGGCGGGGTGGCGTATTTTGCACAGTGGCCGGCAGCCGCGGTCATCCTGGTCTGCCTGGCGATTTTTGTATTTTCGTTTTTCCGTGATCCGGAGCGCGTGATCCCGAAAGAACCAGGCGCGGTAGTCTCCCCGGCGGACGGGCGCGTAGTGGTGGTAACGGACGAGGAGCAAGCTGGCCAGCCAGGAAAGCGGGTCAGCATATTTCTGGCGATCTGGAACGTGCACGTGAACCGTGCGCCTGCGGACGGCGTCATCAGCAGCCTCGAGTATAAGCCCGGAAAGTTTCTCGCGGCCATGCGGGAACGAGCTTCGTTGGAAAACGAGCAGAACGTTTTCACGCTTTCGACGGACTCCGGAGAAATGGTTTTCAAGCAGATTGCTGGCTTGATCGCGCGCCGCGTCGTAAGTTGGAAAAAGAGCGGCGAGCGCGTGGCGCGGGGAGAGCGAATCGGCCTGGTGCGATTTGGATCGAGGGCGGATGTGTGGCTGCCGCGCGACGCCGAGATTATGGTGAAGTTGGGCGACAACGTGAAAGGCGGCGCCAGCGTGCTGGCGATGTGGCCGAAAAAGTCAGACGCCAACTCCCTTCAGGCAAAACAAGATTCCGAGGCAGACGTCAACGCATCGGTAGCGGGAAAACAAACCTAGCCATGGCGGAAATCGAACAGCAAGAAATTCCATTTCAAGGAAGACGCATGCGAAACCCGCGGCTGCGGCGGGGTATCTTCCTGTTGCCTAGTCTTTTCACCGCAGCGAATCTTTTTTGTGGCTATTACGCGATAGTAGCCACTCTCATGGGCGGGAAAGGCGATTTCGATCACGCGGCGATTGCCATCGGGCTTGCCATCGTGTTCGATTCCCTGGATGGTCGCGTCGCGAGGATGACGGGAACGAATACGCAGTTTGGGGTGCAGTTCGATTCGTTGGCGGATGTGGTCAGCTTCGGGGTTGCTCCAGCCGTAATGGCATATTCGTGGGGAGTGCGGAGCTTGCATGCAACACCCGGCGGAATGGGCCCATTTATCGGAGACTTGGCGTGGGGCAGTTGCCTCCTGTTCCTCATCTGCTGCGCGTGGCGTCTGGCGCGCTTCAACGTGCAGGGAATGGCGCCAGGCAGCTCGAAATACTTCGTAGGGATGCCGACGCCAGCCGCCGCTGGCGTGGTGGCGGCCATGGTACATGGATTCAAGGAGCCTCTGCATGATTGGCGGTGGTCGGTCGCCTGGCTGCTGATGGTGGCGGGGCTGGGCGGGCTGATGACCAGCACGGTTCGGTATAGCAGTTTCAAGGAAATTCCTTGGAAGCAGAAGCAGCCTTCCCTAGCCATTGTGTTGTTGATACTTGTTTTATGGGTGATATGGAAATTTTCAGAACCGGTCTTGATCGTGTTTTCCTGTTCTTATGCCGTTGCCGGCGTGGCACTGCACCTGGTGCGAATGATAAGGCACCGCATGGCTTCGCGGACCGCTTGATCCATGGCCTCGCTTGAGCAGGGATCCAACCGAATCGTGATCGCAGGCGCTTCTTCCCTGCTGGGTGTGGAGTTGCGCTCCTTGCTCGAAGAAAGCCGGTTTGCGGGTGCGGAGTTTCGCTTGGTGGATGAAGAAATTGCCGCGGGAGTGCTGACCGCGGCGGGTGGTGAGCCCGCTGTGATTCAGCCCGTCGAGCACGGTAGCTTCGAGCGCGCTGGGAAGATCTTTTTCGCGGGCTCCTCGGATTTTACGCGCGCGAATCTAGGAGCGGCGCTCGCCGCGAACGCAAAGATCATCGACCTTTCCGGAGCGACTGCCGGCGAGGACGAAACCGTAGCCTGGTTTCCGAAACTCGACTTGCTGCACGGCAGAAAATTTCCAAAGGATGCCACCCTCTACGCGATTCCTTCCGCCGCGGGAACGGCTGCCGCTTCCCTTGCGTTGGGTTTGTTCAAAATTGGCGTCTCGCGACTCGTGGTGCTCTGCTTCCAGCCGGTATCTGAAGCCGGGCGCGCCGGCATCGAAGAGCTAGAGAGCCAGACGGGACAGCTCTTGTCATTTCAAGGGATGGGACAGCCGGTGTTCGATACGCAAGTCGCCTTCAATCTCCTGGACCGGTTCGGCCCGGGCAGCAAACAGAAGCTGAGCGAGGTCCGTGAACGGTTGCGCGCGGAAACGAAGGCATGCATGGGTAAGAAGGCGGTTCTGCCAGCCTTGCAGGTACTTCACGCTCCTGTCTTTTATGGCACGGCGTTTACGGCTTGCGCGGAGCTTGTCCCGGGAACGACGAGCGAGCAAGTTATCGCGGCCCGCGAGGAGGCCGGATTTGCGATTCCGAGCGACGGAGAAGCGGCGCCGAGCAACGTAAGCGTGGCCGGCGAAAAAGTGGCGCACATAGCCAAGCCGGAGGAAGACCCCGCACGCAACGGCGCGTGGTGGTTCTGGGGCGCGGCGGATAACATACGCTTGCCCGCGGCCAACGCGGTAAAGCTGGCGGAGATGCTTCCATGAGCCGCAGAAAAATCTCGCGTGCGGCGATTACTACAGCACTGATGCTTTCCGGATGCGGGTATCACGTCGCCGGGACTACCTCGGCCCTGCCGAAAAGCATTCACGTGATTGCCGTCCCCGCGCTCGAAAATAAGACGACCAGTTACCGGCTTGAGCAAAAGTTGACGGCCGCGACGATACACGAGTTCCTGGCGAAGACGACGTACCGTGTGGTGTCGAATCCGGAAGATGGCGATGCGGTGTTGCGGGGCAAGTTGTTGACTCTGGAGGCGGTGCCGCTCCTGTTTGATACGACGACGGGACGCGCCACGACCATGCTGGTCACCGTGAAGTGTGAAGTGACGTTCACGGAGCGCGCGACGCAGAAAGTGCTCTACCACACGGACAACTTCGTTTTCCGCAACGAGTATGAAATCTCGGCCGACACCTCCACACCGACCGACACAGCCGCGCTCAAAGGCTTCTTCGAAGAGCAAGACCCGGCCTTGGACCGGCTGGCCCAGGATTTCGCGCAGCGTTTAGTGGCTGCGATCATCGAGAATTATTAGCGGAGCGATGGATGGCGCGAGTTACGCGGGAAGAGTTGGTGGCACGACTGGAACACGGCAGGCCCGTTGCCGCCATATTGCTGCTCGGCGAAGAGCCTTATCTGCGTGATGCCTGTCGCGCGCAATTGATAGAGAGATTCGTGCCGGAGGCGGCGCGCACTTGGGCGGTCTCGCGGTATTCCGCGGGGCGCGGCGAGACGCAGGCGGCGTTGGATCAAGCGCAAACGATGGCGATGCTTTCCCCGGTGCAGGTGGTTTTCCTGGAGGAAGCGGAAGCGATCGAAAAGCTCGGCGAGAAAAACCGGGAAGAGGCGGTAGCACAACTCGGCGTGTATCTCGAGGATCCCGCACCGTTCACGGTGCTCGTGGTGGAAGCGACGGGACTGGATCAGCGCATGAAGCTGGGAAAGCTCCTTGCGGAGAAGACGTTAGTCGTGGAGTGCGGGCTGGGCGAAAATCCTGGGGAACGTCAAGCCTCGGCGGTAGCTTTGGCAAGAGACATCGCCAAGGAAGAGGGCATCGAATTTGAAAAGGGAGCGGCGGAAGATTTGGCGGAGTTTGTAGCTGCCGATTTGATGCGGCTGAAAACGGAGCTCGAGAAACTCGCGACGCACGCGAGCCGAACGAAATTTATAACCAGGAATGACGTCAGTGCGATGGTGATTTCCGAGAAAACCACGACAGTCTGGGAATTTGCGGATTTGCTGGCGGCCAGGAAGTCCGCTAAGGCCCTTGAATTTCTGGACCGCCTCCTTCGCGATGGCGAGGAGCCCCTGCCCATGCTCGGCGCGATTACCTGGATGTATCGCAAGCTAATCGAGGCCAGCGAGGTAAAAGGAGCGGCAAACGGATGGCAGGCGGCCCGTGCATTGGGAATGCGCCCGGAGCAGGCGGAGCTGGCTTTACAAGCGGCGCGCAAAATTCCCAAGACACAGTTGCTCGGAGGCCTACGCGCTTTGCAGAAGGCCGATGACCGGCTCAAACGAGGCGGCGAAGATGCGCGTGCGGTCATGGAATTTCTGGTAACCGAGCTAACTACAAGCGGCGCGGCGAAGGTGGCTGCCAGATGAATATTCGCAACGGAATCCTTCTCGAGCGCGGTATGCGCGAAAAAGAGAAGGGGCGGCCGGATACCGGTCGCCCCTTTCGTTCTGTTTGCTGACTAGAGTTTAGTGGCCGAAGCCGCCGCCTTGACCGCCGCTCGGGAAATCGAACAGATCGAACAAGTCCCCGATGGCTGGACTGTTAGTCGGCACATAGGGGTTGTTCCGAGCCGCGACCGGGTCCGGGAAATTGTCCCGGCTGCGGTTCGTGACTGGAGGCAAACTCCAGTTCCTCTCGATGAATTTGAGGATCGAGACGTGATCCGTGTAGACATGCGAGATGTAACCCGGCGACTTGAGGTAAGGGCCTACGGCCAGGAAAATGATCCGCGTTCCGTCACCGAAGAAGTCCAAAGGCTGGACGTAGCCGGAGTCATAATAGCCTCCGCCTTCGTCTTCGGTAATGAAGATCACTGTATCCTTCGCGTAGGGAGACGCCTCCACCTCACTGACGATTTTCTGGGTGAAGCCCTCGAACAGGTCGAGCTTCGAGGAAGCCGGATGGCCATCCACGAACCCGCTGGGCTTGACGATGGAAACGGCAGGAAGCGTGCCGTTGGTGATGTCGTTGTAGAGATTCGCGGTGTCCTGGATATGGGCGTTGCGAACCGCTGCGTTGGCCATAATTGACGTGTCGTACTGGAACGGATTGCAAATCGTGCAGTATTCGTCGGCCTGGCCTTTGGCGATCGTTACGCCGATTGCATTCGCCGAACCCACCGCTCCATAGTTCAACTGGTATGGATCGCCGGGCAGACCGTTGGGATTGAGTTCAGACTTTGGCTGAGGGGTGTAGTTGGGCGCGCCGGAGTAGGCATCCCACTGATCGCCGTAATACTTCCAGGAGATATTGTGGGCGATCATGTCATCGCCAATGCTCGGCACGGACGACGGAGGAATCGTGAAAACCGTGTTCGCCGGGCTAGGATCGGTATAGGCATTGGCGCCGCTGCCGAAATACCCCGGGTTGTAGTTGTTCAGCAGGTAGTAATGTTCGGTCTGGCAACGAGGATCGATGTGCAGCGACTTGAGATACGCCACGATCGGCCCGACTCCAGCCTGTGATGTATCCGAGCAATCGCTGTATGAGCCGCCGCCGTAGGAGGCCGAGCCGTACGAACCGCCACCGTAACCGTCCTCGGAATACCAGTTGTTTGTGTTTGTCGCAGGGTTAGGATTCTCAACTTCATCCACCGTCCCCTGGTTTGCCGTTCCCTCTCCAGCCGTGCTGTTGTGAGGCGCAGGTAGAGCATGACCATTGCCGTCGCTGAACCAGATGGCGTCAGCATGACCGAACATGATGTGGTTGGCGCCTGTGCCGCCGTCCACCGACTGATGGAAATTGTCGCTCATCGCGTAGGTGTCGGCCAGCTGCTTGAAGTAAGGGACATCGCCTTGCTGGACGTTATAGAAGCCGAGCGATGTGGATCCCTCGCCAGTGGTTGTCCCTGTCGGCGAGTATTCAATGCTGAAGTTGGATGCGGGAAGATTACCGTTCGATCCCGCTCCTTCCGTTACTTCCACCCAAGAGAACAACTTGGCGTCGCAACCGGAGGGATTGTCCGATGTGGCGCGCTCGAGGCTGCAATTTTCTTGCTGCCACATCTGATAAAACCGATGGACCGGGCTCGCCGCATAAGCGTCATATTGGAAACTGTTGCCGTTTGTCAGTTGGAACGGACCCGCAGGCAAGGAATTCACGTTCGAGATTCGAGTGTCAGGAGTCGCGCTCGACAGGCCCGTGCCCCCGTTGAGAAGATCTGTATAGTATGCATTGTTCGGCAATCCATTTTCCGATTCCTGGGCCAGCGTCAGGCTCGCGGAGCAGCTCGTAATCGCCTGACCGGGGCATGCGTTCGGTATGTACGAAACGGAGGGACCACCGACCAGCGGCGCGGGAAGCTGATTGTTGGAAAACTCGCTCTTGGGCGGGTCGAGAAGAAATTCATCCTGGGGACCGAGGTCCGAGGCTGCGAGTTGGTGAGCCTTCTCGAAGTTGGGACCGGGAATTGCATTCTTGTGGGCATCCAGCTTGATAATACCTTCCGACAAAAGGTTATTTACCGTTTGCCCAGGCCTCGGTACGTACGTGGCGAAGACATGATCAAAGCTGCGGTTTTCACCGATGATCACAATGACGTGTTTGATGGGAGTGATGGTATTGCCGTCGTTGTTCCCACCCTTGGACGGCCCTCGCTGCGGAATTGGGCCGGCAAGAGAAGGGCCGACCGTGAACTGGAAAAGCGCAACGGTTGCGAGGCAAAGGCGGGCGGCCTGCAACGCGCTGGATGCAAAGTACTTGGAATACATTCAACCTCCCTTTTCTATGGTGGAGCTTACTGCGGGGCTTATTAGTAGCGTTTCGGTATTGCGGGACGGTTTTTCTCATGTGAATGCTGGAATAAAGTCTGAAAGCGGGAGAAACGAACGAAATGTGGGCTCGGTTTTACGCGACCATGAACTCGACATTAAGAGCTTATGAATGCGCGAAATACCTGACATGCGGTGATTGAGGCAAATATGTACTGAATCTGGAAATGGACTCGCGATTCAAACCGGCGGCATCTAAGGGGAATTGCGTGCGCTCGACGCAGTTCGAGGGCCTGTTTTAATTCTTTTCCGTCTTGCCTCCATTGCCTGTAGTGCGCAGCCCAGCATCGGCCCTCGCCGGCACCCGCGCTCCGGACGTGGTGTAAGGCTGCGCGCCATCGGCGGGCTCCACGCGGATTACTCCCATCATTCCGCCGTCCTCGTGTTCCAAAAGATGGCAATGATAGACAAACGTGCCGACAATGTTCGGATCGCGGAAATCCATGCGGAGTGTGACGCTGGGATATTCCAGGTCCCTGCCATTGTAAAAAGGGACGTTCACCGTATCGCGCAGAAACGGCTCGTTCACTGGAAGTCCTAACCAATCAACCATTAAGAAATGTAGTTGGTGAATGTGAAAGGCGTGCAATTCCGTCGAACGATTTTCGATAATCCAATCCTCGACGGTGCCTTGCTTCACAATGATGTTGGGAACTCCCGAACTGGGATCGAAGGCTTTCGGAGTCTGTCCCTCTACCGTGATGTAAAACTCGGTCGCGCTGTTGGGATCGTTTGGGTTGAGCAATTTTTCCGAAAAATACAATCTGCGGGTGCGCACAGGCTTCACGCTTCCTAACCACGGAAGCTCGGGCTTAGGAAGCGGCTGTGGCGACGCAGAAAGCGTCGAGCGCGGCTCGGGCGCGTCAGCCGAAGGCGTGATCGTAGCCAGAGCGCGGTTCGGATCGTTTTCACCTCCCGCCCCCGTATCGACCGTGCGCGTTACGAATAAACCCTCGACTCCCGCGGGCGGTCCACTCAAAATAAATTCCGCTCGGCCTCCCGGCGGTATTCCGATGTGATTTTCCCACGCGATTCCTTCTCCCGGAGCGCCGTCCTCATTCAATGGGACTCCATCGAGTGCGACGATCCCAAGCTTCTGCGGCGTGTGCCTTGGCCCATACAGCACCGCTAAATTTAGGTACGTAATCGCGGATGCATTCAGCACGCGCCAGAGTTGACGTTCTTCCGGCTTCATTTCGATCTTGGCGGGCGGGTAGTCGGGGTAAGGAACCGGCACAAAGTTGACGGAAAGGTCTTTGGCAGGTTTGCCGAAGCCGGTGCCGTTGTTTGCCGCGTCACCGTCGCGATCCAGCAGCATGTGAGGCACGACCGGCTCGAATTTCGAAGGCGGAGCATTGGGATTCAGCAAATTCTGATCGCGTATCACCAACACTCGCTCCGGCAATCCGGCCAACCGGGGATTCGCACGCTCGATTCCTTCCACAATGAGCGCTCCCGAAGCTCCGCCGAGCACTTCTGGCGTGGTGAAACCGTGGATATGCGGGTGATACCAATACAGGCCCGGCGGTTCATTGTCTGGAATATGAAAACGATACTCGAACGGGGGGTCGCCGGGCTGGATGGAAGTCTTGAGAACATCGTCCTGGTGGCAGACTGCCGGAACCGTCAGCCCATGAAAATGAAGGTTCGTGGAGGTCGCGCTCATTTCGCCGCTCGTGCAAGGGTCGCCGTTTTTTTCTGATTTGGAATGAGAGTGCATGTGATTAGCGCTCGCGGCGGCAGGACCAAGATTGCGCAAGTCGTTTTTGAGGTTAAGGATCAGCAGATCGCCACGATGCAAGCGGAGAGTCGGCGATTCGCTCCCGTCGCCGTAAAGGTAACAATACCGAATCGAGCCGTCGGGCTCGATAACATTCAGGACCGTTAAATCGACTTTTAACACACCATTTTGGCTGCGAAGATCTTCGGGTTCCGGCACAGCGCTTCCCGGCGAAGGGCGCGGACATGGGTCCATAGGCGCTTCCTGGGCTCGGCAGCCCTGGTAAACCGGCACAAGCAGCGAGGCCATGAACAAAATCAGTAAGAGACGGCCCGCGCTGGAGATATGCAAACCTTGAGAGATGTTTTTCACTAAAGGGCCGAAACGCGCTATCACGCGAGTTGCTCTCCGACGGCGACGCTGGAAGATCGAGGCCAAGGGGTGAAGAATGCTGAGGTTATCGCGGGATGGTTACGGCAACATGACAAACCGATGAACAAAAACGCCCCGCACGACCGTGAAGGAAAGGCGGGCTTGGGCCCGCCCATACAGAAACTCATCAGGAAAAAACGGGTCATGCTAAAGACTGCCCCGCAAAGACTCGCTCCAAAGCTAATTGGAAGTGCGGTATCGTTAGCTGGCTGCTTTGGCTTTGACGCCGTTGAAAGCCAGCGTGAGGCGCGATTTGTAACGGTTGCCGGTGTTTTCGTGCAGCACACCCTTGGTGATGGCCTGATCGATCGCCGACATCGTGGGTGTCAGCAGATTCCCCGCCGCGGTGGCGTCCCCTGCCGTGATCGCGGTGCGCAAACGGCGCATCAATGTGCGGACCCGGGTGCGGTTGGCGCGATTCACATCGGCGCGTTGACGAGCTTGCGCCGCGCGCTTCAAAACCGACTTTTTCTTCTTCTTGATTTTGGTAGCCTGTCCCTGGGCCATCCATTGCTCCTTTTAGGTATCGCTCAAACTTCTAACGTTAAACGAGGCACCGAGCTTTGTCAAACGAGCTGAAGGGGTCGCCGAATGCACCACCGCCGCCATTCTCCGCACCCGCGGGCGCAAGAACGCCGGGGCAAGCTGCGGGAATTGGACAACCGGACGCGCTGCGGACGCCAGCTAAACCTTACAAGCATGACGAGTTGCGCCTCCTGGTGAATTCTCGGCACCCTATTATTACGGTCGAAACGCCCGAAGAGGAGCGCTTCGAACAGTTGCTGGTGGACGTGGCGACGGAATTGGATGTGCCTCTGTACGAGTGGAGTGTCACGACGGGCCTTGCACGATTCCGCGGCGCGGCGATTTACAACACGGAGCAGCCCGAACAGGCGCTGGCGAATATTCCCTTGATTCAAGGCGATGCCATCTTTCTCTTGAAGGATTTTGCTCGCTACTGCGAAAATGACCGCATCTGCCGCCGCTTGCGGGATTTGGCGGAGAAATTCCGCACGGTGCGGCGAGCGATTGTAATCTTGGAACCTGCGCTGCAATTGCCGGCGGAACTTGTCTGTGAAGCTGTGCCTTTCCAATTGGAATTGCCCACCGCGGAAGAGTTGTTGCCTCAAGTAAAAAGCGTGCTTGCGGAAGTAAACCGGGAGCATCGCATCCCAGTGACCCTGGACTTAGCGGCGATGACACAAATCGCGCGAGACCTTGCCGGACTTCCCGAAGAGGAGGCCGTGCGCACGTTGCGGATGTGCATTCTCGCTCGAGGGCGCGCGGATGCGGGTTTGCTCGACGACGTATTGGACGCCAAGCGTCAGGCGCTACGGACCGAAGGCTTGATTGAAACCGTGCGGGGCGACACCTCGTTTGGCGACGTGGCCGGCCTGAAACGTTTGCGTGAATGGATCGCAAAACGCAAAAGCGCATTAACGCCGGAAGGACAGCGATTTGGATTGGTGCCGCCAAAGGGCGTTTTGATTACGGGCGTCCAGGGATGCGGGAAAAGTCTGGCGGCCCGCGCCGTGGCTGGCGACTGGGGATTTGAATTGGCGCGTTTGGATGCGGGCGCGCTCTACGACAAGTTCGTCGGGGAAAGCGAAAAGAAGCTGCACAAAGCGCTGGAATTGGCTCAGAAGCTCGCGCCGATGGTGCTGTGGATCGATGAAATCGAGAAGGCCTTTGCTTCGGCAGGTTCGAGCGGTGACGCGGACGCGGGATTGTCGCAACGGCTTCTGGCGACGCTGCTGACGTGGATGCAAGACCGGGAGAGCGGCGTCTTTCTGGCCGCTACCTCGAACAACATCACGGTCTTGCCGCCGGAGATGATGCGCAAGGGACGGTTTGACGAAATTTTCTTTGTGGATTTGCCGAACATTGAGGTTCGCGCGGCGCTCTTCGATCTGCACCTGAAGAAGCGCGGACGCGATGCAGGCGCATTTGATTTGACGAAGCTGGCAGCAGCAAGCGGTGGCTTCTCCGGAGCGGAAATCGAACAAGTGATTATCGCGGGGCTGTACACCGCGTTCGCGCAAAAGCAACAACTCACGACGGAAATTCTACTTATAGAGATTCACGCTACACAGCCACTCAGCGTAACGCGCGCCGAAGAGGTCGCATCGATCCGCGAATGGGCCAAGACGCGGGCCGCCCCGGCGGATTGATTCGGTCTCTCGCACCGCACCGGGGCATAGGGAACAAGCGAGTAAAGCTGAGCGAAAGCTCGAGAGGACCTACCTCTGTCTCAGGCCAAGACTAGGATCTCGGAAAGAGTCTCCGCGAGCCGCAGATCAGTCCGATGCGAGTTGTTTCAACGGGTTTCTACCTGTCATCCATTTGATCCCGCGAATGTGATACGTCTTGACGACGCCGTTTATCTTATGGGGTTTGCACAGCTTACAACCGCTGCGCGCGTTTTTCGGTCGTTTGCGTTTATGGTTCATACGAATGATCGAACCGCTCTGGCGAGAGTTCTCAGTATAAACAATTTCTCCGTCCTCGACTGTCATGCGCGGCCCGCTTCCAACTTGCCACTGAGTGCGGCGGGAGCCAGCGAGCAGCAGCCGTTTTGCTTCGTCGAAAGGAGCGCTTGCCCCAGCAGTCTTGCTAAAATGGACATACCGGCCAGAAAGCCGAGGTCTACATGCAGTCTGCAAAACGTCGGGCCGTCGTTCTCATCCTCCTTGCACTCGTTCTATTTGCACTTCAAGCCGGAGTCTGGGGCCGGTCCATGGCCCACGATCATTCGGAAACCGCAAAACAAGATTCTGAGAGCCAGCATCCACCCACGGAGATTCCCGGGGTTGCCGGCATCTGCTTGCTGCTAGCGGCCAGCGCAGTCGTCGTAATGCGGCCACCATTTAAAGACTAAGCCGCAGGGAGGCGGGAAACTGAGCCTCTCGCACGTGCCGTCAAAATTGCCAGCCACTAAGGCGCGGCGCCCTGCATCCTGGAGAATGCCGAGAAAATAGAAATAGATAGAGCTGTGGCGCCGAGGACGTGGAGCTCCAGAGAGGAAAACTAGACCCAACCTCAAGAAACGAGGGTGCGGCCTCAGCTAGGTAAAGACCTTCGTCTCGGGTCGCCGCCAAAGCTAGCGCAACTGCGGTAGACTAAGCCGTTTGGTAGTGCCGTCGCTGTCGGCACGGCTACGGGGGGACTTGTGAACCAAGCGGAACTGATCGCAAATGCTTATCATGCCGCGACGGTGAAGGGCGCATGGTACGGGCCCGCGCTCGGTGAGCTATCGGCGCAAGTTACGCCCGAGCTTGCAGCTGTGTCGCCAGTCCCGGGAGGGCATTCCATCTCGGACCTGCTGCAGCATTTGCTCCTTTGGAATGAGAGAACGCGGAATACTTCCGAAAGCCATCCAATGCCGCGTTGGGAGCCTGAAAAAGAGTGGGCCGAACCGCCGATTCCCTGGAACGAACTCCTCGCGCGGTGGAAACATAGCCGCGACTTGCTGGAAGAGAAGATTCGGAATTTCACCGTCGAGGATTTGGCAAAACAGGTTCCGGGGCGCGACTATCCCTACGACACGCTTCTCAACGGAACCGTGCAGCACACGATTTACCATTCCGGGCAGATCGCGATGCTATTAAGCATGGTGCGTTCGCGAACTCCGTAGCGCCCGCCCGAGTGCAATCAGCCACACACAGGCCTCCAAGTAAACTGCCTCACCTCGATGTTCTCCACACCTACGCTGGCTTAACCCGATGTCGGTGTACAATGCCCGAGTGCCCAGCTCCGGGAGGAGAATTGAAATGATACTCCGGAGAGTTGCTCGCATGAGTCTTGGCGCCATCGTGGCTGCGCTGTTAGCCACGGGCGTATTCACCTTTGGCCAATCCAAGCCTGGCCAAACTAAATCTAGCCAAACCAGATCAGTTCCCGTAGACCCAGGAGTGCGCGGCGGCCCAGCAGGCGGCGGCACTCCGCTCAAAGGGCTTACAGCGGACGAAACTGCATTCTTCCAGGATGGCATGGCAAGGTTCCAAGAGATTGAAGTCGTGACCGGCGGCGCGAACAACGGCCTCGGTCCGCGCTTCAACTCCAACCAATGTTTTTCTTGCCACTCCCAGCCGGCCATAGGCGGAACGAGCCCGGCGCAAAATCCACTGCCCGCCGTTGCTACCTTGGATGGCGCGAAGAACGCTGTGCCCTGGTTCATCACGCAAAATGGACCGATCCGCGAAGCGCGGTTTAAGAAGAGCAACGGCCTCCCCGACGGCGATGTGCATGACCTCTTCGTGATCACCGGGCGGGCTGACGCCTCCGGCTGCAACATCAAACAATTCGACTTCCTGCCCGCGGGAAATCCCCTGACCGGCCAGGGCGGGAATGCGAACATTATTTTCCGAATCCCGACTCCCCTGTTTGGCGCGGGGCTCATTGAATCGATCCCCGACTCGGCCATTCTTGCCAACATGAAAGCCAACGCATCGGCGAAAGCGGCATTGGGTATTTCCGGGCATGTGAACGCTCATTTAAGCGGAAACGTAAACGTTAGCGCAAACGACGGGACCATTACGCGTTTTGGGTGGAAGGCGCAGAACAAATCCTTGCTCCTGTTCGCGAGCGAGGCCTACAACGTCGAGATGGGCATCACCAACGAACTTTTCCAGCAGGAGCGCGACGAAACGCCGGGCTGCCTCTTTAACGCCACTCCCGAGGACACGCTCAACTTCTCGCCTGCTCCATCGGCCAGCGGCAATGCGAACACGGCGGTTATCTCCGACATCGAAGCCTTTGCCAACTTCATGCGCATGCTGGCGCCGCCCACTCCCGCGCCCGCCACGCCTTCCACCGAGAAAGGGCGCGCCACTTTTGCAAAAATAGGTTGCGTCCATTGCCATACGCCCTCGTTGACCACGGGAGCAAAGATTGCGAGCGGCTCATCGACCAGCCCGAGCGTCGCTCTTTCCAATCAGACGGCGAATCTTTACTCGGACCTCATCGTCCACCACATGGGCAAAGGGCTCGCCGACGGCATCACGCAAGGCGCCGCAGGCCCCGACGAGTTTCGATCCGCTCCTCTATGGGGCGTCGGACAACGCGTCTTCTTCCTTCACGATGGACGAACGACCAACTTGCTGGTGGCCATCCGCGATCACCGTAGCGTTGGTAG
The DNA here is from genome assembly GCA_049800195.1 of Candidatus Acidiferrum sp. Taxonomy (GTDB): domain Bacteria; phylum Acidobacteriota; class Terriglobia; order Acidiferrales; family UBA7541; genus Acidiferrum. The sequence goes on from JBARJI010000079.1 coordinate 27,935, forward strand.
CGAGGCAAACAAAGTCATCGACAATTTCAATCGCCTGACGACCCACGAGCAGCAGGAAGTCATCGATTTTTTGCGCTCGCTCTAACCGCAACTGCGTTTTCAAACCATCACCAAACCGTTCCCTCAAAGCCCGTCTTTCGTGCGCTGCTGCTGCGCGCGGCATGGCAAGACGGTACGGCATCCGTGACCCGCAGCCAGGCACATGGAATTTATCGAACTAACTAGAAGTTGTCTCATAAACACTTTCAGCCCACGGAAGAGTTGAAAGATAGTCCAAAACGGAGCAAATCGAATGCATGGATCTGACCGACGCCCAGTGGGCCATTCTCGAACCGCTGTTC
>JBARJI010000080.1:0-43987 GCA_049800195.1 Candidatus Acidiferrum sp.
CAGAGGGATAGGCGGTCCTTGGCATTAAGCGAGGACATAGATTTCTCCTTAGATTTAGATTTGAGCTAGTTTTGAGAATTGGACAGACGGAAAAAGAAAGAGCCGGGCTGAAGCCCGGCCCCTACAAGTGCGACTACAGATACGAGAACAGGCAAGAGTGCCTGTGCTACTGATTGGGCCTAGAACAGAAACGCCCCGCGGGATGGCGGGGCGCAGTACTGAACCGGATAAGGATAGCAGGAAAGGTATGTAACACACAAGGAGTAAATCCGAGCGATTGAGTAGAGGGAAAAAGGCGGGAAAAGGATTTTACACAGAGGACCCGTGGAGCACAGAGGTCACAGCGGATACAGAGAACACGAAGAACACAGAGAACATAGGGAAGAGGGAGGTGGTGCGGGAATACAGAGGTTTGACGGGGTGTAGTAGACTCGCGAGTTGACGCTATGTTTTGTCCCGTTTGCAAAGCGGAGTATCGGCAGGGGTTTACGCGGTGCGCGGATTGTGACGTGGAGCTTGTGTATGAGCTGCCCGCTGCGGCACTCGTTCCTCATGCGGCCGCCGCACCCGGCGACTCCGAGGAGGATCCTTTCTGCTCATTCTGGACTGGGGACGACCCTCGTATCCATGCTGAACTTGTCGAACTATTGGAAAAAGAAGGCATCCCGCAAAAGACAATCCGGCGCGCAGACCATCTCTTTCATATATTGAGCTATCCGGCATTCCAGATTGGGATTCCGTTTTCGATGTTTGAGAGGGCGGAAGCGGCAGTCAAAGAAGCCTACGGAAGCGACGAGGCGATCGAGCCGGCTTCGCGGCCGCTTCCCGTGGATTCCGAGCACTTGCCAGGCTCGCGTCTTGGTCCGGGAGCGTTTGGGCCCTGGGCGGAGCCGGTTGAAGGGGGTCGGCAACGGTTCACGCTGCCATCGATTACCGAGCCGCCAGCCGATCGGGATGAGCCTGATAACTTGAGAGTACGAGGCGCGGGGAGGAATATCGCGGAGCGGGACGAGGAAGAGCCAAGCACGGAAGTCTGGTCCGGCGATGAGCCGGAGCTAGGTGATTTTATCGCGGCTTCGCTGGAAACGAACAAAATCCCTTTTCGGCGCGCTCCGCGCACTGGCAAGTATGTGCTGTACGTGCATGCAGAAGATGAAGCGCAAGCGCGGGAGATTGTGCGGGAGGTCGTCGAAGGCAGGCCGCCCGAATGACTCGAGATAGGCCCTTTCCCCCCTCAGAAATTCGCCCCTTTTATTTGCGCGGCCGCGAAAACGTGAGCGGTTTTTCTTCGGGGTAATTGGATGTATGCTTGGCGCTTCGTTGCAAAGGCAGTGCGTTTCAGATTGGATGGAGGTGCGCATGGCTTCAGTTTCTGGACCGCAAGGATCGCTTGTGATGTTGTGGGCGGGGGAGGATCCGGCGCTGCACTCGGCGCTTCTGGAAGAACTGCAGTCCGCGGGAATTCCTTTCGTTGACAGGGCGGCCGGGGAAGAGCGGGACGGTTCCGCGACCGATCCGTTTTTTGTGGGGCAGGATGCGAAGTTTGGATTCAAGGTGGCGGTGCCATCCACGAAACTGACGGAGGCGGAGAAGATTCTGGAGGAGTTGCTGGGCGAGGAGCCGGTGGATATGGAGATACCGGCGGAGGATGATGCCGCACCGGCTGCGGTGGAAACGCCGGTGCATTTGAGCAAGGCTACGAGCGCGGTGTGGACGGGAACGGGCGAAGAGCAGGAGCGGGCGGAATTTTTGAGCGAGGCGTTGAAGGAGAATGAGATTCCGGTGCGCACCGAGACACATGGGAACACGACAACTTTGTACGTTCCGCCGGAAGAGGAGACTTTGGCCCGGGAAATATTCGGGAGATTGCGGAGGGCGAGCCGCCGGCGTGAGACGAATTTTTAGCGCTTGTTCGTTTGCCGCTTTGAGTTCCACCCTTGATTGAGTTCCTGAGAATGTGGAGGCTACGACTTTGTCCTTTGAAGCGATTAAAACGGTAGCGGTGTTGGGCGCGGGGACGATGGGGAATGGGATTGCGCATGTGTTTGCGCGGGCGGGGTATCGGGTGATTTTGCGGGATGTGGAGCAGAGGTTTTTGGAACGAGGGTTGGAGACGATTGGGAAGAATTTGGATCGGGAGATTAAGAAGGGGAAGTTGGCGGAGGGGGAGAAGGGGGCGGTGCTGGGGCGCGTGGAGTGCGTGACAGAGATGGCTGCGATTGGGGCCGCGGATTTTGCGGTGGAAGCGGTGCCGGAGAAGTTGGAGATTAAGAGGGCGGTGTTGACGGAGGCGGATGGGATTTTGCGGCCGGAGGTGATTTTGGCGAGCAACACGTCGTCGATTGCGATGACGACTTTGGCGGCGATGACGAAGAGGGCGGACCGGTTTGTGGGAATGCATTTTATGAATCCGGTGCCGGTGATGGCGCTGGTGGAGGTGATTCGGGCGCTGCAGACTAGCGAGGCGACGTTTGCGGCGACGATGGAATTGGCGAAGAAGCTGGGGAAGACGCCGGTGGCGGTGAATGATGCGCCGGGGTTTGTGTCGAACCGCGTGTTGATGCCGCTGATTAATGAGGCGGTGTATTGCGTGATGGAGGGCGTGGCGACGCCGGAGGCGGTGGACGCGGTGATGAAGCTGGGGATGAATCATCCGATGGGGCCGCTGGAGCTCGCGGATTTCATCGGGCTCGATGTGTGCGTGGACATTATGCATGTGTTGCATGAGGGGCTGGGGGATCCGAAGTATCGGGCTTGTCCGCTGTTGAAGAAGTATGTGGCGGCAGGGTGGTTGGGTAGGAAGGCGGGGCGGGGATTTTATAGTTACGAAAAATGACTACATATCTCATTCAGGTGAGATAATTGGCTGCAGGTACGCGAGCTTCAGCCTTCTATCTACTCGAGGCTTCGAAATGAAATCCTACGTATTTAAAGTGGTGGTCGAGCCGGACAAATTCGAAGATGGCCGCGATGCCTGGCACGCGTCCTGCCCAGCGCTCAAAGGTTGCCACACCTGGGGGCACAGCTACGAAGAAGCGCTGGCGAATATTCGCGAAGCCATCGACTTGTACGTTCAGGATCTGATTGAAGCAGGAGAGTCAATTCCTCTCGATCAAGGAACTATCGAACTTCCCGAACCTGCCGTGGTTGTGAACGTATGACCTATGATGCGCCCTCCGCGTGGCCTGCCCGCCCGACGTTTCATCCGTGCGTTAGAAGCTGACGGTTTTTCGCTTCAACGCGTTCGAGGGAGTCATCGGATTTATCGGCATGTTGATGGACGCCGAGTCGTGGTTGCTTTCCATTCCTTAAACGAGACATTTCCTATCGGTACGTTGCGCGCGATGATTGAGGATGCGGGTTGGGACGATGGGGACCTTGAGCGACTCGGGCTCATTGACTGACAGGGGCGAAGATAAGGCGAAAATAAGATTTGCTTTTTGTTCGCCTTGGTGGTAATTTGCCTCTCGCGGTTTTCAACAGGTGCGGGATGTGCTCGGGGACGGGGCTGGCGATAAGATGTGCGGAGCATGCTAGGCTCGAAAGCGAGTTCATCGAGGAGCGGGACCGGATGCGGGGGCTGGTGAGGCTCCGCAAGCTGGAGCCGGCGGAAGAGCGACAACTGGCGGTGCGGGTGGCGATGGCCATTGCACGGTTGAAGGAGCATGTCGCGGAGCACGGTTGCGAACGCCGGGGCTGAGGCGGTTGGTGAATGGCCCTGAGTTGAAGTTAGAAAGAAAGCATGGCGAAAAGATAATTAGAGTGTTACTATTAGGCTTCCGCTATGTTGGGCCACGGTTTACGGTTTGAAGCTTGGCAAGCTGGGGCGCAGCGTGCTGCGTCCCTACAGGTTACGAAGAAAATGAAATTCCCTAATTTCCTCCACCGAGGTGTGAAATGACAGAAGAGAAAGAGAAATTGCTGGCAGCGGCGATCTCGCAGATTGAAAAGGACCATGGCAAGGGCGCGATTATGCGGTTGGGCAGCCGGGATGTGCTGGTGCCCGTGAGCGTGATTCCCAGCGGATGTCTCTCGATTGATGCAGCGCTGGGCGTGGGCGGGTTTCCGCGCGGGCGCGTGATCGAGATTTACGGGCCGGAATCGGGCGGCAAAACGACGATGACGCTGCACGTGATCGCGGAGGCGCAGAAGCTGGGCGGGCAGGCGGCGTTCATCGATGCGGAGCACGCGCTGGACCCGGTGTATGCGCGGAAGCTGGGCGTGGACGTGGACAATCTGTTGGTGTCGCAGCCGGATAACGGCGAGCAGGCGCTGGAAATTGCGGAGACGCTGATTCGTTCCGGCGGCGTGGACATTGTGGTGGTGGACTCGGTTGCGGCGTTGGTGCCGAAGGCGGAGCTCGAAGGCGACATGGGCGACCCGCAGATGGGTTTGCAGGCGCGGCTGATGTCGCAGGCGCTGCGGAAGCTGACGGCGATTGTGTCGAAATCGAGGACTTGCCTGATCTTCATCAACCAGATTCGCGAGAAGATTGGCGTGATGTTTGGGAACCCGGAGACGACCACTGGTGGAAGGGCGCTGAAGTTTTATGCGTCGATGAGGATTGATATCCGGCGGATTCAGGCGATCAAGGAAGGCGACGTGGTGGTGGGCTCGAGGACGCGGGCGAAGGTAGTGAAGAACAAGGTGGCGGCGCCGTTCCGGGAGGCGGAGTTCGACATCGTGTATGGAGAAGGGATTTCGCGCGAAGGGGATTTGATTGATCTGGGCGTGGACAAGGGGTTGGTCGAAAAGAGCGGGACGTGGCTGAGCTTTGGCGGCGAGCGCATGGGCCAGGGACGCGAGAATGCGCGGAGTTTCTTGAAGGAAAATAAGGATATCCGGGACAAACTGGAGAACGGGCTTCGCAAGAAGATGGAGATTGCCATTCCCGGCGGTTCGAACGCTGCCGCGCCTGGTCCCAACGGCCACGCTACGGGATCGACCCACGGCGACAAGCCGCCTATGAAGGCCGCTGCGGCCGCGGCAACGGGAGGCGCAGGCGACGCCGGAAAAGCTCGCCCGGCTCGGTAGCGGTAGCTAGCACTTGCTAACGCTCATTTGGCCAGGAAGTGGCTGCACCACGCCTCGCGGGGCTTGTGCTAAGATTTTTCCGTGATGCTACATAACGATGTCATCCGGGAGTCCTTTACAACGCAAGCTCAGGCGTTTGCGGCGAATCCCTGGGTGAGCGACGAAGAACGGATACAGCGGCTGGTCGCGGCCGCGCGGCTCACCGGCAAGGAGCGTGTGCTGGATATCGCGACTGGGCCGGGGTACATCGCGGAAGCCTTCGCCCGGGGCGCGCGAGAAGTGATCGGCGTGGACCTGACGGAGGCCATGCTGGCGATTGCCAGAGAGCGGACGAAAGAACGCGGGGTCTTGAATGTCTCTTTCCGCGCCACGGACGCGCAAAACCTGCCTTTTGAAAATGGGGAATTTGACGTGGTGGTGTGCCGGTTGGCGCTGCACCATCTTCAGAAGCCGCTGCTAGTCCTGCGGGAAATGGCGCGGGTTTGCCGCACCGGCGGGACAGTTTTGGTGGAAGACATTTACGCCAGCGAACATCCGGAGCGCTCGGCGTATCAAGACCGCTGGGAGATTCTGCGCGACCCTTCGCACGTGCGCACCCTTCCGCTCAGCGAATTGATTCAGCTTTTTCGCGAGGCCGGCGTGGAAACGGATGCCGTGGCAACGGCGGATGATTTGACTCCGGAAGTAGAGCGCTGGCTTGCGACGACAAAGGCTCCCACGGAGCGAGCAAGGGAAGTGTGGCGACTGTTGGAAGAGGATCGCCTGCACGATCTCAGCGGCACACGGCCATTTCAAGATGAGACGGGGCGACTTTTCTTTCACGCGCGCACGGTGATTCTCGCCGGGCGCAAGATCAGCTAAAATTGGCTTCCTGTCCCCAGGGTCAGTCATTCAAAACAAAGCACATAGCAACGTACTGGTGCACATCGGCTATTGCGTACTATCCCGCAAGGTCTCTACAATATGTCTCATCCTGAGAGAAGGTGTTTCTCTTCGGAACAAGCTGGGCTGACGCCGGGCACGTAAGTGGCATCAAATGAGTGAGCTGTAGATTTGGCGCATTAGATGCAGGATTATGAGTGGTTGCGCGGTTTGGGTGCGTCTGGAAATCGAAACGGAAGAAAAGGATTTATTAAAGTAGGTTGACCGCAGGGACAGTATGCGGTAAGTATGCGCCCTCGGGACGATTCTGCGGAAACCACGGGCCAAAGGCGGATTGGTGAAGAAAGAAGCAAAGGCAGTTCTAGCAATTCTGATGGCGGCGGTTTTTGTAGCGCCAGTTCCGGCAGCTCCAAGCGCGGGGAAAGCCGGGACGCGAACACGGAGATACGCGTCGCGATACCGCGGCGTGCCTACTTTTGCCGATTCCACGATTTCGGATATCACCACATTCGATGACCCAGTTGTGCGCGAGGCAGCCGTAGAAGCTTTGGGACGCTACAACGGATCCGTTGTGGCTGTGGACCCGAACACGGGGCGGATCCTGACAGTCGTAAACCAGAAAATCGCATTTGGGGATGGGTACATCCCTTGCTCGACCATCAAGCCCACCATCGCCGTGGCCGCACTGGAAGAAAATGTCATCACGCGAGACACGATGCTCAAGGTGAGCTATCGCCGGTACATGAATCTGACGGATGCGCTGGCGCATTCGAATAACGCGTTTTTTGAACAGCTGGGACGGCGGATGGGATTTGAAACGGTTTCGAAATATGCGCGTTTGCTAGGTTTGGGCGAGCTCGCCGGATACGATCTGCCGGAAGAGCATCCCGGGTCATTTCCCAGCGCGCCGCCAGCGTTCGGCGGAGTTGGGCGGATGTCCAGTTTTGGGCAAGGGATACAGATTACGCCGTTGCAGCTTGCAGCGCTGGCAGCGGCCTTCGCGAATGGCGGCACGCTCTACTATTTGCAGTATCCGCGCACGCCGGAAGAAATAGAGAATTTCGCGCCGCGCGTGAAACGCGATTTGAACATCGCCTCGGTTCTGCCGGAAGTTCGAGAAGGCATGCTTGCCGCGGTGCTTTACGGCACGGGCAAGTCCAGCTTCGACCGCGGGGGCGACGAGACGCCGCTCGGCAAGACTGGTACGTGCGACGATCCCACGACTCCGTCGCGGATCGGGTGGTTTGTGACGTACGCGGACGAAGCCCATCCGAAAATCGCGCTGGCCGTTCTTTTGCGCGGAAATACGCGCAGCGTTAAAGGTCCGATGGCCGCTGAAGTTGCAGGGCGTATCTACAAGAAACTCCGCGAAGAGAATTACTTCGCCGAATCCACCGCTCGAAGCACTCCCCTCACACCACTCCTTTCGGGCAAGTAAACGAGAGGAGTTAACCCTGGATCATGCTGCGCGCATAGCACGGAACGCGGCGAGACACTTTTTGGCGGTGTCCAACTCCGAGAAGCGGCTGCCTTCCTGTTCGATGAGGTAATACTCGACTCCCCCGACGGATTCCGCCGCTGCGAAAATGTTGTTCCAGTTGGCGACGCCTTCGCCGAATAAAACCGTGTAACCCTTGCCGTGTTCGGGAGACCAATCCTTGAGATGAAGGGAACGGATGCGCCCGGGATTCGAGCGGATCCAGGCCACAGGGTCAGAGCCGGCTTCGATACAGGTGCCCACATCAAGCTGCAGCATGACCGACGGGTTGGTATTTTTCGCGAGAATTTCGATGGGGCGAACGCCGTTGTCGGGCGTGAACTCGATCTGATGGTTGTGATAGCCGGCTTTCAAACCGGAAGGTTCGAGTTTTTCGGCGGCGAAGTTGAGCGACTCCGCGACGGTTTTCCATCCGTCGGGTCCAGATTTCTCATGCGAACTGGCCATCACGACGTAATTGCATCCCAAAATCAAGTTGAGGTCGCGGGCGCGCGAAATTTTGTCCGGCCCGAGGTAAGAACTGTCGTTGTGAGTGGAGTAGCAATGTACGCCGAGGCCGTCGAGAAGTTTGCGCATGTCCTTGGTTTGGCTCTCGGTCCAATCAAAATAGGGAGCGTAAAATTCCACGCATTGATAACCCATCCCGGCAACAGCGCGCACCGTGCCATCCGTATTAGCTTTCAACGCATTGCGCACCGAATAGAGTTCCAAGCCAACGGGAATGCTCGAAGCCCCGCGAGTGGAAAGAGCCCACGGCAGCATCGCCGAGAGCGCCAAAAAAGAACGGCGAGATAAAGCGTTTTGAGCCATGCGTGCATCCTAATCGAGAACGAGCCAGATTTCACCAAGAGGTTTGGCGATTCGCGGCACAGGTCAGAATCGCGTTTGACTAGATTGCGGTTTGATACAAGAGTGTTGGTGGTAGTCTGCCATGCGCCGGTATCCGGCGGGCATTACTGCGCCGAGTGGCCGAGCATGGCAAACAAGCAAATCCAAGTAGTGGCAGGGGGAAAGAGTGAATCGTCGGTTTGCGATTGTACTGGTTATCGTGCTTTGCTTTGGCGCTGGAATGCTCGCGTATGTATTCCACTTGCGCCTGGCCGCTTCCAGCGAGTTCGAGCATCAAGTGAAACTCGGGCAGGAAGAGGCGGCATGGATTCGCGAGCACGTGATCGTGCCCACGGAAAAGCGGATGCTGGCGCGCGATAATTTCACCTCCGCCCTTGAAAAATTCGGATTGAGCCATGAAGACGCGGCCAGCGCTTCCGCAGCGGCGCAGCACGAGTTCAACCTGCGGCAGGTGCGGGCGGGCAATACAATCACGGTGGGACGAACGGTGGGAGGGGAACTGAGGGAGATCGATTACAAAATCGACCCAGACCGGATGTTGAAGATCGTGCCGGCGGATAGCGGATTCACAGCCGAAGTCAAAGAGATTCCGACGAAGACGGAAGTGACGGCGGTGTCTGGGCGGCTGGATGATTCACTCTTTAACGCCGTGCAGCAGGCGGGCGAATCGCCGGAAATCGCGATGCAGCTGGCGCAAATTTTTGGTTACGACCTGGATTTTTACACCGACCCGCGCAAGGGCGATACATTCTGCGTCTTGCTGGAGAAAAGGAAGTACGCCAACGGGCAGACGGCGGGCTACGGAAAGATATTCGCCGCGGAGTACGACAACGGCGGGAAGAAATACCAGGCGCTGCTTTTCCATGATGAGTTCGGGCGCCCCGCTTACTACACGGCCGACGGCAAATCGCTGCAAAAGATGTTTCTGCGGTCGCCGCTCAAATTCGCCGCGCCCATCACTTCGCATTTCAGCACGGCGCGTTTCCACCCGATTTTGAAGATTGTTCGGCCGCACTTGGGAACGGATTATGGCGCGCCGATAGGGACGCCGGTGCAAGCAATAGGAAGCGGGCGGGTTCTTTTCGCGGGCCGAAAAGGCGGAGACGGAAACATGGTACACATCGTCCATGCGGACGGCTATGAGACGATGTACCTGCACCTGTCGCGCATGTACGTACACGCGGGCGAGCACGTGGAAATTGGAAAGACGATCGGGCTGGTGGGCAGCACCGGGCTTTCCACGGGGCCGCATCTCGATTTTCGGATTCTGCACAAAGGCCAGTTCAAGAATTTCGAGAAGCTCGGTTTGCCGCCTTCGGATCCAGTGTCGAAGAAGCACTTGCCGGAATTCGAGGCCGAGAGGGAGAGATGGTTGCCGTTGCTGAAGAAACCGGGGTTGTTAGAAGCAAGCATCCCCAACGCGGCCGGCCACTGAGGAATCCCTGGCCGAGCATAACAGCCCTGCGTCTTCAATAAATGACAGGGAGTTTTGAGTAATCGGCCGTGGCTTCGCCAGTGACACGGAGAACGAGCAAGGTGCGGTCGTCGTGAGGGTTGGAGCCGGGTCCGCTGTGATCATCGGTAGCGGCGATGATTTTTTCCGAGAGTTCATTCGCGGAAATACCCGGGGCGGAGTCCGCCAGCAAAGCATGCAAGCGCGCGGAGCCGAACTCTTCTTGCCGGGCATTTTCGGATTCCAAAATACCGTCTGAAGCGAAAAGAAGCACATCGCCGGGTTCCAGATCGATGGCCGATTCCTCGTACTCGGTATCGGGAAAAAGGCCGAGCGGAACGCCTTCGACACGCACTTCCTGCGTGAGACCCTTGCGAACCAGCAAAGGATAAGGTCCGCCGGCATTGGCTAGGGTGAGGCGGTGCGCCTCCGCATCGTAGACAGCGAAGAGCATGGCGATGAACCGCGCATCGAGACGCGCGCCATACATCCTGCGATTGAGCATTTGCAGCATGCTCGCGGGATTGCAGGTGCTGCTTACGACCAGCTCGCGCAGCGTGCCGATCGCCAGCGAACCATATAGAGCCGCCGCAGTGCCTTTGCCGGAGACATCTCCCAGAGCCATGGCGAGCTTACCCTGGCCGTACGGAAGAAAATCGTAGAAGTCGCCGCCCAATTCTCGCGCGGGAACATAGGCGGCGGCGAGATCAAGGCCGGGGATGCCTTTGGCGCCGTGGGGGAGAAGTTGGCGCTGGATTTCGCGGGCGGTGTTGAGGTCGTCTTGCAAGCGAAATTCATTCTCCCGGGCCTCTTCATACAGGCGGGCATTTTCAAGAGCCACGGCAATGTAAGAGCCGAGAGTGGCGAGCATCCGCTCGTTTTCGGCGGTGAAGGCGCGCGGCTCCGTGCTTTCGAGATCGAGGACGCCGATGAGGCGGTCTTGCAAGAGCAGAGGAACGACAAGCTCGGAGCGGGTCTCGAGGCCCGTCTCGCAGCGGATGTAACGCCCATCAGCGAGGACGTCATCGACACGCACGGGACGGCGCTCGGCGGCGGCGGTTCCAGTCAAGCCCCGGCGAAGCGGCAGACGAAGGAGAGTGGGGACGGAATCTTCGTAGCGCACGCAGAAGACGCTCTCGAGAAGCTGCGCCGATTCGTTCCACAGCATCACGCTAAAAACGTGGTAGTTGACGATGCGCTTGACGCGCTGGGCGATGCGCCGGAGGAGCTCTTCACGGTCGAGGATGGAAGTAAGCTCGCGGCTTACGTCGTAGAGCAAGGCGAGCGTCTTGGCCTGCTCGGGGAACGCGGTTACCAGGCTCCGCGGAACGGGATCAACATCGCCAAGAATGGCGTAAGAAGCGAGTTTGGAAATATCTTCCATTTCTGAATGGCTGAGTGCGCCGACTCAACCGTTTTATTAGATGTAGCACATTCGATTCGGTTTCAAAAGGCCGAATCATCGTTCATAAATGCGCAATATTCCCCGGTCATTTGGGGCTGCAGAACTGCTTGACGGAACTCCAGCCCAAAATCTAGGCTAGTTAGGACGGAGGACTGGAGCATGTATGAACGCCTCTCAGAGTCAGGTGGGGGTTTCGCGGCCGTGCGCCTATTGCGGCAAGCCGGTGCCCACGAGGATGAACCGCTGTCCCTATTGCCGCGAGGAAGTGCCCGAAGTTCGTCTCACTCCGCGCGCTGGCAAGGACGGCCGGCGCGAGGTACGCCGCGGACTGATGTACATGCTTCTGGCTGCGGTGATTTATTATTTTTCGGGGGGCTATAGCCCGCTGCACCTTCCCTTTCCATTGAATCCATGGGTGAGCGGCTATTTGGCTCCGGTGGTGTTCTTAGGAGGTTTTGGGTTGTGCCTTTACGGTGTCTATCTCAAGATGCGGCCGTAAGGAATTTCGTTTTTTTTGCCTGTGCAGATCGTGGCGTCTTCCAAGGACATTTAAGGACGCTTCCTAGAAACCCTCGTTCCAACGAACATTCCAAAAGATCAAAAAAATCGGGAGCAGAAGGAATTCGAGGAGTCAAGCTGCTGCGACGGCGCAGGACCCTGTCCGAACGGACAGCGTATCGGATTGGGGGAGTACCGACCATTCCCTCGTTCGCTGCCAACCGAATGGCGTGGCCTACTAATGAATGGGACCCGCCTGGGTCTCGGCAGTAGGGCCTGAAAGAGCGATCGGAGGGCAGATGAGAAAGCTAATTTTGGTTGTGGCAGTGGCGACGCTGGGCCTCACTTATGGCGCGAGCAGAGCCGCCGCGCAAGGACCGCAAGGCGCCGGCGCGGGGTCAGCGTCTTCGGATAGTTCGAGCATAGCGCATACGCTGAATCCGATCCGTTGGGTGAAGAAAGACCCGAAGTCGGCCAGCGATCAACTCGATGCCAAAGATGAACAAGACAAGAAACTGACGGCGAGCCTGCAATCCCAAGGCGTGCTGCCGGCCAATACGGATGCCAAGAGCGCATGCGAAAACTTCAAGGAGCTGGATGAGTGCGTGGCCGCACTTCACGCCAGCAAAAATCTTGGGGTGGACTTCAACTGCATGAAATCCAATCTAACCGGCGTGCAAACGGGCGCGGACATGTCCTCGTGCAAAGGTTCCGCGGGGGACAAGGCCATGAGCCTGAGCAAGACGATCCACGCCATGAAGCCAGACGCCGACGCCAAGTCCGAAGCGAAGAACGCGGAGAAGCAAGCCAAGGACGATTTGAAAGCCTCGAAGGCGTAGTTCCACCAACCGTAAAAACGACACCGATTTTTTGATCAGGGCACAAGAGAGAAGCGAGGGCGGGTTAGCCGGAAGGTGCGGCACCCGCCCTTTCGCTTTCTGCGTGCAATTGCTTGGAAACAGCTAGTCTGCGTTTGCGGCGGCCTTAGCCTGATCGGCTTGAACCACGGGAACCTTCACCAGATGCTCCGCCAGAAACCAAACTTGAAGCTCGTTGGTGCGGATCACGTCGGAGACGAGCAGATCGTTGGTACCGTCGTCGCCGACATCGCTGGCTTGTTTAGCCATCGTGCGCGCTTCCTTCAGGATGATTTCGTGGGCTTCGAGAAGGCGGGAGATTTGTACCGGCGGTTCTTCGCGACCGCGTGGCGGGCGCGGGATTATAGTTGTCTCGGCGACATCGGCGGCCATCGCCAGGCTGATTCCACCGAGGAGCTGAATTCGTTCGGCGATTTCATCCACGAGCTCGTCTTGTTCGCCGTGATGCTTGTCGAAGAGCAGGTGTAATTGGTAGAAAGTGTGGCCGGAGACCTGCCAATGGTGTTTTTTGTACATGTCACGGAGGGTGATGGTATCGGCAAGCAATTGGTTGAGATTATCGGCGCTGGCGGCGCAGACTATTTCGTCGAGCGCGATGGGCAGTTTGGCGATTTTGCCGTAAGGCTGGATTTCAGGAGCGTGCTGATGCTGAAGCGGCTTGGCTAATTTCGTGCCCGCTTCGAGCTGGTTATAAGAAGGTTCGCTTTTGTTATTTTTGGGGCTCATGGACAGCTCTCCTAACGAGGGGGATCTTGGGGCGTGCCGGAACCCAATCATACGCTCCTTGGGCCATGTGTATGATGCCTGCGGAGGTGGCCTAGATGCAGAAATCCACGGGTGTGCTGGTCAGGATACTGGGGAAGCTTGAGAAGCATTACGGGGTGCAAGCAGCCGTCGGTCCGAGCGATCCCTACGAAATGATCCTGTTTGTGAATTGCGGATATCCGGCGACGGATGTCTCGTGCACGAAGGGATACCTACCGCTGAAGGCGGAGGTAGGCACAAAGCCCGACCAGATTCTGAAAACGCCGAGTGCGAAGCTTGCGAAGTTGACGCGCGATGGAGGAATGTTCCCCGAGCTGCGCGCGGAACGATTGAAAGTGGTCGCTCGAATCGTGAACGAAAATTTTGGCGGAGATTTGAAATGGGCACTCGAAGGTTTGATGAAGGACGAAAAGACGCCGGCGGAGAAGAGGCTGCGGCGAGCGAAGGGTGCGTTGAAGGAATTTCCGGTGATTGGAGAGCCGGGAGCGGACAAGATTCTACTGTTCAGTGGTATTGCGCCGACAGCGGCAGTGCCCTCGGCGTGTACGGGAGTACCACAACGGATTTTCTTTGGGCACGAAGATGAGAACTATGGAAAAGGATACAGGGCGGCGCAGGAGGCTATAGCGGCGGAGGTGCCAGAGGACTTTGCAGCGCGGCGGCGGGCTTACCTTTTGTTGAAGAAGCACGGGCAGGAGATTTGCAAACGGACCAAGCCGAAGTGCGATCTTTGCCCGATCAGCGGGATATGCGCTTATTTTCGGGAGCGGCGAGGCAAGGCATCTTGAATCGAAAGGGAGCAGAGGGCCATTGGTGGCCAAGGCGGGGCGCAATATATTAGACGGGTAAAAGTGCGAGAGATCGGAAGCTGGGCTACTTCACTTCCCAGGTGTCGCCGGCGCGCAGGAGTTTAGCAAGATCGCCGGCGCCGCGTTTTGCAATGACGTCGGTGATCTGCTGATTCATGACGTCTTCATAGCGCGGAAGATCGTCCCAGGCGCGAAGTACTCCGATTGGAGTGGGGAAGCCCGGGCGGTGCTCCATGTGCGAGAGAAGGAAAGCATAGGAAGCGCGCGGATGGTGCGCATCGTGGATGATGAGGTCCGATTCGGAGACGCCGTTGCCGAGATGGACGACTTCGATGTCGCCATCGGCGGCGCGCCGGATGCCTTTGTCGCGGTTCTTGCCGAAGACGAGCGGTTTCCCGTGCTCAAGCTGGATAATGTGTTCGCTGCGGGCGTCGCGTTCGGTGAGGTTGAACCACGCGCCATCGTTGAAGATGTTGCAGTTCTGCAGGATTTCGACGAAGGCGGAGCCTTTGTGGGCGGCGGCATGTTTCAGAGTTTCCTTGAGGTGCTGCTGGAAAACGTCGACGGAGCGGGCGACGAAGGTGGCTTCCGCGCCGATGGCGAGGGAAATAGGATTGAAAGGACGGTCGAGAGAACCGTAGGGAGTGGATTTGGCTTTTTTGCCGAGCTCGGAGGTCGGAGAATACTGGCCTTTCGTTAGGCCGTAGATGCGGTTGTTAAAGAGGAGAACCTTCAGCCCCACGTTGCGGCGCAGCATGTGAATCAAATGGTTGCCGCCGATGGAGAGAGCATCGCCATCGCCGGTGGCGACCCAAACTTCGAGGTCCGGGCGAATCGCCTTGATGCCCGTGGCGACCGCGGGGGCGCGACCGTGGATGGTGTGGAAGCCGAAGGTGTTCATGTAATACGGGAAACGGCTGGAGCAGCCGATGCCGGAGACGACGACGAAATTTTCGCGCTTAATGCCGAGCTCCGGAAACACGGATTGAACGGCGGAGAGAATGGCGTAGTCGCCGCAGCCAGGGCACCAGCGAACTTCCTGATCGGTCTGGAAGTCTTTCTTGGTGAGAGGCGTGATGGGTGGAAGAGTGGCAGTGCTCATTGCAAATTCTCCCCAAGAATCTCTTCGATCTTTTGCTCGAGTTCGGCTTGCTTGAAGGGGCGGCCCTGAATTTTATTTAGGCCGATGGCGTCGACGAGATATTTGGCGCGCAGGACCCAAAGGAGCTGGCCCATGTTCAGTTCGGGCACGAGGACCGTCTTATAGCGCTGGATCACCTCGCCGAGGTTCTCGGGCAGCGGATTGAGATAGCGTAGGTGAACGTGGCCGATTTTACGGCCACGCGCACGCTGCGCTTTCAAGGCGGCAGTAATCGCGCCATGCGTGGAGCCCCAAGCAACGATCAACAGATCGCCTTCGGGATCGCCAGCCGGCTCGACATCAGGGATCTCCTGGACGATCGCCGCGACTTTGGCCGCGCGGATGCGCACCATGTTTTCGTGATTGAGCGGCTCGTAATTGATGTTGCCGGTAACGTCCTGTTTTTCGAGGCCGCCGATGCGGTGTTCGAGGCCAGGCGTGCCGGGAACGGCCCAGGGACGCGCGAGCGTTTGCGGATCGCGCTTGTACGGCAAATAGCCGTTCGCACTGTTGGCTTCCGTCGCAAATTTCACGGGGAAAGCGGGAATTTCATCAACGTTGGGAATCCGCCAAGGCTCGGCGCCGTTCGCAAGATAGCCGTCGGAAAGAACGATCACGGGAACCATGTATTTGATGGCGATGCGGCTGGCTTCGAGGGCGGCCCAAAAACAATCGCTGGGAGTAGCGGCGGCAATAATGGGAATGGGAGCTTCGGAGTTGCGTCCGAAGAGCGCTTGCAAGAGATCCGCTTGCTCGGTTTTTGTGGGAAGGCCGGTGGAAGGGCCGCCGCGCTGAATGTCGCAGATGACTAGCGGGATTTCCACGGCTACGGCCAGCCCCATGGCTTCTGTCTTGAGCGCCATGCCTGGGCCAGAGGTTGTGGTGATTGCGAGCGCGCCAGCGTAGGCTGCGCCAATCGAGCTGGTGATGGCGGCGATTTCGTCTTCGGCCTGAAAAGTCATCACGCCGAAATCTTTGTATTGCGACAGCTCGTGAAGAATGTCTGACGCGGGCGTAATGGGATAGCTGCCCTGAAAGAGCCGCAGGCCGGATTTCTGGGAAGCGGTGACGAAGCCCAAGGCAAGCGCCTGGTTTCCGCTGAGATTCCGGTAAAAGCCGGGAGCCAGCTGCGCTGGAGGAATTTCGTAGCTGATCTGAAAAGCTTCGGTCGCTTCACAGTAGGAATATCCCGCCCTCATGGCGAGCTTGTTAGCTTCGACGAGCAGCGGTTTATTCTTGAATTTTCCTTCGATCCAACGGACGGTGGGGTCCATCGAGCGGTTGTAAAGCCAATAGCACATGCCGAGAGCAAAGAAATTTTTGCAGCGGCTAATGGATTTGGCGTCCAGGCCGAGATCGTCGAGGGCAGTCTTTGTGAGGCGCTCGAGCTCGACGGAAAAGAGACGGTATTTGTCGAGCGAATGATTTTCGAGGGGATTGGAATCCATCTTCGCTTTGCGAAGATCATTTTCCGCAAAGGCGTCGGAATTGACGATCAGGATTCCGTTGGCCTTGAGGTCGGCGACATTCATCTTCAACGCCGCTGGATTCATGGCGATCAGGACGTCGACGGCGTCGCCCGGCGTGTACACGTCAGTCGATGAGAAATGGAGCTGGTACCCGCTGACCCCGGGGAGCGTCCCGGCAGGGGCGCGAATTTCCGCGGGAAAGTCCGGGAAGGTGGCGATATCGTTTCCATAGAGAGCGACCGTGTTGGTGAACTGGCTGCCGGTAATTTGCATGCCGTCGCCGGAGTCGCCCGCAAAACGGATGACCGCGCGATCGATCACTTCGCGCTTGTGTTTTACCGGCGGTGTTTCAATCAAAGTCGACATAGTGGCCAAGGCTCCGCTGTTTCTGGACTCCCGCACGAATTCTCGGAGGGAGAGCGGCTCGATTTTTGAGATGGGCAGTGCGAAAACCAGGTTGGATGCAGCATCCAGCCGCCCGGAGCCGACGGAAGAAGAATACCACACCGGCCCGCGCATGGCGGAGTGAGACGCGCCCGGGCGCGAATGTGTCGTTACGGAAAAGGCTGTCGGAATAGTCAGCAGGCCGGGGCCAAAAACACAGGTTTAGATCTTGGAAGCGGAGGCGGCTGCGAGGAAGCGCTCGCGGTAATAAAACAACATCACCAAAATCGCGACCCCAAGAATGATTCCGCCAACCATACCCCATCGAACGAATGGCGCGAGGTCAATCGGGCTATTGATGTCTGGCGGCAAATGCATGGCGTCATTCATTCTGGTGATCATCGTGCTGAAACTCGCGCTGAAATCGGGGGTCAGCGTCGTTATCAATGCGCTCGTTAGCCCCAGGAGTTGCAGCGCGATGGTTAGGGAATAGCTCCAAGGCTCTAGTTTTAAGAGGCCAATCCCTGCAATAGCGAAGATCGCGCACATCAGAACGAGAATGACGGTGCCAGCGGGAGGCTCGATCACGCGTCCGAAGAGCAGGGCAGGCGCACGAAATGGCAAAAAGGGAAGAATGACAATGTTCGCGGCGGACGCGATAAAGAACCAGGCCAGCACGGCGATAGGAAGAGGGCAACGAGATTTCTGAGGGAGCGACAGATCGACAGGCGCAGCCGTTCGCGCGAATTGGTTCTTGATTGCCTTGCGGTTGAAGAGGACAAGCCACCAGATTCCGACGGACAGAGGCGCGCCGTAGATCAGGAGAAGAATGACGCGAAAGACCGGCATAAAATTCCCGGGCAGACTGGGCGAAGTGGAATCCCTTGGAAGAGACATAAACAAAGCAATGGGTATCCCAATCAAGCCAAAGAAAAAGCAAATGCCCGCCCAGACCATCGCGGAAATGCGCGCCCAATTGCGCAGAAGCAGTAGTGCAATGCCAGTGGCAATGCCGAAGATAGCGCATGCCATTCCTAAGGCCATGGAGCCGATGCCCGCGATCCTGACAAATGGCGGCTGTTCCGGCAGAGTTGCTGGTGTCTTTACCAACAATAGTGTGGCGAGGCCAAGACCCGACCCCGCCAAAACCAGCACGCTTCCGAGAATGGCGAGCAGTCCCGAGGCAATGACAGAAGCAGAAGGCCTTGACGCAGTGTCCATGACTTCTGTGTATACCATTTCCAGAAGCGTAGCGCGCCATGAGCGAAAATAACTCGGAAGCAAATTGCGCTTGACGTTCGCTTTCTTTTCGCCTACATTGACTGCGGAAAACTCTAACCTACGGAGGTGCGCCATGGCCCTGACAAAACGGCAAAAGGAAGTCCTGGATTACCTGGTTTCATTTGACAACAAGCACGGCTACGCCCCGAGCTTCGAGGAGATCGGCAGAGGCTTGAAACTGACTTCGCTTGCCACTGTCCACAAGCACGTCACCACGCTCGAGAAAAAGGGATTCATCAGGCGCGGCTACAACCAGAGCCGTTCGATCGAGATTCTGCAGTTGCCCAAGCCGGTGAAGGAACAGATTAGTGACCGGAAAATTCAAGAGCTGCCGCTGGTGGGAAGGATCGCGGCGGGCCGGCCGTTGGAGGCCGTGGAAGAACGGGAGACGCTGTCGCTCGGAGATTTTGCGCGCGGCGGGAACTCCTTCGTTCTGCAGGTGAAGGGCACTTCCATGATTGAAGATCACATTATGGATGGGGATTATGTGGTCTGCGAACAGACGCAAGTGGCCAATGCGGGCGACATTGTGGTAGCTCTGATTGGCGGGGAAGAAGCCACGCTCAAGAGGTTCTACCGCGAAGGCGCAGGCAAGATTCGTCTACAGCCCGCCAATTCGGAGATGCCGCCGATTATGGTTGCGGCGAACGACGTCAAGATCCAGGGGCGGGTGATAGGGGTACTCCGAAAATATTGAAGATCGGCCTCGCGCCTCGACTCGATCATTTCAATCGTCAATTTCCCATCCTTTTGTATGGAACCCTACACTAGAGGCTTCCCTCGCGGGCTTTTCGCTCCGCTTGGCGCGGGCTTTGCCCAAGATTGCGCAGCCAAGCGGCCATTTGAAATTCCAGCTAGTATGTGAATTACTTGTGACCACTGGGAAACGCTACGCGTCAAAGGTAAGGGGCGGGAGCTGCTCGAAATGCGCCGCCAAGGAACCCAGCGAAAAGGAAACCTCCAAACTTGACTCCCAAGCGCGAAAACATACTGATTGTCGAGCCCGACGATGCACGGCAGCAGCAACTTGAAGAGGTGCTGCGGTCAGCGGGGTACGAAGTTTCCTCAGCGCCGTCGCAGGAGGAAGGGTTCCGTCAAGTGCAGAGTGGCCAGGTCGATGTGTTTCTGCTTTCGGCGGATCTCGCCGATGTTCTCTGCTGCAACTCACTGGCGGAAATCAAGGGATTGGGATCTACGTCAAACACGCGCGTGATTTTGTTCGCGCGAGGGGGCGCAGCGGAACGCGCGCGAGGGCTCGATTTGGGCGCGGATGACGTTTTAACGCCTCCCTGGGAACCCGCTGAATTGCTGGCCCGCGTGCGCGTGCAGTTGCGCGACAAGCACGCGCTTGAGGAGTTGCAGGAGAAGTCGCGCCTGGCGGAAGAGGGGCAAGAAATTGCTCATACCGCGTTTCAAGCCATCGCGGTGACGGAAAAAATGACGCGCGACGCGTTCTCGCTCGATCGCGCGCTGAAAATCGGAGTTGCGGCGCTCCTGGGAGTCGCCGTTCTGCTGTCCGTCATTTTTCTGCTTTACTCGCGGCGAGCGGATAAGGAGACGCGGCGCGCCTATTCCGTGATCGCGCAGCTGGAGCACGGCGTGCACACGGAAGAGGCGTTGGTCGCCGAGGCCAACAAAGAGCGCACACAGCTCGAGAAATCGGACATCACCGAGCAGAAACAAGAGCTTCAAAAGCAAACCGACGATCTTCGCCAGAAGCTTTCCGCGGCGGACGCGACGGAAGTCGATGGCCTGCGCAAGCAGTTGGAAGAGACCACGAGCCGGCTAAAACGCGTCGAAAGCGAATCGGACGCCGCCGAAGGCGTGATTCGCGCCGATGCTCCGAGCGTGTGCCTCCTTCATGTTTCGGTTTCGTTTCTGGACCAGACCACACACCGGCCCTTGCGTTACGGCGCCATCAATCCCAATGGCCAGCCGCTCACTGACAGCGACGGCAACGTGGTCTTCACACTGGATGGCCGCGCACCCGAAGTTCGCCAAGATTTCTTCGGTACGGGATTCGTCGTCGGCAACGATCAGGTTCTGACGAACCACCATGTCGCCCAGCCGTGGTGGAAGAACGACGACCTCAGCGACGCGGCGAAGCACGGATTGCAGCCAACCATCGCCGAAATGACGGCTTATTTTCCGGAAGCCACGACTGGCGTTCCGATGAACATTTCCCAGATCTCCGATGAAGCCGATTTAGCCATGCTTCACGGCGATCTTTCGGCGCTGAATCGTCCCATTCTAAGAATCGACGGACGCAAAGAAGCCTCGGTAAGCGGCCAGCCGTTGATTTCGCTGGGATACGCGACTGGATTGAGCGCTATTTTAGCGCGTGCGGGTGAAGACGCCGTGAACCAGATCGTCAAGGCTTCTGGCGGCGACCCGACGAAGATCGTCGACGAACTTCAGAAACGCCAGCTTATTCGCCCGCTCGTGACGCAGGGGCACATTGGCGACGTCTTGCCAGATAAAATCGTATACGACGCGCAGACCACTTCCGGGGGCTCTGGTGGGCCGCTGATCAACCGCGATGGCCGCGTAATTGGCGTAACCTTTGCGGTGGTCGTGGGCTTTGGCGGCTCTAATTTCGGAGTGCCTATCCGCTTTGCCCAACCGTTGCTCAAGCCATAGTGCGGTTGCCCGCCGCCCTCCACATCCAAAGTGTTTGTCCGGACCATCGAAAAAAGTGCTCTAGCCCTCCCGCGCGCGCGTGAAACAATGTAAAGTTTCGCGTAAGCTTCTTGACGGTTCCGTGATGAAGAAAAGCAAACCCATTCGGAAATTGCTGGCTGCCAATCGTAGCGAAATCGCGATACGCATTTTCCGCGCCGCGAACGAACTCGGATTACGCACCGTGGGAATTTATTCGCAGGAAGACCGTTTGGCCTTGCACCGCTTCAAGGCGGACGAAGCCTACCAGGTGGGCGCGGGCAAGGGGCCGGTGGAAGCGTATCTCGACATCGCGGGCATTGTTGCTCTTGCGAAGGAAAAGGATGTTGACGCGATTCATCCGGGCTACGGCTTTTTGTCCGAAAATTCCGCGTTTGCGCGGGGGTGCGAAAAAGCGGGAATCGCGTTTATTGGACCGACGCCGAAGTTGCTTGAGCTCCTGGGGGACAAAACGGCCGCGAGGCGACTTGCGGCTTCGGCCGGCGTGCCGGTGCTGCCCGGCACGCCGGAGCCGGTAAGCTCCGCGAGCGAAGCTCGCAAACTCGCGGCCGAAATCGGATACCCAGTCATTGTAAAAGCAGCCATGGGTGGCGGTGGGCGCGGCATGCGCGTGGTGCGCAGCAAAGCTGAACTCGAGTCTCGGCTCGAGGAAGCGCAGGGCGAGGCAAAATCGGCGTTCGGCGACGCCAGCGTGTTTCTCGAAAAATATTTGCCACGCGCGCGACACATCGAGGTGCAGATTCTTGGCGACAATCACGGCAATCTGCTGCACCTTTATGAGCGCGATTGTTCGGTGCAGCGGCGGCATCAGAAGGTGGTGGAAGTAGCGCCAGCTGCGAATTTGCCGGCGGCGGTGCGCGCGGAACTTTGCGATGCGGCGGTGCGTCTGGCGCGCAAAGCGAATTACCGGAATGCCGGCACCGTCGAGTTTCTCTACGACGTTGATGCCAAGAATGTGTATTTCATTGAAGTGAATCCGCGTATTCAGGTCGAGCACACCGTCACGGAAATGGTGACTGGCATTGATTTGGTGCGGTCGCAGATTCTCGTGGCGCAGGGTCACAAGCTGCACGATGAGCCGCTGGCGCTACCGCAACAGGAAAACGTACCGTTCTACGGCGCCGCGCTGCAGTGCCGCGTCACCACGGAAGATCCGGAAAAGAATTTTGCACCCGATTATGGAAAGCTAACGACGTACCGTTCGCCCGCGGGATTTGGAATCCGGCTCGATGGCGGGACGGCTTATGCAGGCGCGGTCCTTGCGGCCTACTACGATTCGCTGCTGGTGAAAGTAACCGCCTGGGGAACGAAACTTCCCGAGGCTTGCCAACGCATGGACCGCGCGCTCCGCGAGTTCCGTATTCGCGGCGTCAAGACCAACATCCCTTTCCTTGAAAACGTTGTCAATCATCCCCGCTTCCGTGCCGGCGACGTCACCACTTCTTTTCTCGAAGAATACCCCGAGTTGTTTCGAATGCACAGCCACGGCGACCGTGCCACCAAGCTGCTTTCCTATCTCGGCGAGGTGATTCTCAACGGCAATCCCGAAGTAAAGGGCAAGGAAATCCCAAAAGCGTTGGAAAAAGCGGTGCTCCCTTCCGTCCCCGGCATTGCGCCGCCTGCTGGAACGCGCCAACTTTTGCAAAGAGTAGGACCGAAGAAGTTAGCGGCTTGGGCCAGGAAGGAGAAACGGCTACTCATCACGGATACGACTTTTCGCGATGCGCATCAGTCGTTGATGGCCACGCGCGTGCGCACTTATGATTTGCTGGCCACCGCGAGCGCCGTAGCGCAGCGACTTCCAAATTTATTCAGCCTCGAGATGTGGGGCGGCGCAACGTTCGACACTTCGATGCGCTTCCTGCATGAAGATCCGTGGCAACGCCTTCGCGAGCTACGCGAACGCGTTCCCAATATCTGCTTTCAAATGCTGCTGCGCGGCGCGAACGCCGTCGGCTACACCTCGTATCCGGACAACGTGATTGTCGAATTTGTCCGCGAAGCCTACGCCCAAGGCATCGACATTTTCCGCATCTTCGATTCGCTCAATTCGATCGAAAACATGCGCGTTTCGATCGACGCCGTGCTGGAAACCGGCGCCGTCTGCGAGCCAGCCATTTGCTACACGGGAGACATCTTCGATAAATCGCGGCCCAAATATTCTTTGAAATATTACGTGAGCATGGCCAAGCAGCTTGAAAAGCTCGGCGCGCATTTTCTAGGGATTAAGGACATGGCTGGGCTTTGCAAGCCTTATGCGGCCTACGAACTCGTGAAGACGCTCCGCGAAGAAATCGCCATCCCCGTCCATTTTCATACGCACGACACAAGCGGCATCAATTCCGCGTCCGTGCTGAAAGCCACGGACGCGGGAGCGGACGTTGCCGATGCAGCCGTGGCTGCGATGAGCGGCGGCACCAGCCAGCCGAATCTCAATTCCATTGTTGCGGCGCTGCGCCACACGCCGCGTGATACGAATCTCGATCTCGACGCGCTCAACGAATGCTCCGATTGTTGGGAAACTGTGCGTACTTACTATTTGCCGTTTGATTCAGGGCCGAAGGCCGGCTCGGCGCGCCTTTATGAACACGAAATTCCCGGCGGCCAATATACGAATCTGCGCGAACAAGCGGCGGCCATGGGATTGGGCCACCGCTGGCGCGAAGTCGAGAAAATGTACGCCGAGGTCAACCAGCTTTTCGGCGACATCGTGAAAGTCACGCCTTCCAGCAAAGTCGTCGGCGACATGACGCTGTTCTTAATGGCCAACGAGCTGCAACCGAACGATCTACTCAAGCTAAACGAAAAACACGATCTGTCTCTGCCGAACTCGGTCGTGGAAATGTTTTCGGGCGTGCTCGGTGTCCCACCCGGTGGCTGGCCGCCTAAACTGCAGGAAATTATCTTGCGCGGCGCCACGCCGCTTAAAGGCCGTCCGGGGGCAAGCCTGGAGGCCGTGGATCTCGCGGAAGCATCGGCTACTCTCGAGAAAAAGGCGGGGCACACCGTTCGCCGAGACGACCTCTTGAGTTATCTGCTCTATCCGGATGTGTTCGCAAAGTACGACAAGTTTCGGCAGACCTACGCGGATGTGGGCGTTCTTCCCACGCCGGCCTTTTATTACGGGTTGAACTCCGGCGAAGAGATCACCATCGAAATCGAGCCGGGAAAAACGCTCATCGTTAAATTTCTGACAGCCAGCGATCCGCACCCGGATGGAACGCGGACACTGTTCTTCGAGCTGAATGGGCAGCCGCGCGAAGTCAATGTGCGGGACCGCGCTTTGCGCGTCGTCGAGCGCGCACATCCTAAGGCGGACCCCGCCGATCCGGGGCAGATAGCCGCTCCGACGGCAGGCGTGATCAGCGGAATCGCCGTGCAAGTGAATCATCCCGTGGAACGCGGAGCTAAACTTTTGACGCTAGAAGCCATGAAGATGCAATCGAACATCTATGCGCCAATCTCCGGGCGTGTCGTGAAGCTGCTGGTTTCGCCGGGCCAGCACGTTGAAGCCAAGGATTTGCTGGTGACGATCGCGCCGTGAGCGGGCCGAATCTGCGCAAGCACGAAGGATTTCGTTCGCGCTTCCTCAGAAATCAGCGCGACTTGATCGTTTATCTGCCGCCTGGATACGACGAACAGCCCTCGCGCCATTTCCCGGTTTTGTATCTCCACGACGGACAGAATCTTTTTGACGGCGCAACGTCGTTCATCCCAGGAATGGACTGGCACGTCGGCCAAACCGCAGATGACCGCATCGCTTCGGGCGCGGTCGAGCCACTCATCATCGTCGGCATGTACAACACCAAGGCCCGCATCCGCGAATACACGCCTACCCACGTTCCCAAGCTGGGAGGTGGCCGCGCCGACCGCTACGCGAGATTTCTCATCGAAGAGGTGAAGCCTTTCATCGAGCGCGAATACCGCGCGCTTGCCGGTCCCGAACAAACGGGCATCGGTGGCTCCTCGCTGGGCGGACTTGTTTCCCTCTACCTCGGCCTGAAACTTCCTCAAATCTTCGGGAAGATTGCGGCGCTCTCCCCATCGGTCTGGTGGAATCAGCACGTCATGCATCGCTTCGCCCAAGCTGCGGAGGTGCAGCCGCGCCCGCGCATCTGGCTGGACATTGGCACCCGCGAAAGCCCGCGCATCGTTCAAGAAGTCGAACAGTTTCGCGACGTGCTCCTGCAAAAAGGCTGGCAACCTGGCCGCGACTTGTACTACGAACGAATCGAGGGCGGGGAACACAATGAAGCGGCCTGGGCCCAGCGGGTCGGGCCATTTCTGCAATTTTTGTTTCCGGCGCGATAGGCCGCGCGAAGTATAATCCGCTCTCTATCGCGTGGTCATGCGCGGGCAGTATTGCAAAAGGCTCGCGGAACGTTCAGAGGTCACTTCGATGCCGGAGAGCCGGCCTCTCAGCATTCTCTGTGTCAGCTCCTACGAAAAGGGGCAGGAATTCCTGCGCACGTGCAAAGCGATGGGCTGCCGGGTGCTCCTCTTGACGGTGGAAAAACTTCGCGACGCCGACTGGCCACGCGATTGCATCGATGAAATGTTTTTCATGCCGGAGGAATTGCCTCTCCAGGATCTGATTAATGCGGTGAGCTTCGCCGCCAGATCCCAGCCGATCGATCGTATCGTCGCTCTGGACGAATTCGACATGGAAAACGTCTCGGCCCTTCGCGAGCACTTGCGTATTCCCGGCATGGGATTGACTACTGTCCGCTACTTCCGAGACAAATTGGCCATGCGTGCTCGCGCCAAAGAAGCCGGCATTCCCGTTCCGGAATTCGTGCACGTCCTGAATTACGATAATCTACGCGAATTCATGGCGCGCGTCCCCCCGCCTTGGCTGCTGAAACCCCGTTCGCAGGCTTCGGGCATCGGAATGAAAAAGATTCACGGTTCGGCCGAGCTTTGGCCGTGGCTGGATCAGCTGGGCGACAAACAATCTACTTACCTGCTGGAACAATTTGTTCCCGGAAGCGTTTTTCATGTCGATAGTGTGGCATCCGAGCGCGAAATTCTGTTTGCGGAAGCGCACGCCTACGGCGCCCCTCCGCTAGAAACTTCGCATCAGGGCGGCGTTTTTACCACGCGTACGCTTCCACGGAACTCCGGAGAAGTGAAAACCCTTCTCGATATGAATCGCAAGGTTCTCGAGGAACTGGGATTTTTGCGTGGCGTCACGCATGCCGAATTCCTTAGAGGGCATTCCGACGACAAGTTTTATTTTCTCGAAGTGGCCGCCCGCGTTGGCGGCGCGTATATTTCGGATGTCATCGAAGCCGCCACCGGCATCAATTTATGGCGAGAGTGGGCGCGTCTCGAGGTAGGGGCGGGGAAGCAGCCTTATCATTTGCCGCAAGCCCGCCAGGACTCTGCCGGAGTGATTGTCTCCCTAGCTCGGCAAGAGCGCCCCGATACGTCGGCATATAACGACCCTGAGATTGTTTATCGCATCAAGAAATATCACCACGCAGGCTTCGTCGTGAAATCCACAACCCCCCAGCGCATCGAGCAGCTTTTGGACTCCTATGCAAAAAGATTTCAAGCCGACTTTCTGGCCATGCAGCCTGTCCCCGAAAAGCCTAGTAACTGACAATTGCATGCGCTACACTTTCCTCGCCCCCCTACAGCGTCATCAGAGATTCATTGAAAATTGAACTGTGAGCGACGACGGCCACTGTCCAAAGGTCTAGTAACTCTCAGGAACGGCCACGCAAGACTGCATTTGCCGTGCGCCATACTGAGGAATAAAGTTTGCAATACCCCGAGCAAAAATCCGCCAGGGGTGGTGCTATCCCTTTGGGAGGACCGATGTGGGGCAATAAGAAACCGGATACGCCGCAATCCGCGCCTCCGGAGCCGAAAAATTTTCCAACGAATCAGCCGCCGAAGCCCGCTCCGGCGACTTGGGAGGGAACTACCGCAATGAGTACAGATGCCATGCGTCCATTGGGTGCAACCGCGGACCGCGCTACCGCGCGGCTCGGGGCCAGCCTGCACGTGAAAGGCGAGATTTCCGGCAACGAAGATCTGCTGATCGATGGCTCGGTCGAAGGACTGATCCAACTCGATGAGCGGAAGCTGACGGTCGGCACTACCGCTAAAGTCACCGCCGATATCATCGCCCGCGAGGTGGTGGTCTACGGCACCGTGAAGGGAAATCTTCGCGCGAAAGACCGCATCGAAATTAAGAAAGACGGCTCCGTGAACGGTGATCTCACGACCGCCCGCATCATGATTGAAGACGGCGCCTACTTCAAAGGCTCCATCGAGATCGATAAGACCTCGGAGAAGGAATCCGGCCACAACGCTTTCGCCAAGAGCTCGGGCGTTCCCGCGCCCGCGGCGAAGACCATTTAATTTATTTCCATCTGCTCTAATTTTCTTCAAGGGCGGCGCGGACTTTCGGTCCTCGCCGCCTTTCGATTTTTTCGTTTCGCCTTCCTCCCTGCGCCCAATATTTCTTAACTTGATAATTAACAGAACTGCTTTATAGTTTGCCGGTGTAACCCGCTCAAGTCTGCGCTTCCAGGCTTCTGCCGATCTTTCTACCGGCACTGCGGCTTCCGCCTGACGCGCGCAAGGAACGTGGGGTTGTTCGATGGGACGGCTCAGAAATGGCGCCCCGTGCTCGATGCTGGCTTTTCTTCTGCTGGCATTATTCGGCTGTGGCGGAGGTTCGTCCAGCATTCAGACTCCGCCTCCGCAACCTGATTTCTCCATCGGTTTTTCCCAAAATTCCATTAACCTCCAGCAAGGCGCTACGAGCTCCGCTGTAACTCTTTCCATTAACGCGCTCAATGGTTTCACCGGCGCGGTTCAGGTCACTCTCTCTGGTTTACCCACTGGCGTCATCTCGAACCCCGCGAGCCCTTTCGCGGTCACTGCCGGCTCGAGCGCACCCGTACTTTTTTCCGCTGCGGCCAACACTTCAACGGGGAACTCCACGATCATGGCCACGGGGACGAGTGGCTCTCTCTCTCACCCAGCAAATCTCGCTCTCACGATTCAAACGGGAATGGCTGCCAATTTGCCTCGGACATCCTATGCGAGTACAGATTCCATCCCTGCCATGGATGATCCTTCTGGCGAGCCGCACCACCGGCATATCGCTTACGATCCCGCACACCAGCTGGTTTTTGTCGCCAACCGCGCGATGAACCGCGTTGATATTTTCTCCTCTACCACCGGGGCGCGCGCGGGACAAGTCTGTGTTCCCGGAGCGAGCAGCGCCGATCTGTCCGCGGACGGCACGACCGTTTGGGCGGGAACCGTTACGGAGCAAGTCGCCGCGATCGACACCACCTCGCTGCAAGTCAAAGCACGCTACGAAATAACGGGCCTGCAACCGCTTCCCAATACGCTGTTCGATCGCCCCGAAGAATTGCTCGCGCTCTCTGGCGGGAATCTGATGATGCGGCTGCGTCAATCTCAAACTGGCGAAGCTTTGCTTGCCCTGTGGACTCCGTCGTCGAACACGCTTACAGACCTCACGTCTGCCGCTCCGCAGCTTTTTCAGAGCGGCCTCGGCGCGATGGCGCGGACGGACGATCAAACAAAAGTTATCGTCGCGGCGAACGATGCAAGCGGGGAAATCGCGATTTTTAACGCCAGCGGCAATGTAATTGCCGGGCCGCAGGGACTGGGCAGCGGCACAATCCCGCTCGTCGCCGCAAACCCTAGTGGCTCAAACTTTGCCGTTGTCTTCATTTCGAACGGGAGCACGCAGGTTTTGCTGCTCGACAGTTCTTTGAATCAAATAGGCGCCTATCTAACCACCGCCGTAAACGGCATGGTTTTTTCCCGTGACGGCCAATTTTTGTACCTTAGCGAATACGCTGCTTCGCCTCCAGTCATTACGGCGCTGAATGCAAGCACTCTTGCTGTGGTCGGGCAAGTGCCCGACTTGTGGATCGGTGGAAGGCGCACGGAAATCGAGGAGGTGGACACCACCCACCTGCTTTTCGGCATCGCAAACCGCGGGGTTGGTTTTGTCGATGCCGCAACTCCCGCCGCACTGTCGGCGGCCGTGCCAAGTTTCGCCGCGCCGCCGGCCGCGCAGCCCTCGGAAGGGCCGAACGCTGGCGGAACTGCAACCGTTTTCTCCGGGCAAAATTTTGCGGGCACGGCGCAGGTTGTATTCGGCACCCAGCCGGCCACGAATGCCAGCGCGTCGAGCAGTACGCAGATTAGCGCCACTTCGCCGCCTGACGCCGCAACCGGCCCCATCAATGTCACCGCCTATTTTCCCAGCGGCTGGCTCGCGCTCGCTCCCGAAGCGTTCAGCTATGGTCCGCAATTCCTGCAAGTCTTGCCCAATGCGGGCACGCCCGCGGGCGGCGATACCGTTCAAATTTATGGCTACGGATTCGGCAGCGATCCCACAAAAGTCACCGTCACCATTGGCGGCACAAGCGCCACCGTGGAGCAGACGCAGAACGTGACAACCATCGCGCCGTCTCTGGGGCTGGATGCAACGTATCCTTTCTCCCTCGAATGCATTACCCTGCAAACTCCGGCTGGAACCGCCGGCAACGCGGATATTGTCATTACCTCGCCGGCCGGATCGATCACCGCCTCGAAAGCTTTTCAGTATTTGCAGAGCGAAACGTTCTATGCCAAGCCCGCTTACGATAAATTTGTCTTATACGATCAGTCCCGCCAATGGCTTTATCTCAGCGATATCGATCACCTCGACGTTTTCGATCTCTCTGCGGGCGTTTTTCAAGGTGCGGCCATCGAGCCGCCCGGCGGACCCCCTCCCACTTCGGAGCTTCGCGGCCTCGCGCTGACCCCGGACAGCACGCAGCTCGTTGCCGCGGATTTCGGCGCGCAGAATATTTATCTCCTCGATCCCGACACAGGCATAGGTACAACCGTTGCGGTCGGCGGTGTTCCTGGGTATTCGAGTTCGGGCCCGGCGCGCGTCGCGGCCACAAGCGCGCAAACTGTTTTTGTCGGCTTGAGCGCGGAATCCGGCTCCGCAGGCTCTTGCCCTTCCTGCCTGGGGCAGCTCAGTTTGACCGCCAGTCCGCCTACGATTGAACCGGCCACACAGGCGGAAGTCACCAGCATCACCGGCGCGCCTCTCGTGGAGTCCGATGACATTGGCGATCAGGTGTTTGTTGCCTATGCCACGGCGCCAGGCGGCCCGCTTGCTCTTTGGAATGCTGCATCTCCAGATCAATTTTCGACTTTCACTGCGAATGACGCGGCCACGGATATGGGTACTGCCCCAGACGGAACCAGGTTCGCTCTCCAGGCCAATGGCACGACGGAAATTCGCGGCGCAGATCTTTCGCTTGGCGCAGTTCCGACAAATCCGGAGCTCGCGCAAATCCCCGGTCGTGTCCAAGTTCCCGGCGTCACGCTCCATCCCAGCGGCGCTCTCGTTTACCAGCCGTTTCTTACCGGCCCCGCCGGAAACGCCGGCGTGAAGGGCGGGGTGGACATTATCGACGCGAACTCCGGCGCTCTCCGTATGCGCATTTTGCTGCCCCAGCAAATCATGACAGACGTCGACGGCTTGCACGGAAGCTTTCTTGCTATCGATGAAAATGGCCAGCGCTTGTTCGCCGTCACTTCTACCGACGGCACTGCTCAGAATGCGGGGATTACCATCGTCACGCTGGCTAGCGTCCCTCTGGGAATCGGAACCTTGACTCCCGCAAATGGCCCTGCGGCCGGCGGAACGCAGATCAGCATCCGCGGCAGCGGGTTTCAAAGCGGCGCCACCGTCACCGTCGGCGGGAAAGCCGCCACAGCCACCTTCGTTGACGTGAACACGCTTACTGTCGTGACGCCAGCGCTGGCCACAGGCGGGCAGCGCGTCATCATCACAAATCCCGACGGCACAACGATCTCACTGGACGCCGCTTTCACCGCAAACTAGCTCTTCCATTCTCACGCCTTCTTCGCCTCCAAACTTTTTCCTAACCAATCGCTTCTGATTTTCATCACATGAAATGTAGAATCGATTTCGAAAGAGAAACAAGTAAGGCGGCGCTCCATTCACAAACGAGGAGAGCAGACATGGAAACGCACAAGCTGGGAAATTCCGATTTGCTGATTACGCCGGTGGGATTCGGCGCCTGGGCTATCGGGGGAAGCGGCTGGGATTTTGCCTGGGGACACCAGGAAGATGCGGATTCTATCACCGCCATTCACCGCGCGCTCAAACTCGGCGTGAATTGGATCGACACGGCCGCCGTCTACGGCATTGGACATTCGGAAGAAGTTGTCGCGCAAGCTTTGAGGGGCTGGCGCGGGCCGCGTCCCTATGTTTTTACAAAGTGTGTTCTTCGCTGGGACGAGAAAGGCCACGTCTCACAGAACCACACCGCCGCATCGATTCGCGGCGAATGCGAAGAAAGCCTGCGCCGCTTGCAAATCGAAGTAATCGACCTCTATCAAATGCACTGGCCACCCACCGACAATGGCTCCGGACTCGAAGAGGCTTGGCATACCATGGCTGCTCTACAAAAAGAAGGGAAAGTCCGTTGGATCGGTATCTCGAATTTCAACGTTTCGCAAATTAAGCGCGCGGAGAAGTTAGCAACAGTCACATCCTTGCAGCCGCCGTATTCCCTGATTCGTCGGGCGGTCGAGAAAGAAATCCTGCCTTATTGTAAGGAGCAGGGAATTGGCGTGATCGCCTACGCGCCCATGGCTTCGGGACTACTGACCGGAGCGATGACGCGCGAACGGGCCGCCGCTCTCCCGCCCGACGATTTCCGCAGCAAGAGTCCCGAATTTCGCGAGCCGCGCCTTTCGAAAAATATCGAGCTTGTCGATCGCCTGCGCAAAGTCGGTGCGCGCCATGGCCGCAACCCCGGTGAAGTTGCCATTGCGTGGGTGCTCAGCAACCCCGCCGTCACGGGAGCGATTGTCGGTGCGAGAAACGCCAAGCAGGCTGAAGGCGTGATGCGTGCCGGCGAATTGAAACTATCCCCCGAAGAAATCACGGAGATTGAAGGCGCTGCCGCAGCCGCGGCGGCTGGATGACACGCGCGAAGAAACGCACGATGAAACGTACGAAGTTGCGAGCGGGGAGAATCATTTCATGAACCTTGGTCTAAAGGGCAAGAAAGCTGTCGTCTCCGGTTCGACTGCGGGCATCGGATTCGCCATCGCCTCCGCGCTGGCCGAAGAAGGAGCGAGCGTCGTCGTAAACGGCCGCACGGAAGCGCGCGTGAATGCCGCCCTCGAAAAAATTCGTAAGCTTCACAACGGCGCGCACTTGCAAGGTGTTGCCGCCGACCTGGGAACGGTCAGCGGCGTTCAAGCCTTCGTCAAGCAAGTGCCGCAAGCGGATATTCTGATCAACAATCTGGGTATCTTCGAGGTCAAACTCTTCGCCGAAATTCCCGACGCGGACTGGCTGCGCTTCTTCGAGGTCAATCTGCTCAGCGGCGTGCGCCTGTCCCGCCACTACCTACCCGGCATGCTCAAGAATAATTGGGGCCGCATCATTTTCATCTCAAGCGAGTCGGCCTTCCAAATTCCCGCCGAGATGATTCACTATGGCATGACCAAGACGGCTCAAGTCGCCGTCGCTCGCGGCCTCGCCGAATCCGTTGCCGGCAGTGGCGTCACTGTGAATTCCGTCCTCCCCGGTCCGACGGCTTCCGAAGGCGTCGCTGGTTTTCTTGAGAGCATGGCCAAGCAGCGCGGCGTCTCGACAGCTGAAATCGAAAATGAATTTTTCAAGTCCGCCCGCCCCAGCTCGCTCCTGAAACGCTTTGAAACGCCGGAAGAAATCGCGACCGTCGTCGCCTTCGTCGCCAGCGCTCAGTCCGTCGCCATCAACGGCGCAACGGTCCGCGCCGAAGGCGGCGTCATTCGCAGTATTTAGCGGAATCTTCAATCACGCCCGCGCGAAATCCGGCCTCCACGTTTTGATCATCTTTTTGATGGCCTTACGGTCGTTCAGCTTTTCGTCCAACACTTTGCGCGCAAGCTCCGGCACCTCTGCGTCGCTCGCGAACCGCAACGCGACGAGTTGGTCGATTGTGAATTCGCCGATGCGCGGCCGCAGGTCGGCGGGAAGCACGCGTTCGAAACGCAGCCGCTCTTCGAGCCGAATCAGGCGATCCTGCACACGCAGCGCCATCATGCGCGCCGCCCCAAATCCAAGGAAAACCGCCGCCGCTGCCAGCACGGATAGGATGCTATTGAATGTGAATCCCGACTTCACGCACCAGTAAATGGAAAACCCCAAATAGATGAGCAAGATCGGCGCCACAAAAAAATGAAACAGGGGCATCCATTTTGCATGATTTTGAAAGCTCTGTTCGGCCATCGCCATCCTCCAATCTGCTAGGCGATTCTAGCAGAAGCTTCCTGTCCAACGCGCCCTCCGCGAATTCGCACCGGTCCGGGCAGTTGCTCCACCATCTTCTGAGATTCTCCCCGCCACGCGCCTTTTGTTTAAACCGTTTTCATATTTCTCGCATCAAAAAGGGCAGCAGTTAGTTCCCATCGTCCGTCAGAGCCGCTATCGAGCAGGAGGGTCAAGCAATATGGCAAAAGCCGTCTGGGGTGGCAAAGTCATCGCGGAAAGCAACGACACCGTGGTCGTCGAGGGGAACCAATACTTTCCGGCTGACGCGGTCACAAAGGGTTTTCTGAAATCGAGCGCGCACACCTCGACTTGCCCGTGGAAAGGCACAGCTCACTATTTTCACGTGGAAGTGGATGGCCTAAAAAATGAAAACGCCGCTTGGTATTATCCCGAGCCCAAACCCGCCGCCGCGGAAATCAAAGGAAGGATCGCGTTCTGGAAAGGTGTCCAGGTCGAAGGCGGGAATGGCTAAACGTTTATTGCCGTAGGTGAAGTTCTTGCACCAGCGACCAGCCATGAGTTACGAGTCACCAGTCACTCTTCCTTCGCGTTCCCCCGACATGGAAGCTCGCGCCTAAGTGCCGAGCAGATTCGGCTGTATTCTGCTAAATCCGTGCTCGTGCGCCCAGAGCGTCAGTGGAATCGCCGCGAGATCGTCAACCATCGGCACGGCATGTCCATCCTTGGTTAGGTCGATCGTTCGAACAAAAATCTTGCAAGTGTCGCATGTCTCGACGCGAATGTGCGGAAACTGTTCCGCAACGTAAACCGGAAGCCTTTTCTCATCTTCCTCGCCGCACCCTGGACACAGGATGCGCCGGAATCCCCACTCATACCCGCAGAAAGCGCACACCAGGAACCGTTTTCCCCCGTCGCCTTCCAGTCTCAGCACGCCAAGCAACGGCTGTCCGCCGCACAACGGGCACGCGCGTAGCGTCACGAGCACTGGCGGCGCCGCCATCCGCGCCGCGACGTAGGCCGCATAGGGCTGCAGAAACGCGCGCGAGAAAAACTGCTCGAATGCTCCGCTTTGCTGGCCGGAAAGTCCTCCGCTTTTCCAATATTCCGTCAGCAACCCAACCCAGAAATCGCTGGGCGCCCCCGCAAGTTCGCGCGCCGCCGCCGCCAGCGCGTTTGGAGCGTTCTGTTCAACGACAGCCAAGAATGTCCGGAAATGTGGGAGCAACAACGTGAGGTCCAGCCCACCCCGCACGGAGCCAAATCGCTGCATCTCCGCCTGACGCGAGCTGGCCTTCACAATTTGGGAGAGAAGATCCTTTTGAAAATTGGCGATGCGCCGGTAGAAATAGAGCAGTTCGCTTGCCGAAGATTTGTCCGCGATAAGTTTCTCGGCCCGCTTAATCCTCGCGTCGTACTCGCTGCCCACGGCTTGTTGAAACGTCATTTTTTCGGCGAGGCCGGCTGCCCGGTAATCTCTTCATACCATCCAGGATGGTAGCGCTTTGCGAAGGCAAGGGAAACATCTCCGCGAATCACGGATCCAAACGCGCCGCGTTCCGCGAAGACGCTCATGTAAATGTGAATCAGGAAAAGCCCGATGGTCAGCAGTCCTGCAGACGCGTGCACCAGCACCGCCGTGTACCGAAGGAACCTCAAGTTCCATGGAATAGATTCCGTGAACCAGAGTACCAGCCCGCTGAGCAATAGCAGCAGCGCGCAAGTCACGAATCCCCAAAACAGCAATTTCTGCCCGGCGTTGTAGCGTCCCGCGGGCGGCATCTCAGCGTCTTCATTCCGGATGTAGTGTCCAATAGAATCCCACCACTCCTTGTCGGCCTTTGTCGCGTGCATCTGCTTCGACCAATAACCGTACATAAAAGTCACGGCCCCGACGAAAACAAGGCCCGCCCAAGGATGCAGCATGCGGGAAACCTGCCCGCCCCCGAGTCCGATCGCGATCCAAAAACACCGCGGCGACCAAAACGCCAGTCCCGTCAACAGCAAATAAATATAAGAGAAAGCCGCGCACCAATGCGTTAGCCGTTCGTGAAACGGGTAGCGCAGGATTCGGCCAGAAGAGAGAATTTGTCCGGGGCTGCTCACGGTTTTTCTCCCGCGTGCGGAGTCTCCACTTCATCGTCGCGCTCTTTCGGACCAAATCGCAGGTAGTGTACGAAAAGCCCGATCAGCCCGCCGACCATCGCGACGTTTCCCAGCCACTTCAGCGGTCCCTTCCAGAGCTTCACGGACCACGGAATACGCGGATCGGCCGGCAATCCGCCGTAGAGCTCCGGTTTGCTCGCGTCATGCAGCACATAAACTACTCCTGTGCCCCCGACGCCCGCCGGATCATAGACGCCTGCCTGTGGGAAATCGTAATGCTCGCGAAGTTGCGTCGCGCGCACATTCGCCAAGTGGAGCATGTCTTCCTTGCTGCCAAAGTGCAGGCAGCCCGTCGGGCAAGACTTGATGCAAGCCGGCTCCAGCCCCTCGCTCACCCGGTCCGAGCACAGCGTGCATTTGAAGACGCGATTCGTCTTCGGGTTCATCTTCGGAATATCGAATGGGCATCCCGTAATGCAGTATCCGCACCCAATGCAGTTGGCCTGCTGAAAATCCACAATTCCATTGGCGTACTGGATGATGGCGCCGTCAGCGGGACAAGCCGCCAGGCATCCTGGCTCCGCGCAGTGCATGCACTGGTTCTTGCGCATCAGCCACATCAGCGAGCCGTCTTCCTTTTCATGCTCGTTGAAGAGAATGAGGTTCCAGTAATTCCACCGCGTCTCCGGCATCGTTTGGTATGTGTTGTCGAAGGAGGTCTCACCGAACGGCAAATCGTTCCATTCCATGCAGGCTACTTCGCATGCCTTGCAGCCGATGCACGTCGTTGTGTCGATCAGTTTGCAGACGGCGTATTCGCGCTGTGCGTCTTCGCCGGGAACGCTGCCCGCGTGCCCAGACACCTTTTGAACGCGTAATGTGGCTTGGCTCATACGCGTCTCCTAAACCTTCTCGACTTTCACGAGAAAGCCCTTGAATTCCGGAGTATGTGCATTCGGATCGATGATCGTTGGTGTCAGCCCGTTCACCAGCATCTTGGAAGTCCTGCCTTCATCTTCAGATATGCCTCGATAACCCCAGTGAAAGGGGATTCCGATCTGATAGGTTTTCTTTCCGTCGATCATCATCGATTTGATTCGCTTGGTGACCATGGCCTTGGCGATATACTCGCCGCGCGCGCTCGAAACCTTCACCTTTTCTCCGCCGCGAATTCCCATCTCGTCCGCCATCTCCGCTGCCATCTCGATAAAAGGTTCCGGCACGAGCTGCACGTTCATCGGATTATTTTTCGTCCAGTAGTGATAGTGCTCGGTCAATCGGAACGTCGTGCATATCACTGGGAAGTCCTTCGCCGTGCCGTATTTGTCGTCTGCGGTCTTGAACTCAGTCACCACCGGATTGCGCGGCTGTTGCGGATGCAGTGGGTTCCCAGTTGGGCTTTCGAAGGGCTCATAGTATTCCGGGAAAGGACCGTCGGCAAAGGACGCCAGTGGTCCAAAAATTCTTCCGACGCCTTCTGGGTTCATGATGAACGGCCCCATGCGATCCTTGGGCTTCGAGTCGGGCTTGAAATCCGGCACGTCATTCCCCACCCATTTTTGCAAGTCCTCGTTCCACCAAACCTGGCGCCGCGTCACATCCCACGGTTTGCCATCCACATCGCACGACGCACGGTTATAAAGCACCCGCCGGTTTGCCGGCCACGACCATGCCCAGCCCGGATGTACTCCCATGTCCGACGGATCGGAAGGATCGCGCCGCGCCGTCTGGTTCCCGGCTTCGGTGTACGCCCCCGAATAAATCCAGTTACCGCACGCCGTCGTGCCGTCATCCTTCAGCCATGCAAATCCCGGAACCTGCTGCCCCTTTTTGATCTGCAACTTAGTCGCCGGGTCTTCCAAATCAGCTAAGGCCTTGCCGTTCAGTTCCTTCAATACTTCGCTCAAGGATGGATTCAACGGCTCCGTGTAATTCCACGATAGTTTGAGGATCGGATCGGGAAACTTTCCGCCATCTTTCTTGTATAGGTTCCGAACCCTCAGGAAAATCTCTGCGATGATGGCCTGATCCAGCCGCGCTTCTCCCGGCGTCGGAACGGCCGCGTTCTTCCACACTAGCCACCGCGCCGAATTCGTGAATGAGCCATCCTTCTCCGCGAACCCCGCGCACGGCAAGCGGTACACCGTGGTCTGAATTTCCTTCATGTCTCCTTGTTCGATGACGCGCGGCGACTTCCAGAACTCGCTGGTCTCGTCCGGGTAAATCTCTCCTACCACCACGAAATCCGCCTTCTTCAAGGCATCGATGTTCTTATTCGAGTCTGGCCCAATGGCCACGCCGTTCATCCCAAAGGCAAAAAATCCTTTGACGATGCCGTTGTACATGTTGTCCCACAAATGGACCCACGAATAATCGCGGTCTACCTTCGGCAGATAGTCGTACGCCCATTGGTTCTGCTTATTGGCCGCGTCGCCGTACATCATCTTCAGCAAGCTCACCACGAATTTCGGCGTGTTGCCCCAATAGTTAAAGGATTCCCATTCGGCAGGTTTCGAGGGCGTCGGCGTAATGCGCTTCATCCAAGCCTCGAAGGAGCCATCGGCGGGCGTAGGCACTTTCAAGTATCCTGGCAGGCTGTCGTAGAGCCCGGCCATGTCCGTGGCCCCTTGAATGTTCGAATGTCCGCGCAGCGCGTTCACGCCGCCGCCCGCCCTGCCGACATTGCCCAGCAGAAGTTGCAGCATCGCTGCCGTTCGAATG
Source organism: Candidatus Acidiferrum sp. (assembly GCA_049800195.1). Taxonomy (GTDB): domain Bacteria; phylum Acidobacteriota; class Terriglobia; order Acidiferrales; family UBA7541; genus Acidiferrum. Next base: position 38,166 of record JBARJI010000080.1, read on the forward strand.
ATTTGCGTGCCGAAGCTGTGCTGCGTCCATCCCACCGCGTAAATCACGGTCCCGACTTTCTTCATGTCGCCGTCTTTGCGAATGGATGTGTAAAGATCCGCGGCCTTGAGGAATTGCTCCTTGGGAATGCCGGTGATGCGCTCGACTATCTCCGGCGTATATCGCGAATAATGTTTCTTCAACAGTTGAAACACGCAATTCGGGTTTTGCAGTGTCGGGTCGTACTCGACTTTTTCCGGCAGTGGCGGCAATGGTGCCGGCCCGTTTCCATTCGCGCTCGCCGCCGGCTTTCCGCCCGCATAATTCCAGCTCGACCTGTCGTAGCTGTGTTTCTCTGCATCAAACCCCGAAAAAACGCCATCCGTTTCCGTCGGCAGCTTGAAATTGCTGTCGACTACGAACGCGCCATTCGTGTAATTGACTACATATTCTTTTGCGAACCGGTTGTTTTCGATCGCGTAGTTAATCACGCCGCCCAGAAACGCGATATCCGATCCCGCGCGAATCTGGCAGAAAAGATCAGCAACAGAAGATGTACGAGTGAACCGCGGGTCAACCGAAATCAGCTTCGCGTTCCGATTGCGCTTCGCTTCCATCGCCCATTTGAAGCCGCATGGATGGTTCTCCGCTGGATTCCCGCCCATGACCAGCATCATGTCGGTGTTCTTGATATCGATCCAGCCGTTCGTCATTGCGCCCCGGCCAAACGTTGGTCCCAAACTTGAGACCGTGGGGCCGTGTCAAACCCTGGCCTGGTTTTCTAAATGCACGACCCCCAGGGCGCGCATCGCTTTCACAACCAGAAAATTAAACTCATTCGTGTCCGTGCACCCTCCGGTAAACGCAATCGATTCCAGCCGGTTCACGCTGATTCCCTTGGCATCTTTCTCGACGAACGTTTCGTCGCGCGTTTTCTTCACCCTCTGCGCGATTTCGTTCAGCGCATCGTCCCACGAAATATCCTCCCAAGAAGTCCCGCCCGGCCGGCGCACTTGCGGCTTCAACAGCCTTCGGTCATTCAGAATATCTTGTGCGAGCGAGGAACCTTTCGGGCACAACGTTCCGCGATTCGTCGGATGATCGGGGTCGCCCTCGACGTGTATCACCTGTGGCGTAACGTTCTTCGCCTTATCCCCAATCGTGTAGATGATCGTACCGCAGCCCACCGCGCAGTACGGGCAAAGCGAGCGCGTCTCGCTGGCCCGTGCGATCTTGAGCATGGCAAGCTGTGCGTAGGCTGGTTGGAGATCGAAGCCAAAAACGGCGGCAGCCCCGCCAATCGTGGTGAACTTTAGGAAGTCTCTTCGGGTAGCCTGCATGATACCCCCTGAGGATAGACACGAGCGCACTTCGCAAGCACGTCTTTGATAATGCTGATTCCGCGCGAAGTCAAGAGTTTGATGAAAAAATTAACAATCTGGGATACAGTTTTTTGTCGATTACCGTACAGCCGCCCAGTTCATCCGCCAAGAGACGGAATATCAGCAGGAGTCACCCGCAATTTTTCTCGCGCCAATACCTAACAGATTGAATTGGAAGGATTTGCGAACGCTCCCCTTATTAAGCAGGGCGCAGGAATGAGGAGGCGAAGCAGAACGAGGGGCACAACGATTCAACGAATTGCTTGAAAAACGAAGCCGTCCTCGGCAGGCGCATCCTAGCCAACCCTTGTTAGGCCGTCACGGAATGGCCTGCAGGTGCCGCGTCGGTGTCCGTTCCCGCTTGGGCTCCCGTCGCCCGGTACCGCACGATAAGCAAAGTTAGGTCGTCCGCCTGGCTCGCTCCGCGCGCGAAATTCTCGACGGCTTCTAGAATGGATTTTTGCAGCTGATCTAGCGGACACTCGGTTTGGCCCGTTAGCACTTCGCGCAGCCGCGGAACGCCGAAAAGCTGCTCGTCTGGATCCATCGCTTCGGTTACGCCGTCGCTGAACAACACGATCGTGTCTCCCGGCTCCAGCTTCAGCCGCGCCACCGCGTATTCCGCTTCGGGCACAAGTCCCACGGGATAAGAGCCCTCGCTGAAGGGGTCGTCCGCCTTGCCATGCCGAAGCAGGAAAGGAGATGGGTGCCCGGCATTGATGAATTCCAGGTGCCCGTCGTTGTCCAGGATTCCAAAGAACATCGTCGCGTACCGTCCGACTTCCGCGTGATCGCAGAGAAAACGATTCACGTGATTGAACACCCGCGCGGGATCGGTGCCCAACGTCATCGCTGAAAGCGCCCCTTGGAGCATGGTCGTAAGAAGAGCCGCGCCGAGACCTTTGCCCGAAACGTCCGCAATGAGAAAGGCGGTGCGGTTATTGCTCAGCGGAAATACATCGAAGTAATCGCCTCCGACAGACAAGCACGGATAGTTGCAGCCCGCCACGGCGAAGTGCGGGTGATTTGGAAAATTGCGCGGCAAGAGCGCTTGCTGGATGTCTCGCGCGATGTTGATCTGCTCTTCCATGCGCTGCCGCTCGCGTTCGCGAACCACCAGGCGGGCATTGTCGAGCGTGCTGGCGGCGTCGGCCGCGAGAGCATCGAGAATCTGGCGGTCGAGCTTCGAGAAAGCCGCCGGCCGCCGCGAATCCAGATAGAGCACGCCGAGAGAATGGCCGAAAGCGGGGATGATCCCGGAATCGGGTGAACTGTGCCTGTGAACGGCATACAGCGGAATCACCACAACCGCCCGCAGCCGCTGCGCGATGATGCTCTGCGCGGATTGCAAGTCCATGTCGGCGCGCTCGATGTCTTCGGTTACCACGGGAGAATTTTGGCGTAGTGCAAGTTGAATGGCCGTTTGGCTCGGCGCCAGCGTTTCAGGCGGAAGCCGCAGGCCGCCCGTTCGCCGGGCCAGTCGCACTTTCAGCACGCCGCTCGCGTCCGCTTCGAGAAGCATCCCTCGGTCGGCGTCCGTCACGGAAACGGCATGATCCAGCATTAAGGCCAGCGCTTCATCGAGGGGCCGCTGCGAGTGAAGAAGGGTCGTCGCTTCCAGAAGCAAGTTCAGCTTCCGCAAGCCGCCGCCCACCGGTTCCGAGCTGGTGATGTGCTCGATACGCGTCAGCAGATTGGGAAGCGATTCTTCGCCGCTCGAAGTCCCGGAACGAAAAACGATTTCGTACGAGTCCTCCAGCCCAAACGTGATCGAGTCGCCGTCGTTCAGCACGCGGCTTTCCACTTTTTCGCCGTTGACGAAAAGCCCGCGCCGCTGCCCGCGATCTTCGATATACAAATGGCCCGCTTCGGAAACGATAGCCGCGCAATTCCGCGAAATGCGCCGGTCGGAAAGCTGCAGATGATTCCCCGTTTCCGCCCCGCGGCCAACCAGAAAAGGAGTCTGCGTCACGCGCACGTAGCGGCGCGCGCCGTCCGGAGAGACGACCTCAAGAACTGCTCCGCCCATCGAGATGGATGCCGTGTCGGGCATGGGTTATTCGCGACGGGATTGTAGCACGCAGCCCTTCAAAAGGCCGCGCCAGCGTGGACCCGCCTACGTCGTAGCCTTCACCCCGTCGATTGTGGCCGCATCTGTGATAATTTCTTCCTTCGTTAAGCGGATTGACGGGAGGCGTCAAATGACCTCGAGCGCAGCGTTTCGAAACGAGAGAAATTCAGTCGCGTTGAAAGCGAGCGAATCTACTCTCGCATTGTTTCGTCTCGTCCTGGCGCTTGCGTTTGCTGCCGCTCTGGCCTTTGGCCCGGCGCAAACTCGCGCGGCCGAAAAACATCCCTTTGGCGTTGACGATTATTCCGCCCTGCACGGTGCCGACGCAATCGCCGTCTCGCCCGATGGCAAGCGCATCCTTTACGACGTCAGAACAGACGGTACGAAAGGGCCCACGAAACACGAATGGCGTCTGATCGACGCAACCGGCGAGAATTCGCGCAAGCTGGATCTGCCGCAGGATTTTGCGCCCATGGGTTTTACCAAGGACGGAAAACTCTTCGGTAGTTACGAGGTGGGCAAACTACCTCAACTCGGTATCGTGCCGCTCGAGGCGCCTAAGCCCACGTTGATCATCGCGCTGCCCAACGGCATTCAGGCCGCCGTAATTTCGCCGGATGGCACGCGCTTTGCCTTGCTTGCGAATCCGCGCCCCAAAGATCCACTCGAAGGCGTACACACGGTCGTCGAAAACGACGAAACCAGCTTGTATGTCGTCCGTGCGGACGGATCGGGTGGCTCATGGTGGTGTCCCGATCTGAAATTCGTCACTGACATCGCCTGGTCCAAGGATTCCTCGCAACTCGCTGTCATGACGCAAACTCCCAAGCTCGGTCATCACGAACTCCACTCCTTTATAAACGTATGCTCCGCGGACGCCTCACGCCATCTTGCCGAGATTCCCGACGCCACCAGCGGCATTGCCTGGTCCGCGGACGGAACTGAAATTGTTTTTGCGGCGACGAATACGCCAACCATAACCCCGGAACACGTATGGACCGTGCCGGCCACGGGCGGTACAGCTGTGGATCACACGCCCCAGCTTGATGGAACCGCTGCCACCGTGAAGTCCGATCCCCACGGAACCGTTTGGGTGGAAATGCACAAAGGCGTGATCACCGAGACGGACACTTTCCGCGGCGGAAACTTAGAAACCGCCTATCGCTGGCCCGCCGGCATTATCGAGAGCCTCCCAGTCTTCCCGCCTTTCAGCGATTCGCCCGAAGTGCTGGCCTTCACCGTCGACGATCCGGAACACTCCAACAACGTCGCTGTTGCCTCCGGAAGCGATCTTCGAAAAATCACTCACGAAGGAGACGACACGCTCGAAAACGTCGCGCTCGGCGAAGTAAAGGCGGTTCACTGGACCTCGAAAGAGGGCATCCATCTCGAAGGCATCGCCACGTTTCCGCCCGGTTTCACCGCGGGCAAAAAATATCCCTTCCTCGTACTCCCGCACGGAGGCCCGGAAGCCAACGACGTCCTCAGCTTCGATTCTTTTACGCGCTTCATTGCTGGCAAGGGTTACGTGGTTCTCCAGCCCGAGTATCGCGGTTCGACCGGCTACGGCGCCGATTTTCTCTCTGCCATTTACCAGCACTTTGGCGATCGCGCTTACCATGACGTCGACAGCGCCACCGATTTCGCTATCGAACAAGGCTGGGCCGACCCCAACCGCCTCGCCATTTTCGGTTGGAGCGCCGGCGGCTTCATGACCTCCTGGACCGTCACGCAAACGCATCGCTACAAAGCCGCGATCGAGGGCGCGGGCATTACGGACTGGCTCAGCTTCGTCCCCACCAGCGACACTTGGCAAATTGACTACGACGCCCGCCTCCAGGAAAAAGATCCCGAACCCATGCTGCGCTTCTCCGCCGTGATGTTCGCCGACCAGGTCACGACTCCGCTTCTGATTCTCCATGGCGAATCGGACGTTCGCGTCCCCACCTTTCAAGGCCGCGAATTTTTTGTCCTCCTCAAGGAACGCGGCAAGACCGTCCGCATGGTCACGTATCCCGGCTCCCCCCATTTCCCGCGCCTGGCCGAGCAACGCCGCGACGTTTTCAACGAACTAGCCGCCTGGCTCGCCAAATACAACCCGTAGAGCTTTTCAAGGAAATTAGACACTGGCTCGCGAAATGCCGCCCATAACATTTAGCCCTTGCGAGGCCCCCGCAATCACTCACCAGCGGAATCGCGCAACGCCACACTCGCGGAATCGCGCAATCCCAAGCCCGCGAGATACCTCACAATGCATGTCACTCCGTCTATAACGACGTCGGTCCTGTCAAGACAAACCTCTCCGGGCACTTCCTGCGAAGTGTTTTCTCTTCACTTATAAGAATCTTTTTCTTCCTCGCGACCAAGGTTCGTGCCGTAATCGTTCGGCG
>JBARJI010000081.1:0-31370 GCA_049800195.1 Candidatus Acidiferrum sp.
ATGAAAATCACAGCCTATAATCTTCATCATTCGGCTCCTTTCTCCCGAGCCTTGGTCGCTCATCACGCCAAGTCTACCCGGGCCCAAGGAGCCGACGTCGTTATGAAATCAAGCGTAGCGAAGGATCCTGGCGTGCTCGTGCCCTCGGGCTGCGTTTGATGTCATCGCGGAAAGACACCATGACATCCTATGCGATGTGCTATACTATAGGTGCTCACGATGCGGATTGTGCTCGACACCTCAGTTCTAGTCGCTGCGCTTCGCTCTCGTTCCGGTGCCGGAAACGCCGTTCTGCGGCTGGTCGCCCAAAGACGCTTGATTCTTCTGGCGACTCCTCCGCTCTTTCTGGAATACGAAGACGTTTTGAATCGCCCGGAACATCGGCTTGTGCACGGGCTTTCGCCGCCGCAGCTGGATAGTTTTCTCCAGGAGCTCGCGGCACTGATCGAACCGGTTGAGCTGCATTTTCGCTGGCGGCCCCAGGTTCACGACACGAACGATGAGATGGTTTTGGAGACAGCCATCAATGGAGATGCCAGCGCATTGGTAACATACAACACGGCGGATTTTTCCGTTGCCGCCGAACGCTTCGGTGTTCCGGTGCTGATGCCGGCGCAGCTTTTGAAGAAGGTGAAATCATGAGCAGAGCTACTTACCCCTTGAAGCTTCCCCATTCCGTGAAAAAGGCCGCTCAGCGCCTCGCCAAGGAAGACGGCGTCTCCTTGAACCAATGGATCGCCGCAGCCGTCGCCGAAAAGGTGGGAGTCGTGGAAACCGCCGCCTTCTTCAAGAAGCGCGCTGGCAGCGCCAAGGGCGACCGCCTCCTCAAATTTCTCCGCCAGGTCCCTAACGCGCCGCCCGAAGCGGAAGACAGAATCACTTAGCTGTCGTGTACGCAGGGTCCGCCGCGCGCCAACCGCAGGTGTGATAATCTGCGGCCATGAAATTGACAGCCGTTTTTGAACCCGCCAAGGAGGGCGGCTATACTTGTTTTGTGGAAGAGTTTCCCGCCGCGATTTCGCAAGGTGAAACCATCGAAGAGGCCAAGGCGAATCTTGCGGACGCGTTGAAACTGGCGCTGCAATGCCAGCGCGAGCTTGCGGAAAAAGGCCTTTCCCCACACGCTGTGCGCGAGGTTTTCGAAATAGCAGAAGTATGAAACTCGCGGAATTGGAACGCCACCTGCGCCACCAAGGCTGCGTTTTGTATCGCGAAGGTGGTGCCCACAGCATTTGGTTCAACCCGACCTTGCACAAGATCGCCAGCGTCCCGCGCTATCGCGAAATCAAAGAAGGGACGGTTCGGGCGATCTGCTAACAACTGGAAATTCCGCGGCCATAAGGCCGACACCCAGGTAGAAAAGCGCTACCTGGGGCAGCCGGCTTAACTTCTTAGCGGGGCAAACTTGAATTCAAAAATGTAGGATCTTGTCGATCGGTGGACTTTCCTGGTGCGGATCTCTGCGGTTCGGGTGAGGATTGGCCCGGGCAGCCCAGGGTCTGCGCCAAGCGCCCGTAGCGGCCCAACCCAAGTGTCAAATTGCAGGCCCCGTGTCGGCCGTGGCAGGTTGGACAGTAACAGCGACCCATAACAAGCTGCCCGGATCACCTCGCCGTCTCTTGTCCTGTCCACGAGCGCGGCCGCAAACTCTTCTTCTGCCACAAGGCCCAATTTCTGGACCCGCCGAATTATGACTTCGAGCGATACGTCGAACACTCCGGCCAGCCCGAGGAGTTGTTCCGCCGAAGTCACCTTGCTTAGTTGAAGATGCCTTCTGAGTAGAGCCGCGGGCACGAGAATTTCGCTCGCACCAAAGTGACACAGGCGCTCGAGGTTCGCACCCCTCGGTGCCCCCTTCATCAGTTTCGGCGAATTGCCTTCGATCGAATAAAAGAACGTATGCACCAGTTCGTGCGCAAGGGTAAATCTCCTGCGAAGGCGGCCTCCGGGATCGGACAGAAAATTGTCTTGGAGGAATATCTGGAATCCTCCTCGAACTGGCTTCATTACGCCCTCTGGAACCATCGGTCGGTCCTCGACACTTAGGACCGAGCACAGGCTCGCTATATCGCTCGGGTCGACGGGAGGGCGTATCAGTTCCCCACATCTGGCTCGAACTAGAAGCGCCTCTACTTTGCCGGCTATGAAAGCTTCGTCAAACATCCATTCTCACCTTGGTCGATGTTTAGACACGAGTTTTTCCAGAAAGTCCAGTAGCTTCGCCTTATCTGAATTTTCGCTACCTGCCGCAACTCGCTCCTTGCCGGCTGGCGTGTTCTCTATGCTAGTGTTCAACTCCTGCATAAACGCGGACTGGCGCTCCGACGGCCAGCCCTCGACGTTGGCTTGATACCACTCCACAAACTCGCCTTCAGCCTGTTGATAATCTTTTCTTAAGTATCCCCGACAAACTAGCAAAAATTGCTCGCGGCTCGAAGTGTCCTCGACCGTGTCTAGGCTGACTCCCACCTCTGTGTCGGCGGGGATGCGTTGAAAAACCTGTCCCGTGGGCACCTGCTTTGCAGCAGACTCGCAATACTCTGGCTTGTCATCAAAGAAGATGTGAGCACCGAACGCCTTCAGGAATTCCGCTTTCGGAGCGCCTCCGAGAAACAATCCCACGTCTACACGGACGCCCCAGTCGCGCAGGGTTCGAATGGCGCGCTCGTGCGCGGGCCCATTGCGGTCTGTAACTAATGCGATGCGAACCGGCGACCTGTTTGGGTCGTCACCCTGGATCTCAGCCAGAAGCTTGAGAAGGTCTGCAAAAGGGCCCGCCGGTAGCGCCTTGCGCGCGTTAATCCTCTCGTATTCGTGGTAGGCTGCAAGGCCTCTTTCCTCATACACCTTCTGTGCTTCGTCAGAAAACAGCACGCGGTCCCCGTCAAAAGCGATTCGTATCTGCGCCGGGGCACTCTCGATCTCTGGCGGCGGTGAGTAAATCAGACTAGCCGCAATACCCTGGTTCGCCGCTAATTGTACGTCCTCCACGGACCGCGAAAGGAATAATTTCGTTTTGAACGCGCTTAGGTAGGGCGCCAAAGAGTCGCCGCCGGTAAGCGCGGCGCGCGTAATCTCCAACTTGTAGTGGTCAATTGAATGGAACACGCGCAAGCTTACGTCCGGATGGTTTCTCGAAAGCAGGATGACTTCGACCCTCGGCCGCTTGAGAAGGCCATTTATATCCAGGAGGGCTTTCATGAGGAGAAACGCCGAACCAGGACGGAGGACCACATCTTCATGATCGAGTTGATACTTACTAAACGCTGATAGCCCTCCGCTGCTGAAAATGCGGCTTTCTTCTTCCAGGTCAAAGAGAGCCGTTGAAGAGATGCCCACCACAAACAACTTGGAAAGGTCTATCGGCATCGAGATTACTCCCCAACCCGGATTATACCCCAACCGAAATTCCTGACGGGAATCTGGGCAGGTTTGACTTTGTCCCATGTTCGTGGGTACAACATGGAGACGGTCGGGACATCTCCGAATCGTTTTGCCTGAAACTGTGGCTTAGTTCGAGCGCAGGTCATCGGACGTTAGGAAAATATTTAGTTTGCCCCGGTTTCCAAGGCAAGGAACGGGTCTAAAGACCCGCCGCTACAAAGACAAGTTCGCGCCGAAGGCCAGCAGGCGGCCGTCGCAATCCTTCACCACGAACTCGCGCGTGTGCCAGGGCATGTTGTCTGGTGCCCGCGTGAATTCCACGCCCCGCGCGGCGTACTCAGCGTAAAGTGCGTCGGCATCTTCGATGACCAGGTACGCGTCGAGCAATTCGTCGTGGTATTTGTCCGGATTGGCGGTGGGCGGTGCGGCGCAGCGGAAATGAATCACCTGCTTATCCCGCGCCACGATGGCGTAGACCGGCGGATCCAGCCACGTGCCCAGACATGCGAAGCCCAGCTTGCCGGTGTAATAGGCGAGCGTAGCGGGCATGTCGAGCGTGAAAAATACCGGCGCAATCTGACGGAGCATAGGCCCAAGTCTACGCGATAAAAATGGGGAAGACCGGAAGCTTCCGAATCATTTTGCCGAGTTCCGCAAGGATTTGACGGGGTGCCGCATCTCTGCGGTTTTCCGGGCGCGGGCTTTGACGTTCTTCTAACTTTCAATCTCCGGGCGCCGGGTGCCCCACCCTCGGATTCTTGAGGGTGGGTGGGCTCGACGTACGTACAACTGTATTGACATCGCTGATCTTGATGATTATACTGTACTCTCTCGCGCACTATGCGCTTTACATGGGATGAGAACAAGAACCGCCAGAACCTTCGCAAACATGACGTCCGCTTTGAGACTGCCGTTCTCGTTTTCGATGACCCCTATGCCATTACGCGGCGAGACGACAATTCAGACGATGAGGAACGCTGGATAACCGTCGGCGCGATAGGACTGGGATCGATCCTTCTGGTCGTCCACACTTTTTATGAAAACCACGATGAAGAGGTCATCCGCATCATCTCGGCCCGCGCCGCCGAATCCCACGAAAGGAGAGCCTATGACGAAGCTCACAAAGGAGCAGAAGCGCGACATCCGCGCCATCGCCGCAAAAAGAGACCGCGACATTGATTTCTCTGACGCTCCCCCCGTTCTCGATTGGAGCGGCGCTGAAATCGGCAAGTTTTACCGGCCGGCGAAGAAGCCCGTCACCATGCGTCTCGACTCTGACGTCATCGCTTGGCTCAAAGCCGATGGCCGCGGTTATCAGACCAAAGCAAATTGGCTCCTGCGCCATGCCATGCTTCATTTCACGAAGGGGAACGGCCTCGACAAACGCAAGCGTCTCCCCCGCCGCGGCAAGTCTGGACGGCGGGCAGCCTAATGGCGGCCTGTACAGAGTCATTTTGGCGGGGTGAGAGCGAAATCCTTTAGGAATTTTTCGAGGCGGAGGAAGCGCCGCGCGGGGCGCACGCTTTGGCATTTGCTATTTCAAAGGGTGCGGTCTTTGACTCTTAAGCGAAGGCCAGGCGGCCGCGCGGGGCGGGGATAGGGCGGCCGAGTTTTTGGGCGGCTTCGATCCATTCCTGAATGATGATTTCCACGTTGGCGCGAACTTCTACAAAAATAGGCAAACCTGACAAGCGTTAGGCGGGTAGCCACGCCTTTACTCTTGGGTGGCCTGCGCTTTCGGTTTTCAAAGCGTGGGCCCCGCCTCGGTTCGCCTAAAACTCCTCCGGCCACTTTCGCGCCGCGTGCATTACGGCAAGAATCTCAACCTCTGCTCCGCCGACTCGGTACGCCACAAGGAAGGGAGTTCCTTGAACGACAAGCTCCCGTGTTCCCACGACACGACCTTCCCGGCCGGCCATCGGGTGCTTTGCTATTATTTCTGTGCTTTCCCAGATTCTGTCGGCGGTCCGAGCCGCTGCTCTGCGATTGTCGGATGCAGTGTAGTCATAAGAGCTGACGAGGTGTTCCCTGGCGGGAGTGGTCCAGCGCACGCGCATCGTAATGGGCTACTTCGCTCGCCGCATTTTAGCGATCAGCCGTTTCATTTCTGCCGGCGGCACGAAGTCCCCGGCGTCCGCTGCGCGCAGCCCCTTCTCGATCAGCTTGATGTGATATTCGTTCAGCTCCAGGTATCGTTCCACCGCCTCGTTCAACAGATACGTCCGGTCTCGCTCCATGGTCTCGGCAAGCGCGTCCAGCGTTTCCACTTTTTCTGTCGGCATCCGGAAACTGATCGTTTTCAGTTCGCTCATAATACGCCATAATACACCGTAATATCGCGAACGAAAAACAGAATCCCGCTCACGACGGCCGCGTTGCGGGACCCATTAGCTTTCAAGGGTGCGCGTCTCGTCTTTCTTCTAACTTCCAACAGCCAACTTCTACCCTCTGCCTTACTCCCACTTCCAATCCGCAAACTGCTCGCGCAACGCAGTCTTTTTGAATTTGCCGACGGAGGTTCGAGGCAGCGAATCGAGGAAAACAAACGCGTCCGGCAACTGCCATTTGGCGAAGGATTGAGCGAGAAAAGAGCGAAGCTCTTCGGCGGTGGCTTGCGCTCCGTCTTTGAGGACCACAGCGGCCACGGGACGCTCCTGCCACTTGGGATGCGGAACGCCGACGACGGCGGCTTCCTTCACCGCCGGATGCCCCATCAGCGTGTTCTCAATATCCACCGAACTGATCCATTCCCCGCCAGACTTCACCAGATCTTTGGCGCGGTCTACAATCTTGACGAAGCCTTCCTCATCCATCGTGGCGACATCGCCAGTCTTGAACCAGCCATCTTCGGTCCATCGATGGGCCTGGTCCGGCGATTTGTAGTAACTCGCAGCCACCCACGGACCCCGGACTTCGAGTTCACCCGGCGTATTTCCGTCGCGCGGAGCTTCGACGGTCTTCCCCTCAAGTCCTTCGGGGCGCATGACACGCAGTTCGACAAAAGGCGCCGGCCAGCCCTGTTTTGTCCGAACTTCGTATTGTTCGTCGGACGTCCAATCGCGCATGTGGCGTTTGAGCTTTCCCACCGTGGCAAGCGGCGTGGTTTCGGTCATTCCCCAGAGGTGCAGAATGTGAAGGCTGTGCTTGTCGAGCGCGCGCATCAGCCTCTCCGGCGGCGCTGACCCTCCGCAAACGATGCGGACTGGCCAGGAGAATTTCCACCGGCCGGGATTTTTCTCCAGCGCCGCGAGCACACCGAGCCAGACTGTAGGGACTCCGCATGCGATCGTCACATGTTCCTGGCTGATTAGGTCGAGGATGCTTTCCGGATCCACATTGGGCCCTGGCAGGATTAGCCTGGCTCCCGCCATGGTGCAGGAATAGGGCAAGCCCCAGGCGTTGGCATGAAACATCGGGGCCACGGGCAGGACAGTGTCGTGATGACCGAGGCCGAAGGAATCGACGCCCAGCTCCGCAAACGAATGTAGGACCAGGGCGCGGTGAGAGTAAACGACTCCTTTGGAGTTGCCGGTGGTGCCAGAGGTGAAACACATGGCGGCGCCATCATTTTCATCGATGGCGGGGTAGCGGAAGTCGTCGGAGGCGCTCGAGAGCAGTTCTTCGTAGTCCAAAAAGCCCTCGGGAAGGCTGCTGCCGCCGCAGTAAGGGACGACAATAATTCGTTCGAACGAGACGCTCGAGCGGAATTTTTCAAGGGTAGGAAGAAGCACATCGTCGATGAGCAGGAAGCGATCGTCAGCGTGATTGACGATGGCCGCGAGTTCGTGCGGATGCAGCCGTAAGTTCAGCGTATGCAATATTCCGCCGGCGCAAGGAATCCCAAAGAAGGCCTCGAGATGCTCCGAGTGATTCCACATCATGGATGCCACGCGATCGCCGGGCCGTAATCCGAGCTTGGTGATAGCCTCAGCCAGTCGCCGCGCGCGACGGTAAAAGTCCCCATACGTCGTTCGAACAACGGACCGGTCGGGTTTGCGGGAAAGTATTTCGACGCGGTGGAAAAGTTTCCCGGAGCGCTCGAGAATCACGGGCAGCGTCAACGGAAAGTCCATCATGGTGCCGCGCATAGGTAGGTCCCTTTGGGATTCGAACCGGCGGCATCCTATCACCATTCGACCACCAAGAGGGCTTCAGCCTCCGTGTATAACGCCGGAAGTGACCCGGGCGGCGCGAAGGGAATGACAGATTCACCGAGAGCCGCCCGGGGACGCTAGACTCTTTCCCATTGCAAAAGAGGTTAATTTTCGAGAGGATGCCTCTGACCGCTGAAGTGCCGGTCTCGCGCCCGCGGTGGCTCGGCCTCCCCGACTGCCCGTGAACGATAGCTGTCCTTCAGCGCGCTCCGCGACTCTCACTTGGGTTCCGGGCAGAAGGAGTGGGCAGGTGAAGAAGCTCTACATCGGCAATCTTCCGTTTTCCGCGACGGAAGAACAGCTTCAGGAATGGTTCGCACAAGTAGGCGTTACTCCCTCGGGCGTCAATCTCATTCGTGACCGTTTCACGGGACAATCGCGCGGTTTTGCTTTCGTTGAGGTGCAGGGCGACGAGGATGCCGACCGTGCTATCAACTCTTTGAACGGGCAAAATTTCGGCGGCCGGAACCTGGTAGTCAACGAAGCTCGGCCGCAAGCTGAGCGTGGCGGCGGTGGCGCCGGGCGAGGTGGTGGTTATGCCGGCGGACGGGGCGGCCATGGTGGTGGCGGAGGGGGCCGGGGTGGGCACGGCGGCGGTCGCGGCGGGGATCGTGGAGACCGCGGAAACCGCTGGTAAAGAGTTCCCCCGGACTTAGCACACCGGATTGAGAAGCGACGTCTTAAGCAGGGGCGCCGCAGGAAACCTCCCTCAAATATTACCTGAGCTAGTTCTGTGCCTATCCTCATCTTGTTGGACCACCTGATCTTCTTGGATCACCTGAACTTGTCGAATCACCTGCAACATTCGGCGAAGAAGTCCGTCTAATTGAATGGGAGAGCACTGTTCCGTCCAAGGACGTTATTCGCACCGACAAAGTTTTCCCGGCGCGCCGCGCTAGGCGTGAGCGGGAGGATGCCGCCGGAAAAGAGTGAGTTCCCACTGGCGAAGATTTGCCATTGCGTATAGTATCCCGGCGAATAACGGACGTCCCCAACTCCCTTTGGGAGTCGGCAGTTTTTTCGGAGAAAAGCGTCGAACACGCGAAACAAATCGCCCGGTAACGTGTTTGAAACAATAGGCAAGGAAAATATCGCATGGCGCGGAATGTGAAGTATGTTGAGCGCCTGGCGGCTCACCTCCCAAGGGAGAGATGGATGGCTACGAGGGGCCGCGGGTGAGTCGAGAGATGAGCGATAAATTCGAGACGAACCTTCTGACCGCGGCGTGCATCCAAACGGATGCAGAGGACGTATCTAAGACAAAGATGACCACGTGGCACAAACGCGATTGGCAGCAATTCTACGAGTTGGCGCGCCGCCCTTGGCAGCGGCACCGGCCGCCGCGTCCCGTGTATCCGACGGGATTGAACCGTGTGCTGCCCGCGCAAGGTTTTAGTCTTTCCGAACTTGATGATGCCGGCGTCGATCTCGATCTCGCCGAGCGCCTTGGCCTTCCCGTTGACGCTGGCCGCATCGGAGCTTACGGTCCCAACGTGACCGTACTTCGCGATTTCGTCCGCTCCTCGCGCCAGCCGCTCTAATTTTATTTCCTGAACTCAAGTATGGCGCCAGTGTGCTGGGGCCGATCGCGCTCGGCTTCGGCGCAGTCGGCATGACTGCGGGGCGCTCCACCAAGCCGGCCCGCGCTCCCCTAGTTTTTGGCCGTGGAGTTCCCGGCCATCCATGAAAGACCTGATTGACGCCTTTCGTAATTTCCGTAAACTTTGTAAGGTTCGATTGGCTAAATCTTCGTGTGCCCAAGCCCTAAGGAAATCTGGAATGAACCTTGAACGACGATTAGCATCCCGTTATATCAAACGTGTTCCCATGCAATTCACGCTTACCACGGAAAGTTCGGCGGAATCTTATTCCGCCGAGAGCATGAACATCTCGAAGAGAGGCACCTATTTTGCGACCAGTCTCAAGCTCCACGAAGGCGTCAAACTTGAGCTGCGCATGAAGATCCCCGAGGAAATCGAATCTTTGCCGTCCATCGAATGCAAATTCGTCGGGCGCGTGACCCATGTTGAGCCGCTCGGCAATAATGGCCTGTCCGGCGTCGGCGTCCATTTCCTCTATTATTCCGTGGATTGAATCCCGCCTGTTTCCTCGCGGTGGCGCCGCGCAGCAGAATTGCCCGGCCTGGAGCCGTTTTCGCGAGTCACCCAGCAACTCTTTTTTTCCACAATCATTCACAAATTTGCACAGACTTTTTCCGCGATTTCCGTTGACGCCGAAATCGATCGAGTTTATCTTGCGTTCCAGATTGAACCGGAAGCATAAAGACTTTACGGTTCGGTTCAGACCTCGCGATATCTTAACCGTTGTCGCGATTCTGATCGGAACCGGGAAGTTCAAAGGCTTCCCAGTTCAGCGCAAGCGCAGCAAGAGCTTAACGGCAATTGCGGCGCGAAGTTGGACGGGGGAGTTCTGGGGTAGAAGGGTTCGGCGCAGGCTTGCAGCAGCTTAACCGCAGTTGCAGCGTCTCGCAGAATCCGAAGACTCAGAGGCTAGGCGGTTCGGTTTAGAGGTTGCAATCGCTTCACGGCAGTTGCAACGTTAGACCGAATCGAAAAGCTCGTGGGCGTTGCGGTTTGGCAAAAGGATAGCAGCGGCTTAACCGCCGAGGCAATCTTCAGCCGGGTCCGATAGCTCGTAGGTGGTACGCATCAGTTTGGAAGACGCGATTAGCCGCAAGGCTGTTGAGTCGCCGGATTGACTCGGAAGCCTGAAACTTTACGGCTCGATTTAGAGGGCGCAACATGCTTAACGGCATGTTGCGCCCTCAGCTTTTTCCGCTTCTTCTGCCGACGTTCCCTCCCCGCTTTTTGATCTGCGCTTTCCTCTACTCGCGAGTCACTGCTCCCTATTCGCTCTTGCTCGCTAGGCATTTGGGACTAGCCATTAAGCACGAGCCACCAACCACAACTCTGTTGTAATATGTCCTTATGCAAATCGGGCAAAGACTCAAAACGCTTCGCGAAGAAAAGAACTTCAGCCAGGGCGACATCGAGAAAGCCACCGGGCTTCTCCGTTGCTACGTCTCTCGCGTCGAAAACGGCCACACCGTACCGAACGTCGAGACTTTGGAAAAGTGGGCGCGTGCTCTCGATATGCCTCTCTACAAAGTCATGTATGAAGGCGAAGAACCTCCCAAGCCGCGCAAACTGATTTCCGAGGACGACAAAGGCCTGTGGGGCTACACCAAAAAAGAAGCGGCCGAACTCAGCCAGCTCCAGCGGCACTTGGCCAAAATGGATCCCAAGCAGCGCACACTGTTGCTGGGCTTCGCCGCGCGCTTGGCCCGCCACGCCGCCAAGTAAGGCGCGCAGACGTTGCTCCCCGCCGCTCGAAAGCAAGCAGCGAATCATGGATAATAGCCCGAGCCAATGCACGTAGCTGCTAAAAGCAAGGTTCATCAGGAAGAGCCAGCGAGTGAGAACGTTGACCTGTCTCGCTATGTTCCGGAAGAACTCTCCAGTCTTGGCGACTCGCAGAGCGCCATTCCTCGCATCGCCAAAGACTCCGAATCGATTCGCCTAATCGAGCGCGCCGTACATCAGGTTCCGACTTCGCACACGCTTCATCGTGGCGATGCGCGCGAAATGCCGGGCCTCGAGCCTCAAAGCGTCCACCTTGTGCTCACCTCTCCTCCCTATTGGACACTCAAGGAATATCGCGACTCTGAAGGCCAACTAGGCCACGTGGAGGATTACGATAAATTTCTCGAGGAATTGGATAAGGTCTGGAAACGCTGTTTCGAGGCGCTGGTCCCCGGCGGCCGCCTGATCTGCGTGGTCGGCGACGTCTGCCTCTCGCGCCGAGAAAATGGCGGCCGGCACACCGTTGTGCCTCTCCATTCGTCCATACAGGAACATTGCCGCAAGCTCGGTTACGATAATCTCGCGCCCATCATCTGGCACAAAATCTCGAACGCGGCCTACGAAGTCGAAGGTGGCTCCTCCTTCCTCGGCAAGCCCTACGAACCCAACTCCGTCATAAAAAACGACATCGAATATATCCTCATGGAGCGAAAGCCCGGCGGCTACCGCGCTCCCGACATCTCGACGAAAGTCCTAAGCGTCATCTCCGTCGAGAACCACAAGAAATGGTTCCAGCAAATTTGGACCGGCGTCACCGGAGCGTCCACAAAACAACATCCCGCACCCTATCCGATCGAACTCGCAGAGCGGTTAGTCCGCATGTTCAGCTTCGTTGGCGACACTGTTCTTGATCCATTCCTGGGTACGGGCACCAGCACGGTCGCCGCCGCAAAGTGGGGAAGAAACAGCATCGGCTTCGAAATCGACCGGCACTATTACAAACTGGCCCAAAGGCGCATCTCCGAGGAAACTTCCTCCCTCTTCAGCAAGGCGGCCATTCATTCTGTCCGCATAGATTAGTCGCAGACATGGCCCTTCACCCCGACCTCGAGAGGGACCTTCGACGCGCTATCAAGCTTTTCTGGTCAACTCGTAAGAAGCAAGCCAGAAAGCAGGGCTCCAAATCAGGCTCGCGCGATGCTGGTGCTAGAACCGCCGTAACCGGCGAACAGCAAATGAACGGCTTTGTCCACTTAGTTCGAGACAACCTGGCCGCGAATGGCCTCCCAAGAACGCAAGTCTTCTGCGGGACCGCCGTGGAAATTCCAGGTTGGTATCGCCCCGAGAAAAAATGGGATTTGCTCGTTATCTCGGAAGGTGAACTGATTGCCGGTATCGAATTCAAATCGCAAGTCGGCTCCTTCGGCAACAATTACAACAACCGCACCGAGGAAGCCATCGGCAGCGCAACCGACATTTGGGCTGCGTATCGTGAAGGCGCCTTCAAACCGTCTTCGCGCCCCTGGCTGGGCTACATGATGCTTCTCGAGGAAGCTCCCAGTTCGATGCAGCCCGTCAAAGGTCGCGAGCCCCACTTCAAAGTCTTCCCCGAATTTAGGGACGCCTCCTACGGAAAGCGCTACGAAATCCTTCTCACCAAACTGGTCCGCGAGCGCCTCTACGATTCAGCTTGCTTCTTGCTCTCCAGCGAAAAGGGCGGCAGGAAGGGCCACTACCGCGAGCCTGTCCCCGAACTGAGCTTCGAAAGGTTCATCGCCTCGCTTCTCGCCCGCGCCATTTCAGTAGCAAAAACCAAAGAATCAAATTGATTCAGAGCGGGTGACCCGCACCCGCCGCGGCCCCCGCTCGGACACCCTCTCCTCCATCCGTGGGTGGCAGACCCTTAACTCTTGAATGGCGCATCCTTTGGCGCTTTGGTTCTCAAAAGGATCTGCCGTTGACTGTCTCTTTTTGTTCTTCTTACTTGGCTTCGGCGCGCGGCCCAACGAGCCGTTCGCTGCATCGATCGGGCCGCGCAGGGCCTTGTTCACCGATTGGTCGTCGGGGAAGTACTTTGCGACATCTGGCGAAAGCGGCGCCAGATTCGTTTCCGCTGGACGCACTCACCCTTCCTGGTCCGCTCCGTCGAACCAGTCAACCGCGCACGTGAAAGGATTCCTGGCATGAAATCCCCACTAACCGCAGCTTTTCTGGCCCTCGCCGCTTTCGCGGCCCTCCCGCAGGCCAAACCTGCTACTCAGGCCCAGCCCGCGGCGCAAGACGACCATCAACAAGGGATTGTCCAGCGCGGCGATCACGTCATGGGATTTTCCCACGACAAGGCCACGCATCACTTTCGTCTTTATTCGGATGGGGGTGCCATCGAAGTCGATTCCAATTCTGCCGCAGACACCGCTACCCGGGATGAAATCCGCATGCATTTCGGCCACATCATAAAGATGTTTGCGGCCGGCGATTTTTCGGCGCCCATGCTGATTCACGCGCAAAATCCCCCGGGGGCGGAAACCATGAAGCGCCTGCGCGACACCATCCAATTCAAGCTGGAAAACACGGAGCGCGGCGCGCGCATCCGGATCATCACGAGGAACGCCGACGCTCTCGGCGCGGTCCACGAATTCCTGCGCTTCCAAATTAAGGACCACCAAACTGGCGATTCCATGGAAGTTGCAAGTGCGCCACGATGACTACTTTTCCCAATCTGTATACCCTATTTATGCGGCTCCATTTGTATAGGGGACGCGATGAGGTAAAATAGGCGATTCGAGCGTATCCAATGGCTACACCGTTTAACATCATCTCGAACCAACCGGCGATGCCGGTGCCATCGCCGGGAGCGCATCCGCGGCCGGAATGGCTGCGCGTGAAATTTTTTGGCGGCGAACGGTATCAGGATTTGAAGCGCATCATGCGCACGCTGGATTTGCACACTGTTTGCGAGAGCGCGCGCTGCCCCAACATGGGGGAATGCTGGGACCACGGCACGGCTACGTTCATGATTTTGGGAGATATTTGCACGCGCGCGTGCGGTTTCTGCGCCGTGCCGAGCGGTCGGCCCGCCGGCCCGCCCGATGAAGAGGAACCCTTTCGTGTGGCCGAAGCCGTGGCGCGCATGGGTTTGCGCTATGCCGTCGTTACTTCGGTGAATCGCGACGACCAGCCTGACGGCGGGGCGCATATTTTTGCACGGACCATCGAGGAAATCCGCCGACGCGTGGCGGGCTGCAAGGTCGAAGTGCTGATCCCGGATTTTCGCGGGGATTGGAACGCGCTGAATGTGGTACTCGCCACGCGGCCGGACGTGCTGAATCACAATACGGAAACCGTGCCGCGGCTCTATCGCCAGGTGCGCAAGGGCGCGGTTTACGAGCGCTCGCTGGAATTACTGCGGCGAGCAAAGCAGACTCATCCCGATGCTCCCACGAAGACTGGATTGATGCTGGGACTTGGCGAGGAAAAGGATGAAGTGCTTGCCACGCTGCAGGACCTCGCCGCGCAAGGCACGGATATTCTTACTCTGGGACAATACCTTCAGCCCACGCGCGAACATCTGCCGATCGTGCGGTACGTCCACCCCGACGAGTTCGCTGAATTCAAAATCCGCGGCGAGGCCATGGGATTCAAGCACGTGGAAGCCGGGCCGCTGGTGCGCTCCTCGTATCACGCCTTCGAGCAAACCGAGTCCGCACACAAGTAGCGCAGGCACTCTTGCCTGGGTGTTCTTCCCGCCCGCGAATTTAAAGGGTTGCTCCTAACCAAAAGACAATCAGAGTCCGCAGAGTCCGCAGAGACCGATCAAAATGTGTTCGGCGTTATTTGGGCGCGGCGGTCGACCAATCGGTGAAAGGCACTGCGCGCCCGCCACGGATCACCGTGGGAATAACGTGGTCAAGGCCGGCGTGCTCCTTTGCTGAATAATTGAGTTTGAGCTGCGGCCCGAGCCCCAGATCATGGTCATGGATCGATTCGATGCCCCGGATCAGTCCATCGCGCGTGAGATCCTTTCCCGCTCGTTTCAGGCCTTCAACCAGCACCATGGCGTCCACAAACCCTTCCAGACTGACGAAATTAGGCTGCTCGGAAGGGAAATACTTGGCCAGAGCGCGGCGATAGAGAGCAACGGACTTTTCCTCAGTCATGTAATAGGGAGGCACGACCTGTGTAATGACCATGCCTTCCGCATCCGCGCCCGCCTCGTTGATTAATTCATCGGTCCCAACGAAAGACACGGTGAGAAACAATGGTTTCCAGCCCTTGGCATGAGACTGCTTGAGGATGGGCGAGACCGTATTGGCGGGACCCACGACTACCACCGCTTCCGGGTTGGCCGCGCGAACGGTATCGATGGCTCCTCCAACCTGGGATGTTTGCCGCTGATAGGAGGCGACGGCTGCGGTTTCCGCGCCGTGGGCTTTGAGAGTGATTTTCACGCCCTCGAGAACGGCGGCTCCAAAGGCGTCATCGGGATAAATGACGCCGATTCGCTTATAGTCGAGGGTTTTCCAGAGGCCGTCGATCTGTTCGCGTGTTTCGTCGTAATAGGATGCCCGGACATTCACAATCCAATGGCGGAGCGGCACATAGAGGGTCTGCGCTCCCGTGAACAAGCCGACCACGGGAATCTTGGCGTTGTCAGCCATGGGGACGTACTTCACCGCCGTGGGAGTGCCCACGAAGAAACCCATCGCGAAGACCTTTTCCTTCATCAACTGGTCGAAGCAGGCTTGCGTTTTTGCCGGGTCGTAGCTGTCGTCGGCGGAAATGAGTTTGAGCTTGCGGCCGTTTACGCCCCCTTCGTCATTGACTAGCTCGAAGTAGGCCTTGGCCCCGCTCACCGTTTCCAGTCCCAGAAAGTGCGATGGCCCTTCGAGCGCGGAGCAGGAACCAATTAGTATTTCGTTATCGGAAACGCCGGGCGCGGTTTGGCCGAATGCGGACGCTGCCGTTGCCATCAAAGAACACGAGAACAGACAAAACCCTAGAGCTGATTTCACCGTAATAATCTTCATCTTTCGCTCCTCGCAGAGGGAAGCCGTGAACACGCGGATATATTTTCAGCATTCGCCCCTGTCCACGGGATGTCAACGGACTAGGGGCTTTGAAGAGGCGTAGAAGTAAGTGGCGGCTGCGGCACCTATTGGAGGGCAAGAGAGGACAAACACTTTACGCCTGGGCGAGATACGGAGCAGTCGCTTATCGTTTTGCTTGAGAACCCAGAACGATGAGTACCAGGCCTGCGACCAGCAACGCTACCGTTGCGCCGACGGGAATTTTCGCCGTCTCCGGTTTATCAACGGTTGCTGTAATGGGTCCAATTTTCGCTAGCTCTTCATGCTTGTGGTAATCGAAGTTCGGATGCACGAGCGCGACGATACCGAGCAGGAAAAAGAGGGTTCCGAGAATCAGGACGAAGCGTTTCATGAAGCAAACACTATCACAATCGACCGGTTCATGGCCGCAGATGCCGCCGGGCACACCCGTGCCCCGAATGGGCGCGGGGAGGCAGCAGACTTCCGGAACGGGGAAAAAGGAACTAGGAACGGCCCGCGGCGGCAGCAGCAGCGGCTTTCTTGGCGGCCTTCGCGGCTGTGGAAGCCTTACGGCGCCGCTTGGTTTTCGGCGGAGTGGCTGGCGCCTCTCCGATCAACTCAGCCGTCATGATGCTGGTAACGAACAACTTGGGGCCGTGATCGTCAAAATCAATCGCGGTGCGTTCCTGATCGGATGCCGTCACAATGCCCAGGCCGTACGTTTCATGCTTAACGGTTTGACCTTCTGCCATCACTTGCACATCATCCTCCTTGACCACACTTTGCGTCGACGAAAGTCGATTCGAATCTCTTGAGGTGCGGTGCCCTCGAGCCAATCGAGGGCACCCAAATGCACAGGCTAGAGGCCGGTAACGTTCTCTGCCTGAAGGCCTTTGGGGCCTTTTTTCACTTCAAATTCCACTGCTTGACCTTCGTTGAGCGATTTGTATCCGTCCATCATGATTGCGGAGAAGTGCACGAAAACGTCTTCCCCGGTTTGACGCTGGATAAAACCATAGCCCTTCGAAGCATTGAACCATTTCACTGTTCCTTGTTCCTTCACTGCTACTACCCTCGCCTGCGCTTTCCCGATTTGACTGGGTCTGCGACATTGAAATTGCTTTGTTTCTCCTGGTCCGTATCCTGGTTAGCTGCGGGCGAGCCAACACCCGCCATCTCCCAAGCCCCGCGACAGCCCCCCAGACCGCAAAAAAGGCCGCAAAGATTGTCCTTGCAGCCCCTCGAACAAGTCAGAAGGTATTACAAGAGCAACAAACGCTAGCCAAAGAGTACCACAAAATAGCGCATTTGTCCACGTCACCGGTGGGCGCAAACTCGAAGCCGTTTCTTCTTCAACCTATTGAAAAATATATACTTATTGGAATGGCGGCGAGCAAAGAGGCGCCTCAATCGGGCAAATTCTGTCTATTCAATAGACTCGGGTTGCAAGCTCAAACCGCTCTCTCCAGAGGCTTTTTTTTCCCAATACTTGCGTACCCAGGCTTCCCAGCTTTTTCCTGCGGCGGGGTCCCGACCGCTGAAGGCCAGGGCCGCGATGTCGGCGTATGCGATTTTCAGGCGTTGGTTGGAATCCTTGGGCAGGACTCGCACAAACGAGGTCGCGAGAGCTGGACCGGACACGCGATCGAAGATATAGCCTTCTATCTTCTTGCCATCTTTAGTGGTTAGGGTCACGTCGCCGCGATAGTCGAAGGCCTTTTCCAGAGCGATACGAAGTTCGTCTTCGCTGGCGAGCTCGGGGACCCAACCTTGAACTGCCTCGTGAATCGTTCCCGGGGCGACTTCCAAGGAATCGGGATTCAGTGGAGCCGTTTCCGCATGCGCAGGATGGTCGGCGTGGCGAGGGCCAGTCAAGCGCGCGTCTCCTCAAGCTGAGACTTGCCCTTATCGATTTGAATGAGGGGATTGTAAGAGTGGACCGGTTTGGTGGGCTCGTTGAGGAGTGCCAGAGCATCCGGGTCGGCGTACTTCCCAGAGAGGGTCGCCTTTATGGTGGCGAGAAGGCCGCGGAGACCGCTGAAGGTATGGTCAACCGCCGACGCTTCGTAGCCGCTGTGAACCATGCAGTTGGCGCACTTCTGATTTCCGGATTCCGTCCCGTAATTCTGCCACGCGGTTGTTTCCAGCAATTCCTGGAACGTGTCGGCATAACCGTCCTGAAGCAAATAGCAAGGTTTTTGCCAGCCGAAGACGTTGTAGGTGGGCATGCCCCAAGGCGTGCAGGCATATTGCTTCTTGCCCATCAGAAATTCGAGGAAGAGGGGAGACTGATTGAACTGCCAGCTCTTTTTGCGGTTGGAAAGGATGGCCCGGAAAGTGCGGCGGGTGCGCGCGCGGCCCAGGAAGTGCTTTTGATCGGGCGCTTTATCGTAGGAATAGCCCGGCGAAAGCATCATGCCCTCGACGCCCAACTCCATCATTTCGTCAAAGAACGCCCGGACGCTGTTGGGGTCGGCGCCGTCGAAGAGAGTGGTGTTGGTGGTGACGCGGAAGCCGCGCTTAAGGGCTTCCTTGATTCCCTCGACGGCCAAATCGTATCCGCCTTCGCGGCAAACGGAAAAATCGTGGTGCTCGCGCTGGCCATCCATGTGGACGGAAAAGGTGAGGTACTTGCTCGGCTTGAAGAGGTCCAGTTTTTCCTTCAGCAGCAGCGCATTGGTGCAGAGATAGATGTACTTCTTGCGGGCGACCAGGCCTTCGACGATTTTGTCGATCTGCGGATGCATCAGCGGTTCGCCGCCGGGGATGGAAACCATCGGCGTACCACACTCGTCGACCGCCTTGAAGCACTCCTCCGGACTCAATTCTGTCTTCAAGATGTGCGCGGGGTATTGGATTTTGCCGCATCCAGCGCATGCCAAATTGCAGCGGAATAGAGGCTCAAGCATCAGCACAAACGGGTAGCGCTTGCGCCCCGCAAGCTTTTGCTTGAGGACGTAGCTTGCGACGGTCCACATCTGTGAAATTGGTACCGGCATTTATCCTGCTTATGAACGATTTGAATAGGGGTACATCGCACGCCCCCACAGAAACTATTGTACCCGAAACCTCGCGGATTCTGCTCGCGAGCTTTTCATGAGATGCAAGGAAGAGTTCGTTCGTGGCATGAACTCTCGTGTTACGCGGAACAAGCCCGCTTGGCATGGGGCGTGCATCTCCTGTCCAGGCGCTCCGGCCTTTGTTGTGTCCGGAGGCGTAGAATCAAGCCAGCAAAAGGAAACGAGAGCGCCTGCGACCATGCCGAGGGAAAATCTCCTCTCTTTATTCGGTGAGTTCGAACGCTGTGGCGTGGACCTTGCTTTTGTGCAAAGGCGAGGCTACCGGCGCGAAGCGTGGACCTACCGCAGGCTTACTCGCGTGGCTCTTATTTGCGCTCTGGAGCTGAAGGAACGCGGCATCCGTGCGGGCGATCGCGTTTTGCTCTGGGGGCCGAATAGCGCGGAATGGGCTGCGGCATTTTGGGCCTGTTTGCTGCGAGGAGCGGTGGCCGTGCCTATGGACGACGGCGCGACGATCGATTTCGCCGGACGAGTCGTGCGCGATGCGGTCGTCAGCTTGATTTTCGCTTCGCGAGAAAAGCCCGTCCTCGATTCCGTCATCCCGAGGCTCGCACTGGAGGATTTGGCCGACACTAAGAAAGAGGCAGATTTGGCCGCTGCCGCGCAATTAGCCAATCAGCCGGGCGAGCCTGCGCATGAGAGCCTTGCAGAGGAGCCCATCACGCGAAATCACATCGCGCAGATTCTTTTCACTTCGGGCACAACGGCGGAGCCGCGCGGCGTCGTTCTGACGCACGGCAATTTTCTGGCGAATCTCGAGCCTCTCGAGCGCGGAATCGAGCCTTATCGAAGATATGAGCGGTGGTTTCATCCGTTGCGATTCGTGAGTCTCGTGCCGCTCAGCCACGTATTCGGGCAGTTCATGGCGCTGTTTGTGCCGCCGCTGCTAGGTGCAACCGTCGTTTTCGAACATTCCGCGAATCCTTCGGAGATCATTCACACGGTCAAGGGTGAGCGAGCCACGGCGCTCATTGCCGTGCCGCGTATGCTTGAGGCGTTACAAGCCGGCATCCAGCGCGACTTGGATGCTCGCGGCAAGGGCGAAGGGCTAAGGAAGAATGTCGCCGCCGCGAATGGCCAGAAATTCCTACGCCGCGCCTGGCGTTTCCGGCGGATTCATCGCCGCCTGGGATGGAAATTTTGGGCGTTCATTTGCGGGGGCGCGGCGCTATCTCAGAACACGGAGGAGTTCTTTAAGCGCTTGGGCTATGCGGTCGTGCAGGGTTACGGAATGACCGAGACGGCTTCGCTTATTAGCTTGAATCATCCATTTCGGGCGACGGAGGGCTCGATTGGAAAGGTCCTGCCTGGGCGGGAATTCAGGCTGGCGGAAGATGGCGAGATACTCGTGCGTGGAGAAAATGTGGCGAGCGGCTACTGGGAGGGAGGGTCGCTGCAACCGGGGGTGCGCGACGCGGAAAACTGGCTGCGTACCGGAGATATCGGCGAGCTTGATGCCGAAGGAAATCTTCGGTTCAAGGGCCGCAAAAAAAACGTTATCGTCACGCCCGCTGGTCTGAATATCTATCCTGAGGATATCGAGGCGGCGTTTCGTAAACAACGCGGCGTGCGCGATTGCGTTGTTCTTCCGAGCGAGCAAGGCGGCAACGCGGAGCCGTTTGCAGTCTTGCTGGTGGAGAGCAGCTCTGGCGCGAAGGAAGAGGCGGCGCGCGCGGCAATGGAAAGCGCCAACGCTTCGCTCGCTGAATATCAGCGCGTCCATCGATGGATCGTTTGGCCAGAGCTGGATTTTCCGTGCACGCCGACTGGCAAACCCCGGCTGAGCCTCATCGCTGCGCGCGCGGCGGATTTGTCCGGCGGCTCTGCGTCCGCCAAAGCGCAAACGGACACCTTGAATAACTTACTGGCGAAGTTCACAAGACCGGGAGCGTCTTCGGAAAAGCTAGAGAACGGCCTGAATCTTAGTTCCCTCGATCGTGTCGAGCTCATGAGCGCGCTCGAGGAGCGCTTCCAGGTCGAGCTAAACGAGACTTCCTTTGTCCAAGCAAAAACCGTCGCGGACGTGCAACGCCTGCTCCAACAACCCAGAGCACACCGCGCGGTGTACACCTATCCGCGATGGGCGCAGCGCGCTGCGATTCGCTGGGCCCGTTTGGCCGTGTACTACGCGCTGGTCTGGCCCGCCACGCAAATTCTCGGCCATCCCAAAATCGTGGGGCGGGAAAATCTTCGCGGCGTGCGCGGGCCTGTGCTCGTCATCTCCAACCACATCACGCGCCGAGCCGATATCGGCTTGATTCTCGCCGCGCTGCCACTGCGTTTTCGTCACCGCCTCGCGACTAGCATGGGCGGCGAGACTTTGCAAAATATGCGCCATCCTCCGCGCGATTGGTTTTTTGCCAGGCGCTGGGCCTATCAGCTTGGCTATTGGCTGGTCACAGCGCTTTTCAACGTCTTCCCACTGCCGCAACATTCCGGCTTTCGCGATAGTTTCCGCTTTGCCGGCGAATCGGCCGACCGCGGGTACAGCATCCTTATTTTCCCCGAAGGCGAGGTGAACAACTCCGAAGACGGCCGCATGGCGGCCTTCCAAAGCGGCATTGGCCTGCTGGCGGAAAATCTCCACCTTCCGATCATTCCGATGCGCCTCGATGGCGTTTGGCAAATGAAGCGCGAGCATCGCCGCCTTGCCCACTTCGGCGAAATCACCGTGCGCATCGGCGCGCCAGTTACATTTCCGCCCGAAACGCCCCCGGAAGAAATCGCTAAACGGCTGGAATCAATCGTCCTCGCGCTGTAGAAATTTAATGGATTCTCTCCGCGGGATCGCGCCCGTCGAAGAAATACGGTGAAACTACGCTGAAGGAACACGCAAGTTCTTGCGCATGAAAATCGTGGCTTGAGGATTTTCGTTGTAGCGCGTCGTCAATTCGTATCCAAGGGCTGCGTAAAATTTCTGCGCAGCGAGCATTTCATCCGTCGTATCCAAATACAGCCACTCGTAGCCGAGCGCGCGTGCGTATAGCTCCAAAGCACTATAAAGAGCCCCGGCAATTCCGCGCCCTCGGAACTGTTGCCGCACATACAAACGCTTGACCTCCCCGCTGCGCGCGATCGCCGTGAGCTGTCGAAGCGCAACACATCCGACGATGCCGTTCTCGAGAGTTGCCAGCCACACCCCTGCTCCATCGCTAAAATAAGTGCGCGCGAAATCCTCTTTTGCGTCGCGCGCCACAACCCCGACGGCCTTGTAATATTCCTCGATGATCTTCCAAGCCTCATCACAATTCTTGGCAGGCACTCTCTGAACATGGATTTGACTCACGCGGTTTTGTGTCTTTCCTGGCATGGCGGATGACCGGCTTAAAAGTCTTCTCGCCTAGACAGTCTCCGCCAAAAATGGGCCCAAAATAGCTCCATATTGGCTTTTGTCGCGCTGCTCCTTGCGCCCAATATCGCTCAGGCACATTTGAGATTTTCTCCCCCGCTCCTGCAAAGCCGCGAAAACGCGTTCTGTGGCAAAATAGAGGATGACTGGATAACGCAAATGGAAAACAGGACGACTCTGGAAGCAGAACGGCCCGCAAAGACCTCAAAAACTCTTAAGAAGCCCGTTCCCCAGGCAAAAAAAGAAACGGAACACGATCGCGAGCGTATTTTTGACGCGTTTCGCCGCTGGGGCTATTACGAAGCTACGCTCGATCCGCTCGGCATTTTTCAGCCGCAGAAGCTCGCCGATCTTGAATGGACCGGCGAGGCCGCCGACGAAGCCCGTCGCATTTACTGCGGCAACGTCGGTGTGGAATTTATGCACCTTCCCGAGCCGGAGAGGCGTAGATGGATCGCCGAACGCATCGAAGGCCCCCAACAACACGTCAATCAGGAAAAAATTCTCGAGCGGCTCATCCGAGCGGATCTCTTCGAACAGGTGCTCCAGGCCCGCTATCTCGGCACGAAGCGTTTTTCGCTCGAAGGCGTCACTTCTCTGATTCCGCTTCTCGATTCGATGCTGGACACCGCCGGCGACTTCGGCGCCGTGGATTGCGTCATGGCCATGAGCCATCGCGGCAGGCTAAACGTGATGGTCCACGCCGCGTGCAAATCGCCGCACGAAGTGGTTTCCGGATTTGAAGATGTGGATCCGCGCAGCGTGCTCGGCGCTGGCGACGTGAAATACCACGTCGGCGCGACCGGAACCTATACGACCACGGCGGGCAAGCCCATCAACATGCACCTGGTTTCGAATCCTAGCCATCTCGAAGCGGTCGATCCCGTGGCGATGGGACGCGCGCGTGCCAAGCAGACACGCCACGGCGTGGATGGCCCGATTATCGACCGCTCGCGCGAAACGCTCAACAAAGTCTGGCCCATCGTGATGCACGGAGACGCGGCGTTTGCGGGCCAAGGCATCCTGGCGGAAACGCTCAATCTGGCGGATTTGAAGGCGTACACGGTCGGTGGAACGGTTCACATCGTCGTCAACAATCTCATCGGATTCACCACGCAGCCTTTTCAAGAACATTCCTCGCGTTTCGCTTCGGACATCGCCAAACGTCAAAGCATTCCCATCTTCCACGTTAACGCCGAGGATCCCGACGCGGTCGTGCGTATTGGAAAACTTGCCGCCGAGTATCGCGCCACGTTCGGCAGCGACGTCGTCGTGGACATCATCGGCTACCGTCGCCACGGCCATAGCGAAGTCGATGATCCCACCATTACACAGCCGGTTCTCTACGAGCGCATTAAGAACCATGCGCCGCTCTGGAAGATTTATGCCGAGCGGGCCGGTATCGACGCCTTGCTAATCGTTGAAGGCGTGAAAAACGAATACGAAGAAGAGCAGCAAAAGGCCGGCCAGCTCACGAAAATTCCGCATCTACGCAAACTGCCGGACTATTGGTCTCCTTACAAGCACGGCAAATACGATCCGTCCTACGAAGTCAACACCGGGTTAACTCGCGAATATCTTGCGGAACTGACGGATGGACTCGTGCGCGTACCAGCGGGCTTTCATCTGCATGCAAAAATCGCCAAGCTCCTCGAACAGCGCGCCGAGATGGGCCACGGCAAGCGCGCTATCGACTATGGCTTCGCGGAAGCGCTGGCATTGGGCTCGCTCGTGCTAGAAGGCAATCCCGTTCGTCTTACAGGGCAGGACACCCAGCGCGGCACCTTCAATCAGCGGCATGCCGTTCTGATCGATACGGTAACCGAGCACAATTACCTCACGCTATCGCATCTCTCGCGTCACCAGGCTTTTTGCGAGATTTACAACTCCTCGCTTTCTGAAGCTGCTTGCGTCGGCTTCGAATATGGCTTCAGCCGCGACTATCCCGAAGCACTGGTCATGTGGGAAGCGCAGTTCGGGGATTTTGCCAACGGCGCCCAGGTCATCATCGACCAATTCCTCAGCGCCACCGAAGACAAATGGAATCTGCCGAGCGGGCTCGTTCTCTTGCTCCCTCACGGTTACGAAGGCCAGGGTCCCGAGCATTCCAGCGCACGCATCGAGCGCTACATGCAGCTCGCCGCGGAGGACAATCTGCAAATTTGCCAGCCCTCGACCGCCGCGCAATACTTCCACATGCTGCGCCGCCAAGCCCTGCGCGCCTGGCGCAAGCCTCTGGTTGTCTTCACTCCGAAGAGCATGCTGCGGCATCCGGACGCCAGCTCGAACATCGAAGACTTCACGCGCCCGCGATTCCTCCCGCTCGTGCCTGACCAGGAAGTGCAAAACGCCAAACGCATCCTCATCGCCAGCGGCAAGGTCGGCCACGAGCTCCGCGCGGAGCGACGCCGCCGGAAAGACACCAGCACTGCCATCTTTTTTCTCGACCAGCTCTATCCTCTGCCGCGCACGGAGATCTCCGCAGCCTTGGGTGACCATCCAAATGCCCGCGAAATCGTCTGGGTCCAGGAAGAGCCTGCCAACATGGGAGCGCTTTTCTATGTACTCCCCCGGCTGGAACGTCTGGCACAAGCCAAGGGCCTTCAAGTGCGTTCTGTGAAGCGGTCGGCCAGCGCCAGTCCCGCCACTGGCTCGGCCAAAGCTCACGAACTTGAGCAAAAAACACTCATGGCCCTAGCCTTTACCATCTCAAGCGGAGATTGAGCGCCCCCGGCGGCGTTCACACTCCATTCACATTGATGTTATCCCTGCGTTACACGCGTGCTGCAAGAATTAGTCGTGTTACGTTCATCTCCCAGTGACCCAAGACTTTCCACCTCCTATCGCATTTCTCCGGCGTACGGTAAACTGCCGCCAAGCCGGCGAGCGGATCGTGCTCACTTTATGAAACGAGTATTAATCATCGAGGACGACAAGGACATCGTCGAACTCGTTCGCTACAACCTCGCCAATGAAGGCTTTCAGGTCAGCGCTGCTTTTGACGGTAGCTCCGGCCTGAACACCCTAAAGAAGACGCCACCTGACCTGCTCCTTCTCGATCTCATGCTCCCCAAGCTTTCCGGACTCGATATTTGCCGGGAAGTCCGCCGGGACGACGCTTTGAATCGTCTCCCGATTCTGATGCTTACGGCACGCGGCGATGAAGCCGACCGGGTCGTGGGCCTGGAAATGGGCGCCGATGATTACGTGACGAAGCCTTTCAGCCCGCGCGAGCTTTTGGCGCGCGTGAAGGCCTTGCTCCGCCGTGCCGAGCCGCCCGCTGATTCGCCTCGCGTCATCGAGATTGGCAAGCTGGCCATTGATCCGGCGTCTTACCGGGTGAGCCATTCCGGCAAGCCCGTTCCGCTTAGCACGCTCGAATTCCGGCTGCTCTATTACCTTGCTTCGCGCCCAAACCGGGTCTTCACACGGGATCAGTTGCTCGATGCCGTGTGGGGCACGGATCGTTTCGTGACCCCGCGCAGTGTAGACG
Organism: Candidatus Acidiferrum sp.; assembly: GCA_049800195.1. Lineage (GTDB taxonomy): Bacteria > Acidobacteriota > Terriglobia > Acidiferrales > UBA7541 > Acidiferrum. Next base: position 25,832 of record JBARJI010000081.1, read on the forward strand.
TTTATGTCCGCCGCCTACGCGAAAAGATCGAGACGGACCCCGAGAATCCGGTTCACTTGAAGACCGTGCGCGGCGCCGGCTATCTGTTCGAAACTCGTGCGGCTTAATCTATTTTGGAAATTCGCGCTCGCTTTTCTCGCGCTCCTGGTGAGCGTCCTGCTTGCCGTGGACTTTTTTGCCGAGCGTGCTCTTCGCGCAAATTACGAACGGACCGGCTTCGAAAAGCTCGCCGCCATCGCACGTATCGCGCAAGCTCGTCCGCCTCAGTGGTCGCCCGCTTCTCCGGAGCATCCTGAAGACCTTGCGTCGATTCGTGAATGGTCCGCGCAGATGGCGGCTAGTGGCGCCCGCGTGACGGTCATCGCCGCCGATGGCCGCGTCCTTGCCGAATCGCAATCCGATTCGCAGTCCATGGAGAACGATGCTTCCCGTCCCGAATTTCTCGAGGCCATGGCCAAGGGAGACGGGCGTTCCCTTCGCCACAGCGTCACCCTCAATCGCGATTTGCTTTATTACGCCGTCCGCCAGTACACCCCCGCGGGACTCCCCATTGTCTTGCGCTTTGCGCTTCCGCCAGAGACTGCGGACGAAGTCCTCAGTTCTTTCCGGAACAGATTGTGGGTCGCTTCGTTTTTCATTCTTCTGGTTGCCGGTGGAATTGCCATGTTGATTTCTCGAAGCCATACCGATCGGGTCGAGCGTCTCAAGGAATTTTCCCGCCGCGTCGCGGAAGGCGATTTTCGACCGTTACCCCGCGATGGCTCGGGAGATGCTTTGGAAGCATTGGGCATTGCTCTCAATAGCACGGCGGCTCGTTTGGACCGCACCATCCGCACATTGACCGAAGAGCGCAATCTTTCTTCCGCGATTCTCGGAAGCATGGTCGAAGGCGTTGCAGTCGTGAACAATTCGGAGCGCTTGGTGTTCGCCAACCCCGGCTTTGCGGAGATTCTCGATCTGGACGTGCCGCCAACCTCGGGCAGCGCACTGGTCGAGGTCGTGCGCCAGACCGAACTACTCGAGGCCGTTCGCAAAGTGCTTTCCGGCGAGCCCCGTGTACAATCCGAAATCGTCACCGGTACTTTGCGGCAGCACTATTTCGCTATTACAGTTGCCGCCGTTCGCGCGGGAGACACCACGGGCGCCGTCGTGGTCTTGCACGACATCACCGAACTGCGCAGGCTCGAGCGCGTCCGCCGCGATTTCGTGGCCAACGTCTCTCATGAATTCCGAACGCCTCTCACCGCCATTCAGGGTTTCGCCGAAACGCTCCTCGCCGGCGCCCTCGATGATCCCCAAAACCGCACACGCTTCCTCGAAATCATCCTCGAGCATTCCCGCCGCCTGGCCCGCTTGACGGAAGATCTGCTCGTTCTTTCCAAGATGGACGCAGAACGTCTCGAACTCGAAATCCAGCGCCTGCGTGTTTCGCAATTAGTCGAAAGCTGCCTCGAGACCGCCCAGCGCCGCGCCGCCGAGAAAAACCTCCGAATCTCCGTGACCATGCCCAAACACTTGCCGGACATCGCCGGTGATCGCCGCCGGCTAGCGGAAGTTCTTCAAAACCTCTTGGACAACGCCATTCAGTACACCATTCCGGGCGGGCAAATCATCCTTAGTGCCAAGACCGCGGAAGCCGAAGTGATTCTGACGGTTTCTGACACGGGTATTGGCATCCCCAAATCCGACCAGCCGCGCATTTTCGAGCGCTTTTATCGCGTGGACGTCGCTCGCTCACGCGAAGCCGGAGGCACTGGCCTAGGCCTGGCTATCGCCAAACACCTTGTTGAAGTGCACGGTGGCCGCCTTTGGGTCGATAGTGAAGTGGGCCAAGGTTCCCACTTCCATTTCTCCGTGCCCATGTTTGAAGAAGAGCATCCTGCAGCACCTTCCGTCTCCGGTGGCGCGAGCGGGCGCGGCAATAGCGGGGAGGCGTAGTCCTGAAGCCGACTTCGGATTTACCGCTTATTCACCTCTTCTTCAACTAACCGTAAAGATTTCTTTGCCATACTTGCGATTACGAGCGGAGGTGTGGCCTTATCGGCCCAGCTCGGGAAGGAGCAACATGGCCAGTGCCGCGGGACTTACGGAAGCCGTTCTCTACGATACTCTTGTTAATTATCTGGTCTCGATGGCCCGCACCGTCGAAGGAGCCATGAACCGCGCCCTCGAGGCCATCGTCTGCGTCAACGATTCGCGCACCGACTCTCTTCCCGGCGAAGTTTTTCTTCTCGAACCCCGCATCAACGAAATGGAAATTGTTATCGATGAACACGCCATCCGTCTCCTTCGCCGCGGTTCCTTTTCGGACGACGAAGTTCGCCTCATTGTGGCCGCTCTGAAAATCACCAATGATCTCGAACGCATCGGCGACCTTGCCGTCAACCTCGCCGAATGCGTCATCTCTCTCCGTGAAATGCCGCCCGCGCAATTACCCGAGGAATTGGGCCCCATGACGTCGGCCGTCCGCGCCATGGTCAGCAAGAGTCTCGGCGCTCTCATTTATCGCAACGTCGATATGGCCGGACAGGTTCTGCAGAGCGATGACGTCGTCGATCAATACCGCGACCGCATCTTCGATCAACTCATGCAAAGCATGACCCAGCAGGCCGCGCTCGTCAGCCCCGGCATGCAATTCATTCTCGCCACAAGACATCTCGAGCGCATCGCCGACCATGCCACCAACATCGCCGAGGACATCATTTTCTGGGTCCGCGGCCTCGACGTGCGCCACGGCCGCGGACTTTCGCTCAACACGGAACTCAGCAAGCAGCCGGATTCGGCCGGCGCGGAGGTCATCGAGAATTCACAGGCCCTTCATTCGCATGTGACCCCGGGCTGCGATACTCACACCGTTTGAACTTCGTTTAACGTCCTACCACGGGGATCGGAGCACCCCTGGCCCCGATCCCCTTCTCCCCCCTTGATGAGCGTCGCACTGCGTTTTCATTGTCTTTTTGCGCATGCTGTCAACGCCCGCGAACAGAAAAAGATTTAGCGCGATGAAACGCCGTAGATCAGCGGCAGTCGATGTTTGTCACGCCGCATCTAGCCGAGCCTCTAAGCAGTTGCGCTCGGCTCCACGCTGTCTGCGCGCAAATCCCTGCGCAAAAATCAAATCGTTCGGGCGTTCGTCGTCGAAAGCTCTTTCTCGCGGGCTCGCATGCGCCAACTCTCTGGCAACTCCCACATGAATAAATCTTTGTGTAGTCTTCCACTTTGCGGCAAATACCCGCCATTTCTGTTCGTTTTTGCTCCGTTCTCCTTTTTGTAACCTGCTAAATCCAAATGAGTTACGTCTGTCACCACAAGTTTGTTACAGGATATTCACATTCGGTTGACGTAACCGTAAGACACGGCCTTTACCTTTTCACGCGGGGTGGTACCCATCTTCATCGGTACGCGGTCGAATTTTGCTCTAAAGAGAGAGGAAATGAAAAAAATAGCAGCACTCACACTATCGCTGTTCCTATCCTACGGTGTCGCTTTCGCGGATACACCTAAGGACACCGATGCGCAGCCCGCCAAACCTGCTGCGCCGGCTAAACCTGCGGTGCCTGCCAAGCCGAAGGCGGCTAAGGAAGCGGACAAGTCGGACTCGGCGATCGCTGCCGAGATTGAAGAGCTCCGCCAGACTCTGCAGGCTCAGCAAGAACAACTTACTTTGTTGAAGGAAGAGCTTGCCAAGCGCGATCGTCAGATCGACGAAGCGCGTGACGCCGCCGCCGCTGCCAATGCGCGCGCGGCAGAAGCCAACACCAAAGCCACCGAAGCCGTGAACACCACGGCCGCCGTTAAATCCACCGCCGACACGCTCAATACCAAGGTCGCGGATTTGTCGGCCAGCAACGATGCTCTCAAGACCACCGTTGCGACTGTGGCGAGCGAAAACAACGAAGCCGGCCAAGGCGGCAGCGACGAGGGACCAGCCTCCATCCGCTTCAAGGGCATTACCATTACGCCGGGCGGCTTTATCGCGGCTGAAACGGTTTTCCGGAATCGCGGCACGGGTTCCGACATCAACACCCCATTCAACAGCATTCCCTTTCCCAGCAGCGACCTTGCTCAGGTTTCCGAATTCAACGCTACTGGACGTCAGTCGCGGCTCTCCGTTCTCTTTCAAGGTGACGCCGACAACGTAAAACTGAGCGGCTACTACGAAATGGATTGGTTGGGCGCCTGCGTTACTTCCAACGATCGCCAGAGCAACAGCTATTGCCTGCGCCAGCGGCAACTCTGGGGGCAAGCAGCTTTTTCCAGCGGCTGGACCGTCACCGGCGGCCAGCAGTGGAGCTTAGCAACGGAAACCAAGAAGGGCATGGATAACCGCACGGAAAATCTCCCCATGACCATTGATCCGCAATATCACGTTGGCTTTACATGGGCGCGCCAATACGGCTTCCGCATCACGAAGAACATCGGCGACAAGGCTTGGATCGGGTTCTCGGCCGAGGCTCCTCAGACGACCATCACCGCGACTGGCCAGCCGACGTCTTTCCTGGTTGGTTCTGCAGGTTCGGCCGGCGGACTTTACAACTCTGCGGATGGCACCGGTTATTCTCTCAACAAGACTCCGGACTTTATCGCCAAGCTCGTCTTCGAACCGGGCTTTGGGCATTACGAGATTTTCGGCATCTTCAGCGATTTCCGCGCACGAGTCTACCCCTGCTCGGCCGCGATTACAGCTATCCCATTGCCGACCACTTGCCCGGGCACGGCGCCCTCTGCTTCAAACGCCTTCAATAACAGCAGCGCTGGCGGCGGGCTTGGTATCAACGCCCGCTTTCCCGTCGTGCCAAAGAAAGCGGATTTCGGCATTCACTTCCTCGGCGGCGACGGCGTTGGGCGCTACAGCTCGGCTCAGTTGCCTGACGTGACGGCTCGTCCCGACGGCTCGCTCGCTCCGATTCGCGGCGGCTCCGCTCTCGGTACCTTCGAGCTTCATCCCACTCCCAAACTCGACATCTACTTCAACTACGGCGTTGAGTATGCTTATCGCACAGACTATACCTACACCAACGTCGCGGGGACGCTCGTACCCGTTGGTTATGCTTCTCCGTTCTTTAACAACTCGGGCTGCGAAACACTTGCTCCGCTGCCCACGGGGGACTTCACGACCGCTGCCGGTAGTTGCAGCGGCAACATCCGTAACATCCAAGAAGGCACCGTGGGTTTCTGGCACAAGATCTACCAGGGGCCAAAAGGCGGTCTTCGCTGGGGCCTTCAATACTCCTACCTAACCCGCAACTCCTGGTCCGGCAACGACAACACTCCCGGCGTCCCGGGCGTCAACGCCAAGGCCGTCGACAACATGCTCTTCACCTCGTTCCGCTACTACATTCCCTAAACTGGGAGACGTAGCGCTTCGTCCTCTCCTCGGGCGGAAAAAGGGCAGCTCCTCAAGGAGCTGCCCTTTTCTTTGGTGTGCCGAGCATGTTCGACAGCTAGGAGGTGCAAGTCCTCTTCACAACGTGATGGACGTGAAGTGATAGCGAAGCGCAAGGGTGAAATAACACTCGCCGCGAGGCGGGGCCTGAAA
>JBARJI010000082.1:0-70731 GCA_049800195.1 Candidatus Acidiferrum sp.
CAGAGGGATAGGCGGTCCTTGGCATTAAGCGAGGACATAGATTTCTCCTTAGATTTAGATTTGAGCTAGTTTTGAGAATTGGACAGACGGAAAAAGAAAGAGCCGGGCTGAAGCCCGGCCCCTACAACTGCGACTACAGATACGAGAACAGGCAAGAGTGCCTGTGCTACTGATTGGGCCTAAAAACGGAAACGCCTCGCTGATGGCGAGGCGCAGTACTGAACAAGAAAAGCATAGCAAATTACAGATGGGGTATCAAGCGAAATTTTGGACGCAGGCTACGGGATGGGGATTTTAACGCAGAGGACGCGGAGAGCACAGACGAGAGGGGGCGAGGAATAATCAGACGGTTCGGCGCATCAAGACGTTGGTGCTGAAGATGGTGGTGGTGAGGGGGGATACGAGATGGAAGCCGTGTTTTTTGAACATGGAGGCGGTGCCGTGGGTGGACTCGTTGCCAAAGGCGCGGGATTGCCACGTGGCGATGGGATAGGCTTCGACTTGGCCGCCGCCATTTTTCTTGATGCTGGCGAGGGCGGCTTTTAGGGCGGCGGTGGCTACGCCCTGCTTGCGATAGCTTTTGAGGACTACGAAGCAGGTGATTCGCCAGAGCTTTTGCGTGCGGGTTCGGGGGCTGGGGCGCGATAGTTGCGTGTATTGTCGATGCGGGGGAGTTCTTCTTGGGAGCCGTATTGGCACCAGCCGACTGGCTCGTTGTTGGCGTAGACGAGGATTCCATACGAGCGCCCGCTTTCGACTAGTGCTTTCTTTTCGCGGCGGTTTCGGATGGCGCGTTCGGCGCGGGTGGGGAGCCATTTTTGCTTGGGCAGTGCGCAGGGGCGGTGGAAGTGCATGCATTGGCAGTGGTCCCAGCCGTTGCCTTGGGAGAAAAGTTTCACGAAGTCGGGCCAGGTTTTCTGGGAGAGTTCTTTGGTGGTGTACGCAGGCTCTTGCGACGCCATAAGGCAATGGCCTCCATCCTAAAGAGCTTCGCCCTTTGCTATTTGGTTGGCCAGCAAAAACGTCTTCGGATAGGAACCGCGGCCGCAGATCTTGAACGAGCCGAAGTCCTTGTACCAATCCCTTTCCGGCACTTCCGGCTGCGATGCGATCCAAAGACGAAGCTGATTGAGGTCCGCTAGGGTGATGGCGCGTTCGCGCATGCGGTCAACGAGATGTTGGCGGACGTTCGCGGGTAAATTGTCCCAGGACGCGATCCTGGGCATCAGCCGCCAAAGACCATTCGACCGAGTTCATCGCCGAGGCGCTTGGCTTCTTCCGGATCATCGGCGTTACGGAAACGCTCCGCGAGTTCAAAAAATTCTTGCTGTTTGCGCTTCTCGGCCTCGATGCCGTTCTCGATAAGTTCGACGAGCATGCGGTTGGAACTCAGCCTGCGCGTCTTTGCAAGGCTGCGGACTTTGGCAGCAGTGGTTGGCGGGAGGCTGACGCTTTGGCGGACGGTCTTGTTTGCTGTGCCCATAGCATCATTATGCACCACAATGGTGCGTTCTTACAAGACTCGGTGGCGCCACATTGGTGGGGACTTACTGCTGTAAGTCGTGGGCGGCTTGGGTTAGGTCGGCGGGCTTGCCTAGGTCGCGCCAGTAGGAGGAGTCGTGGCGGAAGGCTAGGATTTTTTCGCCCTGGGAGGAGAGGCGGAGGTAGGAGTCGATGATGGAGAAGACGGGGGTGGATTCGGTGAGTTGGGGGAGGAGGCGGGGGGAGATTACGTGGATGCCGGAGAAGGCTAGGGGGAGGAGTGGGGAGGATTCTTTGGACTGAGGAAGTGGCGAGTGGCGAGTGGCTAGTGGCGAGTCGGAAGAAAAAGCGGATTCCTCGCTGCGCTCGGAAAGACTATGGACAGAGCTGTCGGCGAGTTCATTGGTGGCCGGTGGGGATGAAATTGGGGCGGGATTCTTCGCTTCGCTCAGAATGACAGGGATTTGAGGGCTCGGATTAACAATTTCGTCGTGAGTGTTGATGCGGCGGCCAGAGAGTTGGAGATTGTTGTTGAAGAGGAGTTGGCGGGAGGAATCGCGGGATTGGACGGCTAGGGTGGCTAGGGCATCGTGCTTTTTGTGGAATTGGAGCATGGCGTTTAGGTCGATGTTGCTGATTACGTCGACGTTGTGGAGGAAGAAGGGCTCTGAAGGAAAGTGGCGAGTGGCGAGTGGCGAGTGGCGAGTGGGAGTGGACGGCTTGTGCGGCGGGGCTTGTTCAAGAGTGGAAACATTTTCTAGGAAGAACCAGGCGGCTTTTTTCAGGGCGCCGCCGGTGTCGAGGAGTTGATCGTCTTCGCGGGAGAGCTCGATGCGGTAGCCGAAATTGTTTTTGGATTGGAGATAGTCGGCGACCATCTGGGCGTGGTGGTGGACGTTGACAATGAAATCGGTTACGCCGAATTTTGCCAAGCGGGTGATGGTGATTTCCAGGAGGGTGCGACCGTTTAATTCGACTAGGGCTTTGGGGCGTTCGTTCGTCAGCGGACGGAGCCGCGTACCAAGTCCCGCAGCCAGAATCATGGCTTTCATTTGCGGAGGTTTTCCAAGCCGAGGTGGCGGAGTTGGACTTCGAGGCCGGGGCAATTGCGGAGGCGTTTGGCGAGTTGCTCGGCCAGGTAGACGGAGCGGTGTTGGCCGCCGGTGCAGCCGAAGCTGACCATCAAATTTTTGAAGCCGCGGGATTGGTAGCTGGAGATGCTGGCGTCGACGAGGGACAGGACGCTGGCGAGGAATTGATGGACGCTCTCTTGTTGATTGAGATAGTCGATGACCGGGGCGTCCTGGCCGGTAAGGGATTTGAAGCGGTCTTCGCGGCCGGGATTGGGGAGGCTGCGGCCGTCGAAAACGAAGCCGCCGCCGTTGCCGGTTTCGTCCTTGGGCAAACCTTGATGAAAGGAGAAGCTGAAGACGCGGACGACGAGGTTGTCGGCGTCGCTGGCGAGGCTTTGCAATTTTTCGGAAGCGAGCATGCCTTGGAACGCGGCCATCAACGCGGGGAGGGCGATGGGAAGTTCGGCGTGGTGGAGGAGCCAGCGAAGATTTTTTAGGGCGTAGGGGACGCTTTGGAGGAAGTGGACTTTGCGTTCGTAGAAGCCGCGGAAACCGTAAGCGCCGAGAGCTTGCAGGATGCGGACGTAGACATAGGCGTAGTAATAGCGGAGGAAGGCTTCGCGGTCGACGGGGATGAAGTTGGCTAGAGCGCGAAGATAATCGTGGAGAAGATCTTCGCGGAGATTGGGAGGGAGATCGGCTTTGCCGTCGTAGAGGAGAGAGGCGACGTCGTATTGAAGGGCGCCTTTGCGGCCGCCCTGGTAGTCGAGGAAGTAGGGCTGGCCGTCGCGGAGCATGATGTTGCGAGATTGGAAGTCGCGGTAGAGAAAAAAATCGCGTGGGGCGGTTAGGAGGAAATCGGTGAGGCGGGTGAAATCGTCCTCGAGAGAGTGCTCGTTGAAAGGGATGCCGGCGAGGCGGAGGAAATAGTATTTGAAATAGTTGAGATCCCAGGCTATGGATTGGCGGTCGAAGCTGGCGATGGGATAGCAGACAGAATAATCGAGGTCGCGGGCGGCTTCGACTTGAAAGCGCGGAAGGACGGCGACGACTTTTTTGTAGGCTTCGACGACTTGCGGGGCGATGGCGGGGCCCTGGCGATTTTTGGAGAGAAATTCGAAGAGCGTGGTGTCGCCGAGGTCTTCTTCGAGATAGGCGACGTGATCGAGGTCTTCGGCGTAGATTTCCGGGACGGGGAGATTGTGGCGGCGAAAATGTTTGGAGAAGGCGAGGAAGGCGGCGTTTTCTTCGCGGACGTTGTAGAGGATGCCGATGGCGGTGCGCGGGCCGGAAGTGAGGCGAATGATTTTGCGGCCGGAGCCGCCGAGTTCGCCTTGGAGGGGGTGGACGTGTTCGACGGGGGCGTGGAAGTGTTGCTCGAAGAGAGATTTGAGAAGGTCGATGGACATGGTTTCCAGCCGCGCTCGGGCCCTTTTTGACTGATCGATAGAGCGAACTGATTTCTAGCATAGCTGATTCCGATTAAGGAGATTTGGGTGGAAGTGAGAGAGTGTGCCCAGAAATGTCGAGTGGGGAGGAAACTGGGAAAAACATTTGCACGGAGGGTATGGAGAGCGCAGAGGCACAGAGGTAAAGAGAATACAGAGAAGAGCAGAGGTTGAAGCCTGTGCCACTGCGAAGGCGGCGGAAAGAAGGCGACGGAGAAAATTAGAAGGATTTAATGCGGGGGAGGATAAAGGAATTCGCGGATTGGCCGATGGAATAGGTGAGGTGAGTCATGTCCATAAACTCGATCCAGAGCAGCCAGGCGACTTCGCAAACGGAAGCGGTTTCGCAGGCGCAATCGGCACAGAAGCAAACGAACCAGAATGATCCGTTTGCGGTGGACAAAGTGACGATTAGCGCGGCGGCGCAGGCGAAGCAGACGGCTTCGTCGATTGGAGCCGATCTCGGCAACGGAAATAAGTAAAAAGCGAAGCGAGCAGTCTGGCGGACGCAGAGATTTGAAGGCCGCATTGCGGTTGCGAATTGCGAGAAGCGATTCGAGGCCGCAAGGCGGCTTTTGTGTTTTGGAGTTGGATGACCGTTGCATCGCATTAGGACGAAGACCGGCCGGATTCACTGGGTAATCGGTAGGATGAAGACCACGGCGGAAAGCGACAGCGCAGAAAGAGCGCGGCGCAGGCAGGCGACGCTGGCACCTGACTTTTGCGGGTGCAAGCGGCATACTGTGTGAAACGGCCGATGGTTTTCTGCATCCAACAGCGAGCAGGAAGCGGCCAAACCTAAAGATTACCGGTGAGGGAAAAACGATGAAAGAAATGACAGCGGAAAACGGGATGTTCTTGTTGCACGGCGTGTATCTTCCAGCGATGAAGAATGAGAGCCAATTGACGAAGAAAGTGATGGAGGCGGTGCCAGCCGATAAGGGCGATTACCGGCCCGACCCGATCTCGAAGAACGCGATGGAATTGTTGAGGCACATCGCGGCTTCGGATGTTCGGTTCGTGGATACAGTGATCCATGGGCAGTTCAGCTCGGCGGCGGTTATTCCCGAGGGACTGAAGACGCCGGCAGAAGTTGCGGCGTGGTATGAAGGGCGCTCGGTGGAGAACGCGGACGCGCTGAAGAAGATGACGGGCGAACAGCTAATCAAGATCGTGGATTTTCGGGGAATGTTTCAGCGGCCGGCGGTACTGTTTCTGCAGATGGGGCTGCACCATACAGTTCATCACCGCGGACAATTGAGTTCGTACCTGCGATGCATGGGAGCGAAAGTGCCGTCGATTTACGGGGAGAGTTACGATGCAGAGCAGGCGAGAAAAGCAGCGCAGGCGTAGCAGCATCGAGCTCCTTCCGGACATTTAGTAAATTCGCGGGAACACATCGCAACTTGAGGGCGCTTCTCGTGTTTCATTAAGTAGCTGACGATAGGAGTCCCAAAATCCCCCCCAGAGGGACTCCACGAAGAATGGCGTAGAGTCAGCGCAAGAACGAAAAGAGAAGCTACCGATCCTGAGGAGGATTGCGAAATGTTCCGACTAAAGGAATATCTGGGGCCCCTGGTGCTGAGCGCGGCGATGCTGGCACCGGTGTTGACGAGCGGATGCGCGGCGCGAGCGACGTATTACGACTCGAATTACCGCGACTACCATCATTGGGACGACCGAGAAGATCACGCATATCGCGTGTGGCTGTCAGATAGACATTATGAATACCGGGACTTCAAAAAACTGAACAAGGACCAGCAGAATGACTATTGGAACTGGCGTCACAGTCATCCTGATAATCACTGATCTTCATCAACAATTTTCACCAACAATCTTCAGCAGCGAGATGCAAGAAGATGTGAGCAGACCCGAAAAAGGTTAGCTCGCATTGATTGAGCCGGGGAAGCGGAAACCGAGCCGCATCCCCGGCTCTTTGCAGGTTGCACAGAGCGACATGGCTGCCAAAGGAATAGCTGTCGCTGGCATTTTCGGCGTGTTATTAAGAGAGTGTAGTTCCCCCTTCCGCGAAAGTTATCGTGCCGGAGACGCTTGGGCGCTCCTGGCGGGAAGCTGAGCGATGAAGAAAAAGCGGCTGGGGGAAGTCCTCTGCGAACGTGGCCAAATTTCGGCCGCGGACCTCAAGAAGGCCCTCCAAGAACAGCAAGGAAAAATGGTTCATTTGGGCGAGCTGCTGCTGCTGCGGAAGCTCGTCTCGAAGAAGGAACTGGCGGCGGCGCTGACGGAGGTGTCGAGCGTCGAGTATGTGGATTGCCAAAAGCTGGAGCCGTCCCCTGAAACGTTAAGGTTGATAACGCCAGCGCTGGCGAAACGGTGCCGCGCGATTCCCGCCGAGGTCAATGAAAAGATACTGACAGTGGTGATGGCCGAGCCGCAGAATCTGCAGCTCGTGGATGAGCTACGCTTCAAAATGGGGCTGAAAATCGCGGCGAAATTCGGCTTTCAGGGCGAAGTGATGGCGGCACTGGAGCGTTTGTACGGAGCGCCCGACGCGGCGCCCGAAGCGATACAGGTGGCCGACGATACAACGGGGATGGAATTTATCTCCTCGAGTTCGCAGGAACGAAATGTTGAAGCGATGCGCGAGATGCAGATCGAGCTGCAACAGAGATCGAAGACCACACCTGCCGTTCATTTGGTGGCGACGATGATCAAGGCGGCGGTGGCCAAAAAAGCCAGCGATATTCATATTGAACCGCAACAGAACGAAACGGCGGTGCGGTTCCGGGTGGACGGGATACTGCGGGATTTCCAGCGGATTCCGCGGATGCTGCAGAATACGGTGGCATCGCGCGTGAAAATCCTTTCGGACATGGACATCGCGGAGAGACGAGCGCCGCAGGATGGTAGATTTTTGGTGAAGATCGGGGGGCGAAGAGTGGACTTGCGGGTCTCGACGCTGCCGACGCAATACGGCGAAAAAGTCGTGATGAGGTTGCTGGAGGGAGAATCGCCGCTGAAGGATTTCGGTCAGTTGGGGATTACGAAAGAGATTGCGGAAGAACTGAGCGAGATTCTGCGGCTGCCGCAGGGGATGCTGCTAGTGACGGGGCCGACGGGATCGGGCAAAAGCACGACGTTATATGCGTGCTTGAATACAATCCGGCGGCCGGCAGTGAACATCGTGACGGTGGAAGACCCGGTGGAGTACGTGATCCCCGGATTGAATCAGGTGCAGGTAAACGCGAAGGCAGGGCTGACGTTCGCGAGCAGCTTGCGGTCGGTTTTGCGGCAAGATCCGGACGTGGTGATGCTGGGGGAAATTCGGGATGGGGAGACGGCGGAGATTGCCGTCAAGGCGGCGCAGACGGGCCACTTTGTTCTTTCCACTCTGCACACGAATGACAGCATTTCGGCGGTGACGCGGCTGCTGGATTTGGGAGTGCCGGGATATCAAATTGGGAGCGCGCTGAGCGCCATTATTGCGCAGAGACTGATCCGGAAGCTGTGCTCGTGCCACTACTCTTCGGCTCCGACGGAAGAATATATCCGCTCGGTGATGTCGGCAGGGATGATGGAGCCGCCGGAGGTTCACAACGTGGCCAATGGTTGCGAGGCGTGCGACTTCACGGGTTTTCGGGGGCGGATCGGAATCTACGAGATGCTGCGATTCAATGATGCGTTGCGGCAATCAGCACGCTCGGGGAATCACAACGACCAGATGAGAATGCTGGCGCGGCACAACGGAATCAAGTTCATGCAGGAGTACGCGTTGGACCTGGTGCGCGATGGGTTGACGACGTTTGAAGAGGTGCAGCGGGTGGTGGCGCTGGGCCAGACGACGTCCGAGGCGTGCGGATCGTGCGCGCGGGAGCTTTCGCCAAATTTTGCTTTTTGCCCGTTTTGCGGGGTGAAGCGGCACAGCTGGCACTTGCAAATGCCAGTGCAAAGAGCGCCAGGCAAACGCGAGGCGGTCAACGAATGACGGACAACGGTCAATTGACGGGCAAGACGCCGGGAGCGAGGAGCAGCCCGCGAGTACACAGCGTGCGGGAGATCACCATCTCGTATGAAGGACGGGACGAACAGATCATGGTAAAGCCGCCGAATCTGAGCAAACGCGGAATGTTCATCAACACGAGCCGCAGCTTTCCGGAGGGGGCGGTTTTGAATTTGCGATTTGGGCTGGTGCTGACGAATGCGGAGATTGAAACGCGATGTGAAGTGCGCTACTGCCAGCCGGGCGTTGGAGTCGGGGTGGAGTTTATCGGGCTGGCGCCGGAAGCGATGAAAACGATCGAGAAAGAAATTGAGATGAGCGCGGGCGCGCCGACGCACACCAAACTGCGGAGGCGCTTGAAGAGGGCGGCGGCGAGAAGCGCGGGCAAACGGCGGCGCTAGACGGGCTATCCAGTGAGGGAACGACCGCTAGGGTTTTCAGCGGCACCCAACTCCACTGCCGCGTCCCGCGCGCTACTTGAGCTGAATGCCGGGGTACCAGCCGCTTTTGGCTAGGAACGCTTTCGGGTCGTCCATTTGCAGGATTTCGCGGAAAGCCTGGCGCTTATCGGGGGCGTGCTGGTAATAGGATTTGACGATGCGATAGCCGACCCAATAGCCGAGGTCGCCGGGCTTTTCCAGCGTGCTGTTGAAGAGCCATTTGGAGATGTCGGTTTTGTCTTCGTCGGGAACGAAGGCGGTCTCGATTTCCTTTTCGTGCCCCTTGGTCGACGCTTTGAACTGGGAATAGCCGACGTCGCCGGAAATCATCTCGGCTGTGAATTCGGCGGCGCCTTCGATCAGGGACATTTCGAGGACAGTGGGATGCTCGTCATCGACGAGAGCGCGCGCTTGCTGGACGTGGGCATATTCGTGAGCGATCACATGGACAAAGCGGTCCTCGACGTTGGGGTTGAGCCAGTTCGTGGCGCAAAGGCACTCGAGGCCGACTTGGACGCCGGAGACGGGACTCCCAATAGCCACAGGTTTGCCGCGACCGACGGCGATGGTCACGGGCGGGAATTTCGCATCAGGATAGAGCTGGCGCAATTTGAGGAGCGCGACCTGCAGGCGCTCGCGTACGCGAGGTAACACGGCCATGCAACGCTTGGCATTCGTGTACATTTCGGGATGCGCGGCCAAGTTTTTGGCGATGGCGACGCCGGTAACGCGGCGCGCCTCGGCGAGGTGATGAAGACCTTCGGAACCGGGATCGAGATAGTCGCGCTGAACTTGATCGGCGGTGGGATGTCCGCCCGCGGCATCGTAGACCTTATAGAAAAGGGTGACGTCGTCGGTCTGGATGACCGGCCCCGACGCCGGGACAGAGGCTGGTGAAGTTGCGCTCTGCGGGGCTCCATAGATTACCGCGCAAGCCAGGGTGCAGATGAAGACTCCGACGCCGATTCGTTTCAAGTTCGCCTCCGATGGTTCAGCCGATTCTTGCCTGGCACATCCGTCGTTAGCAAATACGGCGCGAAGTGCCGCAATGTTCCCGCTCTAAAACACAGGAAAGAGAAAATCAGAAAACGATTCAGTCAGCAACGCTTTTATTGAATTTTGAGCGTTAATTTAGCGGACTACGCCACTGAGCGGACTGGAGGCGGACGCATAAAGACGCTTGGGCATGCGGCCGGCAAGCCAGGCTTTGCGGCCGGCGGAAACGGATTCGCGCATGGCTTCGGCCATGAGAACGGCGTCGACAGCTTCGGCGATGGCGGTGTTCATGAGGACGCCATCGGCGCCCAACTCCATGGCGACGGCGGCATCGGAAGCGGTGCCCACGCCCGCGTCAACGATCATGGGTACTTCGGTGATGCGTTCGCGAAGGATGCGAAGGTTGGCGGGATTCTGAATGCCGAGGCCGGAACCGATGGGAGCGGCAAGGGGCATGACGGCGGAGGCTCCTGCATCGATGAGCTTGCGGGCGGCGATGAGGTCGTCATTGGTGTATGGCAGAACGACGAAGCCTTCTTTGACGAGGACACGAGTGGCTTCGATGAGCTGTTCGGTATCGGGGAAAAGAGTTTGCTGATCGCCGATGACCTCGAGCTTGACCCAATTGGAGAGGCCGACTTCGCGGGCGAGGCGGGCGGTACGGATGGCTTCGTCGGCGGTGTAACAGGCGGCGGTATTCGGCAAGATGAAAATTTTTTCGCGGTCGATGAAATCGAGAAGGGATTCCTTGGAACGGTCGGTGAGATTCACACGTCGGACGGCGACAGTGACCATATCGGCGCCGGACGCGGCGTGGGCGCGAGCCATCTCCGGGAAGCTGCGGTACTTGCCTGTGCCAACGATCAGGCGGGATTTGAAAGCGCGGCCGGCAATGATCAGATCATCGGACATTGGTTTCCCCACAGAGATTTTAGACCTACAGAGGGCTGGCGACAAATCGGAAGAAGGCGAAGTCATGCGGGATGCGGGGCGATCTGGAAATGCATGGAGGAATTCGCGTTAGCGAAAAATAGAGATACAAAGGAGATGGGCGCTGCGGAGGACTACTTTTGGAGAATGGGGCGGGGCTCGGCGACATCGGCGTAAAGCTGCTCGATGACGTCGTGAAGCTGCTGCTCGACGACGCGGCGGCGGAGTTTTAAGGTGAAGGTAAGGCCGCCGTTGTCAAAGGTGAAGTCTTCCGGAAGCAAGGCGAAGCGTTTGATGGTTTCGTATTGGGCGAGGTTGGCGGTGAGGCGCTTGACTTCGCCCTCGATGAGCAAGCGCACGAAAGAGTGGGCGACCATTTCCTTGTTCGAAGAGAATTTGATGCCTTGTTCGGCGGCTTTGGCGGCGACGGTGGTGGGATTGGGGACGATGAGCGCCGAGATGAATTTTCGTTTATCGCCCACGACCATGGCGTTGAGGATGAATGGACTGGTTTTCAGCGCGTTTTCGATAGGCTGCGGCGCGACGAATTTGCCAGCGGCGGTTTTAATGAGATCTTTTTTGCGGTCGGTGATGAAGAGATAGTTGTCTTTATCGAGATAGCCGATGTCGCCAGTGCTGAACCAGCCGTCCGCGGTCAGGACTTCGCGCGTGGCGTCCTGGCTCTTGTAGTAGCCCTGCATAACGCAGGGGCCTTTGGCGAGGATTTCGCCGTCTTCCGCAATGCGAAGAAAGACATTGGGAATTGGCTTGCCGGAACTGCCTATGCGATTCTCTGGATAATTCGTGGTCAGCACGGGAGAGGTTTCCGTGAGGCCGTAACCTTGATAAATCGGAACGCCGACGGCCCAGAAGAATTCGGCGAGTTCCTTGGCGAGCGGCGCGCCGCCGGAAAAAACTAGGCGCAAGCGTCCGCCAGTTCCCGCGCGAATTTTGGAATAAACCAGCTTGTCGGCGAGACGCCATTCGAGTTTGAGCCCCAGAGAGGCGTTTTTTTCGCCGGAGCGCCAAAGAGCCGAGCGTCCCGCGACGCGCATAGCCCAATCAAATATTTTTCGCTGAAGCCCAGTGCGCGTACTTCCCTGCTCGACGACGCGCGTGTAGATTTTTTCGAAGACGCGCGGGACAGCGGCGAGGAGGGTGGGATGGACTTCCAGGAGCGCCTGCGCGACTTGCTCGACCGCTTCGACGTAAGCAATGGTGATGCCGTGAAAAAGATGCGTGTAGTCCAACATGCGGCCGTAGACGTGCGCCAGCGGCAGGAAGGAGACGGCGATGTCGTCCTTGGAGTCGAACTTGACGTTGGCACAGGAGTCCGTGACGTTCGAGCAAAAGTTGGTGTGCGTCAGCATGACGCCTTTGGGCTCGCCGGTGGTGCCGGAAGTGTAGATCAGCGAGGCGAGCTGGCCGGGCAGGACCTGCGAGGCGCGCATGCGATAGGCCGCGACATCGGCGCCGCCGGCGGAGGCAATGAGCGTTTCGTAGCGCAGGCAATCTGGCGGGAGGTCAGGGCCGCAATCCGCGAGGATGATTTGTTCGAGTTCGGGGAGCTGCGCGCGAACGGCCTGGAGCTTGTGCATTTGTGCGGCGCCAGCGGCGAAAATGCACTTCGCACCGCAGTGCTTCAGGATGTAAGTGAGGCGTTCCTGCGATTCATTAAAATAAACGGGGACGGTGACGCCGCCGGCGCCAGTGATGGCAAAATCGGCGGTATGCCACTCGGGACGGTTGGCAGCGAAGAGGCCGACGCGATCGCCAGGTTTTACGCCGAGCTCGACGAGGGCGGTGGAAAGGCCCGCGACGCGGCGCAAGAATTCTTCGGAAGAGATGGACTTCCAACCATCCGGTGCGCGGAACATTTGTGCGCGCGGATTCGGCAAGGAGTCGACGGCGTTGAGGAGTCGCGAAGGGAGGGTGCCGTAGTTCATTTGTGCCTTCACTTTAGCTCAGGGCATTTCGTTGCGCAATCCTGCGGCAGCGCAGGGCGCGGCCTGTTGTGGTGCAGAGAAGGGGGCTGCGTTAAGATGAACGCGGAGTTTCTTGATGAGCGCTACGCTTTCGGGAACGGTGGTTGACGGAGGTTTGTCGCGGGGGCCTTTTCGCGCGGCGCGCGGGACGCAAATTTCCTGCAAGGGATGGCAGCAGGAAGCGGCTTTGCGCATGTTGATGAACAATCTCGATCCTGAGGTGGCCGAGAAGCCGGAAGATTTGGTGGTGTATGGAGGGACGGGAAAAGCGGCGCGGAATTGGGAATGTTTTCACGCGATTGTGCGGTCGTTGAAAGCGCTGGAAGCGGATGAGACGCTTTTGGTGCAGTCGGGTAAACCGGTGGCAGTTTTCCGCACGCATGAGTATGCGCCGCGCGTTTTACTTTGCAATTCCAACCTGACGGGCCACTGGAACAACTGGGAGAAATTTCGCGAACTGGATCGCGCGGGCTTGATGATGTATGGGCAGATGACGGCGGGAAGCTGGATTTACATCGGCACGCAAGGAATTTTGCAAGGGACTTACGAAACGTTCGCGGCGGCGGCGCGAAAACATTTTGGCGGCAATTTGGCGGGAAAACTGGTGGTGACCGGCGGAATGGGCGGGATGGGCGGCGCGCAGCCGCTCGCCGCAACGATGAATGGCGCAGCGTTTCTGGGGATAGATGTGGACCCGGAGCGCATCAAGCGGCGCGTTAAGGGCGGCTATTGCGACGTGATGGTGACGAGCCTGGACGAGGCGCTGCGCATTCTGAAAAATGCGGTGCGAAAGCGCGAGGCGGCCTCTGTTGGATTGGTTGGCAATTGCGCGGATTTGATTCCGGAGCTGGCGAAGCGCGGGGTTGTGCCGGATCTTCTGACGGATCAGACGAGCGCGCACGATCCCATTGGCGGCTATGTGCCCAATGGCATGACGCTCGAAAGGGCGCTGGAACTGCGCAAAAAAGATCCGGAGGAATATCGCAGGCGCGCGCTGGCGGCGATGGCCGCGCACGTGCAGGGCATGCTGGATTTGCAGAAGCTGGGGGCGGTTACGTTCGATTACGGAAACAACATTCGAACGTTCGCGTACGAGCACGGCGTCAAAAACGCTTACGATTTTCCGGGTTTTGTGCCGGCATACATTCGGCCGCTGTTTTGCGAAGGCAGAGGACCGTTCCGATGGGCGGCGCTTTCGGGCGAAGCGTCAGACATTGCGCGGACGGACCAGCTTGTGCTCGAAATGTTTCCACATGACGAACATTTGACGCGCTGGATCAAATTGGCGCAGAAGCGCGTGAAATTTCAGGGGCTGCCCGCGAGGATTTGCTGGCTGGGGTATGGCGAGCGGGACAAATTCGGGCTGGCGTTGAATGAGCTGGTGGCGCGAGGCGAATTGAAAGCGCCGGTGGTGATGGGGCGCGATCATCTCGATTGCGGCTCGGTGTCTTCGCCATATCGCGAAACGGAATCGATGCTCGACGGTTCGGATGCGGTTGCGGATTGGCCGCTGCTCAATGCGCTGGTGAATACGGCGAGCGGGGCGTCGTGGGTTTCCATTCACAATGGCGGCGGGGTGGGAATCGGCTACTCGCAGCACGCGGGGCAGGTGACGGTGGCGGATGGGACGAAAGAAATGGCGGCGCGCATCGAGCGCGTGTTGACGAATGATCCGGGAATGGGAATCGCGCGGCATGTCGATGCTGGATATCCAGAAGCGATTGAATTCGCAAAAATAAATAAAGTAAAAATTCCTATGCCGTAGCGCATCTCTCCCGCAAGGCCCCGCATCCTAGGAAGAGTAGTTCCTCAGGAGGAAACCATGTATGTCATTTTAGGAGCCACAGGACACACCGGAAGTGTCGCCACGGAAACTCTGCTGGCGAAGAAACAACAGGTACGAGCGGTGGGGCGGAGCAAGGAACATCTTGCGCGTTTCACTTCTCGTGGAGCGGAGGCGTTTGTAGCGGATGTCACAGATTCCGCCGCATTGACCAAAGCTTTCAAAGGTGCGCGCGGAGTCTATGCGTTGATTCCGCCGAATATCGGCAGTTCAGATGTGCGAGCTTTTCAAGATCAGGTGACAAATTCGATCGTTCACGCGCTGGACGCCGCGAAAGTAACCCATGCCGTCATCCTGAGCAGCTATGGCGCGGATAAGGCGGACAAGACTGGTCCGGTTATCGGACTACATAATTTCGAAGAGAAATTGGCGCAAGTGCCTAAACTAAACACGCTTAGCTTGCGCGCGAGCTATTTCATGGAAAATACGCTGCCGCAGACCGGAATTATCAAGAATATGGGAAAAATGGGCGGGCCGATCCGGCCGGATCTGGCGTTGCCGGTGATTGCCAGTCGCGACATTGGGGCGGTCGTGGCGGAGGCACTGGAAAAACTCGATTTCACCGGGCACCAAACGCGCGAATTGCATGGGCATCGAGACCTCACTTATTTGGAGATGACCAAAATCGTGGGAGCAGCCATCGGGAAGAACGATCTGACTTACGTTCAGTTGCCTAACGAACAAGTGATTGAAGGAATGACGCAAATGGGGATGTCCAGAAACATGGCCATGCTGCTCGCGGAAATGTGCGACGCCTTGAATGACGGATATATGCGCCCACTGGAGCCGCGATCGGCAAAGAATACGACAGCGACCTCGTTCGAAGAGTTCGTGCAGAAGGTGTTTGTTCCAGCGTACAAAGGCCAGGCAGCGAGAGCCTGAGTCTGCTAAACAGACGTTTCCGATTGTCCCAAAATTCGGGAGCTCGTTTTCAGTGGACGCCTGAGAATGGCGGGTTGGCGGGGCCGTCTGTTCCGCTCGTGCTGTGCATGATTCTCTTGTATCCGGCATAATAGCCGGACCTTGTCTAATTCCCTGCTCATTACGGGCGTATCACAATTATTGACGCTGCGTGGACGCGGGCCGCGCCGCGGACCGGCACTCGCGAATCTTGGCATCATCAAGGATGGAGCGCTCTTGGTGCGCGACGGCAAGATCGTGGCGGCGGAAGCGCGTGCGAAAATAGAGGCACTGCCCGACGCGGCGGCGGCCGAGAAACTCGACCTCGGCGGGCGCGTGGTGCTGCCGGGATTTGTCGATTCGCACACACATCTAATTCATGCGACCAGCCGCGCGGAAGAATATGAGATGAGGATCGCCGGCGCGAGCTACGAGGAGATTGCGCGCAAAGGCGGCGGAATTCTGAATTCCGTGAAAAAACTGCGCGGGGCGACATCGGAAGCGTTGAAGCAGCGCGCCCGGCATGCGCTCCGGCAATTCGCTGCATACGGCACGACGACGGTCGAGGCCAAGAGCGGCTACGGGCTGGACCTGGCCAGCGAATTAAGAATACTTCGCCTGCACAAAGAACTGGGGGCGGAGCAGCCTTTGGACATCGTTTCGACTTTTCTCGGCGCACATGTGGTGCCCATGGAGTATCGCGGCACATTGGCGGGAGTGAAGAAGTACATCGCGTTGCTGATCGAGAAGATGGTTCCCAAGGTCGCAAAAGAAAAGCTCGCGGAATTTTGCGACGTGTTTTGCGACCGAGGTGCGTTCACGCGAGAACAGGCGAGGCAAATCCTGGAAGCGGGCAAACGGCACGGTTTGGCGCCGAAGCTGCACGCGGAGCAGCTTACTCGTACGGGCGCGACGCAACTGGCGGTGCAGCTTGGCGCGGCTAGCTGCGACCATCTCGAGCAAGTGAATGCGAACGATATCGGGGCGCTGGCAAAATCGCAGACGGTCGCGACGCTTCTGCCGGGCTGCGATTTCCATCTTGGGTTGAAGCGATATGCGCCGGCGCGCAAGCTGATCGATGCGGGTGCTATTGTGGCTCTGGCGACAGATTACAATCCCGGAACCAGTCCGACGCTGAGCATGCCGATGATTCTGTCGCTGGCTTGCAGCGAACTGCGAATGACGCCCGCGGAAGCCATCAGTGCGGCAACGATCAATGGGGCTTACGCGGTGAGGCGAGAGAGCCTGATCGGGTCGCTCGGGGTTGGCAAATTCGCGGACTTGGCTGCCTTCGATGTGGCCGATTACCGCGAAATTCCTTATTATTTTGGAGTGGACACCTGCTGGATGACGCTCAAGCGAGGTGTCGTGGTTTATGCCGCCAACAAAGCCTCCATCTAATCCGCAGAAAAAGCCAGTCAAGAAGATAAAAATCCTGCAGGTAAAAAGGATTGAGCGGAAGTCTTTGTTGACGGAGCATTTTTATCTTTTTCTGGGGACTCTTTTCGCCGTCGTCACCGTTTTGCTGATGGGATTTGGATTTCGCGCGGACGAAGCGGCTGTCATCGGGCTTTGGGTTGCGGGGATTATCTTCTTTATCAGGCAGGTGATGCGGTTTGTGAGGGACGAGCCTGCTCCCGGGAAACGGGCGAAGAAAGAGACCGCGGCCCCGCAACCTAAGAGATACACTCCACCCGCGTTGCCTCGTGTGAGCAAGGACTTTTCTCCCATGCCTCCAGCCGGGGACAAGAGATATCCCCCGCCGAGCCCTTTCATCAAGCCCCCTAAATGATCGGCAGAGAACGCAGTACGCTGCCGTGGCAACGCTCGCGGCG
Organism: Candidatus Acidiferrum sp.; assembly: GCA_049800195.1. Taxonomy (GTDB): domain Bacteria; phylum Acidobacteriota; class Terriglobia; order Acidiferrales; family UBA7541; genus Acidiferrum. Next base: position 16,894 of record JBARJI010000082.1, read on the forward strand.
CGCGAGTGGCTGGGAAGACGCATTATCTCCTATGATGGTCAGGTGAAACGCGAGGGACAGGTCTGCGATGAAACGGCTGATTGAATGCGTGCCCAACTTTTCCGAGGGGCGCGATGCGGCGAAGGTTGAGACCATCGTCTCAGCGATGAGCAGTGTTTCGGGCGTGTACGTTCTCGACCGCGAGATGGACGCGGACCACAATCGATCCGTCGTGACGCTAGCGGGCGAGCCGGATTCAGTGGCGGAAGCGGCTTTGCGGGGCGTCGGCAAGGCCATGGAGCTCATCGATTTGACGAAGCACAGCGGGGCGCATCCCAGAGTTGGCGCCACGGACGTTCTCCCTTTCATTCCGATTGAAGGCGTGACGATCGAAGATTGCGTGGCGCTGGCGCGGCGCACGGGGCACGAAATCTGGGCGCGTTACAGAATTCCGGTGTTTTTTTACGAAGCGGCGGCGATGCGGCCCGACCGCGTGAACCTCGAAAATGTGCGGCGCGGCCAGTTTGAAGGATTGCGCGAAGAAATGAAGCACAATATGGACCGCCAGCCGGACGTTGGGGAGCCAAAGCTGCATCCGACGGCGGGAGTGACGGTGGTGGGAGCGCGCAAATTTCTGATTGCGTATAACGTAAACCTGAACACGCCGGACGTGGGCATCGCCAACAAAATCGCCAAAGCCATCCGCTATTCGTCAGGCGGTTTCCGCCATGTAAAGTCCATGGGAGTGGAACTGAAAGCGCGGCATTTGGCTCAGGTTTCGATCAACCTGACGGACTTCGAACAAACTCCGATGCACCGCGTATACGAAGCGGTGAAGCGCGAAGCGGAACGCTACGGCGCGATGCCCGTGGGAAGCGAAATTGTCGGGCTGATTCCAAAAAAGGCGATCGAAATGGCCGCGGATTTTTTCCTGCAGCTCGAAAACTTCTCGCCGGCACAGGTGTTTGAAAACAGGCTGGCCGATGCTCTGAGCGGAGCGCCGCTGGGAGGAAGCAAGGATGGAAAACTTGCGAGCTTGGCGCGGCCGTTTCTCGATGCCGTAGCGGCGCCGACAGTGACGCCGGGAGGCGGCAGCGTTTCTGCGATGGCGGGGGCTTTGGCGGCTTCGCTGGGCCAAATGGTCGCGGGACTCTCTCGCAAAAAAAAGTCGCAGGCCGGATACGTCGACCGGCTCTCCGCGGAACTCGATGCCTTGCGCCAAACTTCGGATGAGCTCGCGGAAGCGATCGATGGCGACGCGGCATCTTACGAAGCCGTGATTGCGGCGTACAAACTGCCGCAAGGAAACGCGGAAGAAACACAACGGCGCGAGGCGGCCATCCAGGCCGCCACCAAAGGGGCCGCAGAGGTCCCCTTGGAGGTGGCGGAACGAACGGTTGCCCTTTTCGAACGTCTGGGACAACTGGACGCTATCGCCGCCGCATCCATGAGGTCAGACTTAGAAGTAGCGCGAGGGCTGGCCGAGGCGGGAGCGCGCGGGGCATTAGCCAACGTCGAGATCAATATCGATGGCATTCAGGACAGCGCCTATGTGGCGCAGATGCGCGCTAAAATTGCGCCGCTCCGCGAGCGATTGGGAAATGCACCTCGCAGGACAACCGCGTAGAATAGAGATTCCACCGGCCTTTGAAAGGAGCACTTTATGAGACTAACCACGATTTCCGGCAAGTGGCCGCTTGGGCCCGCAATTTGCAAATTCGTGGCAATCGCCGCCGCGCTGGCGATCACGCTGACGCTTTCCAAGCCGGCGAAGGCCGGGACCCTTGGCGCGGACACTATCAGCATGTTCCCCAAGGACGTGGGCGAATTTGGCTACGCGGACCTGAGGGTGGCGCGCACCTTGAAGTGGTTTCCACAACTGCGCGAGCAGGTGCTCCCCGAGCGTTTCCGCCAATTCGAGAAATTCCTAGCTTCGACCGGCAATGATCCGAATACGCAGGTCGATGAGATCGCGTGGGCGCTCGTTGCCGAGGGCATGACTGCTAAGACGGAGGCGACTGGTTCGGACGCCGTGCCGGGAAGCGAGGAGATGGTCGGCATAGCGATCGGCAACTTCAACCAGGACTCGACGGCGGCCTACTTCAAGAAACAAAAACTGCCCACGGCGACATTCCACGGCTATACGCTCTACGCTTTTGGAACGGGAACGGGCTCTTCGGACCTGTTCTTCGTTTTCATCGATGCGAGCACCGCCGCTTATGGCCAAAAGAGCATCCTCGAGAAAATGATTTCGGTGCGCTTCGGCGACGAAGACGGATTGATGCGGAACGACAAGTTCTTCTCGCTAATCAATGAAGCCAACACGGGCAGCGCGGTTTGGGTGGTGACGAATCCGGCTTACACCCGCCTGGCGATGAAGCAACTTGCGCCAGAGATCGAGCAGTTCCCCGAAGCGGCCAAGCTGGTGACGCGCATGCAGAATTCGATCATCAATATTGATGCCGGCGACGAGCTGAACGCGAAGGTGCAGGCGATCTGCGGTTCGACGGACGACGCGAATACGCTTGGGCAACTGCTGCAGGCGGGCTTTCTCTACAAGCGCTACCAAGCGCAAAAAGATAATCCGGATCTTGCCGATCTTTTGAATCAGGTGACAATCACGCCGGGAGGCGACCGTGTGACTCTGACGATGTCGCTGAGCGACGATCAGATGACATCGCTGATCAAGCACAATACCTTCTCGTTCAAGATGTAGAGTCGCGAGAGCCTCGCGCATCAGAAACACGAAGAGCCGGGCACTGAATCGTGGCCGGCTTTTTATTTTGTAGAAGAGCTAGGCGATGCGCGGCGCGTGGCCCAAATATTTCGTTAAGCGCGTGACCGCCAATCCGTTGTGCGCTTCATACTGAACGCGGTCTACGCCGCCTAATCCGCCCGAACCTCCGAGCTGTTCCGCAAAGCCGGCAATGCGGTCCAAGCCCACGGCCGGCTCCGCGCTGCCTTCGTGACTCATGGCGATCTCGATGCGGTCCGCAAAAAGAGAAAGCGTCACGAGCAAGTGAGGATGATTTCCGACCAGGTGTTCGAAGGCTTCCTGGCAAGCAGCGATCACGGACTTTTGCAGCTCCGTCACAGCCTCGCTCAACATTCCCGCGGACTCCGCCAAATAGCGCGCAGCACCACCCGCGGCGGCCGCGAGACGCGCGTCGGGGTCGATCTGCAGCTCGATGGCTTTGGAATCAGCGCTCACTATTGCTGCTCGCAAGGGACACGTCGCAAGCTTCCCGACAGTCCGGGCAATAATAGAGCCCGTCCGCGCAGAGCCTCACGTGGATTTGCCCCTTGCAAATCGTGCAGTACTTTTCGCAATTGCACTGGCCTTCCGGTTTGTCACATTGAACGCAAACGACGGGACCCTGCATAGGCGCCTCCAAGAAAACTGTACCTGACCTTGGCGGATGCCAGCAAGCCGCACATTAGAAGCGTGCGACGTTTCATCTATCGTTCCTACCATTAGGAGGACCAGCCTTGGTTCGCGCATGCGAGTTGTTATTTTGGGCTCACGTTATGCGGCACGCCCATCGTGCGCTTCGTGGGCATCTTTGACCGGCTTCCAGGCGCATGTTACTATCAATTTCTTCTTGAGCACACGGAATGGAATCCGTAACGACTCCTGCCATCGCCGAACTTCGTAAGACAGCGCTTAACGCGATACACCGCCGTTTGGGCGCGAAAATGGTCAATTTTGGCGGGTGGGATATGCCTGTGGAATATCCTGCGACCGGCGGGTTAGTTGCGGAACATAAAGCCGTGCGCACGAGCGTCGGCGTTTTCGACGTGAGCCACATGGGCGACATTCGGATTCGTAGCGGGCGCAATCCTGGGGGCGCGCTGGCCGCTGTGCAGCACCTCAGCATGAACGATGCTGCAAAGCTGGCGATCGGGCAGGCGCTGTATTCGGCGATGCTTTATCCCGAAGGCACGTTCGTGGACGATGTGATCGTCCACCGCCTCGGCGAAGATGATTATCTGCTGGTGATCAACGCGGGGACGCGCGAGAAGGACGTCAACTGGGTTCGGGAAAACACGAAGGGTTTCGATTGCGTCGTCGAAGACCTCAGCGATGCGTACACGCAGATCGCGATCCAAGGGCCGCGCGCGCAAGAGTTGCTGAAAAAGCTCACGGATGCGAATCTCGGCGTCATCAAGAATTATTGGTTCACGCATGGCACGGTTTGCGGATTGAAGAACACGCTGATTGCGCGCACGGGCTATACCGGGGAAGACGGTTTTGAAATTTACGTTCCTTCGGATGGCGCGACGAGCGAGCTTGTCTGGAACAAAGTGATGGAAGCGGGGCGCGAATTTGGCGTGATTCCTTGCGGGCTTGGAGCGCGCAATACGCTGCGCCTGGAAGCGAAGATGGCGCTCTACGGGCACGAAATCAGCGACAAGATCAATGTATGGGAAGCGGGGCTGGACCGTTACTGCAAAATGGAAAAGGGCGATTTCATTGGCCGAACAGCTTTGGAACGCGCAAAGGCTGCGGGGCTGACACGAGCGTTGGTGGGGCTGGAGATGGTCGACAGCGGCATCGCTCGCGACGAATATTGCTGCTGCAATGAAAGCGGCGAAGCTATCGGCGTGATTACGAGCGGGTCGCCTTCGCCCACGCTCGGCAAAAACATCGCGCTGGCTTATGTCCCGCCTGGGATGACAGCTCTTGGCACGACGATTTTCGTGCAGATCCGAGCGCAGAAGTGCAAAGCTCAGGTGGTCGCGACACCCTTCTACAAACGACCAAAGAAGATTGCGGCACCGCAAGTTGCGGCAAACGTCTGATGAAAATTTTGATTAGCCGCCCGTTGCAAGATTGAGGCGGCGAGGAGCAGTCCAATGGCATATCCAGCGAATTACCGCTATACAAAAGAGCATGAATGGGTGGACGTGAAGGGCGACGTGGCGGCGATCGGCATCACGGATTACGCGCAGCACGAACTCGGCGACGTGGTGTTTGTCGAGGCGCCGAAGGTGGGGGCGAAAATCGAAGCCGGGAAAACGTTTGGGACGGTCGAGTCGGTGAAAGCTGTCAGCGATATTTATGCTCCGGTTTCGGGCGAAGTGGTGGAAGCCAACGGCGTTTTGCATGACACGCCGGAAAAAATCAACAGCGATCCGCACGGCGCGGGCTGGCTTATCAAAGTGCGCCTCGCCAATCCCGCGGAGCTGAATGGCTTGATGGATGCCGCGGCCTACGAAGCGTTCATCGCTGCGCAAAGCAAGGAAGCCTCCGCCTGATGCGCTATCTTCCGAAGAGCCCCGCTGAGCGGCAAGAGATGCTTGCCGCCACCGGCGCAAAATCGATCGACGATTTGTTCTCGAGTGTTCCGGAGCGCTACCGGCTTCGCGAAGCGCTCCATTTGCCCGGACCGTTCTCGGAAGCCGAGGTTATAGACTTTTTCAAAGCCCGCGCGGCGGAAAATTCCGGGGGCTATACGAGTTTTCTCGGCGCCGGCGTTTACAATCATCTGCGCTCGGTCGTTACAGACGCCATCATCCAGCGCGGGGAATTCCTGACTTCTTACACGCCCTATCAGGCGGAAATCACGCAGGGCACGCTGCAAGCCATCTTCGAATTTCAAACGCTCATGTGCCAGCTCACCGGGCAGGAAGTGGCGAACGCTTCGATGTACGACGGTTCGACAGCGACGACCGAAGCCGTTTTGATGGCCGAACGGCTGACGGGACGCAGCCGGGTTCTTGTGGCGCGGTCGGTGCATCCGGAATATCGCGACGTGTTGAAAACTTACGCGAAAAATTCCGGCTTGCAGGTGGAAGAGATTGGCTACGGCGCGAGTGGCACGGTCGATCAGAAAGCGTTGCGTGCGGCGCTGAAAGACGATGTCGCGGCGGTCGTCGTACAGTCACCCAACTTTTTTGGCGTAATCGAATCGCTCGCTCCGGTGGCGGAGGCGGCGCATTCCTCTGGCGCGCTGTTGGTTGTGGCAATTACGGAGGGCGTATCGCTGGGACTGGTGCGGCCTCCTGCGGAAGCCGACATCGTGGCGATGGAAGGCCAGAGCTTCGGCTTGCCACCTAGCTATGGCGGGCCATTTGCAGGGGTGGTGGCTTCGCGCGACAAATTTGTCCGGCAGATGCCGGGGCGGCTTGCGGGACAAACCACGGATTCGGAGGGACGGCGCGGCTTCGTACTGACTCTCGCCACGCGCGAGCAACATATCCGCCGCGAGAAAGCCACTTCGAACATCTGCACGAATCAGGCGCTGTGCGCGCTCGCGGCGACGGTTCACCTCACGCTACTCGGCAAGGAAGGGCTGCGGGAGATGGCGCACCAAAATCTTTCGAAAGCACAATTCGCTCTGACCGAGCTTGAAAAGATTTCGGGAGTGCGGCGCGCATTTGACGCACCGTTTTTCAACGAGTTTACAGTGGAGCTTCCGCGCTCCGTCAAGATCGTGAACGCATATCTACTTCGCGAGAAAATCATCGGCCCATTCGTGCTCGGCACCGCGTATCCGGAGCTGACCAAGCACGCGTTAGTATGCGTGACGGAAACGACGACGCGCGCCCAAATCGAGCGTTTTGCCGGAGCGTTGCGCCGCGCCTTGGAGCAGCCACTGTAAAGTCGTAAGGGCGCGACATGCCGCGCCCTTCTGCTGCGCATGTAAGCCATGAGCGGCTAACGCGAAACGAGACCATGAACGACAAAATCAAAAAGGCCACGCGGCACACGAACCAGAACGAAGGGCTGATCTTCGAAAAATCCTCTCCCGGCAAGCGTGGGTTTGAACTGCCTCCGCTCGACGTCCCCGCCTCCGATCCCGGAAAGGCGTTAGGCGCCAGCCACCGGCGAGAAGGCATCGAAGGGTTTCCGGAAGTCAGCGAGATCGAAGTGATCCGGCACTTCACGCGGCTTTCGACGTGGAATTATGCCATCGATCTGGGCATGTATCCGCTCGGCTCCTGCACCATGAAATACAATCCGCGCGTCAACGAATTTGTCGCGCGCCTGGATGGAATCGCCACCGAGCATCCCTACCAGCCTCAGGAACTTTCGCAAGGCTGCTTCAAAATTTTGCGACTGCTCGAACAATGCCTTCTGGAAATAACCGGCATGGACTCCGTTACGCTGCAGCCAGCGGCCGGCGCGCAGGGAGAATTGACGGGTCTGCTGCTCATCCGCGCCTATCACGAGAAAAACGGCAATCCGCGCAAAAAGGTTTTGATCCCAGATTCCGCGCACGGCACCAATCCGGCCACGGCAGTCATCGCGGGCTACGAAGTCGAAAACATCAAGTCCGAGTCCCACGGCCAGATCGACGTCGATAAATTGCGCGACCTGGTCACTGCCGACGTCGCCGCGCTGATGATCACCAATCCCTCGACGCTCGGTATTTTCGAAGAGCGTATCCCGGAGATCGCGGAAATCCTGCACGCTAAAGGCGCTCTTCTTTATATGGACGGCGCCAACATGAACGCGCTCACCGGCATCACGCGGCCCGGCGACCTCGGCGTGGATGTGATGCACCTCAACCTGCACAAGACTTTCTCGACGCCCCACGGCGGTGGCGGTCCCGGTGCCGGCCCGGTGGCGATGAAAAAAATCCTCGAGCCTTTCCGCCCCGTACCCATCCTCGTTGAAAAAGAGGGCGGGCGCCTCGCACTCGAGCAAATTCGTCCGGACTCCATCGGCCGCGTGAAGGCCTTCGGCGGAAATTTCGGCGTCTTGGTTCGCGCGCTTGCCTATATCCTGGCGTACGGTCCCGGCGTTCGTCAGGCTACGGAAGACGCGGTACTCAACGCAAATTACATTCGTAAACATCTTGAAGGCATTTTCGATCTGCCTTATTCCCTGCCCTCGATGCACGAGGTGGTTTTTAGCGACGCACTCCAGAAGAAAAACGGCGTGAATACGATGGATATCGCAAAAAGACTGATTGACTACGGTTTTCACCCGTACACCACTGCGTTTCCATTGATCGTTCCTGGCGCTCTGATGATCGAGCCAACGGAATCGGAATCGCGCGAGGAGTGCGACCTTTTTATCGATGCGATGCGCTCGATCGCGGAGGAAGCGGCCACTAATCCCGAACTCGTAAAAACCGCGCCGCACACAACTCGGGTTCGCCGACTCGACGAAGTGGGCGCCGCGCGCAAACCCATTCTGCGGTGGAAACCTCAAGCTTCCCGCGTCGAAGCCGCGGACTAATCAGAATCGTGGCTGTTTGGAGTGCTCCGCGGCAGGCGATTCTATTTTCGCCTTGAACACATCTGAAGTTTTCGTGCCAGGCCGTTGCGTACTCGCCTGTTAAAATCAGCTGATTGTAATTGCCCCTTCCGCCCGTGCTCGAATGACATCATCGCTGAACCAGTGGCTTCCAAAATCCGTTCTGCTTTTGCGCGATTATAACCGGCATAAGTTCCTGTCGGATTTGATCGCCGGCGTAACAGTGGGTCTAGTCGCGCTGCCTCTCTCTATGGCTTTTGCCATTGCTTCCGGCGTATCGCCACAAGCTGGAATTTACTGCGCGATCGTGACGGGCTTTCTGATCTCCGCGCTCGGCGGTTCGAAGACACAAATCGGCGGCCCCACGGGCGCATTTGTGATCGTTATCGCCGGAATCATCGGCAAGTATGGCGTCAGCGGCCTTTTCGAGTGCACCATGATGGCCGGCGTTCTCCTCGTTCTTCTGGGCATCACGGGCATGGGCGCCGCCGTCAAATATTTCCCACGCCCCGTTATCATCGGCTTTACCAACGGCATCGCTATCCTCATTGCCAGCACGCAGATTCGCGACTTTTTTGGCCTGTGCATGGATCATGTCCCCGGCGATTTCTTCCATCGCATGGAAGCATTCGGAGCGGCGTGGCACACCATCTCCGTTCCCGCGACGGCGCTATCCATCATTTCCGTGGCCATCATGATTTTCTGTCTCAAGTTCGCGAAGCGCATTCCCGGAGCCATTGTGGTCACCTTCGGCGCGACCATCGCCGTTGTTCTTCTCCATCTGCACGTCGAAACCATTGGCACGCGGTTCAACGGCATTCCTAGCGGCCTTCCCACGTTTACGATTCCTCATTTCAGTTATGACACCGCGCGCCAGCTTCTCTCTCCCGCCTTCACTGTCGCGATGTTGGGCGCTATCGAGTCGCTAATGTCGGCGGTCGTTTCCGACCGCATGAGCAACGACAAGCACAATCCCAACGTCGAGCTCATGGCGCAAGGCATCGCCAATATCGTTTCGCCATTATTCGGAGGATTGCCCGCCACGGGCGCAATTGCGCGCACAGCCACCAACGTCCGCTCCGGCGCGAAAACACCCGTCGCCGGAATGATCCACTCCCTCACGTTGCTGGCCATCGTTTTGTTTGCCGCGCCGTACGTGAGTAACGTGCCGCTTGCCGCTCTCGCCGCGATTCTGATGATCGTGGCCTACAACATGGGCGAATGGCACGAAATTCCAGAAATCCTGAAGCTCACTTCCGCGGACATCGGCGTTTGGCTCGTCACGATGACGCTGACGGTTGTCGCGGATTTGACGTTCGCGGTCGAGGTTGGCATGGTCCTCGCTGCGTTAATGTTCATCCGCAAAGTTTCTCGCACGACCACCGTCGCGCGCGTCACCAAAGACTACGTGGAAGACAGCCGCAAGCACATTTTGCAGGGTCAGGATATTCCGCCTTACGCCACCGTCTACCGCATTCACGGCCCGTTTTTGTTCGGCGCAACCGACAAATTTGCCGATATCTTGGACAATCTCGATTCCCTTCCTCCCATCATAGTTCTGCGCCTGCGCAATATGACGGCCATCGACGCCACGGGCCTCGGCGCCATTCGCGATTTGGCCGACACGTTGCACGCTTCCGGCCGTTCGCTTTTGCTCTGCGGCGCCCGTGAACAGCCCGCCCAGCTCATGCACCAGGCCGAATTCGAGCGCCATGTCGGAGCGGAAAATATTTGCGCGAGCATCACGGACGCGATCGAGCGCGCAGCGAACCTCTATGCAACCCGCGACACTTCCGCGCACGAGGAGTTTGCAGAAAAGGCGGTCTAGCAGCGCGGGAAGAGCTTGCAATTCCACGCAGACGAGCCGAGATATCTTCACTGCACAAGCAAAAGCGGGCGTCGCTTCAACGCCCACTCCCGCTTGCCGCACTTTCCATTGCTAGTGTTGGTCGGTGTCCAAGTTAAGCCCGGGCAGAACCCGAGTCCCTTCTAGTTGAACGGCCTGCAGAGCGTTCGGATCCAGGCCCAGCGCCGCTAGAACTGTCGGGGCCACTTGCATGGTCTCGACCGGCGTTGTAATCGTGTTGGCACTAAACGACGGATTGGAGAGAAGCATGATGACGTTGACGTCGTCGTGCGCGAACCCACCATGCTCGGCGAGTTTCTTGGTGCTGCCGGAGTAGGTGACGCCGATATTCGGTGTGACCAGAATGTCCGGCGTGCGTGGATCGCCATTCGGCGGCAGTCCGGGCGCGTTGTAGATTTGCGTGATCCCCGGCCCCCAGAAAATCTGGCCGATGCCCGCGATATTCGCCGTTGCCGGCGACTGGGACTCAAGCATTGCCACTGCATTCGCAGTGGTGCAGTTGCTGTTCAGCCAGATCAGGGAAACATCGTCCTCGGTTGGGCCGATGCCTGTCGGGTTGGCGGGCGATTCGGAGAAGGGCAGGCAGTTGGCATTGCCCAAGATTGTGGCGGGCGAGGTGGTCACCGGACCGTCTGCGGTGATACCTGTATAGCGCGAAGAATCAATCGGGCTCTGGCCGTGCTTGGCGGTGATGATGATGAGCGTCGAATCGTACAGGCCATTCTTCTTCAGCGCGGCGACCATCTTCCCAATCGAAGCGTCGGCGAACTCGATTTCGCCAAGGAGTGAGGCAGTTGGAGTGCCCTGTGCGTCGAGGTATCCGCCCGTGAGGCTTACGGATTTCTCGATCAATTTCTGACCGACGCTGACCACCTGGAAATTCATCCCCAAGAGATTAGGCACCGGGGCAGGCGACTTGCCATTGTGCGTTTTGCCGTTGATTTCGTTAACGACCGCGTTCACCTTGAGCGTGTCGTAGCACTGAATGTTCTGGAAGCTGTCTGTCCAAGTATTCGACGCGGCAACCGCGGTTTGGTCGGGCAGCGGGCTGCAGCCAGGAACTCCAGGGAGACTCACAGGGATGGAATTGATGTCAGGCGCATAGTAGTCGTCCAAATTGGATCCATCGCCGGGCCCGGCCACCGCGGAGTACGAAGGATGCTTGTCGGACCACGCGGTATAACCGCCCGCGGCATGGATAACCCCATAGATCGTGTTCGTCCTGACAAAGTTCCAGGGATATACCGGCGCGCAACCTTTCGCCGGATCGCGAACCAGCCGCATCGGATCGATCGAGAGAATTCCCCCGTCGGCCCCATTCGGCGCTCCGCCGTTGAGCTGCGTCTGATCGATATCAATGCCCTCATCATACTCAGTCGTCGTCCCAGTTGGTGCTGCTCCGGGCGTACAGGGGCCGGCGGCCACTCCATCCCCTGTTGTGATTGTTGGCGCATCTAGCGAGCGGTCATACGCGACGTCGTAGAATGCGCCCACGGTGCGCGGAGAGCCGCCGGTCATCAATGCCATGAGGCCGGGAAACGAATCGGACGTCTTCGAAGTGGATGTGTCGAGATAATTAACGCCAGTCTCGCCGAGCTCGGCGAGTGCGGGGCAATAGGGCTGCCCGCCGTTTGCTCCGCTGATTCCGTTCCTACAGTTGATATAGTCCAAAGCATGCATGCCGTCGATGCTAATCAGCAAAACGTGGCGGATCTGATGATCCCCGCCATGTTGCCAATCGCCGTGCCGAGGCCCCGCGTGCACATCCGAAGCCATTGGTAGTACCAAGCACAACGCGCCAAGAATAATGCTTGCCTTCCATTTGTTGCGAATTTTGTTCTTCATATATATCCGTCCCTTCGGCCTCAAGTAGAGGACGTGCATATAGCTAGCATCGACGAGTTACTCGCCGATGAAACGTCCGTTTAGTTCGAATTACGCTGCGGGGACAAGAGATTGGCTGAGATTTCACGGAGAAGTAACACTTGCCTGCGCCACGGCAACAGATAATTCCCTGGTTTTGCGGAGGCGAGCTATGAAGGCGAAGAGGTTAATCGTGGCTGCAGTTGCGGCGGCGGTGATTCTGGTGTCGTGGACACGTGGAACGGCGGCCGACGCGTACAAAATCGGCTCAAAGCAGATCAAACACGTTCTGCTGCTGAGCATTGATGGCATGCACGCCGTGGATTTTTATAACTGCGCACACGGAATCGCGGGCGCAAATGGCGGTGATCCATACTGCCCAAACATGGCAGCGCTCAGCCGCACGGGGATCAACTATGTGGGAGTTGCCTCGTCAAGGCCTTCGGACTCTTTTCCCGGCATTGCGGCGCTAGTCACGGGAGGTACGCCGAAATCGACCGGGCTGTACTATGACGTGGCGTACGACCGGTCGCTCGATGGGCCGGCTATAACGACTGGTACTGGCTTGGCCGCGGCGCCTTGCACACCCTACGCTGCGCCGACCGGAACAACCACGGACAATGACCAGGGCGTTGACATTGACGACACGAAGTTGAACGGCGGCGCACCTGGCGCCTCACCGACGGAGGGCGGGATCGCGTCCCTCGACCCGAATAAGCTCTCACGTGACCCAGCGAAAGGTTGCGCGCCGGTGTATCCCTGGAACTTTGTACGCACCAACACCATCTTTGGAGTGGTCCATGCTGCGGGCGGATATACCGCGTGGATTGACAAGCATCCGTCCTATTCGATGGTTGGTGGTCCCGGTGGCCAGGGCCTGGATGACTATTACGCACCGGAGGTGAACTCAAACGTAATTCCACTGCCGGGAGTAACGACGCCCGAGGGCCTTTCTTGTAACCCCGTTCCCGACATGAGCAGCACGTCCGGGTGGAATAGCAGCTTCCTAAACATCCAGTGCTATGACGCGCTGCGATTGAACGGGTTGTTGAGCGAGATTGCTGGCAAGACCCATAACGGCAAGCCGGCGCAAATTCCAGCGGTTTTCGGCATGAATTTTCAGGCCGTATACACTGGTCAAATCCTCGTCGAACCCGCCCTGGGCACGGGCGGTTACCAGAACGCTGCCGCTCTTCCTTACTCGGAAGTCGTGAGTGAGATCGCCTTCGTGGACACCTGCATCGGCGAACTCGTCAACGCGCTTAAACATGCGGGTATCTATGACGATACGCTGATTATCATCACTGCGAAGCATGGCATGTCGCCCATAGATCCGAACTTGTTGGTCACCGGCCCACCCACGACTCCGGCCACGCTACTCAGCAGCGTCATTCCGCCCTCCGAGTCACCTCTGACTCCCGGCGGCATTGGCGCGACCGAAGACGACGTGTCCGTGCTATGGCTGAATAAGGGAGCGAGCGTGCCTTCGGCTGTGCAACTGCTTGAGAGCAATGCGCCAGCCATCGGCTTAGGGCAAATTTTCTACGGGCCGACCCTGGCTCTGAACTACAACGTTGGCGGTCTTGGGCCGGGCCTGGATCCACGCTCCCCGGACATCATCGTGACGCCAAACGTCGGCGTGACTTACATCGGCGCTGGTTCGGCGCTCGGAGATCACGGTGGTTTCGGCCATGACGATACGAATGTCATGATGCTGGTAGCAAATCCAAGCTTCTCGCCCCAAACCGTTTCCAATGCCACGACCACCATGCAGGTCGCGCCCACGGTGCTGAAAGCCTTGGGCCTGGATCCGCACGCACTTGGCGCGGTGCAAATCGAAGGCACAGCCGTGCTGCCCGAGGTTGCGGCGCAGCTTGAACAGTAGACGCGCGAGCAGCAGTCAGTACGATCCTTGGGGTTGCGCCGGCGCGGCTTATGGCTTATCGGATGGCACCGTCGGCGCAAATTCGGCGAAATGGATAACGTCCTCTGCGCTTGGGCGATAAGGGTGTCTGTTTTCCTTAATGATGTCCGCACTCTTAGAATTCGCGCGCGTCACTAGACTCACGTCTGACAGACCCTCTTACTTCTGAAACCTCACGCTATCGAGGATCGATGCAAGGGTCTTGTCGTACGTCTTGTAGTCCTTTTCTGGCACGATGCACACGATGGACAGCAATCCCTCGGGCCGAAAATATCCAGCTCACCGTTCACGCGCCCGCATCTTGTTTCCTCTGGGTTGCTTTACACTTCCTGGCTGTCTAAAGAAAAAGCCCGGGAAGAGTTCCCCGGGCTTTTCAGGAATCAGAAAGTAAGAGTGGAAATTCGCTTAACGCGCCATCCGAGGTGTTGGCTCTGGCCCGATCGCGGTTGACGGGGCCTCGACGCTCTTGCCGTTTCTTGCCTGGGCAGAGCGCACAAGCACCACGGGTTCTGGCCGTCGCGCAGGCAACGCCAGATTCTCGCCTTCACGAATGAAGCTCAATCCTTCCTTGTCCTTGTTCCAATCGATGCACACGAGATCTCCCAGGTGTACCTGCTCTGTGGCCAGCAGATTCGCCAGCGGATAGACTACATGCCTCTCGATGGCCCTCTTCAGATGGCGTGCTCCATAGCGCTGATCCGTGCCTTCTTGCAACAGGAACTCTCTGCCTGCGGGCGTTACGCGAAACAAGAATTGGCCCTTCGCCGTCTCGAGCACTCGCTGCTGCACTTGTCCCAGCTCGATTTCCAGAACCTCTTCGAGCTGCTGCCGGCGCAGTGGGTGAAAGACCACCACTTTGTCCAGCCGGTTCATGAATTCCGGCGAAAACTTCCGCCGCGCCGCTTCCACGGCCGTGCGTTCGACTTTTTCATCCAATCCAGCGGCCGGTTTGTCCTTCGGCTGGACGAAACCCATTCCGCCTTGCATCAATTCCGTGATTTCTCCTCCGCCGAGGTTCGAGGTCAGGAAAATCACCGTCTGCGACAGGTCCACGCGCCGGTTGTCGCCCAAAGTTAGAGTCGCTTTATCCAGCATTCCGAGGAGCAATTGCCACAGGGCGTCGGAAGCCTTCTCAATTTCGTCGAACAGCAGGAAGCTCAGTTTCAGCTTTTCCGTATGGCTGGCCGCCAGCGCTTCTTGGGTGATCAAAGGATGTGTTTCCCGGTGGCCCAAATACCCCGGAGGCGAGCCAATCAGTTTAGCAATCTCGTGAGAGTGCTGAAACTCCGCGCAATCCACCTTGATAACCGCGCGAGCGTCCCCAAAAAGGGTTTCCGCAGCGGCTTCCACGATACGAGTCTTCCCCGAACCGGTCGGGCCGAGGAACAGCAGGTTCCCAACAGGCCTTCCTGGGGAGTTCAATCCCGCGCAGAAGACCTGGTAGAGGTCCACCAGCGCTTGGACGCCTTCTATTTGGCCAACGATCTTGGCGCGCAAAGCTCCTTCAAAGTCACGAGTATCGGTGCTGCGGATGGTTGGATCCAGTTGCTGTCGAGCGGCGGCTTTCATAGCGTCGTTCCCTTCCGCGTTCAGCAGCCAAGACGCTCCATGCGTCTCAGCCATGCGCTTTGTGGACATAGAGCATGAAAACTGCCATTCCTTCCATTCAACCTGGCCGTGGCAAATCGATACAAACTCAACGACATACAAGTGTTGCAACTGTGGAAACTGTCTCACGCAGTGAGACAGTGTTCCATCCCGGTTCAAAGTGAGAGGATGAAACAGTTTGTGTCAGTGGTTGGACGACAAAAAGGGGCGCATCCAACTGGGTGCGCCCCTTTATTACTTGCGAAAAGACGGCTTTTCTAACGATCCGCTTTTTTGCGTCCCTGCGGAGCCGCCACTGGTGCTATTCCTGGCTGCGCCGCGCGCAGTTTTCTCTCGCCAGCCACGGCCTCTGCGGGTGGATCGGCAACTTTGCCGTCCTCTAACGCCGCAGCTGCCGCGAGTTGGCCCGTTTCCGGCACGGAGGGAGTCACAAGGGCACCCTCGCCTTCCCGCGCGAACGTCAGTTCCTTGTGCTGGCGATCCCAGTCGATCCGGACGAGGTCTCCCAGGTGTACTTGCTCCGTAGCGAGCAGATTTGCCAGCGGATACACCACATATCGTTCAATAGCCCTCTTCAGGTGGCGAGCTCCATACCGCTGGTCGGTTCCCTCTCGCAAAAGAAAGTCTCGACCCGCAGTCGTTACACGGAAGAGGAACTGTCCTTTGGCCGTCTCAAGCACGCGCTGCTGCACCTGACCGAGCTCAATCTCAAGTACTTCTTCAAGTTGTTCTCGCTGCAGCGGATGAAAAACGACGACTTTGTCCAAGCGGTTCATGAATTCGGGAGAAAACTTCCTTCGCGCGGCCTCCATCGCCGTCCGCTCGACCTTTTCGTCCAGCCCCGTGGTCGGCTTATCGGTCGGCTGCACAAACCCCATTCCCCCTTCCATGAGTTCCGTGATCTCGCCTCCGCCCAGGTTCGACGTGAGGAAAATCACGGTTTGCGACAGGTCCACGCGCCGGTTGTCTCCGAGGGTTAAGGTCGCCTTGTCCAACATCCCGAGGAGCAACTGCCAGAGAGCGTCGGAGGCCTTTTCTATTTCGTCAAAAAGCAGAAAGCTCAACTTCAGCTTCTCCGTATGGCTCTTCGCCAGCTCCTCTTGGGTGATCAAAGGATGCGTTTCTCGATGGCCGAGATACCCCGGAGGCGAGCCAATCAATTTAGCGATCTCATGGGAGTGCTGAAATTCCGCGCAATCCACCTTAATTACCGCGCGGGCATCGCCAAACAGAATTTCCGCGGCAGCTTCCACGATGCGCGTCTTGCCCGAGCCCGTCGGCCCCAACAGCAGGAGATTGCCCACGGGACGGCCCGGCGAATTCAGCCCGGCACAGAAGACTTGATAGAGGTCGACGAGCGCCTGCACACCTTCTGCCTGGCCGACGATTTTCGAGCGCAACGCCGTTTGGAATTCAATCGTCGTGTTGCTACGCAGGTTTGGATCGAGTGGCAGAGTTTGGGAGCTCATAGTCTCCTCCTAGCGGCCCTGCATCCGCAGGGTCGCATTGCTGAAGCGCCCGCGCTTCCGGTCAAACTGGTTCAGTTTTACCTGAAGTGTGGACTGCAGAAGCCGCAGTTGCACGAGCAACTCTCGCGCCACTGCGGGCGTTTCAGAAATCCGGAGAAGCGGCGGAAGGAGGTCCGCCAAATCGAGGTTCAGCGCTCGCAGATTGGATACGAGCTTCTGGGTCGCCGGAGAGCTAGCGTCGGCCAGGTCCAGATGGTTGTTCGTTTGTTCGCGCAACGCCTGCCAATTCAGCTCCACGAAGGGATGCTTCTTGGAAACCTCGCGCACAACGTCGTCCGTGATTCGGGCGCGTTCACCGAGCCGCGCAAGGTGCAGTTGCCGCACTTTTCCGCCGCGGCGCACATTATGCACCAGATAATACGAATTGCCCTTTCGGCGGACAAAAGCCATAACCTCACCTCTTGTCACGATCGCGGTCGTAGTGTATCTGCCTTCCACTACGCCGTCAATGAACTACGTGTACTAGCCCAAACGATTGCCTTCCAACCGCAACGAGCGGATGCGTACAACCTAACGAATTTATCGACTATTCTTTCATTGCTTTTTTCGTTTTGTTTCATCGGTTTCACGCATCGCCGTCCTTCTCTGCTATTTTCTGTTCCTAGTCCTTTAGATGCGCAGCGCGGAACTTTGATTGTCCGATTCCTCACTCGCCGCCTCTCATACTCTTAAACACGGGCGCGCGGATTTTTTCTCTTGCCGCGCTACGCGCTTGTACCTACGATGTTTCGCGCGTTCGTAAGATGCTTAGCAAGGGCCTTCTCAAGGAGCCGCGTGGTGTCGTTCGATCCGGTGTACAAGCTCGTGAAACAAATCCCTCGCGGCCGGGTTCTAACTTATGGGGCTCTCGCTCGAGCCTTGCGACTCCGCGGCGGCGCCCGCACCGCGGGACGCGCGATGGGCGCCACTCCCAAGGGCAAAGGCATCCCCTGGCATCGCGTCCTCGGCGCCAACGGCAAAATCCTGATCCGCGAGCCTTACGCCTCGCTCCAGAAAAAGCTCCTGGAATCCGAAGGCATTTCCATCGTGGAATCCCGCATTGATCTAAAGAAACATCTCTGGACTCCTGTGCGAAGGGAAAAGCCCGCCGCCAAGAAGAGCCACAGGTCCGCCGCCCGCCGATGAGCGACTTGTGTCATGCTGAGAATCGAATCTCAGCACCCGTAGGAGGAATCGTTACATGCGCAAATGTCTTAGCCGTGCCGCGTCCGCTGCCCTGCTCGCCGCCGCGATCTTCTTTCTGCCGCTGGCGGCTACAGCTCAAGAGGTCCCGCAGCAACTTCAACCGCCGGCCAACGAACGTCTTTATCTCCAGGTGCATGCCAAAGGCGACCAGGTTTACACCTGCAAGGAAGAATCGGCGCAGTTCGCTTGGGCGCTGAAAGCTCCCGACGCCCAGCTCTTTGACAAAGAGGGCAAACCCTTCGGCAAACATTTCGCTGGCCCTTCTTGGGAAGCGAATGACGGCAGCCGCGTCGTCGGAAAAGCCCTCGCCAATGTGCCTTCGCCTGACGCCAATTCCGTCGCTTGGCTTCTAGTAAGAGTCGTTACCCACGAAGGTAGCGGCGTGCTCTCCCGCGCCACAAGCATCCAGCGGCTAAATACCAAAGGTGGCAGAGCCCCCGCCTCCGGTTGCGACGCCGCGCATGCCGGGCAAGAACTTCGCGTGGCCTATTCCGCCGACTACCTCTTTTACGCCCCAAGGCGCCCCAAGACGGCTCTGAACTGAGCGGCACTTCGAGCACCCCATCTAGTTTTTGATGGCGCTGACGGGTTCTCGCTGTCGGCTATTTCTTGCGAAAGGTTACCTCGGGATACTTTGGCGAAGGCCCTTTGAGCAACTCGCTGTCTTGCCCGCGCAAGTATTTGTCGAAGAACGCGAGTGTGTAAGCGACGACGATCGCATGGGCGCGCCGCGCGTCAAGTTCGTCAGGGTTTTGCGGCAGGGCCAGCATGAAATCGCTGAAATTCCCGTGCTCTGTTTTCGCCAGGGTGACCTCGTACCAGTCGTTGGTCGAATGTTCGAGCAAAGAGCGATCCCATTCCTTGGTCTGGGCGATTAGTTCTTCCAGGACGGCTTCCTGCTCCGGCTTCGGCGCTTTGTCTTCGCCGCCGTGATGCATCAACATCACCGGGCGCGAAGTCCCCTTCGTTCGCGCCCCTCCAAAAAGCTGTCCGTCTTGATCCACAACGGCTTTCACGCGCGGATCGTCGATACTCATTTCGACGGAAGTTGCTCCTCCAAAAGACCAGCCGAACATACCGATGTGCGACAGGTCGAGCCGGCCATAAAAGATCTGCCCTGGGGTTCTGTTGAACTCCTCGATCTTATCCAAGGTATAGGAAGCATCCGCCGTCCAGGTGGGAAAAACCTCATCGTTTAGCCAGTCCCAGCTATTCTTGACGTCCTCGCGAAAGTCGCCTTTTTGCTTGGGAGCTACATGTTGATCGGGCTTAAACGCGACGCCGTCGGGAAAGAGGACCGTGTCGCTGAAGCCAGCATGATCCGCGGCCACCACCACATAGCCCTGGCTGGCTAGCTCCTCGGTCTCGAATGTTCCAACGAAACGTTGCGTGCCTCCACCAGGCTGGTACACGAGCACCGGAAATGGCGTCGCGCTTTTGGCCAGCGGCGCGTCGGTGACGGCGTTGGTCCTCACCTTTGCAAACGCTCTGTACTCGCTCTTTTCTGGAAACTCGTTGACGTCTCGAATGTAAGGCGCCTTCTCCGCGCCGGGCACAACCACAGCGGGGTACCACACTCGCGCAATCAAGTGCCGCCGAATTTTGGCGTCCTTCATAAAAGGATCGGGGCGGCTCTGGTCAATCCATAAATACTCGTGCGTTCCAACGGCGTAGGGCCCCGTGGGCGGCAGAAAAGGTTCCGTCGCAATCTTGAAAGTCTCATCGCCGCGTACGAGGAAACAACCGCCGAAAGCCAGGAGGATCAAAAGCCCGCACAGCCGTGCTTTTATGGCCATTCTCGTTGCTCCGTTGGTGTCTCGCTAAGAGCGTAGTCATGGAACCTTGGAATCATCCTGAGTCGATGCACGTCTCAAGATTCTTCCTTCGTTCCCCCCAGCTTGCCGCGCTCGCGAAAGTTGCGTCCGCTCGGGTGTTTACTTCGATTGGGATACTATCGGCTTGTCGCCGTCTGTCAATGCTTTCGAGCAAAAGGCTTTATGAATGGACCAGACATCCTCCCGTCCGCATTCCAAAAGTGTCGGGAGAGTGAGCACATGCGTTATCCTAGGAGGTCTCTTTGCGTAGAAACTCGTAGCGGCCATTGCCAATGACAACTCCTATTCTGCAGGTCGAAAACCTGGTTAAACGTTATGGCGACGTCGAAGCCGTCCGCGGCGTCAGCTTCTCCGTCGAGGAGGGCGAAGTTTTTGGCCTGCTCGGCCCCAACGGCGCCGGAAAAACTTCGACGATCGAGATTCTCGAAGGCCTGCGCGATCTGGATGGCGGCCGCGTCTCGGTCTGCGGTCTCGACCCGCAACGCGACTCGCAGGCGCTGAAGCACGAAATCGGCGCCGCTCTGCAATCGACTTCCCTCCCCGATAAGATTCGAGTGATGGAGGCGCTGCGCCTCTTCGCCAGCTTTTACAAAAGGCGGCGGAATCCGGAAGACCTGCTCAAGCGTTTCGGTCTTGAGGAAAAGCGCAACACTTTCTATAGCCAGCTTTCGGGCGGCCAAAAACAGCGCCTTGCGCTCGCCATGGCTCTGGTCAACGACCCCAAAGTACTTTTTTTCGATGAGCCCACTGCCGGCCTCGATCCTCAGGTGCGGCGAGAAATCTACGACATCGTTGAAGAGCTCAAGCGCGAGAAGAAAACCATCGTGATCACCACCCATTACATCGAGGAAGCCGAGCGCCTGTGCGATCGCGTGGCCATCGTCGATCACGGAAAAGTCGTCGCTCTCGGCACGCCACGCGAATTGAAATCCCGCGCCGGCAGCGCCACGCGCATCGAGGTTCGCCTTGCAAAACGTGAAACCGATGGCGCACTGGAACGCCTCGAAGGCGTGGCCGACGCCCGCGAAGTCGATGGCACCTATGTCATTCACTCCCTGCGCCCTCCGAAAACCATCGTGGATCTGGTAAAGCACCTCGAAGCCGAGGGCAATGAGCTCGTCAGCCTCGAAATCGCCTCGCCTTCGCTAGAAGACGTATTCATCGAAATGACCGGAAGGAGGCTGCGCGATTGAGAAACTTTGCCACGCTCACCCGTATGCGCATTCAGCTTACGCTGCGCAATAAAATGTTCCTGTTTTTCAGCGTGATCATGCCGTTCGGATTTTTCTTTCTCTACGCCAGTATTTTCGCGAAAGGCAAGCCCTTGGTCGTCCAGTTCTTCTTGGGACCCGTCATCGCTCTTACCGTTATGGGCAGCTTCTGGGGACTCAGCGCGGCTCTCGTGATGTTCCGCGAGCAAGGCATACTTCGCCGCTTTCATGTAACTCCCATAACCGCAAGTGACATGCTCGCTTCCAGCGTCGTCGCCAATTACGTCCTCGTGGCTCCAACCGTTCTTCTTGAATTTCTCTTCGCCCGTTACATCTATCACGTAGTGAATTTTGGCGACCTCTTCGCCGCCTTCATTATGATTAGTATCGGTAACATCTCCTTCGCTTCCCTGGGGCTCGTCGTCGCCAGCGTGACGAACACCATGCAGGAAACGCAGGTCATCAACCAACTGCTGTGGCTTCCGCTAATTTTTCTCTCGGGGGCCACCTTTCCCCTCGCTTTTCTTCCCCAAGTGGTGCAGAAAATTTCTTTGTTTTTGCCTGCTACTTATCTCGTCCAGGGGTTGCAGGCCGCTCTCTTCGATTCCACCCACATTTGGGAGCTCGGCGTTCAAGTTGGCGCCCTCGCCTTTTGGGGCATCCTGACGTTTTTCCTTTCCACGCAGCTGTTCCGCTGGGAGCCAGAGGTCAAAGTGCCCCGCCGCGCCAAACTCCTGGTCGTCGCCACCGCGATTCCTTTCTTGCTGCTCGGTGTTTGGGAAAATAGGTACGGGAATATTCCGGCTCAGGCTCAGTCCGCTTTCGATTCTTTGAGCGGCCCGGCGAAGTCTGCGCCTCCATCGGATTCGCCGAAGTAAGTTTTAACGCACAGCCTGAATCCGCTTTGTTCTCCGCCGCGGAATACGCTCCAATTTGGTTTTCCCATTGGCCGGCACATTTTATACAGTTCATTGACGCTTAGGCACACGTACCGTATTCTGAAAATTCAAGCAAGGCCGCGAGCGGCGCCATAAAAAGGACACCATCATGCCCATCCAAAAAACCGAAAAAATCTGGCACAACGGAAAGTGGATCAATTGGGACGACGCCACCCTCCATGTCCTTTCTCATGTCGTCAGCTACGGCTCGGCGGTTTTTGAAGGCATCCGCTGCTACGAAACCAAGCAAGGTCCCGCCATTTTCCGCCTTCGCGAACACCTCCAGCGGCTCGTCAACTCCGCGAAGATTTACCGCATGGATTTGCCTTATTCGGTTGACGACTTCTCGAACACCGCAACGGAACTCGTTCGCCTCAACAAAATGACCTCCTGTTACGTGAAGCCCATGGTCATGCGCGGTTACGGCGAAGTCGGCGTGAATCCGCTGAATTCTCCCATCGACATTTATATGGCTTGCTGGTCCTGGGGCGCCTATCTCGGTCCGGAGGCGCTCACAAAAGGCGTGGACATCGGCGTCAGCTCCTGGACGCGCATCGCGCCGAACACGCTGCCGGCCATGTCCAAAGCCGCCGCGAACTACATGAACTCGCAGCTCATTCGCATGGAGGCATTCTTCAACGGTTACGCCGAAGGCATCGCGCTCGATTCCAGCGGCCACGTCAGCGAAGGCTCGGGCATGAACGTGTTTCTCGTTCACGATGGCACGCTCTACACGCCGCCGCTAGCGACGAGCATTCTGCCCGGCATCACGCGCAATACCGTCATCACCCTGGCGGAAGATCTGAAAATTCCGGTCAAGGAACAAGTCATCCCGCGCGAAATGCTGTATATCGTCGACGAAGTCTTCTTTTGCGGCACGGCCGTCGAAATCACGCCCATTCGTTCCGTCGACAAAATCCAGGTCGGCAAAGGGGTCGCCGGACCGATTACGCGCAAGCTCCAGGAAGAATTCTTTGCCCTCACAAGCGGCACCAAGCCCGACCGTCACGGCTGGCTCACGCCCGTCAACGTTCCCGTGGCGGCAACCTCTCGCTAGGAGAGACCAAATGTCTCCGGTAGCGGGCAAGTTTCCGGCTGAACTGGCAGGACTAACCAGACGCCCCTCTGCCACGCGAGTTATAGAACCACACGGCCGCATACGTCCGTTACCCAAATGATATTGCTTCATCGTGGTATCACCATTGCGGTCTTTTGAGATGAATGGTGAAGTCGAAGCATGGACGGATCAAAACTCAGTAGACTCGCAACAGCACTCCTTGGTTTCGCGTTAGGGGTCGGCGCCGGATTGCTCGGTCACAATTTGGTGACGAAGGCTCTTACAGCAGCGAGGACCGGTGACTTCTTTGAGGCTGCGCGTGTGGCGTCACCGGATGGCAAGCTTGATGCTGTGCTGGTCGAGGACAATTCAGGCGGAGCACTCGGAGGCATCTTTTGGAACGTGTATATCATACGCAAAGGCGGCGCGGTCCCGAAAGACGTAACGACACGACTCTTCTTTGCGGATGAACTGACCAAGGGAGCTGTCGTTTGGAATAAACCTCATTTGGTGGAGATCCACTACGATAAGGCTTCAATTATCCAATTCAGGAATATTTCTACCGTCTCAGAAAATGGGATTGAATATGTTGAATTGCGCTTGGCACCGTCATCGGAATATTCGCTTATGACACCCGACGGCAAATGGCGTCCAGACAACTGACTACTGACCTGAGCAAGGTGTGTAGTTATCGGCCGATCCTGAAGAGCCTGCCGCCGTACTCGGGAGCTAGCTCACTGCCCACTCTCCGAAGGACTGGCGTTTCTCTTCGCCTTCCAGATAGAATCCTTTCCGGTCGCAGCGAACACGGCTCGTTCCCCGGCCGGGAGGGTCCTTGATGTACAACCTTGCGCAGAAGCTCGCGGCGGAGTTTCTCGGCACCTTTGCTTTGATCTTCTTCGGCGCCGGCGCCGTCTGCGTCGATTGGTATCCCCATGCCACAAACGCGCTCGGACTTCTCGGCATCGCCCTAGTCTACGGCCTCACCATGGCGATCATGGTTTCCGCCCTCGGTCACATCTCCGGCGGGCACTTTAATCCCGCGATCACCATCGGCTTCTGGGTCACCAAACGCCTGAACACCATCGACACCGTCGCCTATTGGGCCGCCCAGCTCGTCGGCGCCATTGCCGCGGCATTCCTGCTCAAATCCATCATTCCAGACGACACTTGGCGCGCCGTAGCCCTTGGCACTCCCATGTTCGCGCACGATTTCACGCGTCTGTCCGGGATGATCCTGGAAGGCGTAACCACCTTTTTCCTTGTGCTGACCGTTTTCGCCACATCGGTTGATGAGCGTTCGTCGTTTCGGCCTGTTGCCAGCTTCGCCATCGGCTTGAGCCTTGCTCTCGGCAGCCTCATCGCGAGTCCCTTCACCGGCGGCGCTCTCAATCCCGCCCGTGCGTTTGGACCAGCGCTCGCTTCTTCCCACTGGCAAAATCACGGCATCTACTGGGTCGGCCCCCTTGCCGGCGGTTTTCTGGCCGGGTTCCTCTACGACTCCCTCTATCTAAAAAAGCCCTGACCCGGCTCCGCGCTTAGCCGCTGCGACGCCCGCCAATCGTTGGTTGGGGTGGCGCTTAACCCACCCCCGGCGCGAAGCGTTATCCGCCAGCCGCACACGGACCCTCCTTCACTCGCGTCAAATTACAAGGCACCAGCCACAAAAACTGTCCTTTCGTTCAGGTGACTACCGCGCAACCGGACACCGCAGCTTCCTTGCCCGTCCAATCCTCGGGTGTTAACTTCGCTGATTAGTCGAACTCTCGCGGAGCTCACACCGACATGGCAATCAGCATTGACGATCTTCTCCGGCGCGCCGTCGAAAACAAGGCGTCGGACCTCCATCTGAAAGTCGGAAACCATCCTTATCTCCGCGTCGACGGTCTTCTTGCCCCGCTCACCGACGTTCCCCGCATTACGCCGGAAGAAATGCTTTCCATGGCGTTCAGCATGATGACCAACCGCCAAAAACAAAAATTCAAGGAAACCGCCGAGCTCGACATGGCTTACGGCGTCGCCGGCCTCGGCCGCTTCCGCGTCAACGTGTTCCAGCAGCGCGGCAACGTCGGCATGGTCCTCCGCGTCATCCCCACCAAAATCCGCACCATAGAAGAGTTGAATCTTCCCAATGTGATCGGGCGCATTTGCGAAGAGCAGCGCGGCCTGGTTCTCGTAACGGGAACCACCGGTTCCGGTAAATCCACCACGCTCGCCGCCATGATCGACCGCATCAACGCCAACCGCGCCGATCACCTCATCACCATCGAAGACCCCATCGAGTTTTTGCATCGCGACAAAAAGAGCTTCATCAATCAGCGCGAAGTGGAAGTCGATACCGCGAACTTTTCCACGGCCTTGCGCGCCGCCTTGCGTCAAGACCCCGACGTGATTCTGGTCGGCGAAATGCGCGACCTCGAAACCATTTCCACCGCATTGCTGGCCGCCGAAACCGGCCACATGGTTTTCTCCACTTTGCACACTCTCGACGCCACGGAAACCATTCAGCGCATCATCGCGGTCTTTCCGCCGCCCGAGCAGAAACAGATTCGCTTGCAGCTTGCCGCCACGCTCAAAGCTATCGTCTCCCAGCGCCTCGTGCGCCGCGCCGACGACAAGGGCCGCGTCCCCGCCGTCGAAGTCATGATCGCCACCGCCTACATCCGCGATTGCATCATCAACGCCGACAAAACCCGCCTCATCCACGACGCCATCGCCGCCGGCACCAGCCAATACGGCATGCAGACTTTCGACCAGTCGCTCTTCGAACTCTATACCAAGCAGCTCATCTCCCTCGAAGAAGCGCTGCTTCGCTCCACCAATCCGGACGAATTCCAACTCCGCATCCAGGGTATACGCTCCGCCGCCGACTCCGCCCGCGAGGAAATGGAGCGCCAGATGGCCGACTTCGAGCGCTTCGCCCGTAAATAGCCTTCCTCACGCATTCGAATGCAAACCCCATCTCGCCATCGCACACTTCTGGCGCTGGTTTGGCTCTTCTCTTCGCCTTGCGTCATCACACTGATCTGCGTAGGGGCGATCCACTCTCACGTTGTGGCCACTCATAACCGCCTCGACGAGGTCACCACGTTTGGCGTATTCGGGATGCTTCTTCTCTTAATTTTCAGCTCCCTCACGCAAGCCGTCGCCTCCGCCTTCGCCATCTATCTCCTGGTATCGCGAAACACCACGCTCATCACTCAAGTTCACGCCCTCTTGGTCGCCGCAAACGGCTGGGTTCTTTTGTACTTCACCCTACAGTTCGCAAGAACAATCGGCTAACCAATTGCGCAGCCATTTGGTGGCGCTGGCTCCCACTCCGTCTTGTTACCTCTTTACTTCCTTTCTTTGTTACCGCATCTTCTTCTTGTGTTCTCCAAGCCGCGCCAAGTCGAAACCGAAACCGAGCTCTACGAAGCCGCCGTCCGCGCCCTCATGCGCCGCGCCTATTCCGTCTATGAGATGAAGCAACTGCTCGGCCGCCGCACCGAAAACGACGACCTTCTCAAAGCCGTCATGGACCGCCTCAAGCGCGCCAAAATGATCGACGACGAGCGTTTCGCAACACAGTTCGTCCGCCAGCGCACCGAAATCCGCCGTCAAGGCAAATTCCGCATCGCACGCGACCTGCGCGCCCGCGGCGTCCCCGACCGCCACATCGAAGCCGCCCTCGCCGAGTCCGCCAAGCAAACCGACGAAGCCTCGATCGTCCGCCAGCGCCTCGAACGCAAGCTCCGCTCCTTCCGCGGCGAAATCAACGAAAACAAAATCGCCTCGATGTACCGCAGCCTTCTCCGCGCCGGATTTTCCGCCGATATCGTACGCAAAGAGCTTAAGTCGCTTACGCGCGAGGAAGTTCCAGAGCCGGACTCGCAACCCGAGGAATAACCATCCCCGCCGTCTCGCGTAGGATGCATTTTCTCCATGCTGTGCTACGATTTCCCCGCGCGTTTTTCTCGCGAACATCCATGCTCCCGAGCAGCCTCATGTGCACGCCGCCGAGACCCGATAACCCATGACTAGCGCCGTCGACGTGTTGGTGATGGGAGGCGGAGCCACCGGCCAGCTCGCAGCCGCGTATCTGCGCCTGCGTTTCCCAGATCTGAAAGTCGCCGTAGTCGAGGGCCCGCACAAAAATCGCCCCATCGTCGGCGAATCGCTCGTCGAAGTCAGCGTCGATTTCCTTCTCGAACTCGGCCTTGGCGCGTATCTCGTCGAAAATCACTATCCGAAATACGGCCTCACCTACTATTTCAAAACCGACATCAACAATCCCTCCGACCGCACCTACGTCGTCGACGAAATTCCCACCGCCCCGCCCATCCTCTCTTTCCAGATTAACCGCTTCACTCTCGACGCCGAAGTCCGCCGCCGCAATGCGCAAAATGGCGTCCAGTTGATCGACGGCACTGTCGCTGCCGTCGAACTGAATACCAACGGTGGCCCAAGCCCGTTCGGCGAAGGCCTGCACGCCGTGACCGTTCAAACCGCCGATGGCCAAAGACAAACGCTCGGGACCCGCTGGCTCATCGACGCCACCGGCCGAAATCGCTTCCTCGCCAAGCAATTGCAGCTCCATGAAAAAGTCAAAGAACAAAAAGACGTCTTCTGGTTTCGCTTGGCGAATTTCAATCCGGAAATTCTCAGCCAAATCCACGCCGTCAAAAAAGAGCATCGCAACTACATCCCGTACTTCGCCACGCATCACTTCTTCGGCAAAGGCAATTGGATCTGGTACATCCCCATGCGCTCGCCGGAAAACGTTCCCCTCGTCAGCATCGGCATCACCTACCGCAAGGACGTTTATCCTCACGGCGAAATTCACACCATGGACCAGTTCCTCGATTGCGTCGCCCGCGAGCACCCTATGCTCGTCGAGCTAATCCGCACCGGCACGGTCGTCGACACGAATTTCTACGGCTCCTACATGTGGGAGTGCCGCCAGCGTTATTCCGCCGACCGCTGGTACATCATCGGCGATGCCGGCGACACAGTGGACCCGCTCTACAGCGTCGGCCTGGCGCTTTCAACAATACAAATCCGCCAAGTTGCCGCAATCATTCAAATGGAATTAAACGGCCACGACGCCGGCGAGTTTACAAGAGATCTCGATACCGCCATCGCCGCCTTCCAACGCAGCGTCACTCGCGACACCACGCGCCTCTACACCTGTATGGAAGATCCTTACCAATGCCATCTCCGCATCCATCTCGTCGTCAGCAAACTTTTCCATCTCGGCCTTCCGCTGTTGCTGAATGACTATCTCTGGGATCCGCTGGGGGTAAAACTGGTGAATACTTTCGCCAGCCTCGAAACGCTCGAATCCGATTCCATGCGCATGCAAGATCTGATCCGCGAAGTCGCCGCGAATCCCAAAAATCGCGCCCTCGAAAATTTCATCAAAGTGCAATCCGGTGTCTCCATGAACTTCGGCTACTACGAACACCACCGCGAAGAAGACATTCCCGCTTCTCTCTCTCGCCTCTCCTCCAATCTCGCGCGTCTGCGCCTCTCCCTTCTTCGAAAACTCGGCTTGCGCGGCCTGTTAAATTTTCCGCAGCTGAAAGAATTGTGTAGAGATATGTTCCGCGGGCTGTTTCTTTTCCCATTTCGCGGCCGTAAATTGCGCGAAAACTGGCTGCTGCGCGCGAAGTTCGCCAAGCGCGTGATAAAAATAGCGGGTCAGCCTGAAGCCTCCAGCTCGCGCGAATTATTTCAAAGCCGGACAGACCCGAAACGAGACGCCAACGACTGCTCCGCGTGACCCCGCTCCATGACTACGGTATCCTGAAGCACTTTGAATCCGCCCCGGCAAATTAGGCTTTACCTGCTTCTTGCGCTTTTCAGCGCGCTATTCACCGCCAAAAGCCTCCGCGCGCAGGAAACCGTTTTCGATGTCCCCAGCGCCGACATCTTGGACCAGGGCAAAGTCTACGGCGAACTCGACGGCACGGTGCGTCCCATGAATCTTGTCGCCACCTTCACCCCGCGCGTCGTCGTTGGCATCGGCGACCAAATCGAAATCGGCGTCAATTTCGACGGCCTCACCACTCCCGTTACCGGCGAACTCGAACTCTCCCCAACCATTAAATGGCGCATTTGGAAAGTGCGCACGACCGGTTGGGCGCTTTATGTAGGCGACGACCTCTTCTTCCCCGTGCGGCAGCGCGCGTATAACGCGGGAAACTATTCCTATGCTTTCTTCGCGAAAGAGTGGAAGCACGGCACGCGCGTTGGGGTGGGGGGATACGACTTTACGAAAAATGTTGTCGCCGCTGCGAATCGCGCTGGCGGCCAGTTCACCATCGAGCAGAAAATCACCAGCCGTGTCACGCTGGCAGCTGAATGGTACACGGGAAACCAGGCAGTTGGGTATGTGAATCCCGGCGCAATCATCAAAGTTACTTCAAAACTTACAGCCTACGCCGCCTATCAAATCGGGAACGCCGGCGTCACAAAAGGCAATCATCAATTCCTCTGGGAGCTTGGCTACAACTTCAACTAGCTTCTATTTCCCGCCAACCATCCGCGGCCCTGGCGTAGCCCAGGCTTTGAAGGGGCCCAGCAGCCTGCGCCCCTCGTCGCTGCCGGGACACAAGCATCCAGTCCGCTGACGCAGACCATTTCCCTGGCTGGGTTGTGTGAATCGCCCGTCACGGCGCACAAGTCACAAGGCACCCGTCACTCTGCTCTTCCGCTCTCTCAACCTCGGAATTCAGCCTTGGACGCCGCATTTCTCGGCTCTCGCCCGCGGGCTGTGAGCGATAGAGTTAGTCTCGGACGCAACTCGTTTTTCCATCGCGATCGGCCGCGCGATGCTCTCCTGCTGGACAGCCCGCGTCCTGATCTGTTCTTGCCTGCTCGTCGGCTCGTTTTTGATCGTCCAGCCGCTTTTGCTCGTCTGCCCGTCGTTGATCGGCGTCACGCCCCGGATCTCCCGTCGCGCCTTGCTGTCCCTGGGGTCCCTGCGGTCCCGGCGCCGCGGTGCATCCGGCCACAAAAAATGCCAGCGAGCACGCACTCACAAGTAATGTTGTCTTGATTTTCATCTGATTTTTCCTTGGTGGTGCAGTTCGATTCAGAACGCCGCCACTCTCGACGATTACATGCAGCTAGGATGGTAGCCAAAGCACGCCGGAACCCGCTGTCCCAATTCGCACAGTTTCAAAGCTCCTTGCGCTGGGTATCGCCTGCCTGGTCCATCTGTCCGGCGCAATCGCTTCGCCCCGTCGTGGGACGATTCCTCCGTGTCCTCCGCTAAACTCTGTTCCCTCTGCGTTAAATCTTTTCCTTTCTTTGCCTTACGCCCAAAACACCGCCGTTCGAGTTATATACCACACAATTAGCTATTGACATTCATATCGTTTCGTGGTATCATTCGTCATGATATTCGCGTCCCGACCCCTCCGAACCTCTCAGACAGCCCAGCCCCGAGCCATTCTGTGTACACGCAGGAATCCCCGCAACCCCAGTCCCCTCAACTATTTACTTCATAACTTGCGGACACCCCCGGGTGGGGGGTATCCGTTCTCCCGGCAATTGCCGCTCTTCCCCACCTCTGCCATAATCGTCGTTCTTACCGACGCCGCAATCTCAGCCGAACGCGCATAGCGAGGATATCCGCGAAACCATGACGCCTTCTGATACCAAGAAAATGACCGGGAACGAAATCCGCGAGATGTTCCTGCGCTTCTTTGAGAGCAAAGGCCATCGCCGCGTGCGCAGCTCCTCTCTCGTTCCCCATGGCGATCCCACCCTCCTCTTCACCAATGCAGGCATGAACCAGTTCAAAGACGTCTTCCTCGGTCTCGAAAAGCGCGAGTACAACCGCGCCACCACAGCACAGAAATGCGTGCGCGCCGGCGGCAAGCACAACGACCTCGAAAATGTCGGCTTCACCAAGCGCCATCACACCTTCTTCGAGATGATGGGCAATTTCTCCTTCGGCCCCGTCGGACCGATTGCCGACCAACCCTCCTATTTCAAGGAAAAAGCCATCCCCTACGCCTGGGAGCTAGTCACCTCCCCCGACTGGTATGGCATCGACAAGAACAAGCTCTACGTAACCGTCTTCGGCGGCGCCGACCTTTCCCCATCGGGTCATCCTGCGCCTCCCACCGGTCATCCTGAGCGTAGCGAAGGATCCGGGCTTGGTCACAACTCAGAGAGCACGTCCCGTTCTGGCGGCATAGTCCTGGGCGTCGATGAAGAAGCTCGCGAAATCTGGCTAAAGGAAAACGTTCCAGCCGAACGCGTCGTCCCCGTCCCCGGCCTGAAAGAAAACTTCTGGGCCATGGGCGACATCGGCCCCTGCGGCCCCTGCAGCGAAATTTTCTACGACATGGGCCCAGAAGCCTCCGAAGAAGGCCACCCCGACTGTCAATTCCCCTGCGATTGCGGTCGCTACGTCGAAATCTGGAACCTGGTCTTCATGCAGTTCAACCGCGATGCCTCCGGCAACGTAACGCCCCTTCCCAAGCCCTCCATCGACACCGGCATGGGCCTAGAACGCACCGCCGCCGTCCTCCAAGGCGTCATCTCCAATTACGACACCGAT
Source organism: Candidatus Acidiferrum sp. (assembly GCA_049800195.1). Classification (GTDB taxonomy): domain Bacteria; phylum Acidobacteriota; class Terriglobia; order Acidiferrales; family UBA7541; genus Acidiferrum. Next base: position 48,656 of record JBARJI010000082.1, read on the forward strand.
CTTTTTGTCCCATTGATGAAGCGCGCCGCCGAACTCTGCGGCGTCGATTTCAATCGCGAAGAAAAACTCGAAGAAGGCAAAGGCGGCGCCGCTTCCCTCCGTGTGATCGCCGACCACGCTCGAGCGACGACGTTCTTGACCACCGATGGTGTTGTCCCGTCCAATGAAGGTCGCGGTTACGTCCTGCGCAAAATCATGCGTCGCGCCATCCGACACGGTCGCCTACTCGGTGCGACGAAGCCCTTCCTCTCCGAGATGGTTGTCACGGTCCGCAGCCTTATGGGAGCTGCCTACCCAGAATTAATCGAACGGGCGGCGGCCCGTGTTCCGGAAATTGTCTTGGCTGAAGAGAATCGCTTCGTCCACACGCTTGGACTCGGTGAAGAGGAGCTGAAAACGACGGAACAGGAGGTTTGGCTGAGGTGGCTCATCCGCGCAGTGCACGGTTTTGGCTCCTTCATTCCAGAAGACATTAAACGGCTGGAACCTCGGTTGCTAAGCCTGATTCCCGGGCGGCCCGACGAAGATTTCAATGGGACCGTTGGTATGCTTGTTGGCCAAACTAGAATCCCCGAGTTCCGAGCGTATCTCAATTACCGACTTGCTCAGGCCCCACCTGATTTCCCGGGTGACGAGGCCTTCAAATTGTATGACACATTTGGCCTTCCCATCGATTTCATACGTGATGCTATTCGAGATGCTGGCATGACGTTTGACGAAGCGGGTTTTGAGCGCGCGATGGAGGAGCAGAGGACGCGGGCGCGGGCGTCGTGGAAGGGCGGTGCCGGAAGAGAAGCTGCAAATCCAGCGTACGCGAAGATTGCGGAGATGTTTAAGACCGAGAAAGATTTTTATCGAGACACTTCCACGGAAGACGCGCGCATCGAAGCGATCCTTAGCAAGTCGGGGCCAGTCAATGAGTTGAAGTCCGGCGAAGCGGGCGAAGTCGTGCTCGACCGCACCGCGATTTACGCTGAATCCGGCGGCCAAATGGCTGACACCGGGGCGTTCTACGACACTTCCGGCGCGCAACTGCTCGCCGATGTCACCGGCGCGTACTACCCCGTCGCGGGACTCGTCGCGCACAAAGTCGTAGCCAAGGAAACGCTCCACGTCGGAGACCGCGTAACGGCCGTAGCCGACGCCGAGCGCCACGCACGTATCATCCGCAATCATTCAGGGACGCACCTTGTCCACGCGGCCCTGCGAAATATTTTGGGCACGCACGTGAAGCAGGCTGGCTCGCTGAATTCGCCGGAACGCCTGCGCTTCGATTTTTCCCACTTCGCCCACGTCGACGCGGAAGAGCTAAAAGACATCGAGCAACAGGTCAACGACGAAATTCGCCACAACACGCAGATCGAGACGAACGTCACGTCGCTGGAAGACGCCCTGGCGTCGGGCGCGCTAGCTTTCTTCGGCGAAAAATATCCCGAGAGCGACGTCCGCGTGGTAACCATCCCCGATGAGCGCTCGCCAAGGGGCTTTTATTCCAAAGAGTTATGCGGCGGCACGCACGTCCAGCGCATAGGCGATATCGGCGTCCTCAAGATCGTCAGCGAAGGCTCTGTCGCCGCAGGCGTCCGCCGCATCGAAGCCGTCACCGGAATCGGAGCTCTCGAGCATTACGAGCAACAGGCCAAGCTGCTCTCCCAGGTAGCCACCCAGCTCAACGTGGGCGAGGACACCGTCCTGGCCACGGTCGAAAAGCTAGCCACCACCGTCAAGCACCTCGAAAAGGAACTGGAAGCCCAGAAGCGCAAAGGAGCCCTCGGCCAGCTCGATCAGCTTGCCAACCAAGTCCAGACAGTCAAAGGGGTCAAGCTAATCGCCGCCGAAGTCACCGGGACCGACCGCGAAGGTCTTAGGCAATTGGTGGACTCTCTCCGACAAAAACTTGGCTCCGGCGTGGTAGCCCTGGGCATGCCCGAAGACGGCAAAGTAGCCCTGATCGCCGGGGTCACCAAAGACCTGACCGCTAAAGTCCATGCTGGCAAGCTGATACAGGCGCTGGCCAAGCAAGTAGGCGGTTCGGGAGGCGGAAGACCAGATTTGGCGGAGGCTGGCGGAAAAGACACATCGGCCCTAAAAAGTGCCCTAAGTTCTATCCCCACCCTCTTGGAGCCGTTGCTATAATTCGCCCGTAGCGCCAGAAGCGTGTCCAGCAGGGGACACTCGCGCATTTGTGCTTGAAGCGAGCGTCACTTGGCCAGAGATTCTGCTAGAAAGCTTTGGCACCGGGCACGGCTTCCAAAGACGAGTCAGCCTCAACGCCGTTTTCGAGACGTTGCTTGCAAGTTTTTTCGCAACGTCACCGTGAAACGGATCGGGCTGCCCCGAACACGATTATCGTATCGCTGTAAAAGGCATCGCCGTTAGAGAGCCTTCCTCGAACGACAATGGACAAACGCACGGATCGACGCAAGCAGCAACGTACGCACCGGGGCCAGTCCATGACGACGGCTTGTATCTATTTGGGAGCATTCGTTTTGTGTGCAGGATTTCTTGCACCCAGCGCGAGCGCCCAGATCGCCAGGACCGTGGATTCCAGCGGGCGGGCGTTGTTTGTGAACGCCGATCCGCCAGTTTCGGTCAGGTTGTCGGCGGCGAAGTCGCGTAGCTCCGTCTACCTCCCCGCTCAGTCTACTTTTATGGGCCCGAGCCGGCCGGAAATGAATATCGACCGGGACGGCGTCGAGAAACTCGTAAGGGAAGCGGCGGAGAGGCACAACGTGGACCCGGCTTTGGTTCGCGCGGTGATTGAAACGGAATCCAACTGGAATCCATCGGCGTATTCCCGCAAGGGCGCCGGCGGATTGATGCAGCTGATTCCATCTACGGCACAACGATACGGTGCAAATGACGTGTTCAACCCGCAACAGAATATCGACGCCGGGGTTAGTCATCTCGAGTGGTTGCTGGAACGATACAATGGCAACCTCGATTTAGCCTTGGCGGCTTACAATGCGGGAGAGGGGGCTGTTGATCGGGCTCACGGCATCCCTGCGTTCCGAGAAACTCGGAACTACGTGCAAAAGGTACAGGATGCATATTTCAGGCCTGGATCGGGTCGTCTTGAGAGCGCGTTTACGAATCCGCGCGCAATCCACAGAGAAGTCGATCCGAACGGCCGCATCATCTACACGAACGACTGAGTCCGCCGGGCGGCGGCCCCTCCTGATGTCCTAGGGCTTTCGGCATAAAACCCCGAAGGGTCCGGGAACATCCATTCAGAGGGCAATCAAGAGGGAATCTAGAGCAATCCAAGGGTGCAGGGCGCGCATGTTGGGGGTCCGAAAAATTTCGCACAGAAGATTCGCCCGGCTTTCGCCAGTTTTTGTGGCGCTGGGAATTGCCGCGGCGATTTCTTGCGCAAGTCCGTCCGCGACTTTTGCCAAGGTTGCGGACACGCAGACAAAAAGAGCCGAGAAGCGGGAAGCAGCGCAAACACAATTTTCGCGCGCGGAAGAGCAACGCTCGATTTTGAATGGCAAGCCGGCGGAGAAACGGACGCTTGCGGAATACAAACAGGTCGTCGCCAGCTACCGGCGAGTTTACCTGATCACTCCACGCGCGCCGCAGGTCGTGGATTCCCTGCTCTCGGTCGCTGAACTTTACACGGAAATGGGAGACCGCTTTGGACGAAGTTATTATCAGTCGGCGGTCGATGCGTACCAGTTTTTGGTGCATCAGTATCCCACGAGCAAGTACACGCAGGACGCTTTGCTGCGCATCGGCAAGCTGCAGAGAGATCAATTAGGCGACAGCACGCAGGCCACAAAGACCTACGAAGATTTCCTTAAGAAATACCCGCATTCGCAGCGGAAACGTGAAGCCGAAGAGGCGCTGGCGGAGCTGGCGCTGCTGCGGCACAGCGAATTGCCCGAGCAAGATGGAAGCGTGGCGGATAGCCAGCAGACATCGGCGGAAGAATCCGGGCCGGTTCGCGGAGGAGACGACGCGGCGGAGAAAGGCGGCTTCGAGGGCGCTCCACGCATTCGCCGAATCACCGCTACCGCGAACGCGGACGCCACGAGGGTGACGATCGACCTTGAGGACACCGTGCAGTACACCTCGGCGCGAATCGCAAATCCCGAGCGTATATTCTTCGACTTGCACGCGGCGCGGCTCACGCCTGAAGTGGCGCGGGGCAACGTGAAAGTCAGCGGAAACCTCCTGACGGCAGTGCGCGTGGCGCAAAACCACGCGGGGGTGGTGCGCGTGGTGCTGGATGTAAAGGGAGTGAAAGACTACTCGGCCTCACTGATCAGCGATCCGCCACAACTGGTGATTTACCTGTATTCGGACCTGCGCCACGGAGGCCTAATGCGGGCCGGCCGATCGAAGACTGCGCAGCCCCAAGGCGGCTCTGGAGAAGCGAGCGAAGAAGCCACAGCTGGCTCAGACGATGCAGGAAACGTAAAGGCAGTTTCGGCGGTCAATCCAGCGGTGGATCCCGGTGGCTCGCCTGCAACTGGAGTTGCGCGGAGCGCGGCTTCCAGCACGAGGAATTCTCACGGCAAGCGTTTGAGCGCCGCAAACTCTAGACCCGATTTGATTCAGCCCATCGGGACGCCGGAGCCTACGCGGGATGGGCAATCCACACTGACGCGCGCGCTGGGATTAAAGATTGGGCGCATCGTGATCGACCCGGGACACGGCGGGCATGACACCGGAACGATCGGGCCTACCGGATTGATGGAAAAAGATCTGTGTCTGGACGTGGCTCTGCGGCTGGGGAAGATCATCAAGCAGCGCTTGCCGGGCGCGGAGATCGTGTACACGCGTTCGGATGACACGTTCGTCCCGCTGGAGGAACGCACCAACATCGCGAATCAGGCGAAGGCCGACCTTTTCATTTCGATTCATGCGAATTCCAGCCAGGACCACGCCGCGCGCGGCGTCGAGACGTACTACCTGAATTTGAAGGGCTCCGCGGAAGCAATGGAAGTGGCGGCGCGGGAAAATGCATCCTCGGACGAAGGCGTGCATGACCTCGAGGATTTGGTGAAGAAAATCGCGCAGAACGAAAAGATCGATGAATCGAAAGAGTTCGCGGAAGACATACAGGATTCGCTGGCGAAACGAATTCAGAAAGCCAGCAAGTCGGAAAAAAATCGCGGGGTGCGCAAAGCGCCGTTCGTGGTGCTGATTGGCGCGGACATGCCTTCGATCCTCACGGAGATTTCGTTCCTCAGCAATCCCGCCGACGAGAAGCTGCTGAAACAGCCGGAGTACCGGCAGCGCGTGGCGGAGGGTCTGTATCAAGGCGTGGCGGACTACTTGCAGAGCATGAATAGCGTCACAGTGAACACACCAGAAAGACCGGCCACGAGCCGCTCGCCGGTCGCCACTCCAGTTGAACAATCTCGGAACCAACGGTAGTCTGGTGGTGTCTAAGCGATAGCCAGGGATGCGCCAAAAACTCTTACTCGTTTGCGGTATTGCGCTGCTCAGCGCGGGGCCAGTCTTCGCGCAGAATAATCTCCTGCCGAAACAATTCCACGACTGGAAACTGACAAGCTGCTCGGCCAAACCGACACACTTTGGGTTTGGGACCGAAGCCGGTGAAAAGGCGTTCAGCACATGCCAGTTCACGTCAGGGGATAAGACCGTTGGGATTTCGGGCGGTCGGTATGGCGACCCGAGCAGCGCGTTCGAGGTTTATACGAGCCAGTTGAGAGCCGGAATGGTTCCGACAAATCTGGGGCAAGTATCCGGCTTTGATAAAGACCGCGTGCTCATCTTGGAAGGTAGCCTTGTCTTGGCCTCGACTGCCAATGTCTCAAAGGAAGATTTGAGTGCGCTGGTAAAGGCCGTGGAAGCTGGGAGCGAGAAAGGACCGCTTCCGCCGGTCCGGACGTATCTGCCGATGGCGGGGCGAGTTCTTGGGTCGGAGCGATACGCGCTGGGGCCTGAGGCAATGCGAGCAGCGCTGGCCGAATTGGGACAAGCGGGCATGGATGGGCTGGTGAACGAAGCGGGATTTTCCGACAAGGCGGAAGCGATGCTGGCGCGCTACTCCGGACCCGGAAAAGAGGGCGCAGTTTTAGTGCTGCTGGAATATCCGACGCCGCAGGTGGCGGAGCAGCACATCCATCATCTGGATGAGGTACTGCCAGCCACGTCGAAGCAACAAGGGCCGACGATTATTCGGAAAGGGTCGCTGCTGTCGATGATTTTGTCGGCCAGTTCGGCGGAATACGCGAAGAACCTGCGCGAAGCCATCGACTACGAAACTCAGGTGACGTGGAACGAGCCGAGCCAAACGCTGACGGACCCTCCAATTACCAGCACATTGGTGAAGATATTTTATGGGACGGGAATCTTCATGATCGCGGCATTTGTTTTAGGCATCGCGTTCGGAGGCGTACGCGTAGTGACGAAGATTTTCTTCCCCGGCAAGGTTTTTGACCGTCCAAATCAGATGGAAATTCTGCAACTAGGCCTCTCCGGAAAGCGCATCGATCCTCGGGATTTTTACTGAGCAATTCCCTTGCTGCCAAACCGCGGGCAGTACGGAGCGACAGGCCTCGAATAAAGGCGGCGGCGTGGCTGCCTGGCGCAGATCAACCCCTTTCAGAAATATAACCCCCGTGTTTTCTGCGCGTCTAATTGGGCACCACGGTTTGCGCCTTGGTGGGTGTGCCAAGGTATCGTAAAATCTGCGAATACACCGGGGGAGCCGGCCTCAACTATGCCAGGTTTAGACGGAATGAGGAACAATCTGCGAGCGCTCGCGCCGATGCTGCTGGCGGGCGGTCTGCTCTTGGCCATGGGCTTCGGAACGACCGGCTGCGGACAAAAGACCTCCGCAGGGGGACCTGGAAGCGGCGGGCCGATGGCGATGCCAGTGCAGGTGGAGGTCGCCCAATCGATCCGCATTCCGGAAACGACCGAGTACTTGTCCGTGCTGAAGTCGCGGCAATCCGCGATGATCAACCCGCAGGTGGAAGGGCAAGTTACGAAGATATTCGTGAAGTCTGGCGACCATGTAAGCGCGGGGACGGCCCTGCTGCAAATCGACCCGCTGAGGCAAAGGGCCACGTTAAGCGGCCAGGAAGCCTCTCGGGCAGCGCAGTTGGCGACGCTGCAACTGGCCAGGATTAACCTTGGACGGTCGGAAAAATTATACGCCGCGGGAGTCATCAGCAAACAGGACCTGGACAATGCGCAATCGACCTACGATTCGGCGGAAGCACAGCTTAAGTCTCTTTCGGATCAAGTGGAACAACAGAGGGTCCAACTGCATTATTACGACGTCAGCGCGCCACTGGATGGCATTGTCGGGGACATTCCTGTGCATGTGGGCGATCGCGTGACGGTTTCGACACTCTTGACCACGGTGGACTTGCCGGGCGCTCTCGAAGCCTACATCTATGTTCCAGCAGACCGCGCGAAAGATTTGCGGTTGGGCCTGCCGGTGACGCTGCTGGATGAAAACGGCACTCCCGTGTCAGACACCCACATTACATTCGTATCGCCGCAAGTGGAGACCGACACGCAAACAGTTCTGGCCAAAGCGGAGGTCGCCAACGCGCGATCCAAGCTCCGCATCGCGCAGCAGGTGCGAGCGCAAGTCACGTGGGGCTGGCACGACGGGCCAGTGGTCCCAGTGCTCTCGGTTGTGAGGATTAACGGGCAGGCGTTTGTCTTTGTGGCCGAACACGAAGGTAACGGAACGGTGGCGCGGCAGAAGCTATTGAAACTGGGCGACACGGTCGGCAACAACTATTCCGTGCTAGACGGACTGAAAGCCGGCGACCATCTCATCATCTCCGGCACGCAATTCCTGCAAGATGGCGTTCCGGTGATGGAGCAGATTCAAAAAGCAACGAAGCAGGGCGACGACAAAGGCGCCGCAGCGCGCTAGGCGCCTTCTCCGCGATGAACAGTTCCCATCCAATCCAAGCAAAGGTGGAATTCGGCCTTGTTCGTTGATTTTTTCATACGGCGGCCGGTGTTCGCGACGGTGTGCGCGCTGATGATCATTTTAGCGGGCGCGATCTCGATTCCCACTTTGCCAATCGCGGAATTTCCGGACCTGGCCCCGCCGCAGGTAGTGGTGACGAGTTCCTATATCGGCGCGAACGCGCAAACGGTCGAATCGGCGGTGACGATTCCACTGGAGCAGGCTATCAACGGCGTGCCGGGAATGAAGTACATGACGTCGACGAGCGGCAATGACGGGACCAGCACGATCACGGTTACGTTTGACGTCACGCGCGACGTGGATCTGGCCTCGGTGGACGTTCAGAACCGCGTGAATCAGGCTCTGGGCCGCCTGCCCGACGAAGTGAAAAATACCGGCGTAATTATCTCGAAACAAGCCAGCGGATTCGTGTTTGGAGCGGGCGTTTATTCGGAGCACGGCGAGTACGACAGCCTGTTCCTCAGCAACTACATCGATGTGTACGTGCGCGACGCGCTGAAACGCGTGCCGGGAGTGAATGACGCGTTCATTTTCGGCGAGCGGAAATACGCCATGCGCATCTGGCTCGATCCGGCGCGCATGGCGCAGCGCGGCTTGACCGCGACAAACGTGATCAGCGCCCTGCAAGAACAGAACGTGGAAGTGGCTGCGGGGCAGGTCGGACAGCCGCCAAACTCGGGCGATCAAGCGTTCCAGATCAGCGTGAGAGCCGTCGGGCGGCTGACGACGCCACAGCAATTCGACGACATTATTTTAAAGACGGGGACGGACGGCACGCTCGTGCGCGTCAAGGACGTCGGCCACGCGGAGCTGGGCGCGGAAAACTATGACGTGCGCGTGCGGTTCGACGGGCGCGACGCCGTCGGCTTCGGCGTGACGCAGCTTCCGGGCGCCAATGCGCTCGACGTGGACCGGGCGGCGAAAGCAGAACTCCTTAGACTTTCGAAAAGTTTTCCGCCTGGATTGAAATATGCGGTGGCGTTTGACTCGACAACGGTGATCGGCGAATCCATTCGCGATGTGCTGATTACGCTGCTGGAAGCCATTCTGCTGGTTATTGCGGTGATTTACCTGTTTTTGCAGGATTGGCGGAGCACGCTGATTCCGGCCGTGACGATTCCCGTATCGCTGATTGGCACGTTCGTCTTCATCAAGCTCCTGGGATTTTCCATCAACACGCTGACGCTCTTCGGAATCACGCTGGCGACGGGATTGGTGGTGGACGACGCGATCGTGGTGATCGAAAACGTCGAGCGGCATATCATGGAAGGAATCACGGAGCCGCACAACGCGGCCTCCGTGGCGATGAAGGAGGTGGCCGGGGCGGTCATCGCCACTTCGCTGGTGCTGGTAGCGGTGTTCGTGCCGGTGGCGCTGTTTCCTGGGACCACGGGAATTTTGTTCCGGCAATTCGCGCTGACCATTGCGTTTTCGGTTTCGATATCGGCGTTCAACGCGCTAACGCTGACGCCCGCGCTCTCCGCCATTTTGTTGGGCCGTCACCGGGAGCGCGCGGAAGGATGGTTTTTTCACGCGTTCAATCGCGTGGTGACGGGCGGAACGAAGTTGTACCGCAACGCCGTGAGCCACGTGATTGGATGGCGGTTCGCAGCGCTTCTGGCCTTTTTCGCGGCCCTCGGAATGACGTATTGGATTTACAACAAGGTCCCGCGCGCATTCATTCCGGAAGGCGATGAGGGCTACGTCATGATCGTGGTGCAAGCCCCGCAAGGCGCGTCCTTGCAGCACACGGTGGGGATTTGCGGAAAAGTCGAAGAGGTTTTGTCTCGTGTTCCGGAAGTTGCCGCGGCCTTTGCGCTTCCCGGGTTTAGCCAATTTGGCGCCGCGCCGAATCGCGCCATGATGTTCATCAACTTGAAGCCATTCGCGCAGCGCAAGGGCGACGAACATTCCGCGGAGGCGGTTATTCAGCGGCTACGAGGGCAGCTTTTCGCGATACCGGGAGCGGTGGTTGTGCCCTTCAATCCGCCAGCGGTGCAGGGACTTGGGCAATTCGGCGGATTCCAGTTTGAGCTGGAGGACCTGGGACGCAATTCGCTGCAAACGATCGCTGATACGGCCAACAAACTCGCGGCGGAAGGAAATGCGAGCAAGGATTTGGTCGGGCTGTTCAGCAGCTTCACGGCCAACGACCCGCAATACCTGGTGACTATCGACCGCGAAAAAGCGAAAAGCTTGCAGGTGCCGCTCAGCCAAGTGACGGATGCTCTTCAAGTGTACATGGGCTCGGTGTACGTCAACGATTTCGACTTCAACAACCGGTCGTACCGCGTTTACGTGCAAGCAGACAGCAAGTATCGCTCGCAGGCCAAGGACATTCGGGAGTATTACCTGCGATCCGATACCGGGCAGATGATTCCGTTGGACAATCTGGTGACGGTGACGCCGACGGCGAGCGCACAAGTGATCAGCCACTACAATTTATTCCGGTCGGCGGAGATCGACGGATCAGCGGCGCACGGGCGCAGCTCCGGCGAGGGAATTTCGGCAATGGAAGCGCTGGCGAACAAAATGCTTCCGCAAGGAATGACCTACGAATGGAGCGGACTATCGCTGGAAGAAATTCAGTCCGGAAGCAAAGCGCTGATTCTTTTTGGGCTGGGGTTGATCGTGGTGTACCTCACGCTGGCGGCGCAGTATGAGAGCTTCGTGCTGCCGTTCATCGTGTTGATGGCCGTGCCGGTGGCGATTTTGGGAGCGATTGGGGCGCAGGCGCTGCGAGGATTGCAGAATGACGTATATTGCCAGATCGGGTTGGTAATGCTGATCGGGCTGGCCAGCAAGAATGCGATTTTGATCGTCGAGTTCGCAGAGCAATTGCGCGAACAGGGCATGACCATCGCCGAAGCGGCGATCGAAGCAGCGCGCATCCGGTTGCGGCCGATTTTGATGACTTCGTTCGCGTTTATTCTGGGCGTGGTGCCGCTGGTGCTGGCGACGGGAGCGGGCCGCGCGGGACGAATTTCCGTGGGCACGACGGTGTTTGGCGGAATGATCGCGGCGACGACGCTCAACTTGCTATTTATTCCCGTGCTTTACGTGATTGTGAAGACCATCTTCCCCGGCATCCGAACGAAGACTTCGGTAGCCGAGCATTGATTTTTCTTCCCGATTAAAAATTCATTCTTGGAATTTCTGCGTCTCGCTGGGTCAGGTGTGCAGCGCCGTGCGTCATTGTTTTTTCATCAGGCACACGCCCGACCAGGGACGATCGCGCCGGGATTTTTCTGTCTCGGGGAGAAGCGCGATGAGGCGCATGAAAAACGAAAGACGTTTAAGCCGCGCGGCGTTTTTGAGCAGCGAGCGGACATCCACGGGCTTCCAGCCGTAAGGGATGAAGAAATCCGGTCCTTCCGGAGGAGCAAATTTGAACGGGGCGATCTGATGGAGCTGCTTGGCGAGCCGTCTGGCCAGCATGCGAAGAAGGCCGGGCGAACCAATATCGAGAATCCAGGATTGAAAGCTGGGAGGCGCGGCAAGGTCTTTGGCGAGGCCGGCGACATCGTCGGGACTCAAATAAATAAGAAGGCCCTCGCTGATGATGAGTGCTTTGCTTGCTTGGCGGCCGAGTTGCGAGAAGAGACTGCGGCGGGCGGCGGCATCGGAAAGATCGAGACGGACGCGTTCGAGCAAACAGACGGGCTTATCGTTGCGAAGAATTTCCTCTTTGTAGGAAAGGATTTCAGGGAGGTCCACTTCGATCCATTTAAGCGACGACGGGAGCTGCATGCGATAGGGACGCGCGTCGAGGCCGGCCGCGAGGTTGATGACCATGTCGACGCCCTGCTGGATTTGCTCGTTGATGAAATCGTCGGCGAGGCAAGTGCGCGTGATCATGCTCCAGTCGTTATTGCCGCCGAGGGGCATGGATTGGGCGATTTGTTCGCCGCGTTCGCCAGCAAGGCGGCGCGCGAAGGGATCGCGGAAATGTGCGTCAGGGCGCTCGGTTTCGCGGGCGCGATAGACGGCAACCCAGCGCGCGGTGTCGGAGACATTGCGAATGAGCGGTTCTGAATGTGTTTCAGAGCGCGGCTGAAATGGGGATGGCGGTGGTGGCGCTTGCTGGCTCAAGTTGTTGCCTTTCCCTGTTGGGGGAACGCCCTGATTGAGAGCGTAACATTTTCCGGGGTTTTCTTTGGATTTCCGCGCCGTTAAGCGGTCGCGCTCTGCTCCTTTTTGAAATCCGCAAACTTCTTACCTTCTTCCGCGAGGCGCTTCAGAAGTGGAGCCGGCTCCCAAAGCTCGCCGTGCTGTTTGTGAGAGTCCTCGATGCGATCGAGGACTTTTTTCAGGCCGACGGTGTCGGCGTACCACATTGGGCCGCCGCGATAGGCCGGGAAACCGTAGCCGTTGAGGTAGATGATGTCGATATCCACCGCGCGCAGCGCTAAACCTTCCTCGAGAATGCGTGCGCCCTCGTTCACCAGGGCGTAGATGCAGCGATCGACGATTTCTTCCTTGGAAATTTGCCTCTGCGGAAGGCCGGCTTCAGCGGCCCATTTGCGAACTAGCTGGGCGACTTCCGGATCGGGGATCGCGCGGCGGTTTTCGTCATATTTGTACCAGCCAGCGCCCGTTTTCTGGCCGTAGCGGCCCATTTCGCAGAGTTTATCTCCAGCAAACGCCTGGCGAATTCCCGGCTTTTCCAGATGCCGATACTCTTTGCGGATTCGCCAGCCAACGTCAAGTCCCGCAAGATCGCCGACGGCGAGCGGACCCATAGCCATGCCGAAATCGTAGAGCGCGGAGTCCACATCTTCAACACTCGCGCCTTCTTCGAGAAGAAAAACGGACTCGCGAACATAGGGATGGAACATGCGGTTGCCAACAAAGCCGCGGCAGTTCCCTACCAGCACGCCAACTTTTCCGATTTTTTTGGAAAGCTGCATGCAAGTGGCGATCACATCTTTGGCGGTGGATTTGCCGCGGACGATTTCGAGAAGGCGCATGACGTTTGCCGGGCTGAAGAAATGCGTGCCGATGACGGAATGCGGGCGCAAAGTTGCGGATGCGATTTCGTCGATGTTCAGCGTGGAGGTATTGCTCGCGAGAATGGCGCCGGGTTTGCAAACGCGGTCGAGCACGGCGAAAACCTCTTTTTTGAGGGCCATGCCTTCGAAGACGGCTTCGATGACAATGTCGGCGTCGGCGAAGGAATCGTAGGCGAGCGTCGGCTGAATAAGCTTGAGGCGCTCATCGACGAAGGCTTGTGTGAAGCGGCCGCGCTTCACGGAATTCGCATAATTTTTCTGAATGTTTGCGAGGCCGAGATCGAGCGCGGATTGATCAGCTTCCTTCAAGAGAACGGGAATGCCGGCGTTTGCGAAGACCATGGCAATGCCGCCGCCCATTGTTCCCGCGCCGACGATGGCGGCCGCCTTCACCGGAATAAGCGGCGTCTCCTTGGGGATGTCGGGGATTTTTGCCACTTCGCGTTCACCAAAGAAAACGTGAATGAGCGCTTTCGATTGCTCGGAAAAAAGGCAATCCATGAAGAGCTTGCGCTCAAATTTGCAGCCTTCCTCGAACGGGAGTTTTGTAGCGGCTTCGACGGCGTCTATGGCCGCCAGGGGTGCGATCAGTCCGCGCTGCTTCTTCTTTGCATTTTCGCGAGCAACAGCGAAAATAGGCGCGTTTTGTTCCGCAGTACCAAGCTTTTCGTTTCGGTCGCGAGTTTTGCGAATGGGCTTATCCGCGATTTCGCGGGCGAACGCGAGGGCGCCTGTCAGCAAATCGCTTTCGATCATTCTGTCGATGATGCCGAATTTCAGAGCTTCTTCCGCCTTAATCGGATTACCTTCCGCGCACATCTCGACGGCCTTCGCAACACCCGCCAGCCGAGGCAGCCGCTGCGTGCCGACTGCGCCAGGAATGAGGCCAAGTTTCACCTCCGGCTGGCCGACTTGCGCCGCCAGCACAGCTACGCGATAGTGGCCTGACATGGCAAGTTCGAGGCCGCCGCCGAATGCGCTTCCATGAATTGCCATGACGACGGGCTTGCGAGAATCTTCAATTCTCAAAAGAAGGGACGGCAATTCCAAAGCTCCGCCGGCTTTGCCGGCAGTGATTTTGCCGAATTCCTTGATGTCCGCGCCGGCAATAAAAGTCTTACCGCCGCCGATGATCACCGCCGCTCGGATCGAGTCGTCTTTGCCAATCTCCTCGATCGCGGCGGCGATACCTTCCGGCACGCCAGGGCTCAGCGCATTCACGGGAGGATTGTTGATGGTGATAATCGCAATGTCGTGGTCTTTCGTAAGCTGAACTAGGTCGCTCATCCTCGTTGATTTCCTCTCTTACCTTTTCTTTCCGCACCTCGACAGGCCCGGCAATTGCCGATCGAACTGGTCGACTTCGGAGTTCTTTGCATCGGTTCTCAGTCCCTGAATGGAAAATACTAAATGCCGGAGCTTACGCCAAGCTCCAATTCGCTTTGGCCGATATTCGCGTGGGTCGGCGGACGCAGCGTAATTCTCAGAGCTTGAGCTGCCGTTCAAGAATCGGTTGTGTTTCCCGTGGGCCGGAGCCCTTCGCGTACAAAACTTCGGCTGTGCCGTTCGGACCCCGCGAGAAGAAGAACCGTAAGCGTAAGGATGGTCACAATTTCAAAGCTAGCGATAGCCCACTGGTACCCGACGCGGTCGCGCAAAGCGTACTCGATGGAATTCGTGGGCGATGCGAGAAGGATGCCCAATTGATAGGTAAGTCCGGGCATCAAGCCGCGCGTAGCGTCCGCAGACATTTCGTTTAAGTGCACAGGGATTACACCCCAGGCGCCCTGAACACCTGCCTGCATCAGAAACGCAGCGCACATAAGGACCATGAGGCTGCCGCCAAATGCCCAGAGCGGAATCATGACGAGCGAGAGTCCGAGGGCAGCGATCATGCCTTTGCGGCGTCCTGCGACCTGCGATAAGTGCCCGAACAGAATAGCGCCGACGACGGCTCCGACGTTGTAGATGATAGCGATGTTTGCGCTGATAGCGCGTGAAGCGCGATGCACCTCCTGCAAGAAGTCTGGGTAGAGGTCCTGCGTGCCATGCGAGAGGAACATCATGAACATCATAAGCACAACCAGATAGAAGAAGCGCTTCCATTCCATCGCGGCGGTCCGCAAGACTTCCCCCATGCTTGCCGCGCGGTGTTGCTTCCACGCCTCGGATTCCGGT
Organism: Candidatus Acidiferrum sp.; assembly: GCA_049800195.1. Lineage (GTDB taxonomy): Bacteria > Acidobacteriota > Terriglobia > Acidiferrales > UBA7541 > Acidiferrum. Next base: position 63,779 of record JBARJI010000082.1, read on the forward strand.
ACTTTCGCGCGAATATAGAGAGCGAGCAGAGCCGGCAGAGCTCCGATCCAGAACATGGGCCGCCAGCCCCAGGCCGGCAAAATAAAGCGCGCGGCCAGCGCAGCTAGCAAATTGCCGATGGGATAGCCGCTCTGTAAGAGTCCGCTCAAGATGCCTCGCCAGCGGACGGGCGCGGCCTCCATTGCGAGAGATGCGCCTACACCCCACTCCCCTCCCATCCCGATGCCAAACAAGGCACGCATTACGAAAAAGAATTTATAGTTCGGGGAAAATCCGCACAGCACTTCCACAACGGAAAAATAGAGGACGTTCATCATGAGCGGGATGCGCCGGCCATATCGGTCCGAGAGCAGCCCGAAGAGAAACGCGCCCACTGGACGCATGGCGAGCGTGGCAAATGTGGTGAGGATGATGGCTTTTTTGGAGACGCCGAATTGACGCGCAAGAACGTCATACATGAAAGTGATGACGAAGAAATCGAAAGCGTCAAGAGTCCAACCGAGGAAACCGGCCAGAAGGGCGTGGCGAGCGTTCGCGTTTGAACTAAAGACGGGGCTTGTGGGTGGCACGCATTAAACCTTCGTCAAACTGGAGTTGACGGTCTTTCATTGTAGCCAAACTTTTCTCCTCGCCCCTGATTTGAAAACAATTCCAGGGCGCCATCATGCCGGCAATGTCTGGCCCCGGGTTTCGACGCCAAATGGGATCAACAGAAGTCCTGCGGCAAATGCCAGCGCGGTTGTGGCCACTGGAATTCCGAGCGAGCCGTATCGCTGAACGCCATTGCCGACAAGAAAAGTGACAGCCGCTCCGCCGAAACGCGCGAAGGAGGTCGAAAAGGCGAAGGCGCTGGCGCGGCATTCGGTGGGATATTGCTCTGGCAGCCAGAGAGTATAGACCGCGAAGTTCGCGCCGCCCAAACCGAGGAAACACAGGCAAACGAAAAACCAAGGAAGCGCGGATGGGCCGAGATAGAAAACTTTGCCGAACGTTAAGGCGATGAACACCATCATTAAAGCAAAGAAAAAGCCAAGCGCGCCGCGACGGCCAAGCCGTTCGGCAAGCCAGGGTGTGGCAAGACATCCCAAAATCGTGGAGAAAGCAACAAGCATGGTGGCGCGCGAAGCGAGCTGCGCGGCTTCGGGCCCAACACGACCGGCGGCTTCGGCGAGCGAACTGACGGCCGCCGGAACGTATACAGTTCCGGCCCAAAGCCCGCTGACGGAAGCAAGCATGAAAGAGGAATTCAAAATTGTGCGACGTCGCAACGGGCCCGAAAAAAGCGCAACGAACGGGCGATGGATTTGCCAGGAACGAACGAGTTCCACCTTGCTGGACCAGCGCGCCGGTTCGGCGACGCCATGCCGCAACCACGCCAGAAGCAGCGCAGGCGCTCCTCCAACGGCGAACATGGCGCGCCATCCATAATGGCTGCCGATCGCATAGTTGGCGATTGCCGCTAGAAAAATGCCCACGTAGTAGCCCGTGTGCATGTAGCCTGCGCCCGCGCGCCGGCGGCTTTCTGGCCACTCTTCCGCGATGAATGTGCCGCCCATGGCCCACTCGCCGCCGATTCCAATGCCCGCGAGAAAACGCAAAATCGCCAACTGCCACACGCCGGTGACTAGCGCGCTGAGAAACGTGAACACCGAATACCAAACAATAGTCAGCATCAAAGTGCGAGCCCGGCCAAATTTGTCGCCGATCGGTCCCCAAAGAAAAGCCAGTCCCCAGCCAAGCAGGAAAAGAGCAAAAAGCAAGCCGCCATAGAAGCCAAGATTACCTTTGGTCGCCGCGATGCCGGAGCGGGGAAGTAGATCGCGAAGCGATGGCAGGAGCACGAGCGCATATATAAAAGAGTCCATGCCATCCAAAGCCCAGCCACCCCAGGCGGCCCAAAAACCGAGAATTTGATTGGAAGTAAGGGAGACGGCAGGAGAAGCGGGGCCATTCGAAGATTCGATCGGCATCGTAGGTGGGACTATATCAAAAAGGTCGAAGGAGAGAGAAGGAACTCAGGCTGTCAGACCGCCGCAATGCAGGCATCCGGAAAGAACATCAGCGGACCTCTTTCGCCACGGGGTAGCAAGTCGGCTTCGATCCCGTTCGGCATTAGATGCCGTTGCCAAATCCAATTTCACTGGCATTCGGGGTGATGTAGACTCTTTCGTTCGCACGCTGCGGAGAAGGATAGTGTGTGAGCGCTAGATAATGAAACGTGTTTCGTGCGGTAGACCGCGTTGCCCCAAAACGTGTCCCAGGAGATTCGCCATTGATCTTTCGCGTGTTTGAAGAAAAGCAGGCGCTCAGCGAAGCCGCGGCCACACACGCGGCTGCAATCATCCGTGGCGCAATCAAAAATTCCGGATTCGCACGCGTTGTGGCTGCCACAGGGACCTCACAGTTCGAATTCTTGGAAACGCTAACCAACTTGCCCGGCATCGACTGGCAAAAGGTCGAGTTGTTCCAACTTGACGAATATATCGGACTGCCGACAACTCACCCGGCGAGCTTCTCGAAATATATTCAGGAACGCTTGGTCACCAAGACCGGAATCACCAGCTATCATTCGCTGAATGGCGAAGGCGACCCCGCGGAAACGGTTCGCATCGCCAGTGCAGCCATCCGTGTGGCGGCGGTCGACGTGGCCTTCGCGGGCGTCGGCGAAAATGGCCATCTCGCGTTCAATGACCCTCCCGCGGATTTCGATACGAGTGATCCTTATAGCGTCGTGAATCTGGACCACGCTTGCCGGCAGCAACAAGTGGGCGAGGGCTGGTTCTCCGGACTTGCGGAAGTGCCCAAGCAAGCGATCTCCATGTCCATACGCCAAATCCTCAAAGCGAAAGAAATCATCGCGGTCGTTCCCGAGGCCCGCAAAGCACATGCGGTCAAGGCTTGCTTGGAGGGACCCATCAGCCCGATGGCTCCTGCGTCGATTCTGCGGACACATGCGGGCGCGGCGATTTATCTCGACAAGCAGTCCGCTGCGTTACTGAGTCCCGCGACGCTTTCCGCTGCTTCGCCGACCTCGGCGGAAGCCGCATCGACATGGCAAAGCGCTTCCCATTCTCAATCGACGGTGCGTTCAAATGGAGGAAGGTAAGTGAAAATAACGGATGCCAAGGTGCTCATCTCCTCCCCGGGCAGAAATTTCGTCACGCTCAAAATCTACACCGATCAAGGCGTCTACGGCCTCGGCGACGCGACGCTTAACGGACGCGAGCTAGCCGTCGCTTCCTATCTCTCCGATCATCTGATTCCCTGCTTGATCGGCCGCGACCCTTTTCAGTCCGAGGACATCTGGCAATATTTTTATCGCGGTGCTTACTGGCGGCGCGGGCCTGTGACCATGGCAGCAATTGGAGCCATCGACGTCGCGCTCTGGGATATCAAGGGCAAAGCTCTCAACACGCCCGTTTACAACCTGCTTGGCGGAAAGAGCCGCACGGGCGTAATGGTCTATGGGCACGCGAACGGCCGCGACATCGAAGAAACCATCGACGAAGTTGGCAAATACGCGGCTTTAGGCTACCGCGCCATCCGCGCGCAATCCGGAATTCCGGGAATTCCGTCAACGTACGGCGTTGCAAAAGACAAGCTCTACTACGAGCCCGCCGAAAAAGGGCTGCCCCCGGAAAATGTGTGGTCCACTGAAAAATATTTGCTGCACGTTCCAAAACTTTTCGAGCGACTGCGTTTGAAGTTTGGCGATGACGTTCATCTGCTGCACGACGCGCATCATCGCCTCACGCCCATCGAAGCGGCGCGGTTGGGCAAAAGTCTCGAGCCCTATCACCTTTTCTGGCTCGAAGATGCCGTCACCGCCGAGCTTCAAGAGGGTTTCCGCATCGTCCGCCAGCACACCACCACGCCGCTCGCGCTCGGCGAAGTCTTCAACACCATTTGGGACGCGCGCATCGTCATTGGCGAACAGTTGATCGACTACATCCGCATGGCCACCGTTCACGGCGGCGGCATCACTCACCTGAAAAAAGTTGCGTCTTTCGCCGAAATGTATCACGTCCTTACCGCCTGCCATGGCGCCACGGATTTGTCGCCGGTATCCCTTGCCGCCGCACTGCATTTCGATATTTCCGTCAATAATTTCGGCCTTCAGGAATACATGCTGCACACCAAGGAAACCGACGAAGTGTTCCCTCACGCATATACTTTCAGCGACGGCTTCCTGCATCCTGGCGACGCGCCCGGTTTGGGCGTCGATTACGACGAAAAGCTCGCGGCAAAGTTTCCCTACGAGCGCGCCTATTTGCCGGTGAATCGCAAATTGGATGGCACGATGTTCAACTGGTAGCCTGCGAGCTCGATCGAAGTGGCGCGCCTTATGCGCATCGAACTGAGTTGCGCGGTGTTATCGAACGGCAAAATTTCAATCGGAGAATTCCATCATGGGCTACAGCAAGCTGGATCTAAGGAATAAATCCGCCGTGGTCATCGGAGGCACTTCCGGAATCGGCAGGGCCATCGCGCTCGGCCTCGCCGAAGCCGGCGCCGATGTTGCGCCGAGCTCGCGCCGCCTCGATCAAGTCGAAACGACCGCGCGTGAAGTCGAAGCGCTAGGCTGTCGCGCCCTCCGCGCAACCTCGGATGTGACCGACCGGGCCTCGCTCCAAGGCTTGCTCGATGCGGCCGTCAAAGCCTTTGGAAAGGTTGATATCCTCGTGAACTCCGCCGGCCGCACCAAGCGCGCGCCCACCATCGACTTCTCCGAAGAAGACTGGAACGGTATTTTCGAGACGAATCTCACGGGCATGGTGCGCGCGTGCCAGATTTTCGCGCGCCACATGATCGAACGTCGCTACGGAAGAATCATCAATATCGCTTCGATTGGTTCTTTTCGCGGAATGATGGAAGTCACCGCCTATTCCGCGAGCAAGGCCGCCGTTGCTTCGCTGACGCAATCGCTAGCCATCGAATGGGCCAGGCACGGCATTTGCGTGAACGCGATCGCGCCCGGCGTTTTTCGCACCGCGCTAAATCAAAAATTGCTCGACGAAACACCGCGCGGAAAAGAATGGCTCATGCGTTCGCCCATGCAGCGCTTCGGCCAAGTCGAGGAGCTCGCGGGAGCCGCCGTGTACCTGGCCTCCGATGCGGCGAGTTTCACAACCGGCTCCGTCATGATCGTCGACGGCGGCGTCCTAGCCAGCGGCGTCAACCAGTAAGCTAAATGAGATGGGAAAATGCGGCTTCCCGAAGTGAGCCGACCGTAATTAAATGACTGGAAATTTCTGGAGCCGAGGGCGAGAGTTGAACTCGCGACCTGCCGATTACGAAATGCGTTCTCTATCTACACTGTAATCTTCCTCTATAGGTGCTGCATTCGCGGCCTTTCGTCTTGTTCGGGCTGGCTCTGCAACTTATTGTGCAACGAATCATGCACCGCAACTTGCACCACGGATGCCGGGTGGGAAGTTCTCCCACCCGGCGTTCGCATTTCAGGGGAAGTGAGCCGATGAAACTAGAACAGGGTGAGCAAATTTCGATTATCTCCGGGCCGTATGCGGGGCAGGTAGGCCGATTCAAAGGCCCGTCGAGGACGAAGCCCGGATGCATCCGCGTCCGTTTGAATCTTGGGCCGTCATCCACAATCGCCTGCATTGCGCGGAAGTCAATCCGTCGCGCGGTGGTGCCACAGTGAAAAGAATCAAAGCAGGCGACAAGGTGAAGGTTTTGAGCGGCCCGCACGCGGGAAAAGTCGGCGTCTTTCAAAGCGAAGGCGGAGGAAAAATCTTTCTCCGCCTTCGCGTGTCGGACTCGAATACCGCAGAGCGGACTATCGGGTTTCGTCCGCAAGCGGTGGAACGGCAAATCGAAGTCGCAAAGGAAAGGTGAATCATGGGAGCACCAGCACGCACTTTGGCATCAATCGAGCGATCTGTCAGGGAAAACGGTTTGCGCGGCTCGTTTGCTGGCGGTTTGGAGGCCGCGGCCCGCGAACATGCCAACATCAACCCCTTGCCGGACTACCTGATTGAATTACAAAGACTCGACGCCATCGAAGCCGAAATGCAAATTGCGGCCGCGAAGGGCGACACGGCGCAAGTGCGCCGATTGATAGCGGAAAAACAGAGCATCGAACTTGCCCAGGAGCGGCGCACGGAGGCGGACCTGGCATTACTGTCCGCGCGGCAAATCACGGCGCCAGAGCCGGGCGAAGAGGAGCGCGTCGAGGCCCGCGCGAAGGCGTTGCACCGGCAAATTGCGGTGAAGAACACCGAGCGCACAAAGTTGCTGGTGGCACTGGCGAAGCAGCCAGAGCATGAAGTCCTGCTCGGCAAGGTGGAGAAAATTGACGAATGGCTTGCAGACGTTGCGCCCGAAGTCGAAGCACTCACCGCGCAACAAAACAGAATCGCCGCATGGAAAAAGCAGCAGGAGGAGAGCGGCGAGCTGGCCCGAACACAAAAAGAAACCAAGCGAATGGCCCAGGAGCGTGAGGCCGATGAGAAGAGCATGGCGGATCTTGCCGGCGAGATGGTCAAGGACTATCTCAGTTTGCGGGCGAGCATGGAACAGTTCAGCGCCATCGTTGTGCGGAGAATGACCACGGCGGGGGTGAGCCTGCATTGGAATTTGCTCGACGATCTCCGCCTGAAAATCAACCGAGAGACGCGCGGCGCGTGCGTGAGGCAGGAAGGCGTCATGGGCGCATTTACAATCTCTGACCGGGTTCAACCGGAAGTGAAGTAATGAGGACCATTCGCAGGGGAACGGATGCTTGTTTTGAATTTCACGAAAGAGGAGGAACGATGCGACACGGAGCAGGATATTCAAACGATCTCGGAACATCCGAAGCGTTGGTCACAAGTTACGGCCCGACGCGCGGCGCGACAATTCTCAGCGACGGAGAGAGCGAAAGTCAGAGGCTCACCGCGCGGAGAAACCCACGGCCCGACAATGAGGACATGCACATCCTCACTTCTGACGAA
>JBARJI010000083.1:0-27533 GCA_049800195.1 Candidatus Acidiferrum sp.
CGCTCGGACTTCCCGAGCTCACGGCTCATGGTTAGTTCAACCCGCCGAACCGCCGGATGCGGACCCGCATGTCCGGTCGTGTGGGAGGGGAGGACGGGCAACCGTCTCCCCTATCCCGATTGCGAAGGCGCTGCCCGGAAGCGAGGCGTCGAGAGCACGCTCGCGAGTGGGCCGACTGGTTATCTGCCGACTACCAAGATGGCGAAGGTGCCTGGCTTGATTTTGCCGCGGCGCTCTCCAGGGGCTGGGGGATCGAAATCCGCGGAAGAGAGAAAGATGTTGTGCGTTTTAAGGTCGAGGCCCAGGGTGCGGGCGGAGCGCTTGGTGGGGACGTTTTCGACGACGGTGAACTTGTCCGGGGAATCTTCGTGAATGACAGTCAGGTTGCCGTCGCCGCAGGAAGCAAAGACGTACTTGGTGGCCGGGTCAAAGCGCGTGGCATCCGGACCCTGACAGATTTCCGGAGTTGCGACGACGGCACCGGTGTCCGCATTCACGACAGCCATCACCTTTTCATCGCAAACGGAGAAGATGCGGCGATTCTCAAGGTCCATGGAGAGGCCGGATGGAGATTTGCAGGGAGCGAGCGGCCAGCGGTGAATTTCGGTGAGTTTCTGGGCGTCGAATTGGACGAGTTCGGATTTGTCTTCGATGTTTACGTAGATGCTGCCATGGCCGTCGGCGACGGCGAATTCGGGTTTGCCGCCGAGAGCGAGGGTTCCGGCGACGGAGCCGTCGGCGCCGTTGATGGCGGTGGTGTTCTGGCCGCGGCCGTTCATGGTGAAGACACGTTTTGTGACGTGGTCATAAACGATGGCGTCGGGATTGGCATCGGTCTTCACGGTGCCGAGAGTTTTTAGAGATTGTAGATCGAAGATGACAGCCATATCGGCGCGGCCGGCGCTAATGAAACCGCGGTTGAGATCGGGAGCTAGCGCGATGCCGTGTACGCCAGGCGTATCGGGAATATCGCCTTCGATGGCGTAGGTGTCTGCGTTCATGACGACGACATGTGAACCGTGGGAAATATAGACGCGGCGGGCATGGGAGTCGACGGCGAGATAGTCCCACCCTTCGTCACCGGGAACGGGAACGGTTTTGATGAGTTGATAGCCGGAAGGTCCGGGGAATGGGGCGGCGGCGCGCGAGTAGAGGCCGCCGCAAAGGATAATCGCGACGGAGAGGGAGCCCAGGAATGTAAGGACGGAAAAATTCTTGCGCATGGCGTTTCTCTCCTGAAATGCGTCGCCTCGGATCGGGATTTGGCGCAACTATCTATACAGAGCTAATCCTAAACCCAAGATAAACGGGGGGCGATGGAGTAGGACGCCTATTTCGGGACTAGTTGCCGATGAGCATTGGACGCCTGCAACGCAGCGCTTTTGGTGAAAGATGCGAATCTAGCCGAGGCCGCGAGAAATGGTGCTCAGGAACGGGTAATGGCTGGCGGCGGCCATGAAGAAGAGCATGGGAAAAGACAGCCAAAAAGAAACGCGGGCGGTGAGGAAGCCCCAACGCATCATACGCTCGGCTTCGGGCGGCATGGGCACGCCTTGTTCGGCGCTTGCGCGCGCCCAGTAGATCAATTTTTTCTGGACGCGCCATACCACGCCCCAAGTGTTGAGCAACATAATGAGACCCAGCCCTCCACCGACGCTGATGGACAAATGGGCGCTTGAAACGGTTGGTCCGCCGTTCAAGGCCATGACTAGCCAAGACGCGGCGACAATCACAATGGCGACACCGATGCCGCGCACCCAGGGAGTGTCCCGGAGTCCTTTTGCAGGGAGTTGAAAAGCGTAGATGAAAATGTAGGCCACGACCCAAACGAGCAACCACCAGCCCAGCCATTCGATGGCCAGAGAAGGCCGACCCGCGTAGCGCGCGTCGGAAGCGAGATACAACTGAAAGTAGCGAAGCCCCACGAGGACGGTTACGAGGGCCGACCAACGAAACCATGCCATCGCTTTGGACATCAGGGCAGGATAGATTTTCACGCGCACGGATGTATCCACTTGTTTCATAGCTGGAGTCAAGACCAGGTTGAAGAAGTAGAGCAGGCCGATCCAGATGATGCCGAAAATGATGTGCAGCCAACGTAGAGCGAGCATTTCGTTGGCAAGAGGGTTTTCCAGAAAACTGAAATGGGGCCTCCACGCGGGAAAAGTGAGCGCCGAGAGAATGTGGACCATCGGGTGCCTCCGGCTACCTAGGCGTCGGGGGTTGCAGAAACACCGTAACGGATTGTGGCGCAGGCCGTCAATTTGTGGAGGGGCCAAAAGCAGGATTTTCGCACCGCGGAATACTGGAACCGCGAACGGCGGAGATGCGCGGCGTGTTTAGGGAAAGCCAGGGGTTTCGTGTGGAACAGCTATTGATTGGTGGTCGCGCCGGCTGCCGTGGCGTTGCCGATGGAATCGCCGTTTAAGACAAGTTCGACGCGGCGGTTGCGCTGACGGCCTTCGGGGGTGTCGTTCGTGGCGACGGGCTGCGTTTTTCCGAAGCCACGAGCGGTGATGGTTGAGGCAGGAACTCCCTGCTCGGCGAGAAAATCGCGCACGGTGTCCGCGCGCCGCTCGGAGAGCTGCTGGTTGAATTCATCGGTGCCCACGCTGTCCGTATGGCCTTCAATTTGGAGATTCAGGCCGGGATGGGCAAGAAGAATTCCCGAGATTTTCGCGAGCTTTTCGCGGGCTCCGGGCTTGAGGGTCGAGCTGCCGGTGTCAAACAGCACGTCCGACATATTGACGATCAGGCCGCGAGCTGAGTCGCGCGTTTGCAAAATGGAATTCAACTGGCTGAGGAGCTGAGCACGAAGCTGCGCTTTTTCGGCTTCGGCTTGCGCAGCGGCCTGCCGCGCTTTCTCCGCTTCCACTTCCGCAGCGCGCTGCTGATCGACAGCGGCGGCTTTATCGCGTGCGGCTTGTTCGGCCGCAGCTTGCGCTGCTTGCTGCTGCGCGACGGCAGCGGCCGTAGCTTGTTCGGCTTCCTGTTTTTCGCGCGCGGCCTCCGCTGCGGCCTTTTCCGCTTCCTGCTTCATGCGAAGGGCATCGGCTTTGGCAGCTTCCGCCTGCTGGCGAGCTAGTTCGGCATCCTGGCGGCGTTTGATTTCCGCGGCCGCTTCTTCTTCAGCTGCTTTCTTTTCCGCAGCGGCTTTGGCTTGCGCATCTTCTTCGGCTTTTTGTTTCACGGCCATGACGCGAGCTTCCTCGGCGGTTTCGACAACTTCGCGCGCGGCGGCTTCTACCGATTTTTTATCGCTGCGGTGGCGGTAAATGTCTTCCGCGTTCTGGAGCTGCTGTTCAGCTTTGGCGAGCGAAGGGGCCGCATATTTGTCTGCTTGGGCGATGTGGGCAATGCGAACTGCGTTGCGGGCTTCGAAGAGCTCGAGAGGGGTTTTGCGGTCGATGCCGAAGATAGCGTTATCAATTTTGGTGTTTGAGGAAGAATAGATGCCGCGTCCGAGCAATTCATATTGAGCATCGATGTTTTCGACTTTGCCTTGCGTGGCGGGCCCGAGAACATTTTCGAGAACAACCATATTGCCCGGCTGAGTGACCGCGAAATAGGGCTCCGCGGTGACGATCATGCCGAAGGTCTGCATGTCCGTGATGGCCTTGACTTGGCCACTGCCGTTCTTAAGGGCGACTTCGCCGAGATTCACGGCGCGGCCCTCGGAAGAAACGGCCCAAAGAACGTACGTGAGATACTCGAGGCCAAATTTTGTGGCGTCCTCGAGGCCGGTGAATTTGGCATCAATTTCCATGCGGTTGCTCTTGCTTTCGACCTTGGCTTCGCCGGAGGCGCCCTGCATGAGTTCGGTATCTTGAAAATCGATCTTGGTGGTGCCGCCGGCGCGACGGTAATTAACGGCTTTGGTGGTGCGGAAAACGTTGCCGGCGGCGGAAGCCGGCGAGGCAGCGGCGGGTTGAGAAGCGGCAGCCTGCGACTGAGACTTGGCCGCTGGGGGCGTCTGGCTGAATGCAGGAGCGGTGAAACTGCCGACGAGGCCCGTCATTATGAGATAAAAGGGTGCCTTTTTCACTTCAAACTCCTCGGCCGCCATTGCTGGCGGCATCTTCCCAAACAAACGACTCCTGCCTTGTGCAGGCAAGGGCTTCGAACTCCAAAAGGGAGCTATGTCCTAGGGTATTTTTATCGTAGCAAGAATGGGGCGCAGGGGAAGGGCGTGCGGCGGGCGCTTGTACAAGTGATTACGAGCGAAACAGACGAAGCGCTCCAGGCCAGCAAGCGAGGATGGGCCAGGGATGATTCGATGGCTGTGGTGAACTTGACGCGGCCAAGGAGCCGGCTTACATCGCGACTTACATCCGAAAGCCAGGTTTCCCATTTAGTAAGCGAGGGGATGTGCAGCCTGGAATTCGACGGCAATCCGCGCGCGGTCAGACGCGAGTAAGAGTCTTTATACGCTTGTCTGGCAGGCCATTTTGTTCTTTCGTTTTTTCTCGTACATAGCCCTGTCCGCCTGCACCAGCAGCTCACCAAGTGTGATGGCATTCTTGGGATCAAACCGCGCGACTCCCACGCTCAGGGATAATGAGTAGAGAGTTCCAGTGCCGCTTGTCTTCTTCAAATTCATTTCCAGGCGGCGGAAGATCGCTTCTACAGACTGCTGACCGGCCTCCAGCGCCAAGACTACAAACTCATCGCCGCCAAGGCGGGCCAGAATGTCGGAGCTTCGGAAAGTCTGTTCCAAGGCGTCGGCGGTGCGAATCAACGCCAAGTCCCCCTCCTGGTGGCCGTGAGTGTCATTGATCTTCTTCAGGTTGTCCACATCACAAAACAGGAGCAATAAGCCTTCCGAATCGCGGCGCGCACGTTTGAGCTGCTGCGTGGCAGAGGCAAAAAATCCGCGGCGATTGTAAAGGCAGGTCAGATCATCGGTTAACGCCAGATATTTGAGTTCCCGGTCCAACAGTGCTTGCTTCATGGCGCTCCAGACAGCCGGGTGGCCGGCGACACGTAAGATGCTTTGGTCCGGATTCGAGGACTTGAGAATGGCTGAAATTTGATCGACCTCCTGCAGGATTTGACCCAAGTCGTTGTCCGCGGCTTGCAAAGCGGAAGCCAGCGACTCTTCCAAACCTGGCGCAGAGTTAGATTTTTTGCGTTCCATATAGAGAATCCTGCGCTTAGGCGCGTAATGTGCAACTGCCTTCTCGTTCTTCGTTTCGGGGACCACCATAGAACCTCCTGTAAACAAGCGGCAAACGGGACTCTCGCTATGGTGGGTATAGTTTCATGGAGCACCCGGAGCAACAAGCAGGTGGGTCCTGCATTCTTCCATCGGGTGATTCCCGCAAGACTGACGGGGTGGAGTCCGCCACGGTTTGCGATCAGCGCGCTCTCCGGGGCAGATTCCAGTTCCAACCGGGTGTTTACCTGAGGCCGCCGACCACGATTCGCCGGATTGAGCTGGTGGGGAAGTCATGGTACTTCTCATCTATTCATGCCCTTGACCCAGCTTTCCGCAGGCTGGGCGTCCGTAGTGCCCACAACGAGGAGAACCCAGTCATGGCCAGACGAGAAAGCAATCCCAAAGACACCGCGACCCGCGATCAAGAAACAGTGGAAGTGGTTGGGAGCGAGGAGCCGTCAGAGCTGCTGCGTGAGCTAGTCGCCCACCTTCGTCAAAACCGGACGCAACTGCGCGAGGAATGGGTCGGCCGCATTTCAGAAACTCGCCTGCTAACGGCCATGACGAAGGAAGAGATCTTCGCCGAAGCGACGTCGGTATACGACAGCTACGTGGAAGCTCTTGAAACGGAAACGTTTGAAGCCTTGCAGGCTTATGCGCGGAATCTTTCTGAACGCATCATTCCGCGCGGAGTTGAAACGCACGAAGTCGTTGGGATCGTGCTGCTGCTGCGCGACGTGCTGGCACGTTCTCTCTTCGCGAAGTATCAGACGGACTTCAAGAAACTCAATCGCATCCTGGATGCGTACGAGCCGGCGGCAAACCGTATTGCGAATACCGTGGCCGTCGGGTTTGTACAAGAACGCGAACGCGTTATCCGCCAGCAGCAAGAAGCAATCCGCGAACTCTCGACCCCGGTGCTGCAGGTCCGCGAGCGCCTGCTGATTTTGCCGATCATCGGAGTGATTGATCCGCAACGCGCCCGGCAATTGACCGAACAGCTCCTGCGTGGGATCCGCACGAACCGCGCGAAGGTGGTGGTCATCGATATTACCGGTGTGGCCGCCATGGACGTCACGGTGGCAAATCACCTCGTGCAAACCGTAGAAGCTTCCCGGCTCCTTGGCGCCACAGTGATTGTCACCGGCCTATCTCCAGAAATTGCGCAGACCCTCGTTACGATCGGAGTGGACCTGGGGAAGATGAACACCGTAGGAGACCTGCAAGGCGGCATCGAGCAGGCCGAGAAGTTGCTGGGCTACAAGGTCGTAACGCTGGCCGAAATGCGCTAAACAGCCCAAAGAAAGGGGCCGCATGGAAGTCCCAATTCTAAAGCAAGGACAGGTGCTGATTGCCACGTTTCAGGCGGCCCTTTCCGACGCCGATCTCAACCAACTGCGCAGTGGCTTGGTGCACCAGGTAGTGAGGCTTCGCTCTCGCGGAGTTATTGTGGACGTGACGGCCATGGACGTCATGGATTCCTTCGCCTCTCGAACCTTGCGCGAGATCGCGCACATGATCCGGCTACGGGGCGCGGAAACGGTCATTGTGGGGATCCAACCCGAGGTTGCATTCGCCATGGTCCAACTGGGACTAACGTTAGAAGGAGTGGCCACGGCCCTGGACCTTGAAGAAGGACTGGCGTACTTAATCCAAAAGTTTAAGAACGTAGACAACGTAGACTAAGATGGCGATGGGGCCGGCCCAAGAAATCCGGGTGCTGATCCGCTCGGACCAAGATATCGTCGTGGCCCGCCAGCGGGGCCGGTCTCTCGCCGTGGAACTTGGTTTTTCTCCCGGCGATGCCACCCTGATTGCGACGGCCATCTCGGAGCTGGCGCGCAATATCGTGTCCTATGCCCGCACAGGCGCCATTACGTTACAGGGGATACAGGCTTCCGGCCGCCAGGGGATATTGGTGGCCGCTTCGGATGACGGCCCAGGAATCGCGGATATTCCCCAAGCCTTGCGCGATGGATTCTCCACCTCGGGAAGCCTGGGATTGGGGCTGCCGGGTGTGAGGCGTCTCATGGACGAGTTTGAAATTCAATCGCGAGTAGGGCAAGGAACTTTGGTTGCGGTGAAAAAATGGAAACCGTAGACATGGCATTGGTCGACTACGGCGTCGCCAAATTCATCGTTCCCGGACAGAAAGAGTCCGGCGACCAGCACCTGGTCTGCTGCAGCCAGAGTGGAATTCTGATCGCGGCTGTCGACGGGCTGGGGCACGGCAAGGAAGCAGCCAACGCAACCAACGCCGCAACTTCGGTTCTCAGGCAGGAAGCCGACACGCCGGTCATCTCGCTTGTGGGGCTCTGCCACGAAAAACTCCGCGCGACGCGAGGCGTGGTTTTGAGTATCGCGTCGATTGACACCGCGCACGGAATGATGACCTGGCTAGGCGTAGGGAACGTCCAAGGAGTTTTAATGCGAGCCGGTTCCAAGAGAGGAACGGTTCAAGAGGTCTTGCTTCTCCGCGGGGGTGTTGTCGGCGGCCAACTCCCCCCGCTGCAAGCTTCCGTACTGCCCGTCTCCCGCGGGGACACCTTGATTTTCGTGACGGACGGAATGCGGAGCGAGTTCGTCGAGAGCTTGTCGTTTCTCGAGTCTCCACAAAGAGCGGCGGATAGAATTCTGCAGCGCTATCACACCGGAACGGACGATGCGCTTGTGCTCGTCGCGCGCTTGGCGGGAATCCGCTGATGAAAACGGCAACCGAGCGCAAATTGAGAGTCGCAAATACGTTCGAGGATTGCTACCGCTACGGACATTTGGAACGCCTGCAAAATCCGAGCGGGGCCACACTGGGAGAGGCGTACGAACTCGGCCGGAGGGCCAGTTCGGAGGGCAAGAGCTTATTAGAGCTTGCCGCCATACCCCGTCGAGCGATTCAAGGAATCGTCATCGCGCCTGCGGAGGAGCGAATCGAGAATGAGATGCTGGGCTACGGCGCGGGATTCGATGTCGAGAAGTTGCAATCCGATCGAATCAGCAAGGGTCCCGATATGGTCGCTATGCGTAAACATTTGAAGGCCGTTGGCAGAACTCTTTCGATCGATTCCGCGACGGGACGCGGAACCAAGGTCTTGATGCAAATCCCGTGGGAGACATCCGATGCCAACGCGCGTCGTCCTCGCGGATGATCATGTGCTCGTCCGGCAGGGCATGAAGTCGCTCCTCGAGCGCGAAGGCTATCAAGTGGTCGCTGAGGCATCCGATGGCCAGGAAGCTTTGCGCCAGGTGGAAGCATACAAACCAGACCTAGCCCTCTTTGATATCACCATGCCGGTGTTGAACGGGTTAAATGCGGGGCGCGAGGTCGCACGGTCTTTTCCAAAAACAAAGACAATTCTCCTGACGCAGCACGATGAGGATCAAGATGTTTCCGAGGCGCTCGAAGCAGGCGTACGTGGCTACGTTCGGAAGAGCCAGGTGGCGAGCGACTTGCTGGAGGCTATTAGACAGGTTTCCCGCGGGCAGGTCTATCTCAGTCCAAGCGTGTCCGGGGCGGTCATAGAAGCTTATTCTACCAAGTCCTCGAGACCCAAGGATCGTTTAACCTTGCGGGAGCATCAAGTGCTTCAGTTAATTGCCGAGGGCAAATCCACAAAAGGCGTCGCTTCCCTGCTGAACATCAGCGTGAAAACGGCGGAATCTCATCGCACGCGTCTTATGCAAAAGCTGGATATACACGAGACGGCTAGTCTGGTTCGCTACACCATCCGCCACGGCATCGTCGAGCCCTGATTTGGTCTGGAGTTTGGGCAGGAATCGCCAAATTCGTTGAGACGATAAAGGAAGAAATGTATGATGCTGGCAAGCCGTAGATCTGAACCAGCATGGTCGGCTTGGTCGGGGGCGAAGAGGTGGAATATGCTCTCCTTCCGCGCTTCATTAAATAAAATCAAGGTTTTCTGCGTCGCGACGCTGTTCCTGACGGTTACGGGAATTTTCGTGTCTGGTGCGCTGGGGCACGGATCATGGAACGCGCAAACAAGTGCGCCAGCGACGCTGGCTCAAGCTCCGCAAGCCCAAGAACCACGGACCGCGACGTCAAACTTCGATAAGGCCATCTTTCAGAAACCTATCCCAAGCGATCAACTCACATTTCTGAAGCAATTCGAGGGCGCCGCCTCGAACGACGTCCTCCGAGACAAACAATATCGAAAATTGATGCACAGTGTGATTCCGAATTGCATGTTTCACTACGGCACGGACATGCCCCTTTCGGACGCGCTCGAAAAGGTGCTCACAAATTCGCCTTTGCCGGTTCAAATCCGTGAAGGACGGTACGTGCTGGTTTCCGGGCGCAGCGGACCCTACCTCACGGGCCGGGGATTCGTGTGGCTTGACATGCAGGACGGGATCGGCCTGGGCGGATTCTATTTCCATCCGACAAATGGGGAACCCACACCAACGGTCACCATTTTTTCCAAGCAGGTGAAGGAAAAATCTCTCCTGATGAGCCAGCTGCCGCCAGCTTTCGCCGAGGACTTGAGGCAATGGTCCGAGGAATCCAGGATCCCGGCGATTACGACACGGTATTTCATCACTGGCTTGAATGAAAAGATCTTGCTGGAACACGATGAAGATTATTGCGCGCCCCCGGACCGCGCGAGCGCGCCTTCTCAAAGCGATTGCGAACAGATGAACGCGGACGCCGCCGACATCGACTTGAATGCCGCCTATTATCTGGAACAGACCCATCATGCAACAAACGGAACCGCGTGGATGATCGCCGGCCAAGACCAGGTCGCATGGATCCAAGTCCGCGAGAATACTTGCCGAATTGGCCCGAACCCTCTGCGATGCCGCATTCGCTTAACGCGGGAACGAACACACATGATCATCGGCCAGCCGTTGCCGCATCCACCCCATAGCTAGGCGGACCTGGCGAAGATTCGCTCAACCAGGTACTCGAAAAGTCATCGTATTTCTGCGCGTCTTGCCGCCAATATGGAAGTTGAGAAGTGTCTAATCCAGGTGTCGAATAGACAGTAATCCGGAAGGCGTAATGGAAAGTTAGCACGCAGAAAGCTTCTATGGAAACCCAAAGGCAGGGCATGACGTGGAAGACCCTTTTGGCCTTCGCGATTATTTATTTTGTGTGGGGATCCACGTTTCTTGCCATTCGTATTGGCGTGCGTGAAGTTCCGCCGCTTCTCCTGGCGGCGATGCGCTTCCTGGTTGCGGGAATTGTTCTTTATGGCTGGATGATCCTCCGCGGCGAACGCTCTCCGAGCAAACGCCAATGGATGTCCGCAATTTTGCTCGCCATTCTGATCTTCGTGATCGACTACGGGCTGCTGTTTTGGGCCGAACAGCGAGTGCCATCTGGCATCGCCGCAGTCATGCTGGCTCTGATCCCGGCCTTTATGGCGCTCTCGGAAATCATTTTTTTGCGAACCCAGAAACTGACGGTGCGCTTGGCGATGGCGCTGTTGATCGGGATTGCCGGTGTGGCCGTGCTGATGAGCCCTTGGCTGAACCTCAGTGATACGCCAATTGACCCCAGAGGCGCGGCGGCCCTGATCGTTGCATCGATAAGCTGGTCAGCAGCTTCGGTGCTCACGCGCAAGCTGGAGCTGCCGTCCTCCAAAGTGATGAGCTCCGGAGCGCAGATGCTCGCCGGAGGCGTGCTTCTAACTCTTACCGGGGGCGCGCTTGGGGAATTTCGTAATTTTCATCCGTTGGCCGTTTCCCGTGAAGCCTGGCTCTCGCTGCTTTACCTGATCGTTGCGGGCTCCATCATCGGGTTCACCGCCTATGTGTGGCTGATTCATCATGAATCGCCGACGAAGGTCGGGACCTACGCGTACGTGAATCCGGTAGTGGCCGTGCTGGTTGGCTATTTCCTGGGCGGAGAGGCGCTTGGCCTTCGAACCGTTCTGGGGACTGCGTTTGTATTGATCAGCGTAGTGTCGATTACCATGACCCCGGCGAAGAAGCGGGCAGCAGCACTCCTGGCGGAGGATACGGCTGAAGCGGCGGGAACGTAGTCCCCGAGCATGATAGACGGCAAGTTGCAAATTATTCCATGCTAATCCGCTGACCTTGCCCGTCAATGTTCACCGGGCCGATCGAGTCCCGAACGCTTGGCGACTTCTGCATAATTCCCTCGTACCTGGACCCTGCTCGGCGAAGACCCGGGCATTTACTTGAGGCAAGAAATCGCCTCTCTGGCAAGTGAAGGCTACGCACGTGCACAAAACGCTTGGGTCTCAGTTTTGGCGAATAATTGCCTAGCTCGCTTTCGCCTACAAATAAAATTTCTTCACGGAACTTTCTGCTTCCTTAGACGTCTATGTATGGTGAGGTCTGAATATGGCCAAGCCTGACTCTCTGCAGGGATCTTTGGATTTGCTCGTCTTGAAGATACTTTCGCGGCGGCCGAAATTGCATGGGTACGCCATCATGTCCGCGATTCAGGGCATTTCGGGCGAGGTGCTGCGGGTCGAGGAGGGATCGCTCTATCCCGCGCTGCACCGGATGGAAGAAGCCGGATGGATTCGCGCGCAGTGGATCACGAAGGAGACGGGGCGGCGGGCGCGGCTGTATGAGTTGACGGCAGCAGGAAAGAAGCAGCTCGGGACGGAAGAGTCGCGGTGGCAGGCAGTAACGCTGGCCGTGAATCGGGTTTTGTGGGAGGCTTGAAATGTCGCTGTGGTCGCGGATAGCAAACGTTTTTCGGGGCGGACGTCTGAATCGGGAGATCGACGAAGAGCTGCAATCGCACATCGATGAAGCGGTCGCGGAAGGACGCGATCCCGCCGAAGCGCGAAGAGCGTTTGGCTCGTTGTTGCGGCACCGTGAGGCGAGCCGCGACGTGCGGCTTGTTACATGGCTGGAATCGCTGCACGCGGACGCGGTTTTCGGCTGGCGTCAGCTTTCGAAAACCAGGGTCACTTCGATTGCGGCAATCCTGTCGCTCGCGCTGGCTATCGGCGCTTGCACCTCCGCGTTCCGGCTGATTGACGCTTTGCTGCTCCG
This sequence comes from Candidatus Acidiferrum sp., assembly GCA_049800195.1. Classification (GTDB taxonomy): domain Bacteria; phylum Acidobacteriota; class Terriglobia; order Acidiferrales; family UBA7541; genus Acidiferrum. Next base: position 12,149 of record JBARJI010000083.1, read on the forward strand.
CCCCCTGCCCGTTGCCCATCCCGAGCAGCTTTACGATCTGGCACAGCAAGGCATCGGTCCCGAGGGCAAACCGCAAACCTTCGATGGCTGGGCCTATCCAAACTTTCAACTAATGCGCGCTGCGGTGGCGAACCAGGCCGAATTGATTGCCGTCTCATACGCGGAGCCGGCGGATCTGACGTACAAATCAGATGAGGAGATGGAGAGTGCGTACCTGCAATACGTTTCCGGCTGGATGTTTACGACGCTCGGAATCCGGCCGGCCTTGGGAAGAGTGCTTACAACAAACGACGATCTCAAGCCCGGCGGACATCCTTATGCCGTAATTTCTTATGATTATTGGACCCATCGGTTTGGGCAGGATCCGAGCGTGATTGCCCGCACGTTTCGGATGGGCAACGTGGTTTACGAGATCGTGGGCGTGCTCGAACCGCCGTTTACGGGGACAGAGCCGGGAACCATGGTTGATATTTTTGTGCCGACGATGATGAATCCCGGGGTCACCCACAAAGACTGGACATGGCACAGGACACTGGCGGTGGTGCGGCCGGGCACCGCGATGGAACCGCTTCGGCAGAAACTGGAAGCTACTTCAAGAGCCTTCGAGGAGGAGCGCGCCAAAGGCTTCCTGGGAATGTCCAAAAAGGACATCGATCTATTTCTGAATCAGAAGCTCTTGCTCGAGCCCGCGTCCACGGGCGTTTCAAATCTTCAGTCAGAGACGCGCCGGCCGCTGACGATTTTGAGTGTATTGGTGGCGTTGGTGTTGCTGATTGCTTGCGCAAATGTGGCGAACCTGATGACGGCGCAAGCGTCAGCGCGGGCGCGCGAGATGGCCGTGCGCGTCTCGATCGGCGGAGGGCGATGGCGGCTGATGCAACTGGTGCTGGTGCAAAGCGCATGGCTTGCCGTGCTGGCCGCCGCCGTGGGCGGTTTATTTGCATGGTGGTCGGGACCCTTTGTGGTGAGCATGATCAATCCACGGGACAATCCAGCGCGACTCGATCTTCCAGCGGATTGGCGGGTGCTTGTTTTTGGGGTGGGGCTGGCCCTCGGCGTAACTTTGCTTTTTGGATTGGCGCCGGCGCTGCGCGCTTCGTCCGTGAATCCGGTGAGCGCACTCAAGGGTGGAGAAGATCCGCACTCGAAGCGGCGATTGATCCACGCGTTGGTCGCGGTGCAGGTGGCGTTCTGTTTCCTCGTCCTTTTTGTCGCAGGCTTTTCGTTGTCACGTTCAAACGGCTATCTCAAGAGCCGACGGGCTTTTCGGCGGACCGGCTGCTCGTTCTCGATACGGTGACAAAGCAGCCCCAACCAATCGAGTTCTGGGATCAGGTGGCCGAGCATCTGAGGAGCGTGCAAGGAGTCGAAATGGTTGCGTTGACGGATTCTCCCTTGCTTGGGGGAAGGAGTTGGAACAATTTTATATCCGTCAACGGTAACCCTCCCAACGAGATCCTGGCTTATATGCTGGCGGTTTCGCCGGGCTGGCTGGATACCATGAAAATTCCGCTGATCGACGGAAGGGATTTCCGTCCGAGCGACGTGCAGCCTGGATCGGCGATCGTCAACGAAACCTTCGCGAAAGATTACTTCGACGGTAAAGATCCAGTCGGGAAGACCTTCGAACTCAGCATGGACGAGGGCGTGCGCTTGCGATATCAGATTGTGGGTTTGGTACGGGATGTGCGGTACCGGGATTTGCGCGAGCCGATCTTGCCGCAGCTATATGTTCCGTTTCATTCCGTCGACGCCAGCGCAGCCGAGGGCAAGAGAGCCGCGGGCGTTTTGCTTGTGCGAACGTCCATGGCTAACCCGCGGTCGCTGGCATCCTTGCTCCGCCAGGAAGTGCCACTCGCCCGCCCCGAGTTTCGCGTGAGCCGCGTTCGCACGCAGATGGAAATCAATCAGTCGCACACCGTGCGTGAGCGGTTGCTCGCCACGCTGGCATTGTTTTTTGCTGTTGTGGCGCTATTGCTGGCGGGCGTCGGACTCTATGGCGTATTGCATTACTCGGTGCTACAGCGGCGGCGCGAATTCGGGATTCGCATCGCGGTAGGTGCGCGCGCCGGAAGTATCGCTCGTCTGGTGACTTGGGATGTGTTTTCGATGGTCCTCTTGGGAGCTGCCGGAGGCGTGGGCCTCGGTATGATTTCGGTGCGATACATCGAGTCGCTCTTCTATCAAGTGAGGCCAACCGACCTGCAGATTCTTGCGGGGCCAGCGCTGGCCATTCTTGCAGGAGCCCTGCTGGCAGCTCTGCGGCCGGTAATCCACGCGGTGCGGATCGATCCGGCCTCGATGCTGCGTGTTGAGTAGAGTTGCGTACAGGGGCGAATTGCGGCGAGAGGCGCCGCTTCACGATTTGGCGCAAGCTCGGCATCTTCCGTCCGCCTTCTGCAGGGATAGGTCACCTTACGAACAACAGCAGACCCTTTTAGTCTTGAAGATTGTTTGTGTTTAGGCAAAAATAGACCTCCCTTCCGGAAATACCCCTTCTCCTAATGGCCTCAAGTTCTGGTTTTGGATTTCGGTTTGTGTTTCGGAGGAGGCCTCTCTCTCCCCTTCTCATCGCAAGGCGTTTAAGGCGAATGGCTCGATGGCACGACGAGCACTCGCTGGAGGAGGTGCATGGAATTTTTCGAGGCGTTGTTCTCTTCGACTGGATTTCAGCCGCACGGTTTTTGCTACCAGTGGAATACCGGATTGGTGTGGCTGCACGTGGTCTCGGACCTGCTGATTGCGCTCGCCTATTTTGCCATTCCACTCATTTTGCTGCGCTTCATCCGCAAGCGCACGGACCTTCCCTTTAGCTGGATATTTGGGCTTTTTGGGGTGTTCATCGTTGGCTGCGCCATGACGCACTTGATGGAAGTGTGGAATTTGTGGCACGCGCAATACTGGCTTTCCGGCGTTATCAAAGCCATCACGGCGATGGCCTCTCTTCTCACCGCAGGCCTACTGTTCCACATCATGCCGCAAGCTTTGAAGATTCCCAGCACCAGGCAAAGGGAACAAGCCAACGAGGCGCTACAAAAAGAAGTGCGCGAGCGCCGCGAGTTGGAAGTGAACCTGCGTGTCAGCGAGGCAAACTACCGAGAGAACGCCAAGCTTTTGGACCTGACCCATGATGCCATCCTGGTCTGTAGTCTGAAAAACGAGGTTCTCTTTTGGAACAAAGCGGCGGAGAGCCTGTATGGCTGGCGCAAGGAAGAGATTGCCGGCAAGTTGCTGCACGAAGTTTTGCAGACCGTCTTTCCCAAGCCCCTGCCGGAAATCGACGCCGAGATGCTGGAGAAAGGCTATTGGGAGGGGGAACTTCTCCACCGGCGCCGCGATGGCACAGTTCTGACGATCTCCAGCCGCTGGGCGCTGAGAAAAAGCGACGGAGACCCTCCTGGCGCACAATGGCGTGGAAGCCTTTGAGCTGTTCAAAGCCAAGTGCGACCAGATCGATTTGATCCTGATGGATGTCGTGATGCCGCAATTGAGCGGCCCGGAAGCTTATTCGAAAATCGCCGAGCTGCGGCCCGGCGCGAAAGTGATCTTCACCACGGGATACACGTCCGAAGCGGCGGCTCTAATGTCCTTACTGGAAAAAGGAGCGACGGTCCTCCAAAAGCCCTTCGGAATGACGAGCCTGAGCCAGACCGTACGCAGCGCGCTTGACCGCGTACAGTCCGCGGAAAAAGTTCAAATATCCTGAAAAGTGGATGGTGCCCGAGAGAGGACTCGAACCTCCACGACCTTGCGATCACTAGCTCCTGAAGCTAGCGCGTCTGCCAGTTCCGCCACTCGGGCACGAGTGCTGTGGGTGAAACCCCGGGCAAGCCGGGATTACAGTTCCAACGAGGCTTTTTCATTGTGCCCGCCGCCTTCCGCTTTGTCAACGAAGGCCCAGAAACCACGATACCGCGCCCGCCCCCCTCTTTCTGATTTCATCCAGTCTGGGTCACCCAAAGGTCGGGAGAGGAACCTTGGCGGAGCGCCATTCGCAAATCCCGGGTGACGGATACGGTGCGAGAGGGTAGCTTTCAAGCATCGGTTCGCTTTATGCCAAGTAGTTGAAATTTAAATGTTTGGTGCTATACTGTGGCTCAGAACGCGGTCTTTCACCTTCCTCGTCCTCGCAACGCCAAGGACTGCGTGCCGGTTCCAACGGGAGGCCACCATGGACACCCTAACCACGGGTTCAATTTTATATGTTCTGATTGCCTGGGGGATTGTTACCGTCATCTTTATGCTTTTGTTGATTCGGCGGAGCGTTCTTGCCAGCCATGAAGATGATCAAATCTTTCTCGACGGGGCGCAGGAACACATGGCCAGGGAACAGCGTGAGCTGATCGCGAAGATCAACACACTTTCGCGGCCGCTTCTGACCAGCGGGATTGCTTCCGGAGCGCTGCTGCTGGTTCTAGCCGGTTTGTGGCTCTACAACGGCTTAAAGAACTTTTAAGCCATTGAAAGATTCGCCCCCGGCTGCCTGAACCGCTATTGCGTCGACCCCCCGTTTGGCGGCTGCGTTATTTGGGGTGTGTTCGCGGGCGTGAGGGGCTGGGCCGTAGGCGCCAGCGAAGTGTGGTTGTGTACAATCACCCAGCGATTATCTCTTTTTTCAAAGATCAGCGTAGTCTGTCCCCGTGCTGCGGAAGGCTGGCCATCCACCAACGCGGAAAAATCCCACTGATAGCATGCCCAAGCAAAATTGCCGGTAAACTTGATGTAGGTGTTTGACCTATCCATGCGTATCTGCTGCATGCGGGCGTGCTGCAACTGATAGGCCGCGAGGTAGTTCTTCCACCCGAAGACCGGCGGAGCCCAGATGCCGTTTACGATGATGACGTCGTCGGCATAGTCCTTCTGGAGCTTCTGGATGTCGCCAACCTGCCAGGCGCCCAGCATATCCGAAATCAAGTAATCGATCTGTTGCTCATCGTCCATGGGCAGGGCGGGAGTCGTATCCGCCGGCGGCGTGTCAGTCTTTTTCTTCTTCTGTGCCATGGCCGGCGAGCCGCACGCGAGGAGAAGCCCGGCTCCAAACAGGAGAGAAAAGGCGATCTGGATTGTGCGGCCGGCAAAATAAGTGTAAAAAAATTTCTTCATGCGTCTTCAACCCCCGGTGAAAGAGAATAGCACGCTGATTTGCGCGGGGGAGCAATGTGTCCAGTTGATTTACCCGGATTGATGCGGCCCAATCGGAGCTTACAAGGCTTTTCAGACGCGTTCAGCTTACTCAGGATGAGTTGCGCTAATCAGGTTGACGAACAGGCGGTACGCGCCAGGCACACCTTCAGGAATTTCTCGGAAGAAGGCGATGCCCGTATAGATGTACATTCCATTGCCATAGCGCGCATATACAAGCGAACCGTCGAGGTCAGGCTCGCCAGGATCGTGCATGGCCAGCGGCGCGGTGTATCTTGAATCAAACTGAGTCCAGTCATACAGACTGCGCTCCTGGATCCAGCCTTTGAAGTCGTCCTGCGTGATTTTGTTGGGGCGGTTCAGGAGCTGGTCGTCCGGATTTAGGAATTTGACGGGAGAATCTTCATCTGTAATGCGCGGCAAGTGCCCTTGCTCCGTCAGGATTTTGGCTGGATAGGGAGCGTACTGCGCCTTGTTCCAAGCATAGTCGCGATTGTACTGAACGACGAGCGTCCCCCCCTTTGAGACGTAGTCTAGAAGCCGCTGGTTGGCGCCGGGCAGTTCGGGGCGCAACTCATATGCGCGAACTCCGACTATGATAGCGTCGAATTTCGAGAGATCAGCGAATGCCAGCGCTTGGGCATCGAGCGTTTCCACTTGAATTCCCAGCATGCGCAGCGCCTGCGGGATCGGCTCGCCCTCCGCGTTGATGTATCCAACGCGAAGATTTTCTGGAACATTGATGGCAAGCGCGTGAACGAGACATTGTGCCGGCTCGCTCCAGAGCTGCGTCGGCAAGGAGGGAAGCGGCTCGAGTGAGGTCGAGAATTTCTCGTCTCCCCGTTGCGCATACGCGATGATCGGGTAATTTCCGGGAGCCAGTCCATTTGGTGCCGTAACGGTCAGCTTCGCGTATCGGTCACCAGAACCCTCGATGGAAATTTCTTCGGCGGGGCTCGAGGAAAAACCCTGAGGCAGGTCGAGGCCGACAGTCAGTTTAGCTGGTTGCGTGGCGTAGGAATGCACCCGCAATAGCACCTCAAACGGCTTTTCCGGCTTTCCAAGGATAGCGATCGCCTGCTTGGGGTCCACGGCAAGCGTGTAGGCCGGCACGATCCGCAAGGCGACGCGGTCGAGACGTGTCGAGTTCGCGAAGATGTGCGTCACCGGAATTTCTGCGGTGAATTTGTAACCGTCGACAGTCACCTCTTGCTCGGCGCGTAGGAGCGGTGGCGGCTCCGGTAGCAGCTGGTCCCATGCGGTTAGCGGCGGCGGAGCCTGAGTTACAGCGACGGTGAATTCATACCCATTCCCGAGATCGCCTTCCCGCTTGGTCACCTTGAACGCATCGGAACCCTTCAATTGCAGACTGCCGAGTTCGCAGCCATCTTCCTTTCTACAATGCGCTTCGGTGTGTATGCCAAAAGATTCGCCTACGACAAGCGTGCTGCGGTCCGCATCGGCCTTGAGCTCAAGTCCGGCTGTCAAAGTGATGGCATGATCGAGGCGGTTCTTGATTTCCCCCAGATCGGAGGCCTGGTCAGGGGTGTAACCCGCGGAGGCAGAGCCAGACGTTGTAACACGATCAAGGAGGGTTCCTGCCTCTGCCAATTGCTGCAAGGCGATCTTCCAGTCCAAGGCGAGAGCGGCCGTTTTGGCGGCTGCAATTCTCTTATCGGCTTCGGCGGCCATAAGGACTTTGCAATCCTCTTTCTTGCCGGCGCCGCACTGCGCGCGAGGGACGGAATTCGCCCACCCCTCTAGACTCACCGACAGGTTCGCCGCATCAAACTTGCCGCCATTTTCCAAAGTAAGAACGACCGGCCGCCGGAGAAAAGGTGAACCGATGAAATTTGTAATGCCTTGCGAACGATGATTGGCGAAGGCATCGAGGCCGATCTCTCGCCAAGTTTTGCCCCAGAGCGAAGAAATGTCGTCCACGGGAAGCGAAACGCCCTCCGCGGCAGTCGCGCCGCCGCGCTCCGTATCGAGAAGTTGCACGGGATTCGAGGCGCCGCCCCAAGGACGAAGTCCCTCGCGAAGCTGTTCGGGAAACGCGTTGGCGTCGCCCGCCTGCTCAACCGCAATCGGCGTCCATAAGCCGGAAGTCTGGTGATGCCCATGGCCGCCATGCACGCCGCCCCAACCGTTCACGACAATGTTCGGCCGAAACGCGCGAATCACGCGCACCATTTCTCCAAGAACCGGTTTTCCCCAGATTCTTTCCGTTTCCTCGGGAGTCTTCGAGAATCCGAAATCGGGCGCGTTCGCAAAAAAAAGTTTCACCCCATAGCCCCGCGTGGCTGCAAGAAGTTCTTGCGTACGAATTAGCCCAAGTTGGGGCGATTGTTCCGGCCCGAGGTCATTCTGTCCGCCTTCACCACGCGTGAGTGTCAGCAGAGCTACGTCTGCGTGGAGCGCGCGCGCAAGATAAGTGAGAAGCGACGAGGTTTCGTCGTCAGGATGAGCGGTGATGTAGAGAATGCGTGTCGTGACCCGAGCGCTTTCGATGGCCTCGATGGTGTCTGGCAGACCGGGGCCCGTTCCCGGAGCGGGGGGAAATTGAGGCGAAGCCAGCTGCGCACAAAGAACCATCAACAGAATACCAAAGCTACTTAATTCGATGGATTTCTGGACTAGACGATTCACGCAGCCTCCGATTCTCTCACCTTCGTAAACGGCCATTGTCGCATTTCCCGCGCTCGGATGAGAAATGCGAGAGCGCCCAGCGCAATTTCCGCCAATCCCCACTTTCTGGCCGGGCCAGTCTGCCAAAAGAGCCATGCCCAGCCGAACATGGTTAGCGCTACGGGCAAGGGATAAAGCCACATTCTGAACGGCAATCGCGCCGCACCCCAGCGCCGGCGTAACAATACCACTCCGACGGCTTGGCCGATGAACTGAACCAAGAGGCGCATCGCCAGAATGCCCGCGATGGCCGTCTCCAGCTTCAAGGTTATGCTGAAAAGAAAGGCAAGTCCGCCGAGAACCAGAAGCGAGACATGCGGGAAGTGTTTTGTGGGGTGCAGACGTCCAAAGATGGGGAAGAAATTTCCGTCCAGCGCCGCCGAATACGGGACGCGGGAATATCCCAGCAGCACGGAGAAAACCGAAGCCAGCGCGATCCACAGCACCATCCATGTCGCTGCCTGCGCTGCGTGGTGGCCGTACAGACGCTCGACGAACGTACTCACAATAAATTTCGAGTTCTGCGCTTCGCGCCAGGGAACGACTCCCAGAATGCTCGTTTGCATGGCCATGTACAGCACGGTGATGCCGAGAATCGAGAGAAAAATGCCGCGCGGGATATTACGTTCGGGATTGCGAATCTCGCCTCCCAGGTTGCAGATGTTGTAGTAGCCCCAGTAGCTGTAAACCGTATTTACCATCGCAGCCCCAAGGCCCGCGAACCACACCCAGGAAAGAGAGAAAGCGTGCGGCGGAAAATCGAAGGCCATTTTCGCATTGAAGTGGGTCGCACCGCCCCAGATCAGCCAGAGAAGAGTGCCGACCACCCCGGCCCATAACAGAACAGAGATCTTTCCGATGGTCGTGATACGCCGGTAAAGCAGAATCACGAGGAACAGGACCAAGCCTCCCGAAATGGCTTTTCCCTCGAACTTCGAAAGCGGGTGCAGATAAGCGGCGTAGCGTGCAAAACCGATGGAGGCAGATGCGATGGAAAGGGGCGCCTGAATAAAGGTCTGCCACACAAACAAAAAAGACATCAAACGGCCCCAGCGTCCGGGCCCGTACGCTTCGCGCAAGAAAACGTACGACCCGCCGGCACGTGGCATGGCCGCGCCAAGCTCTGACCATACAAAGGCATCGAGCGTAGCTAGCAGCGCTCCCGCAATCCATGCGATCAGCGCCTGCGGCCCGCCCATCGCTTTGATAACCAGCGAGGTGACAACGAACGGGCCGATGCCCACAATCTCGATCATATTGAGCGCGACGGCTTCTTTGAGGCCTAGGCCGCGCTCAAGGCCAGAGGGCTGCTCTGCGAGGAGGCCATCGCTACTGCCAGCAGCGACGTTGTCTGGCGTTGTCGGCACGCCGCCGAGAATAGCAAATGTACGGCATGGCTGCTAACGCGCAATTTCTCGCGATGTTCCAAACTCTTCGGTTCCACATAAAGCCATTTCAGTTTGCAACTTTCGTTGGACGGCTTAAACTCGTTGCGCGCGGTTCTCCTGCGCGAGAATGACTGGCCCCGGCTGTCTTGGAGATTCCTCGAGTGCCCGCATGATTCTACGGCGTGCTTCGGTAAGGAGCGCGATACTTCTCTGCTCCACGGCGTTGGCCGGGTCTCTCCTCGCGCCACAGGCGGACGCCCAAAAACTGACCTTGCCGGAGGGTGCATCCGGCGCAATCGAAAAAATCTATTCGTTTGACCTGGATGCGGCCATCGCCGACGCGCAACGTATTCAGAAAGAACAGCCTGATCACCCTCTGGGTTATTTACTCGAAGCAGAAGCATTGTGGTGGCGAATTTGGTGTACCTCGGCGGAATTCAAGTATGGGATGACCGACGCCTGGCACCGGCCAAAGCTGCCTGCGGACAAGCACTACCTCGACCTTGTCGCGACCGCTTCGTCCCTCGCTCAGACCCATCTCCAGGATCACGAAACCGTCGAAATGCAGTTTTATGCAGGGCTGGCGGATGCGTTTGCTGCGCGCCTTTACGGCCTTCGCGGCGAAAATCGCGCTACAGCTCGAGCTGGCGTCCACGCTCGAACGCATTTTCTACGCGCTCTTCAACTCGACCCTCAACTCGTGGACGCCGACTTTGGTCTGGGACTCTACAATTATTACGCCGACACCCTCAGCGCTATCGCCAAATTGCTCGGCTTCTTCATGGGCATCCCCGGCGGGAACAAGCACCTTGGCATTCGCCAACTGGAGCATGATATTTCCGACGGCGTTCTCACGCCTAACGCAGCCCGCTTTTACCTGGCTCTGGACCTCCACGCTTACGACGAACAGTATGAAAAAGCACTCGGTGTGATCGGCCCGCTTGTCCAGAAGTACCCCTCCAACCCGCTGTTTCAGCTTGCCCGGGGCGATTTATACGGCAAACTGGGCCGCAAAGAACAAGCCGTCGCTTGCTACCGAGCCGCTGCGGCCCTTCCGGTCCAAGATCCCGAGTGCCGTGCTCATATCCAAGAGCTGGTGAGTGAGTCCCTGGTCGCACAGGGAGTTCAAACCGCTCCTGCGGCGCCGCGAAATTAGAAGGGATATCCCGCCCCTCCGCTATACCCGGTCTCCCGGGCCATCCAAGAATTGCTCATTGACCTTTCTTCTAGGAGAATGGTAATCATGTAGGGTTGACCGGACCCGTTTTTACAGGGATGGCGGCTGTAGAAGAGCGCCAGGCGGGCCGGACAAGGTTTGCGGGGCCTCGGTCGAGCTGGGGTCAACGCGCCGCGCGAATTGCGCATCTCACCCGAAAAGCACACTGGCGCCGGGGGTTCCCCGCCGTTTGACCAGACAGGTTGATCCCGGCCAAGCTGGGGTTACCAGTGACGATGAAGGAGTCTCGATGAAGCGGTCTTGGACAGCCCTAGCTGTCGCGTTTGCGGCGATTTTCGCCGTGACAGGTTGCAACGATTACGGAAACACGTTTCAAGCCAACACCGGCGCTTACTTACAATACGTCTCGCCCTCAAACATAACCGCAGGAGGGCCGGCCTTCACCCTCACTCTAACGGGCAGCGGCTTCGTTGTACAAACAGTCGCCACTTGGAACCAGCAAACTCTAAAAACTTGCGTCGTGACGACTACCGCCGCAGCTACATGCGCCCCGGCGAATGATACGGGAACTGTCGTCTACGTAACTGCCACGGTTCCTGCCTCAATGATAGCCAAGGCCGGAACAGACTTTGTCCAGACCGTCCAACCTCACTCCGGGGCAGGTACGAACGGCCTCTCCAACCCCGTTGCTTTCGTCGTGTTTCCTCCTCCCAACCCCATCCCTCAGGTTTCGAGCATTAGCCCCAACTCCGTCGCAGCGGGAAGCCCGGCTCTGGCATTGACTATCACCGGGACAAACTTTCTTCTCACCTCGGACCCCACGGGCGGCTCTCAGGTATTCTGGAATACGGCAACGCAGACCAGTCTCGCTCCAACGAATATCACTGCTACCCAAATTCAAGTGACTGTGCCCGCTGCGCTGCTCGCCACTGCCGGTTCTGCGACCGTAACCGTTTACAATGCTCCCGTCGCGGCGCCTAACGGCTGCCAGATCAATTGCAACGGGTACGGCGGCGGTGGCACGAGCAATGGCACAACTTTCACGATCACGGATCCGGGAGGCAATAACGCCAGCAAGAACGCCGCCCAGGTGCAACAAGAGACTCCCGCTGTCAGCGTCGATGGCCGATATGTCGCCTACACCGCCACCCAAAACGGTCACGCGCAGATTTTCGCTCGCGATACTTGCCAAGGCGCCAGCTCCTCCTGCCAGCCCAACACCGTTCTCATTTCCTCCGCGCTGGATGGCAGCGCGGCGAGTGACGACAGCCACTATCCTTCCATGAGTTCCGATGGGCGCTATATCGCGTTCAGTTCCGCTGCTACAAATCTGGTTTCGCAAACGACTACCGGCCGCCAGGTGTATCTCCGTGATACCTGCTTTGGCATGAACGGTTCATGCACTCCCTCGACTCAATTGGTGTCCACCGACCCCAACGGGACTCTTGTTGGTCTGGAAAGCATCTTGCCGTCGGTCAGCTCATCCGGCAGGTTCGTCGCGTTCCTTGCCGTCACGCCGAGCCCGACAACGCAAACTTCGGCGCCGGCGAGCAAGCCCGCTTCAAGCACCTCGAGCACAGGATATAGTCAAGTTTTCGTTCGGGATACTTGTCTCGGCGCGGCCAACTGTACGCCAAAGACGACGCGCATTTCCCAGCAGCCAGGAGTCGGCTCGACAAGTGGAACCAGCGGCACGAACCCTGCTGGGCCGGCCATCAGCGGCAGCGCCGATCACGTTGCACTCGCCGGTGCCAGCACGGCGACCCTGTTTATGAGATCGATTGCCGTCGACGATGGTGTTTTTCTGGCACTTACGAATAGCCCGCAGTAAGCTCGCACGCCTTCACAATCAAAGCGTAAGCCAACCGCCGTATCGTCCGCTCGGAGTGTGTGCTTCTCGTTATTGGCCTGGCGCTGGCGATTGTGCAGGAGCGGGCGATTGCTCTGGGTCGGAGGAGGACTTGTTATACCGAATCAGCGAGATTTTTGTGCCGCCCGAATCCGACGATAGCGCCACGATGCGAATCATTTGCTCGCGGTCGGCCATGAAAACGATGTCGTTATCCGAAATGGGTGCGTCGCTCAGCGCCCCCAGCGAAGACTTATCGCCCGCGTCGTGCCGCGTAAATTCAGGGCTTAAATGCTCCTTGTACCAGGTATCGACATATTCTTGCACATCGGTCGTGTGATACGTCGACGTTTCGATCCCATTTTGCGCTTGTTTGACGGCCGCTGCCGCGCCCGCGTCGTCCGGCACGACCAGCGAGGAGCGCGGATAAACCGGCAAGCCGGGGCCTACCTCGGTCTCTTTTTCCAGCCGGAAAGTTCCCCCAGGAGTTCGCACCGTGTCCTTGGCGCTCGCCGCCGTCAGCCCCATCGAGCGCACCACGCGGCTGGCCACGAATAGGCCTCCTGCCAGCAGCAATGCGAGGCCCGTAAACAAGGCAATCATCATCCACATGAGGGACTTCGAGGAAGACGAATTGCCCGATGAGGATTCTGCCGCCATAGCCTGTCTCTCCCAAGCGGGCACAGTTCGCCCAAGTCTTAGTTTGGCAGAACTGCCGCTGCGGACTTCAGGAAAGCAATCTAGGTGTGTTGTAAGCGTTCCTGTTCTCTCGTTCAGGACCGCTTTTGAGCAGTTCAGGCCGTTATTCGTGTGTATCCAGAAACGCGACAAGATACCGACGGCCGTAGGCGGTTCACGCAGCCAGCTTGCACGGATTACACCTCGCTGGCCACGGGTCTCCAGTCAGGGCCTTAGTTGAACCTCACTTTGACATCGGGCCGCTTATCAAGGTGTACGGAATCTACAAAACGCACTTGCCGGTCGTCCAACGTCAGAATCATCGAGGACGTTCGCACGCCTTCGCCAAAAAACCGCACGCCTTTCAAAATGTTGCCGTCCGTGACGCCCGTACAAGCAAAAATCATTTTCTTCCCTGGAGCCAAATCCTCCGTGTCGTAAACCCTCTTGGGATCCTTCACTCCCATTTTTTCGAGTCGCACTTGATCCTCCGGCTTTCCAATCACAAGCCGCGCCAGAATCTGCCCGTTCAAGCAGCGCAGCGCCGCCGCCGTTAGCACGCCTTCGGGCGCGCCGCCCGTGCCCATGACCGCGTGTACTCCCGTGCCGACCACGGCGGCGGAAATTCCAGCCGAGAGGTCGCCGTCGCCGATCAAACGAATGCGTGCTCCCGCTTTGCGAATTTCCTCAATGAGCTTTTCGTGGCGCGGCCGGTCCAGCACGATAATCACCAGGTCTTCCACGTCGCGGTCCAGCCGTTTGGCGATCGATTTCAAATTGTCAGTGACGGGCGCGTCCAGATCGACCGCGCCTTTGCACGATGGTCCCACCACGATTTTTTCCATGTACAAATCGGGCGCGTGCAACAAGCCGCCTCGCTCGCTTGCGGCCAGCACTGCGATCGAATTGGGAGAGCCCATGGCGCACAGGTTCGTGCCCTCCAAGGGGTCGACGGCAATATCCACCTCCGGAAACAGTGCCTTCGGCGCATGCGTTGCCAGCCCCACTTTTTCGCCGATATACAGCATGGGCGCTTCATCGCGTTCGCCCTCGCCGATCACGATGGTGCCGTCCATCTGCACCGCGTCCATCGTCTTGCGCATCGCTTCCACGGCCACTTCGTCAGCCTTGTGCCGATCGCCGAATCCCATCGTGCGCGCGGCGGCAACCGCGCCGTTTTCCACCACACGCAAGAATTCCAGGCTAAGTTGTTCTTCCATAGTGAACGGCTCTCCTGCGAGCGCCAATGATAGGTCAGATTTGACTTTATAGTCGGCGAGGACGCGGAAAGAGTCAACAGCCCCGTCTTTGCGGTGTGCTTACGCTGGCTCGTACAACAGGGGGAAAAACTGCCCATCCATCTTGCTTCCTCTCGCAATCACCGGCACGCCCGCGAGCAATGGCTCATCTGTATTTGACATCACGCCATCCCGAAACACGTTGATCACCGTCGCCCGCCGCGGCCGCGGCGTATCGTTCGCGCCAGAGCCGTGCATCGTCCGCGCGTGATGAAACGCGCTCTCGCCCTTTTTCAGCTCAATCGCCACCGGTTTGAACTTATCTTTCTGCTCGTGCGGCAAACTGTCGCGAATAGCGTCCATTTCACCCGTTAAAACGGGCTTCGGCAGATCCGCCCACTTGTGGCTTCCCGGCACGTAATTCAAGCACCCGTTCTCCCGCGTCGAATCGTCCAGCCCAATCCAGCACGTCAAATGCGCCAGCGGCGTCGTCCTCGTCCAGTACGAATAATCCTGATGCCATGCCACCACTCCGCCATGCCGCGCCGGCTTGCAAAAAAGTTGGTCATGCCAGAATCGCACCGCCCCGCCAAGCAGTTGCGATGCCGGCACAAGAAACGCGGGATTCCACAACAAATCATGAAATCCCGGCACCACGCGCCAAGCTCCCAAGGCGTGAAACACCACGCGGTTCGGATCGGTCGATTCATTTGAATGATATTCGTGAAACAGCTCCCGTCCCGCATGCCCCGGATCCATCAACTGTTCCAATTCCCCTCGTAAGGCTTCCACCTGCTCGTCCGTCAAAATCCCTACGCCCTTCAAATATCCATTCTCCCGAAAAAATTCCACTTGCTCTTCGCTCAAACGATACTGCTCCCACTCTTCCGCTGTGTGCGGCCGCGCAAACAACTTGCTCACCGGGTCGTGATATTTCGACAAGTCTTCCATCATCGCCAGTCTCGAAAGAATCTCTCAGCAATGCCCCGCGCGCTGATCAGTGCCTGGGTTCCGGCACACGTTCCCCGGCACGGCAAATTCTATTCGATTCGCTTTGCAAAAACCAAATCTCGCTTTCCCACGGCTGGCAGACCGAAAATATTACTGTTGTTAGCAAGTCGAGATGTCCGCTTTTGTTAGCACGTGATGTGTCCGCTTGCATTGTTTTCCTTCTCTTCAAAGGGGGTCCACTGCGTTGTTGCTGAGACTGTGGGAAAGTGGGAAT
>JBARJI010000084.1:0-39932 GCA_049800195.1 Candidatus Acidiferrum sp.
GCCGGAACGAGTGATTTTGTCTCGTGCCTTGCGGAACGATGAGAGCGATATTTTTTCTTCGGCGAGTGAGTTCGCCGAAGAAAGACATCGATCTTGTTAAAGGATCGATGTTGAATCCTCTGAAACGCGGGCCTTTTTAGGGGTCTACGTTTTTTCCTGTGTAACTCAGGCTAGAAGATTCGTGGGCCGCCTCTTTCCTGCTGTACTGCATTGCTTTGCGAAGGCGTCCCTAGGTTAGGACGTTTTCGTTTGGCAAAAGCAGGGAAGGGCAAGCCTGATTCTTTAGAAAGGAGGTGATCCAGCCGCAGGTTCTCCTACGGCTACCTTGTTACGACTTCACCCCAATCATGAGTCATACCTTGGGCGCTTGCTTCCTTGCGGTCAGCGCGGCGACTTCTAGTACAACTCACTTTCGTGATGTGACGGGCGGTGTGTACAAGGCCCGGGAACGTATTCACGGCGTCGATCTGATACGCCATTACTAGCGATTCCGGCTTCATGCAGTCGAGTTGCAGACTGCAATCCGAACTGAGCAGAGTTTTCTCCGATTAGCTCCCCCTCGCGGGTTGGCAACGGTTTGTGCCCTGCATTGTAACACGTGTGTAGCCCTGGACATAAAGGCCATGCGGACTTGACGTCATCCCCACCTTCCTCTCCGTTATCCGGAGCAGTCCACGTAGAGTTCCCTCCTTGCGGAGTGGCAACTACGTGCAGGGGTTGCGCTCGTTGCGGGACTTAACCCAACACCTCACGGCACGAGCTGACGACAGCCATGCAGCGCCTCCACACTTGTCCCTTGCGGGAAGGCCATATTTCTATAGCTAGTCAAGTGCGCTTCGAGCCCAGGTAAGGTTCCTCGCGTAGCGTCGAATTGAACCACATGTTCCACCGCTTGTGCGGGCCCCCGTCAATTCCTTTGAGTTTCAGTCTTGCGACCGTACTCCCCAGGTGCAGGACTTAACGCGTTAGCTCCGGGACGACGCACGAACGTGCGGCACCCCAAGTCCTGATCGTTTAGGGCTAGGACTACCAGGGTATCTAATCCTGTTTGCTCCCCTAGCTTTCGTCATTCAGCGTCAGTTGTGGTCCAGCGCGCCGCTTTCGCCACGGGTGTTCCTGCAGATATCTACGCATTTCACCGCTACACCTGCAATTCCACGCGCCTCTCCCACACTCAAGCACAGCAGTTTCGGAAGCAGTCTCTGAGTTAAGCCCAGAGATTTCACTCCCGACTTGCCACACCGCCTACTGACCCTTTACACCCAGTAATTCCGAACAACGCTGGCCCCCCACGTCTTACCGCGGCTGCTGGCACGTAGTTAGCCGGGGCTTCTTATACCCGTACCGTCAGTCCCCTTGCGGGGCATTCGTCCGGGTCGAAAGGGGTTTACACTCCGAAAAGCTTCATCCCCCACGCGGCGTCGCTGCATCAGGCTTTCGCCCATTGTGCAAGATTCCCCACTGCTGCCTCCCGTAGGAGTCTGGACCGTGTCTCAGTTCCAGTGTGGCTGGCCATCCTCTCAGACCAGCTAACGATCAAAGGCTTGGTAGGCCGTTACCCTGCCAACTACCTAATCGTGCGCGGGTTCCTCCTCCGACGCCTTACGGCTTTGAGTCCTCAGACCGAGGTCCAAGGAATGTTATGCGGAATTAGCTTCGGTTTCCCGGAGTTATTCCCCATCGAAGGGCAGATTACCCACGTGTTACGCACCCGTGCGCCGTGCGCCATCTGTATTGCTACAGACGCGCACTCGACTTGCATGTGTTAAGCACGCCGCCAGCGTTCGTTCTGAGCCAGGATCAAACTCTCGTTTGAAACTGGTAGCTTGGCGATAAAAAATGCCTGGGTTTGCACCCAGGCCAGCCTGCCAAGCGAATTATTGTCGCTCGATTTACTCAGACCATTCGTGCTCGAAAAGGACGAATGGTTTCGAACGGATTCTGGCACATCGTATCGGTTGTCAAAGAGCTTGTCCTCCCTGTCTTGCAGAAAGGCACATCCACAGCCCAAGGAGAATACGACGAGGCCGCGAAAATGTCAACAGGAGATTAGCGTTTTCCACAGACTTCCACGGGCCGCGTAACTGGTCCGGCTACAGAGCTTTCCGGAAAAACCATGCGGATTCCTGAGTCCTTGCAGGACGGGAATCAGCACTGGACTTCTCACGCCAATAAAATTAGCCTTGCGGACTTCGCCAAGGAGAAAACCTCAATGCGCGGCAAGAAAACAACAGCCAAAATGATGATGTGCTTCGGGACGATTTTTTTGCAGCAGGCATGTCTTGCGCGCCACGTGCCAACGCCCAAAACGCGAATACTAAGGAGGAGACGGGACCATACGACTCACTGGAAATTCGCGGCGTGACCGTGATTGATGGCTCAGGTGCGCCGGCGTACGGACCAGTGAATATCTACATCAACGGCAACCGCATTGACCGCATCGTTTCAGAGGATGCGATATCACGCTCGCGGAAAGAAGGGGCAACAAACGGAGCGGATGAGAAAGCGCCTGACAGAGTAATCGAGGGCAAAGGAATGTACGTCACCCCTGGTCTGATCGACGTACACATTCATGTGAACGAGAGCAAGGATGTGCCAGCGGAATATATTTACAAACTGCTGCTGGGGCACGGGGTGACGACGATTCGAACGTTCAACATCGGAAATGACACGCCGCAGCAGATGGTAGCGGAGAAAAAACGCAGCGCTGCGAACGAGATCATCGCGCCGCGGATATATGTTTACCCGTTTTGGGGACGCGGGGACGATCCGCGTTATTTCCATCCCGATGGGGCGCGGCAGATTGTAGACGAATGGCATGCAATGGGTGTGGACGGCGTCAAGGTGCTCGGTAAGCCGGGGGAGTGGCCGGATGTGTTTCACGCGATTGCGGACGAGGCGCACAAGAATGGAATGGGTGTGGCGGTGCACATTGCGCAGGATGGCGTGTATCCGATGAATGCAGTGCGGATAGCCGCCGAGGGTGCTTCCACTATCGAGCATCACTATGGTTATCCGGAGTCGTCGTTCACGACGCAGACGATTCAGCAATTGCCGCCGGACTATAACTATTCGAGCGAGCCGGACCGGTTTTTGGAGACGGGGCGGGCTTGGCTGCAGGCGGACGTGACGAAGTTGCACGGCGAGGTGATTCATTCGCTGCTCGATACGATGCACAAGACGGGATTCATCATGGTTCCGACGTTCAGTATTTATGAAGCGAATCGGGATGTGACACGTGCGGCGAATTTGCCGTGGCACGCGACGTACACGCTGCCGGTCGTGATGGATTCGTTTCTTCCGAACCCGGCGCATCATGCGTCGTATTTTTATGATTGGACTTCGAACAAAGAAGCGGATTGGGCGCGCGCCTACCGAATTTGGATGGACTTCGTGAACGACTATAAAAATCAGGGCGGTACCGTGGCGGTGGGGTCGGACACCGGCTTTTTGTTTGCGCTGTGGGGATTTGGAACGATTCGAGAATTGGAAATGCTCGAGGAAGCAGGGTTTTCTCCGCTTGAGACGATTCATGCGGCCACGGAGAATGGCGCAAGAGTCGTGAAAAACCCGGAACTCGGCGTGATTCGACCGGGCTATTTGGCCGACCTGGTAGTGCTTTCAGAAAATCCGCTAGCTGACGTGAAAGTGTTTTATGGAATTGGCGTAACGCGCGTGAGCCAGGACCGCAAAGAAGTTCACCAGCAGTGCGTGAAGTATACGATTCGCGATGGCGTGGTCTTCGATTCGCAAGCACTGCTGGGCGACGTCCGCGATATGGTGAGCAAAGCGAAACAAGAGCGGCGCGCACAAGCTGAGCGGTAGAAGTGCTGCGTATTGCCTTCCCGGGTCAGCCTGAGACGGACACAAAAAATCGACCTGCTTGCATACAATTGTTACTATTGCTTTTAGGTTCATGGCCAAGCAGATTTCTACAAACACCAGAACAACGAGAACGCGCCGGGAAAGCCGCGGACTGGCTCAGCGATTGCTTGATAGCTTGCGGCGGGCGGGGATACTGCGGGCGGGGCAGCGCGTGGGCGTGGGTGTGTCGGGCGGGGCGGATTCTATCGCGCTGCTGCTCCTCTTGTTGGAATTGCGCGACGAGCTTGGGATTGTCTTGAGCATGGCGCATTTGAACCACCGGCTACGCGGGAAGGCGTCGGACGCCGACGAACAATTTGTGGCGAAGCTGGCGGCGAAGGTTGGGCTGGAGTTTTATGTCGAACGAGTGGACGTGGCGGCGAAAGCGCGGCGGGAGAAAGCAAACCTCGAGGATGCGGGGCGGCGGGCGCGGACTGAATTTTTCGCGAGGCTGGCGGCCGAAGGAAAAGTGGATTGCGTGGCGGTGGCGCATACGGCGGACGACCAGGCGGAGACAGTATTGGCGCACATCTTGCGCGGGACAGGTTTGGCAGGGCTCGGGGGGATTCATCCTCGAACTGAATCCATCGCACGGCCGTTGCTTGGCGTGCGGCGAGCGGAGTTGCGGGCGTATCTGCGCGCGAAAAAACAGAATTGGCGCGACGACGCGACGAATCAAGATACATCGCGCATGCGGGCGCGGATTCGCAAAAAGCTGCTTCCGCTCTTGGAACGACAATTTCAGCGCAGCGTAGTGGCGCATCTATCCTATTTGGCGGAATTTGCGCGGGAAAATGAAGAGTTCCTAGAATCGCTGGCACGGGAACGATGTGAAGCGCTCGCCAAGAAAGCTAGGGATAAAACACAGATTTTCGTCGGCGACTTGTTGCTACCGATGAAGGAAAAAAACATTTGCACGGATAAGAAGGGGGAATGCTCAGCACTGACAAAGAGGATGCTGTTTCGTCTAATTCAGGAGAGGAAACGAGGAACGGGACAAATCGGTGCGGGGCACATCGCATCGGTATTGGATTTGGCTCGCCATGGGGAGAACGGAAAATCCCTGCAACTGCCCGGTGGCGTGGATGTCCGCCGCGAACGCAACGAATTGGTTTTCTGCACAATTTCGCATAGGCCAGGTCGTCGAAACGCTGGAAAAGGCGAAATGGAAGAATCCGGCGCGGTGCAATACGAGCACAAAATCGATTTTACAACTGGCGACGCCGCATTACGCCTGCCCCAAGCGGGGTGCGTAATCCGCCTCAGGGTGATTGACTGGCCCGCCAAGAGGGGGGAAACTAAGGAATCAGGGGCGGTCTTGGACCGGGTGCGGCTGCGCACACCTTTGGTGCTGCGCAACTGGCGTTTCGGGGACCGGCTGCAGCCCGCCGGGCATCATAAAGCGCATAAGCTGAAACGCTTGCTGAACGAAAAGCGCGTAAGCCGATGGGAGCGGGATGGCTGGCCGGTACTGACGAGCGGCGGCGTTCTCGTGTGGGCCCGTGGCTTTCCAGTACCCGCCGACTATGCGCCGAGTGAAGGGACCCGGACAGGCATCTTGATCGCCGAGGAAAAGTCTTGATGCGTGACCGCCCAGCGGTCAAGTCGAGAAAGCCAGGCCGCGTGGCCTATTCCGCCGCGCGTATTGGCGCGAGAGTCGCGGCGCTGGGACGAGAGATTACGCGGGAGTATAAGGGGCGGCGAGTTGACGTGGTGGTAACGCTGGACCGTGGATTTGTTTTCGCCGCCGACTTGATCCGCGAGATTAACACCGGCGTCGTTTGCCATTTCGTGCGCGAGGACGTGCGAGACGTGGATGACGGCGGGCACGAGCGGCGTGAAGTTTATTTCGGTTCGCGCCCGGAATTGAAAGGCCGGGACGTTCTGTTGCTTGACGCCGTGCTCGAGAGCGGTGTAACGCAAGAATTTCTATTGCGGCGATTGGGCGAAAGCCAGCCCAGATCGCTGCGATTGGCGGTTCTGCTGGATAAGCCCGCGAGGCGGCGCGTGGGCCTGGAACCCGATTACTTTGGGTTCCGGACGGCATCTAAAGATGTATGGGTCGGTTTTGGCCTGGCTGCGGACAACGGAACGGGGCGGAATTATCGGGGCCTCTCCTGCGGACCGGCGCAGGCGAAGCGGCGGCAAGGACAGACGAAGTAAGATCGAAAGATTCGCCCGTCGCTTCCTCGAGGAGTATTTTTCCGCGAGGCCAAGGACAAAGGTGAGGACAACGTGAATTCCAGTTCTACGGCAAAAACAATTCTCTTCTGGATCTCCATCGTCTTTCTCGGCGTGATGCTTTGGAAGCTGGTGTCCGCGAATGGCAGCCAAGCGCGGGAACAGCAGCCCAGCTACAGCGAATTCATGGCCAAGGTGGACGCGGGAGACATTAAGGAAGTGACGTTGTACCTCTCGCCAAACAGTTACGAAATTCAAGGTGAATACCGCAACCCGCCCAACACAAAATTTACCGTGACGGTGTTCAAGGAAGCCGCTCCAGACCTCATCAAGGAATTGCGGGATAAGGGAGCGATGATCAAGGGGATGAAAGAGGTCCGCAGCTCGGATTGGATCCTCATCCTGCTAAATGCCGCGCCCTTGATATTGCTTGTAGGCTTTTGCTTCTTCCTGATGCGGCAGATGCAAGCCGGCGGAAACAAAGCGTTGAGCTTCGGCAAGTCGCGCGCGCGGCTACTCTCGGCGCAGCAGAAGAAAGCGACGTTTAAGGACGTTGCGGGCACGGACGAAGCCAAGGAAGAGCTGCAGGAAATCATCGAGTTTCTGAAAGATCCGCAAAAATTCCAGAAGCTAGGCGGACGGATACCGAAGGGCGTGTTGCTAGTTGGTCCTCCAGGAACCGGCAAGACCCTGCTCGCAAGAGCAATCGCGGGCGAGGCTAACGTTCCATTTTTCTCCATTTCGGGTTCCGATTTTGTCGAGATGTTTGTTGGCGTCGGAGCGAGCCGGGTGCGCGATTTATTCGAGCAAGGAAAGAAGAATGCGCCTTGCATCATTTTCATCGATGAAATTGACGCGGTCGGCCGCCATCGCGGCGCGGGCCTGGGCGGCGGGCACGACGAGCGCGAACAGACTTTGAACGCTTTGCTCGTCGAAATGGACGGATTCGAATCGAACGAAGGCGTGATCCTGATCGCGGCGACGAATCGCCCCGATGTTCTCGACCCTGCCTTGCTACGCCCCGGTCGTTTCGACCGCCGCGTCGTAGTTGCGCGCCCAGATGTGAAAGGGCGCGAAGAAATTCTTCGCGTACACACTCGCAAAGTGCCGCTTTCGGACGACGTCGAGTTGTCCATCATCGCACGCGGCACACCGGGCTTCTCCGGCGCGGACCTGGCGAACCTCGTGAACGAAGCAGCTCTGTGGGCGGCGCGCCAGAACCGCAAGTTTGTGATGCAGATCGATTTCGAGATGTCCAAAGACAAAGTACTGATGGGCGTCGAGCGTAAGTCCATGATCCTCTCGGATGAGGAAAAGAAAAACACCGCCTATCACGAAGCGGGGCACGCGCTCGTGGCAGCCATGACGCCGGGAGCCGATCCAGTTCACAAAGTCACGATCATTCCGCGAGGCATGGCCCTCGGCTTGACGATGCAACTTCCTGAAGACGACAAGCACACCTACACAAGGGAATACTTGGAAGCCATGCTGGCCGTGCTTATGGGCGGGCGCTCCGCCGAAGAGATTTTCCTCGGACACATTACCACCGGCGCGGGCAACGACATCGAACGGGCCACGGACCTGGCTCGCAACATGGTTTGCGAGTGGGGCATGAGCGACCTGGGGCCGCTGGCATACGGCAAGAAGGATGAAGCAATCTTCTTAGGCCGCGAGATTACCCAGCATCGCGATTATTCGGAAGATACAGCGATTCAAATCGATAAGGAAGTGAAGCGCATCGTCAACAACGGTTATGAAAGCGCCAAAAGACTTCTTTCCACCAACCGCGAAACGCTCGAGCGAATCGCACAGGCGTTGCTCGAACGCGAAGTGATTGATGCGAATGAAGTGAAAATGCTGATGGAAGGGAAGACTCTGCCGGAAAAGCCGCGGACGCCGCCTCCTCCAACGCAGGCAGCGCCGAGCACCGATCCCAAGGTGGTGCGCCCCGAACTGCGGCCCGCGCCAGGATTTACGCGCGGAGAGAATCCAGCGAAGGCATAGAACTACACTCGTAGGAGCGTGCAGGGGCGCGATACATCGTGCCCTTCTTTTCTGTAGCCGCGACCGTTACCCGATGTTCGTGCCGTATGGGTGACCTACGCGAACAAAATGGCGTAGAATGCGGGTATGGGAAAAAAGGAGCCGGATAATCTTCGTGTGACCTGCCCATGCTGCCAGGCGAAGCTTGTCGTGGACGCGGTGTTTGGCGCCGTGCTTTCGCACGAAGCCCCGGTTAAGGCTGGTCCCAACGTCGATCTGGAAAATGCCCACGGGATTCTCGCCGAACAGCATCGTCAGCGCGAAGACAAATTTGCCGACTCGTTCTTTCAAGAAACCCATAAAGAAGATATTCTCGCCAAGAAATTTGAAGAAGCGATGAAGAAGGCCAAAGACGCTCCCGCCGGGAAGCCTATTCGCGATTTCGATTTGGATTAGATTCTGGGATAGGTATTTCTGCCCGTCTCTTGTCGCCTCTGGAGGGACCGAGACACAGCCGAATGTCTGCGTCCTGCTTCGGCTGCGCTAAACTGCTAGACCATTCGCCCGATGAACGCCCGCAAGATATTCCGGCTGAAGCTGCACTCTCAAACGCTGCTTCTTGGCGACCGCACGCTCGTAATGGGCGTCCTGAATATTACGCCCGACAGTTTTTCGGACGGCGGCAAGTACGATCAACCGGAGCTCGCCGTCGAACACGCTCTCGCAATGGAGAAGGATGGCGCGGACCTTCTTGACATTGGCGGCGAATCCACGCGGCCAGGTTCCGTGGAAATTCTCGCCTCGGAAGAGCTAGATCGCATACTCCCTGTATTGGAGGCTTTGCGCGAGCGCCTTAAGATCCCGCTATCTGTGGACACACGCCGATCCACCGTCGCGGAGCTTGCCATTCGCGCCGGCGCGCAGCTCATCAACGATGTTTCTGGCCTAAAGAGCGACGTGCGCATTGCGACAGTTGCGGCCAAGTATGGTGCGCCCCTGATCCTAACGAACCTGCGCGGCGAGCCGGCAACGATGCAGAATGGGCCTTTTGTGCGAAACGTAATGCAAGAAGTAGTAGCCGGCTTGCGGGCTTCCGTGGCCAAGGCGCGCAAAGCCGGCGTCCCAAAGTCACAGATCATTTTGGATCCAGGGATTGGTTTCGGCAAAAGCCATTCGCAAAATTATGAATTGCTGCAAAAGCTGCCGCAGCTCGCTTCGCTCGGTTATCCGCTGCTCGTGGGCACATCGCGCAAAGGCTTTCTGGGCGCGACACTTGCACGGGACGGAAAACCTGCGCCGCCGGAACAGCGCATCTGGGGTACGGCAGCAACGGTTACGGCGAGCATCATGGGTGGCGCACACATTGTGCGCGTGCACGACGTAGCAGAAATGGTGAAGGTGGCCCGCGTTGCCGATTGCATCGTGAACCCGCCGGTGCGCGCCCAGTAGGTTCCGATTCACGTTTTTCCCGCTTAGGGCTTTAGTTCGAGCACGTCGGTTGTTTCGCGGTCGATGGCCCGGCGGCTGTAGCGCAGCGGAAAATATTGGCCGCGCAGCCATAACGGCAGCAGATCGTCGTAATGCGGGCTCTCGGGCTGGCCGCTTTGTCCCGGGACGTTGACACCCAAGGCGTTGTCCCAATCGCTTAGGTCAAAAATTTCCCGGTAGCTGGCGCCAGCCAATTGATCGAAGGAAACTGCTGGGAAGTAGGTCGCGTCCACCGTGGACCCGTCGCCGGGCCGAGAGAGGGGTCCACGATCGAAGAGCGCCGCGAGAGAAAGCGTTGCGCCAAGCGGGTGGAAGAACGAAACGCGATGTAGTTTTCCCCAGCCCCAGCTCTGGGGATCGCCGCCCAGCTTGGCCGCTAGCTTCTGTTCCGCGGCGTGGAGAGTTTGCAGGAGCAAAACATTCCTTGCAGCCTCCGCGTTCTTTCCGAATACGGCCACACGCGGGTGCGACAGCTCATAAAGGGCTTTCAACAAAGATAATTGTCCGATGGTTTTTCGAGCTTCCGCAGGAACGGCTCGCTCCGTCACCGCTTCGCGCAGCTCCACAGCCCAGAATTCGTAGAGCGCGGCGGCTGCGGAATCTTGTGTAATCGCGCAATCCCAATCGAGCAGCAGTTTCGCCGTGCTGTCCGGCGAGTTTCCTGCCGCGTGCTTGAGCAGCCCCTGCAACTCGCGGGCAGGCAGCGAAATTACGTCATTCTGCAAATTTTCCATATCCTCAACGCCAAGCTTGTGCCCGGTTTTGGCCGCCTCGCTCAACACCTCCGAAATACGCAGGAATCTTTCGGGCGAAGCCCACTGAAATCCCACGGCATACGGATAATTTTCCGGGATCATCTTGTGATTCGCCGTGGCTACATACCTTCTCGCGGGATTATACGAATGCGGCAGCTCGCTGTTCGGCACAAAACCGCTCCACTCATAGCCGCCGTCCTCCGGCACGGGCAGAAGGCCCGTCCAGTTCTTGCGCAGCGGCGCGAGCCCGGTCGAGTGTTCGCCGATATTCCCCTCGCGGTCGGCGTAGACGATATTCTCCGAGGGCACTTTCCAACGCGCCATGGCCCGTTCAAATTCCTGCCAGTTTTCGGCGCGGTCGAGCGAAAGCGAGCCGAGGTATCCGGCGGTACCTGGCTCCGCGCCCACCCAGTGAAGCGCCAGCGCGTGTTTGTCGTCTTCCCAGAGCACGGGGCCGTGCCGCGTAAATTTCAGTTCCGCCGTGACCGGCGCGTCTCCTCGCACGCCGATGGTTTCTTTTTTCACTTCCATGCGCTCCCAGCCGTGCTCGGTCTTATATTCTTCGGGATCGGCGGGATTTAGTTGCGCGAGATAAAGATCCTGCTGGTCGAGCCCGAAAATGGTGAATCCCCAGGCCATATTTTCATTGTGTCCATCCGCGACTCCCGGCAGACCGGGTTCGCCCGCGCCGATGACATCCCACCCCGGCGCAACCAGATGCACGATGTAACGCAGCGAAGGCTCGGCGATCACGCGATGCGGGTCGTTCGCCAGCAGAGGTTTGCCGCTGACCGTGAGAGCGCCGGAAACGGTCCAATTGTTACTTCCTTCAGGAGGTTTCTCCGAGAAATGCACGGGCACGTCGCTGCCTACGAGATTCTTGAGCAAAGCAGGCGAGAGGCCGGAAAAATCAATTCCGGGCGCCGGGTCGAGTTTCACCGGCGGATCAAGATCGAGAAATTCCGCGGCCTTCGTGGGTCCAAGAAGCGCAACCAACTGCGCGTTGTGCAATTCGCTCGCACCATTGCCCGTCATTGAGTACGCCGCCATCCGGTTCAGGCAGTCTTCAGGCTTCCAAGGCTCGGGCTTGAAGCCGGCAATCTGGAACTCGATTGGCAGGCCGCGTCCGCCGGGCTTCTGAACTTCTTCGATGTAAGCATTAATGCCGGACGTGAAGGCATCGAGGATTTCCTTCGTGTCGGGCGCGTAGCTTTTGTACTCAGCGTCCATGTCGCCGCGATAGCGCAATAGCCGTGCCTTGATGTCGCGTTGGACGGCGCTCGGCCCAAGGATTTCCGCGAGTCGGCCTTGACCGGAACGTTTCCAAATTTCCATCTGAAAGAGGCGGTCCTGCGCCACGACAAATCCCTGCGCGAAGAATAGATCGTGCTCATTCTGCGCGTAAATGTGGGCCACTCCCCAGCGGTCGCGCTGAACGCGCACGCTTTGCTGAAGGCCTGGCACCTCGAACGAGCCGCGAATCACCGCTACGGCATCCTTTGCTCGGGATTCCAAGTCTGCAGTTACCGTTTGGGTGGACGATCGCAACAGTTCGGCGCCGGCAAATACCAAAGCCAGTGCAATACCGAAGATGGATTTTTTCATCGCGCATTTTCTCGAATAACTGGTTTCCCCGTCAATTTTCTCACCCGAGCGCCGCGAGCTTATACTACTCTTCGCCAGGATGCACGGGCTTGCCGCGGCAAAGGCGTGGCGGCAAGTCCATTTCCTCGCGAATTACAGAGAGTTAAAAACGATGCGACTTGTCACGGCCTGCCTTGGTTCCTTACTTTTCTGCTTTGCTGTCTCGCCTCTTCTCTCTGCTCAACTTCCTCCCGTGACGGACTCTCTTAACCCCTCGCAATCAAACCAGACTGTCGCTGCTTGTTCCGCTACCGACGCTTCAAGTTGTGCGCAAGCTGCCGCGAAAATCTTGCCTCAAGTGATGGGTCCTTCACCAATGGAAGAAAATTTGCGCCGATTGACGGATGAGATTGGCGGGCGCGTGACGGGATCGCCACAGATGGAGAAAGCCGTCGCATGGGCGGTCGCCGCGTTCCGCGCCGAAGGCGTCGAGGTCCACACGGAGAAGTACTCGCTGCCGGTCACTTGGAGCGAAGGAGATACACGTCTCGAATTGTTGAGCCCGGTAAGTTTTCCCGTGCGGCTCGCCGCCGAAGGCTGGTCGCCCGCGACGCCCGCGGGCGGCATCGAAGCAAAGCTAGTCGACGTGGGCTACGGAACCGCTGGCGATTTTGCGCGCGCTGGCGCGGTGATCAACGGCGCGGTCCTGCTGGTACACAGCGACATCGGCTCGACTTGGGCCGACCTCTTCAACGAATACTTGGCGCCGCCGGAAATCATCCAGCGTGCGATCAAGGCCGGCGCTTCCGCGATTTTATGGATGGGCGCGCGCGAACGATTGTTGCTTTATCGCCATACGAATTCGTTGACCGGCGCAGTCGACAAAATCCCCCAGGCGATCGTGGCACGCGAAGACGCGATGCGCCTGGCAAGGACCGCTGCGGCGTATCCCGGAAAAGTGCGCGTGCGCTTCATCATGCCCAACAAAATTGGCGGGCCGATCGAGCAGGAGAATGTCGTCGGCGAAATCCGCGGTTATGAAAAGCCCGATGAATCGGTGATTCTCAGCGCTCATTTGGATTCGTGGGAACTCGGCACCGGCGCGCTGGACGACGGCTGCAACGCTGCCTTGGTCATCGAAGCGGCGCGGGCCATCAAAGCCACTGGCTTATTGCCGCGGCGCACGATCCGCTTCGTGCTCTTCAGCGGCGAAGAGCAAGGCACGCTCGGCTCCTATGCGTACGTGAAGGCGCATCGGGCGGAGTTGGACAAAATTCGCGCCATCATCACCTTTGATGCGGGCATCGGCCGCGTCACCGGCTATTCGCTCGGCGGAAGGCGCGACTTTGAGCCAGGCATACGCGAAATTCTCAAACCGCTCGAATCCTGGGGCGCGAACTACGACACTTACGACGCCTCGTTTGGCACCGATAATTTCGATTTCCTGCTCGAGGGCATTCCCACTCTCGTGGCCAATCAGGAAGAGGCGAATTATCTGCCGAATTACCACGCTGCCTCCGACACCTTCGACAAAATCGACATTCGAGAGCTTAAACTAAATACTGCGATTGCCGCGCTGACCGCCTGGGGCATCGCGGATCGCGTCCAGCCTCTCGGAAAACGCCTGAGCCGCGCTGAACTCGACCTCCTCCTCAAAGAAACTGGCCTCGACCAGCAGATGAAAACGCTGGGCTACTGGGACGCTTGGCAATCCGGCGACCGCGGCCGCAAACCCTGACGTCATATCCTCATCCAGGTTTCTATAGCGCGTGGTGCTCTAGAAGTTAGTCCATTCTTGGGCAGCACCGCGCGTCTGGCGAATTGCTTCCCGGTATACTGGAGGTGTGCGTGAGGCTGCCGTGGACGTGAACCAATCGAAGCAG
Source organism: Candidatus Acidiferrum sp. (assembly GCA_049800195.1). Classification (GTDB taxonomy): domain Bacteria; phylum Acidobacteriota; class Terriglobia; order Acidiferrales; family UBA7541; genus Acidiferrum. Next base: position 13,739 of record JBARJI010000084.1, read on the forward strand.
GGAACCATTCTGGCGCTGGATTATGGCCGCGCAAGAATCGGGCTTGCAATTGCCAGCAGGCAAGCTGCTCTCGCACGGCCCCTAGCAACCCTGGATCGGATCAACCGCAACGAGGACATGCGCCGCCTGCGCGAACTTGTGCGCGAGCACGGCGTGAAACAGATCGTTGTCGGTTTGCCGCTGCGTTTGGACGGCACGCGCGGTGAAATGGCTGAAGAAGCGACCCGGTTCGGGCAGCGCGTACATAAGCAGATGGGTTTGCCCGTCGAGATGGTAGACGAGCGCCTCACAAGCTGGGAAGCGGAACGCTTGTTAGAAGAACAGCAAGGCCGGACGATTCAGGCCCCCACAAGCAAGAACCCAAAAAAAAAGGAAAACACCAAGCTCGGCGTCGACGCCATGGCCGCGGCATTGATCCTGAAGGAATACCTCGACCGGCAGCACGCGGAGCAAGAGGCGAAGTGACTGGTCCACGCGCGAAATTCGCGAGGCTGATTTGAAAAAGGTCGCAATACTCGTCGTGCTGGTCGCGCTGGCCGCTGCGGGAGCGGGGGCTTGGATGTGGTATTGCCTCACCCATCCCTACCAGGGATTTGGAAGGGAAGGTGTGTTCGTGACCGTGCCCCACGGCGCTTCGCGCCGAGGCGTAGCGCGCCTTCTCGCGCAAAATGGCGTCGTGCGTAGCGCCATTGCCTTTGAAATCTATGCGAGGCGGCATCCCAAGCGCACTCTCGAAGCCGGCGAATATTTCTTCGACAAGCCGGCCACGGGACGCGACGTTTTCTGGAAGCTAGCCAAGGGTCAAGTCTATGAAGTTGCTTTTACCGTTCGCGAAGGCGAAACCATCTACGACATTGCGCGCGATCTGGAAACCGGCCATTTTATGTCTGCCGACGAGTTCGTGAAAGCCGCGAGCGATCCTTCGCTCGTCCGCGATATCTCCCCCCAGGCATTGACCCTCGAGGGTTTTCTTTTCCCCGCAACTTATCAATTGCCGCGTCATCCAGCTGCCCAGGATTTGACCGCCCTCATGGTGAAAAAATTCAAGGCAGAGTGGGCGCGCATTTCTCCCCCGATGGCCGGTGGCGATGAAACACGCCTTCCTTCCGGCGAACCAATTTCCTCCATCGTAACCCTGGCCTCGCTCGTTGAACGCGAGACTCCCAAAAAAGACGAACGCCCACTGGTCGCAGGAGTCTTTGAGAATCGTCTGCGCAAGGACATGATGCTGCAATGCGACCCGACTGTAATCTACGCTCTGGAGCAAGAAGGCCAATACAACGGGACGTTAACCGGAGCCGACTTGCACGTGGACTCTCCTTACAACACCTATGAGCACACCGGTTTGCCTCCTGGCCCCATCGCTAATCCAGGAGAAGCATCGCTGCGCGCAGCGCTCGACCCCGCGCAAACTGACTACCTCTATTTTGTGGCCAATACCCAGGGCGGACATTTTTTTGGCTCGACACTGGCCGAACACAACCGGAATGTGACAAAGTACCGCCGTCTGCTGGCGGGGCTCCCGGCCGATCCTCCTCCTCCCCCGCCGCGGAAGCACGCGCACCCCAAGAAAAAGCCGCGCCCTAAATCGCGCAGAAGCAGAGCTTGATGACCGATTCGCAAAAATCGAAGAAGGACCTGATCCTCGAGACGGCTCGCGGAATTGGCGCTTCCAGATGGACGCTCGCCGAAATTGACCAACTGCGCCGCCGCATCCTTGCGGAACACGGCGAAGCAGGAAAGACCAGCTCGGATTACATAGCGGACGTCCTGAAAACTGCGGGTTGGAAAGTGCTGCTGACGCTCCAGGAAGAGGCCGAAGAACAGTACGAAGAAGAATTCGAGGATCTGCTGCACTTCAAGACGCTCGAGGACGCGGAGGTAAGCATCATGCGTCTGGACGAGCTGATGCGAAAATTCCAATCGCAGGGCGAGCATGCCGCGGTCGAGCGCGTCCTCGGAATTGCACGCCTTGGCAAACGCCGGGCGGAAATGATCTCTCACAATCACAAGGTCGAGCTGCAAAAGCGCGCTGAAAAAGAGGAAATCGCCAGTTGGTTCCGCATCTGGCTCGAAACGCCGGACGCATTTTTCGACTGGCTGGACGTACGCAAGCAGTCGCCCGATTTTCGGAGCAGATTCCCCGAAGCGGAGTCCTTGGAATGAGTCTTCCCCCCGGCGCGCCGCCGGGCGCGCTCGATTTGCCGCCCTTTTCCCTGGATGTCGAGACTCTGGACCTCGGCCCAGGCGTGAAAGCAGTCGGCCTCGATCTAATCGAAACCGAAAATCGCGAGCCCGTTCGCGGAAAACAGGCAGCAGAGATTTGGTCGGTCCTCTTCCCTGCTCTGGCAGCCGATGAATTTTACGCTTTGGATTTTTTCAGCCACATCGAACGTGTCCAAGAATTCTGCAAAGCGAGAAATATCGAGTTCCGTGAAGCTGGCGCGCGCTGCGTGGTTCTCCCGCAGCCGCGCCAGGGACAATTGCTCCAGCTCTTCGGGCGCTTTGAAGGAGAAACCTTCGGAATCCGCGCGGGTGCTGCCGCGGAATCTCCCGATGCCGCGCTCGAAGGCGATCTTTCCAAGCGCGGCGTTGACGCCTACCAACCTGCCTACGAACGCTACACATTCTGTGCCGTCTGCGAACCGGACGACGGCTGGGTCACCCTACTCAGCGCGACGCTCTGGGCCAGCGAAGTCATTCGCCGCGTCCGTCCCGCCGTCCAACCCTTCGACATCTATATCGCTCGCCCACAATAGACATTGACTGCCTATCGATTCGCAGTCTGCACTCAGACTCGTTCATAATGGATAGGGTGAGCAATCCAGGGGTGCCGTTTCATCGGCGTTTGATGGACGCCCTCCAGCATGGTTGTTAGATTGCTCTCCTTCGCTGAAGGGGCTGGAAAAGACGGATGCAACGTGCGTTGACATGCACTCTATTGGCGACAGTGGCGGCGATTTGCTGCGGCTGTGGTGGCGCGGTCAGCACCAAGCAGCAGCTGCCGGCCACGCAGATCGTTGTCGCCAAGGTGGCCACTCGCGAGGAGCTGATCGACAAATACAACATGGAGGCGAATGGCGTGAAGAGCCTGGACGCCACCGTGCAACTCAAGCCGACCGCCGGCTCGCAATACAGCGGCGTCATCGAGCAATATCACGAAGTGAAAGCGTTCCTTCTCGCACAACGCCCAGCCTACATCCGCATGATTGGGGAAGCGCCCGTCATTGGCAAGACGGTCTTCGACATGACTAGCGACGGCGAAACATTCCATGTGTGGATTCCCTCCAAAAACAAATTCCTGGTTGGGCCCGTAACTCTGGAACGAACGAGCAGCAAGCCCATCGAGAATCTCAGGCCGCAACACCTGCTGGACGCGCTGCTTTGGACCGGGATTCGCAAGGAAGAATCTGTGCTCTTCGAAGAGTTCGACGGCGAAAGGGCGCGCTATTATGTGCTGACCGTTCTGCGGGGCGGCTATCAAATGGAAATCTTGCGCAAAGTCTGGTTTGACCGCACGGATCTGCAGGTCGTGCGTTTGGAGGACTTTGGGCCGAACGGCGTTTTGCTCTCCGACGTTCGTTACTCTGACTGGGAGCCTCTGACCGCCGCGGAGCAGCCTCCGGGAGAAACAGCTTCCGGGATTGGCGCCTTCCCCCGGGCGATACAGATCGACAGGCCGCATGATGACTACCAGCTCGACCTACAGATCACCAAGCTCATGCTGAATCAAGACATTCCCATCGATCGCTTCAAGCTCGAGCAGCCTGCAGGTTCCGAGCTCGTTCGCGTGGACGAGAATACGTCGGAGAAACTGCCATGATGGCGGAGCTAATTTTACGCAACCTTCTGCACCGGCCTTTGCGCACCTTTATCGGCATCCTCGCCGTTGCTGTGGAAGTCGCACTGATCGTGCTGATCGTTGGATTGACCTCAGGAATGCTCACGGAAACGGCCAAGCGTATCGAAGGCATCGGAGCGGACATCATGGTCCAGCCTCCTGCCGCCTCTGTCTTCATCGGCATGACCGGCGCGCCCATGCCCATCAAGATCGGCGACAAACTAGCCGAATTGAAATACGTGAAAGCTGTCGCGCCGGCTCTCCTTCAATTCAGCTCTCAAGGCGGCGTGGACGTAGTTTATGGGATCGATCCGGCAAGTTTTCGCGCCGTGTCCGGAGGATTCGTGTTTCTGAAAGGGCACGACATGGAGGGCCCCGACGACCTTCTCGTGGACGATCTGGCGGCGGCTGCGAAACACATAAAGGTCGGCGACACCTATAGACTCTTGAATCACGACTGGCACGTCGCGGGAATCGTTGAGCACGGAAAGGGCGCCCGGCTGTTTGTTCCGTTGGCCACCCTCCAGGATTTGGTCGGAGCCCCCGACAAGGCGTCTATTTTTTGGCTGAAGTGTACCAGGCCGGAGCACACGGAAGATGCCATGGACGAAATTCGCCATTTATTACCGGGCTACACCATCCGGCCCGTAAGCGCCCTACTGTCCTTGATGACCTCGACCAACATTCCCGGCTTGCAGACATTCATCAACACCATGATTTCCCTTGCGGTTGCCATCGGCTTGCTCGTGATTTTTTTGACGATGTATACCACCGTGATCGAGCGTACGCGCGATATCGGCGTTCTCAAATCGCTTGGCGCGGGCAGGGTGTTCATTGTACGCGCGCTGCTCACGGAGTCTGCGGGGCTTTGTGCGATGGGCATTCTGGCCGGTGTGGGTCTGAGCTACGCGGTGCGCGCGGCATTTCTCGCGGGCTTCCCTACCTTGTCGATTCTCATCACCACCGGATGGATTATTCGGGCTGCGGGAATTGCCCTGTTGGGAGCGGTTCTCGGTGCCAGCTATCCGGCTTGGATGGCCAGCCGTAAAGACCCCGTCGAATCACTTTCCTACGATTGAAGAGCGAATGACTTATGATAGGCGACGCAGAAATGCCAGAACACCGGACTTGGCGGAGAATAAATGTTACGAACCAGAGGGGTAACTAGGCAGAGATGGAAATCGCAGCTACAATACAGCGACCTGCCGATGGGATGATTGTCCCAGGAAAAAAGAGCTTGGAGCCGATACTTAAAACAGAAAATCTGTGGAAGCTCTACCATGCAGGGAAGGTGGAAGTCCCCGCGCTCCGGGGCGTGAATTTCGCCGTTGAACCTGGCGAATCGGTGGCCGTCATGGGCCCTTCTGGTTGCGGAAAATCCTCTCTGCTCTATGTGATTGGCGGCTTGGCAAAGGCGTCCAGGGGCCGCGTCCTCGTGGACGGCAACGATTTAACAGCCATGAGCGACGCCGAGCGCACCAAACTGCGCCGGCACAAAATTGGCTTTGTCTTCCAGCGCTTTAATTTGCTTCCCACGCTCACCGCGAAGGGCAATATCGCCATCGCGCAATTCATCCACGGCGACGGTTTTGACCCGCACCGCTTCGACGTGGTTACCAGCATGCTTGGCCTTGCCGGACGCCTCCAGCATAAGCCTTCGGAACTTTCCGGTGGCGAGCAACAGCGTGTGGCCATCGCGCGGGCGATTATCAACGAACCCAAAATTCTTCTGGCCGACGAGCCCACTGGCAATCTCGATTCGAAAAATTCCGAAGTCGTTCTCCAGATGCTCCGGCAGCTCAACAAAGACTTGGGGCAGACCATCGTCATGATCACGCATAATCCCGAAGCCACCGCGTATTTTGACCGGGTCGTACACATGCGGGATGGCGTGATCGTCGATGGTGTGTCGGCGGACTGAGATGGCGAGTTTCGGACGGATTCTGTCGAAGACGTTTTTCTGGGCCTACGAGCGCGGCACGTGGCAATATGACGCCGCGGTCATCCTAATTTTGGTTTTTGTTTTGCTCACGCCGCGCTCGTGGTTCCACGACGAACCTCAGATGGGTCTTCCCGCCAATACGCCTGGGCTAGTTCTTCTGCTCAAGGACGACGGCAAGAGCGAGACCTACCAGGTCGATGCCAGAATCCTTGCGCCTCCCGAGCAAACCCCCGCGCTCGAGAATGAGCTCCACAACGCGCTTCAAAAATCGCTCCCGGCACTCGACAACAAGCGCTTCACCATCGTCAAGATCGAGCCGGTTCGCGACGCTCAAGGCACTGTCATCGCCTACCGCGTTGAAATTCGCCGCTAAGCGCAAATCCACGGCACCCAAGCGTAACTTCGCGTAAAGTTCGCGCATCTCTATCTATATGCTAGGATTTGACCGAGCATAGCCAACCGCAGGATCGGTCGTCTACAGGGGTCTCCATTGGTCACAAGGCATTTCATCGGTTTAATTTTGGGGTTTGGCGTGGTCGTTATTGCCGCGCAAGCGTTCAGCGCCCAATCTGCCTCGCAGATGACCACCGCTCAAGTCCTCGAAATGATGGATCGATCCGCAAAGGAATTTCGCAGTCTCACCGCGGACATCGAAAACATAAAATATACGGCCGTGGTCAACGATAAATCTGCTGAAACGGGCCAAATTTGGGTGCGCCGCGACCAGAAAATGCGCATTGATTTCACCAAGCCCGAGCCACGCACGATCCTGCGCACCGGAGACTCTCTTTTCATTTACAACCCCAAGATTCAGCGCGTGGACGAGTACGACCTCGGCAAGAATCGCTCCATGGTCGATCAATATGTTCGGCTCGGCTTCGGGACCAAGAGCGAAGACCTGAAGAAAAGCTATTTGGTGACGATTATTGGGGAAGAGGAATTAGATCACAAGAAAACGGTGGTGGTGGAGCTAACCCCGAAGGCCAACCAGATTCGGAGCCAAATCTCACGGATCGACATGTGGATCGACGAAGCGTCCTGGCTGCCGCTTCAACAAAAGTTCTATGAGACCGGCTCGAACGACTATATTTTGTTCCACTATTCCAATCCTCTCGAAAATCTAAAAATCAGCGACTCCAAGTTCAAGCAAGACTGGCCCAAAGGCACGCTTCGCGATAAGCCCCACCTTTAGAACTGCCATGTCATCGGCGATCCATCACCTACGAGCCCGGCCAAACCGAACAAAATAAATGGGATGCAGCACAAACAGATCCCTAATAGTGACGGTTTCTGTCACAACGCATATGTATTTAACTAGTGGGTTAAATACGGACGCACTCGCCTGATTATGCTTCCGCAGCCTTATGGCTCAGCTCCGCGACAGTCTCGTCAGTCCGGAGCACCTTGCTCGCTGGCGAGCAGTTGTTCTTTGCGCGCAAGACCCCAGCGATAGCCCGCCAGATTTCCATCTTCGCGGACGACGCGGTGGCAAGGCACCACCACCGAGACAGGATTCGTCGCGCAAGCTCGTGCCACCGCGCGAACCGCCTTCGGTCGCCCCAGAGCGCGGGCCACTTGCGAATACGTGCGCGTTGTTCCACGTGGAATACGCTGCAATTCTTGCCAGACGCGCCGCTGAAAGGCCGTGGCTTGCAAGTCCAGCGGAAGATCCAGTTGGGCGGGCTTGCCCTCGATGCGCTGGACGATTTCGCGAACCCAGCGCTGTACCCCGCCGGCGGCCGGCGAAATCTCCGCTTGTGGATATTCTTCCCGCAGCTCCGCCACGAGCTTACTTCGAGTGTCTCCCAAATAAACCGCGGAAACGCCACGCTCCGTGGCGGCGACCAAGACGTTTCCCAGTGGCGACTTCGCGATAGTGTATTCGATTTTCATACCTTTTCCTCCCTTTCGATAAGTAGCAGGCGTCATGCCCAGTTGCGCATTGCTGCGCTCATAGACGCGGCTGGACGAACCGTATCCGGTTTCGTAGAGCGCATCCGTGATTTTTCTTCCCGCGCGAAGCAAACTCTTGAAGCGCTTCACGCGCAATGCCTCGGCCAGTTCGCGAGGCGCGAGCCCGGTGACTTGGCGGAACGCACGGCGAAGCGTGGTGGTATTCGAGCCCAATTCTCTTGCCAGATCCGAGAGCCGAAAGCCTTCTTCTCGAGATTGCCCAAGATACTTTGCGGCGCGCGCCACCAGCGCCGCTGAAGCGGCTATTTCGTCTGGCCGGCAACGAAGACAGGGCCGAAAGCCTTGTTCTTCCGCCTCTTCGCGCGTACGGAAAAAAATCACATTGCACCGGAAAGGGCGGCGAGCCGGACAGGACGGCCGGCAATAAACGTGCGTCGAGCGCACCGCCAGCACAAAGCTGCCGTCAGCTCGGGCGTCGCGATCGAGACTCGCCCGCCAGTATTTGGCGGCCTTGCGCGGCGAGATTCGCCCCGCCTTGTCTCTTTGCGAATTCTTCATCGTCTGCATGGTACGAAAATAGCGCACGGTTCAAACCAAATCTATCCGGAAAGGCGCGGCAATGTGGATGCAAACGATGTAGCCTGAAAGGGCTGTGGAAAGGGCTTTCGAGATTGGCTTAAGCTTCGCCGGGGTTGGGCAGAACTTCGGCGGCTTCGATGGCGGTTTTGTGCGGCGCGGTTATCACTAACAGAACCGCCGTGAGAATGACGGCTGCGGCAAGCCCCGTGCGAAGAGTGATTTTTTCCCCCGCCCAAACCCAGCCAAGCAGGAGTGCCACGACCGGATTCACAAACGGATAGGTTCCCACGCGCGCCGCGGTGGTTTTTTTCAAGAGGTAGACATAGGCGGTAAAGCCGATTCCGGAGCCAAAGACGATGAGGTAAGCGAGCGCGATCCAGGAATGCACCGAAATGGCCGCGACATGGAATTGCCGGCCTTCGCCAGAGAGCAGACCTACAGTCCAAAGCGCCGTACCTCCCACAAGGCTTTGCATGGCTACTCCTAGCATCGGCGAGCTTGGAAGGTCGTTGTGTTTCGAGTAGATCGAGCCACACGCCCAGGAGAAGGAGGAAACGACCAGAATCCCCGCACCGGTCAAATCTACGCGCTGCGAGCCTCCCAGATGCGCTGGACCCACCAGGAGAACTAAGCCGCCGAACCCCAGTAGGAGGCTTGCCACCACTCTGGGGACCGGCCGTAGCCCGCCTGGCCGGAGCCATTCGAGCAACACCATCCAGAAAGACACCAGCGCCACAATCAAGGCTGCCACGCCAGTGGGGAGAGTTCGTTCGGAGAGGCACACCCCCCCATTGCCCAAAAGCATGAGCAGGAGCCCGGTAATAATCGCCGTGTGCCATTGAGAGCGCGTCGGCCGAATTCCCGTTTTCCATCGCAATACGGGATAAAGAATCAGCCCGGCAGTCAGGTGGCGCGAGGCGGAAAGGATGAGTGGAGGGAAAGACTGGATGCCAATCGAGATGGCGAGATAGGTCGAGCCCCAAATCAGATAGATGGCGGCGAAAGCAGCGACCAGTAACATCCCATCACGCTTAACGGGATTCTGCGAGAGAGACGCAAAGGCCGCTGTATTTGAGGATGGATCGGCGATGGACGTGAAAGCTCCGAGAAACCTCTAGAAAACAAGGTAGAGGTAGAAAAACAAAGTGTCGAGCGCCATTTTGGATGAAGATATTCACAGCGCAGTGAGAAGGCTGCAAAAGAGTTGCAGTACTATAACCAAGTGTTTTAGTTTAAGACACTTCGAGAGTTTCCCACAGGTTGACGTCCAGAGCTTGAGATGGCACTTTATCCACCCACTCAAAATTGTTGGGGACCCCGGGCAAGATCGACAGACAAGGAAGTTAGGGCCAGCACTGGCAACGACGAAGTGGCATCTCTGAGGGCCAGATGGGCGCGACGAACCGCGCAAGACCGATTCAGTCTGTGGAAAATGAGGCGGCTCCCGCCAAATTGGCGACCCCGACGCCTGTATCAATGCAAACGGCGGCGTCAGTGGTGCCGGCGCGCGTTCCGTCTCTGCGCGTATCGCCATTGCTCGCTCCAGGGCAGCCGCGGCGCTTTGTGCGCGTGCCGACACACGCCGTGGGCGTGAATCACGAGCAGCGCGAATATCCTCGCGCTACCTTAAAGCTTCCCCTGCGCTTGCGCCGCGTGGATTCCGTTGCCGAAGAGTTTCCCGTAACCCTGGTCACGCGAGACATTAGCTCAACCGGCGTCTTTTTCCTCTGCCCAAAACAGATTGCCACGGGAGCGCTCGTCGAACTGGAAATCGTGCTGGTGAGCCGCCCCTTGGGCCACGGCAGCGTTGTCATCGTAACCATGGCGCGGGTGCAGCGGGTCGAGCCGGCGGCAATGCCCGGGTGGTACGGAGTAGCCGCTTCGTTCGATGACGTACACTTCGACCGCGACGATGGCGTTCCTTCCCGCTTCCTGCGCCCTTGAGGGCTGTGTCCGCCAATTCATACCTAGAAGCAAGAAAGGTTCCCTGCTTCTTCCAGAAGGTCGGCTGGAGGAGGTATTTTCCACAACTTCCTAGGGCTCAGGCTTTGCTACTCTAGGGTTTCATGGCTCCCTCGAAAAACAAAAACTTGCAGGGTGTGCTGTTCGATTGGGATGGCACGCTGGTCGATTCCTACGAGGCGGATTCGGCGGCGTATTTGGCGATGTTTCGCGAAATGGGTATTCCTTGGGGATTGGAGGAATTGGCGCGGCACTATTCTCCGAATTGGTACCGCGTATATCGGGCCGCGAAATTGCCACGCGCGAGATGGGACAACGCCGACCGCGCGTGGCGCGCGCAATATGCGAAGCATTCGCCGCAGCTCATAGCAGGAGCGCGGCAAGTGCTAGTACGTCTTGAACGCGCGCATCATTTGGGTTTGGTCACGAGCGGCGACCGTGACCGCGTGATGCGGCAGTTGCGTGCGTTCCGCCTCACCCGGCTCTTTGGCGCGCGTGTTTGCAGCGGCGACACGCCCGAGAAAAAGCCGCATCCGGCTCCTTTGCGGCTGGCGCTGCGGCAGCTTTCTTTGGAGCCCTCCGCTTGCGTCTACGTGGGAGATTCGCCGGAGGACTTGCAAATGGCCAAGCGCGCGGGAGTGCGTGCGATTGCGGTGCTCGGGCCATTTCCTACAGAAAAGCGATTGCGCGCGGCGAGGCCGGATATTTTGCTCGAATCGATCCGTGAGTTGCCCGATGCACTGAAACGCCTCGCTTGCTAACCCTGGTCTCTCTCGTTAGCGATTTGGCGCCGCCTCAGGCAAAGTGAGAGGAACGTATCACAAAACCGTCTTTACAAATACATGTGGAGCGCGCTTCAGCGCTGCGGTTTTGACGGAGCGGCGGGCGGAGTAGCGGCAGGGGCAGGAGTCGCCGCCGCGACGGGTTTGTAGTCGGTCCACTTAATCACCAGGCGCACCGGCACATTTTGATCTTTCAGATTTATTGTGGTGTCCGAACGCATGTAGTCCGGCATCCAATATTTGCCGTCGACATTTTCCCGATAGGTCTCGAAAATCGAAAACGGCATGGTGGTCGTGCTGGTATCGCCGAGGTCGTTGACCCACTTTCCGTAGGTCTTCACCACTTCGAGGTACACGTCATCGACCCAAACGATGCCATCGAAATAATAATTCGCGCGCTCGACGACCTTCGGTTTCACCTGGAAAATGTAGCATTCAATCTCGTCGACTAGCTCCTTGCCCAGGTATTTCAGATCGTATTTTGAAAGCTGGCTGGTCGTCAGCGGAAACGGCGGCATGCGCCTCAACCTCTCGAAATCTTCCGGGCCCACCTCCAGATAGTGCAGCGTGGATTGCGGGCGCTCGACGGTCCTTTCGTAGATTTTACCGTCGGGGCCGGGTTTACCTTCGATGACCAGCGAAAGCTGTCCCGAGAGTTTGCCGTCGGGGCCGAATTCCTCGAGGCGCACTGTTTTTTTGTAGGTGTATTCGGCGCGGGCTGCGAGGTATTCGTCTTCTTTTTCGGAGAAGCGCTTGATAATTTCCTCCGGAGGGATGGAGGGAGGATGCGGCGGAGCGGGTTCCGTGCCGATGCGGTGAACATCGTGATCCGGCGGAGGCGTGATCGGGCCTTGCTGCGCGTAGCAGGCGGCGCGCAAGAAAAAGAGCGCGCTCGCAAGAAACGCGTAGCGCAAAACGTTGCTGGAGCGAAAAGCGCGAAAACGGGCAGTCTGCCGGATCATGCCGATTAGGATGCGCGGAGAACGTCGAAGAGAAGCCCGGCGCCTCCGCGAGCTTCATTGAGTTTAGCGCATTCTATGATCGCCATCCCACACGTCCCTCGCGCTCTCGGAGCGCGAAGCTTGCGGCGCGAAACTGGCTGCGAAATCAGCGGAATGTGGGAGGTCTCTGCTACAATTTTGGAGTTTGTGAGCGACCAGAAACAAGCCAAGCGTTATTTTGTCTCCGGAATCGTGCAAGGAGTGGGATTCCGCTTTTTTGTGCAGCGCGTAGCGGACAAACTGAAGATCGGCGGCTACGCTAGAAATCTCTTCGACGGCAGAGTAGAAGTATTTGCGGTTGGCACTCCCGCGCAACTTGCGGAGTTGAAAAGCGCGCTCGAACGGGGGCCGCGATTTGCGAACGTGACCGTGGTCCGTGAAGAGGATGCGCAGCGCGTGCCGCTGCATGAAAAGAGTTTTGTGATCGAGCCGGACGCATAAGAGGAAGTTCGCTGAAGAAATTGGCTAACGAGGAGCCGTTTGCATGGATGATTTGAAAAAGCTGATTCGCGAAGTGCCGGATTATCCCAAGCCGGGAATTCTTTTTTACGATTTGACCACGCTGCTGAAGGACAAAGAGGGCTTCCACACGCTCATCGACCGGCTCTGCGATCACTACAAAGGGCACACCATCGATGTCGTGGCCGGCATCGAAGCCCGCGGCTTTATTTTTGCACCCGCGCTCGCGTACCGCCTTGGAGCAGGTTTTGTTCCCGTCCGCAAACCGAAAAAATTGCCCGCGAAAACGGCGAGTGTCTCCTATGCGCTCGAATACGGCACGGACACGCTAGAAATTCACGAAGACGCCGTGAAGCCCGGCCAGCGCGTAATCATTTGCGACGACTTGCTGGCCACAGGCGGCACGGCCGCCGCCACTGGCAAACTGATCGAGAAGCTCGGCGGAAAAATCGAAGGCGCCGCTTTTGCGGTGGAACTAACGTTTCTCAATGGCCGCTCGAAGCTCAATGGCGTAGACGTTTTCTCACTGATCCAATACGACAAGTAAGTTTTCATGTTGATTTCTGCTGCAGGCGCCAAGCTTCTATTATTCTGGAAGCGGTACAGCCTCCGATTATGGCGTTTATCAGCCCCCAGCAACATATTTGGTGATAGATTCCATTCCCTAGGCATTGTGTTCGGCCTGAATAACTACCCTCTCGGATATTCTGGTAACAGTTGCGCGGGGTGAGCCATGAAAACAGCACGATTAGCCGGCTGGGGTATTTTTGCAGGATTTGGACTTGGGCAGCTAACAGCATGGCTTCTCGTGCATAACGATTGTCCTCAAGCCCCCGGACTCATTGCTCTTTCGAACTTTGGCATCGGCACGTTTGTATTCGGAATGTTGATGATATTTCTCTGCCTGAAAAGGCCAAGCTCTGGTTAGACCTCTGGGAAATCTACTCCACGGGCCGTATGTCGCATTACCGGAAGCTGAGCCGTCGCCCTATTTGAGACGGCGCTGGCGGAGGGCTTCGAAGAGGACGACGCCGGCGGCGACGGAAACGTTGAGAGATTTCACGGGGCCAGTGGTGGGCAGCGAGACGACGAAGTCGCACCGTTTGCGCGTAAGGTCGTGCAGGCCTTGGCCTTCGCCGCCTAGGACGATGCCGACCGGAGACGTGTAGTCAGCTTCGGTGTAGCTTTTGTCCGCGAGTTCATCGAGGCCGATGAGCCAATAGCCTGCTTCCTTCAGCTCTTCCATGGTGCGCACGAGGTTCGTAACCTTCGCGATGGGCAAGTGTGCTATCGCGCCTGCGGAAGCGCGCGCGACGGTGTCGGTGAGTCCGGCGGCACGGCGCTCCGGAATCACGACGCCATGCGCACCCGCGGCGAGCGCGGTGCGAATGATGGCGCCGAGATTGTGCGGATCTTCGACTCCATCGAGAAGAACGATGAGGCCTTTGCGTCCATGCTCCGGGCCCTTGTTGGCGTCAGCGAGAATATCTTCAAGTGTCGATGCGGGTCGCGCGGCGGCTAGTGCGACGACGCCTTGATGATCTTTTGCATTGGCCAGGCGATCGAGCTGGCCGCGATCTTCAAAGCGGACGGGAATGTCGCGCGCGCGGGCGAGCTGGACGATTTCTTCGACGCGGGTGTCCTGGCGGCCGCGGGCGATCAGGATGCGGTCGAAGGGGCAGCCTGCGTCAAGCGCTTCGCGAACGGCGTGAATGCCGGTGAGCTTGTCCATGAGAAAGGAAGTCTACAGTCGAAAGTTGAAAGTTAAAAGTTGAGACCAGCGGCGCTGGCGCTCTCGTCTCATAACGCCGAATTCCGGCCAGTAGGGGCACGATATATCGTGCCCCTACAACGGAATCGGCGGCGCCAATCAATCGAGGGCAGCGCAGAAATCGAGGATGCGTTCGCGGGCGGATTTTACGGGCACGGCAAAACCGAGAGTAGCTGCCTCATCCAGGAGCAGGATTACGCGATCGAGTTCGCCTTCCCCGGCGCGGCCCGTTAGCGCGAGGCGAATGGGATGAAACAGTTCGCGGCTGCGAATGCCCAAATTGTCTTTCAGCGCGGTGACGACTTCCTTGAAGCGGTCGGTGGTGAGGGGCGCGCCGTCGAGCAAGAGAAGCGCAAGATGGCGGAGCACGTCGCGAGCGGCGTAGCGAGCGAGGACGGAGTGGCTCTCGACTTTGGCTAGGATTTCCCGCGCATCGTAGTGAAAAACAAGCTGCAACAGTTCCGGGAGCAAGCGGCGGTCCGGAACTTGCGGGCCGAGAATCGCGGCGGCGCGTTCGCACCACGCGAATTGCTCAGGACTGGCGTCGCCGAGGAGCCAGCCTTGCTCGCGCAGGATTTCGGCTACGTCGCGAGCAGTGAAAGCGTTCGTAATGGCTGCCGACGAATTCTGATTCGAAGTTTCTTGCGGAGACATCGGGAACTTTTATCTCACACTCGCGGAATCGCTAGGCGCTGAACTCATGGCTATCGCCGGGAAAGTGTGGCGACGACGTGCGCGGCGATGGCCTCGCCGTGGCCAACAGCATCGACGCCTTCGTTGGTCTTGGCCTTGAGATGAATATGACCGACGGAGACGCCGAGCGCGCGGCCGAGAGCTTCTCGCATTTTCGGGAAGTGCGGGCCGAGCTTGGGCTTTTCCAGGATTACGACGGCATCGACATACTCGATCGCGAAATGTTTCTCGTCGAGAAGTTTTTTCGCGTGTTCGAGAAACAGCAAGCTGTTCGCTCCTTTCCACTTTGGATCTGTGTCCGGAAAGTGCGTGCCAATGTCGCCTAAACCGCCAGCACCGAGGAGCGCATCGCAGATTGCGTGTGCAAGAACGTCTCCGTCAGAATGGCCGACCGGGCCTTTGTCAAAAGGAAGCTCGATACCACCAACAATCAGCTTGCGACCTTCCGCGAGCCGATGAAGATCGTAGCCAATGCCGCAGCGCACGCTCATGTTTTCTGGCGCTCTTGCTCGAGATAGAAACGGGCGAGGCTCATGTCGGCGGGCTTCGTGATTTTGATGTTGCGCTCGGAGCCGAGGACGACGTGGACGTCATGACCGAGGCGCTCGACGAGGCCGGCTTCGTCGGAAGCGTTGACGCCATCGGCTTGCGCGCGCGCGAACGCCTCCTTGATGAGCTTGGTGGAAAACGCTTGCGGCGTCTGCGCCAGCACGACGCGCTCGCGCGGAATCGTTCCGGTGATGAGCGCGACGTCTTCCGGCAAACTCGCGCGCTTGACTTCTTTTACCGTGTCCATCGCGGGAATGCCGAGAATCGCGGCCTGACAGCGGCGCGCTTCCTCGATGACGCGGACGATCTGTTCGCGAGTAACGAAAGGACGCACGGCGTCGTGGACGAGGACGATTTCGGTGTCGTTCGAGATTTCCTGAAGCGCCAGGGCCACGGTGTCCTGCCGCGAATCCCCGCCGCGCACCACGCGGACAGCTTGCATGAATCTTTCGCCGCGGATGCGATCCTCGAGCGACTCGACGACGTCCGCGCGCGTGGCCACAATGATGTCCGTGACTAGCGGGCAAGAGGCGATGCGACGCACGCTATGAATGACGATCGGTGTCCCTTCCAGTTCGAGAAACTGCTTCGGCGTCTCGGCGCCCATGCGCGTGCCGAGACCGGCGGCTGGAAGAATGGCGGCAATGCGGCTCATTTTTAGGCGCGACCCGCCTGGATAGGATTAACGATGGGCCGCAAACTTCAGAGTGTACCTCAAGGCGAGGTGTCAGGCGAATGGCGCAGCGCGAAAATGGGCTCTGCAGCCGCATTCGTGAAAAGACAAATGATGTCGCTTGGGAAGTGGATTCAGCGCACTAAGTTTGCGGCCATGTTCGCCTACTTATTGCGCGCAGCCTAATCGGCGTCAGATTCGGGAAAGCCGGGCCGCTGTCCGCGTTCGAGTTGTGGCGAATCGGAAAGACGCGAGCCGTTTTCCACGCGGGTCGGTAAATCGATGCGGCTGTTGCCCGTATTCTCGCCCCGTCCCGCGCCGGCACTGGCCGAACGGGGCATGCTCATAGACTGATCTTGCCGCTCATCGAGACGGCCAAAAATCATTTTGCCTGCAGTCGTTTGATGAACAGAGGTGACCTGAATGTCAACGCTTTTGTTAATCAAGCGGCGCCCGCCGTCAACCACCACCATGGTGCCATCGTCGAGATAAGCGACGCCCTGATTGTGCTCCTTGCCCTCGCGCAAAATGAGCACGCGCATGGGCTCGCCGGGCAATACGACGGGCTTCAGGGCGTTGGCAAGCTGATTCACGTTCAAAACCTTGAGGCCTTGCACCGTGGCTACCTTGTTTAGATTGAAATCGTTGGTGACGATCTTGGCGTCCAGGCGGCGCGCGAGTTCCACAAGCTTGTGGTCTACATCGCTCGTCTGGAATAAATCCTGATCGAGAATGCGCACGTCGACTTGAGGCATCTTTTGCATGCGCTGCAAAACCTCGAGGCCGCGGCGGCCGCGCTGCCGTTTGAGGGAATCGGAAGAATCAGCCACAAGCTGCAATTCGTGCAACACAAATTGCGGAACGGCAAGTACTCCATCCAGAAAGTACGCTTCGCAGACGTCGGCAATGCGCCCATCGATGAGGACGCTGGTGTCGAGAAGCTTCATGGCTTCGTGCCCAGAAGGGCGTTCGGCCTTGACTTCCGCTAGAGAAGCGGCATTCAGTTCGCCACCTTTTTCGGAGCCAAGCATCAGTCCGAGATAGCCAAACGCCAAGAGCGTGACATATTCCAGGAAAGACTTGGTCGAGGCCATCTCCGCGGTGCGGGAAATAATAAGAGTAACGATCAGAGCGGAAAATAGGCCCCAAACCACACCGAGCGCACCCCCTAACAGGCCGCTAGTCCTGACTTGGCGAAACCGCTGCTCCGCCAGGAGAATCAGCAGCGCCAGCAGCAAGCCGACACCAACCGCGACCGATCCACGCAAGCCGAAGGGATCGAGCTTGTAGCACAGCGTGGTTGTGCACACCGCAAACAGCAGGCGCACAAGCCAGGACTCTATTCCTCGACCGGCAGGGAGAGCAGCGCTTTCTGGCCGTTTCTCTTGGACCGGATCGGACGCAGGCGGCGAAGCAGCATTGGAATAACGCTGCACTTCAGGAACGGTTCGGCTCATGCGACCTCACAGTATTTCGTATCACTGCAAAATCGGTGCCGCATTCCCGCAAGAGCGCGGGGAAGTTAACCTGGTGCGGAACGAGAACGCCACTTCGCATTCCCGCGGTGTATATACTCCGCCAATCGGCGTGAGTCAATACGAGGTTGAAGGAATAATAAGAAAATTCAGGACTATCCATTATTGTAAATAGATACGCGGGACGCGCTGGCTGATGGCGCAAAGAAGGTCAGACGTCACAGTGCCGATACTACGGGCAATGACGTTGGCAGGATGCAGGTGTTCGCCGTCCGTGCCGTGGATGGTGACCACATCGCCGATTTCGGCTCCCGGTACATCGGTGACATCGATCATGGTGACGTCCATGGAAATGATTCCGACGATGGGAGCAAGCGCGCCCCGGAGAAGGACGGTGCCGTGATTGCCGAGCGAGCGGTGAATGCCGTCGCCGTAACCGGCCGCAAGCACGGCAATACGCGAGGGGCGCTTGGCGATGAATTTTTCGTTGTAGCCGACGCCCGCGCCTACAGGGATTTCACGAATACTAATGATGCGCGTGCGCAGGCTCATCACCGGCTTGACCGGAAGAAGCGCTTCGATTTCCGGGCGCTTTTCGACGGGGTCGTAGCCGGGATGATAGCCGTAGAGAATTGCGCCGGGACGGACCATGTCGGCCCAGGTGTCGGGACGCGTGGCGATGGCGGCGCTGTTGGCGAGATGCACGATGCCGGGATCGATTCCTAGCGCGCGGAGGCGATCGAGCGCGGCGTAGAAACGCTCTTCTTGCTGGCGGGTTTGTTCACCCGTGCGCGAGTTAGTAAGAACTTCGGAAGAGGCGAAATGGGTGAAAACCCCGCCCAGCTCCAGATGCTTGCACTTGGCGAGTTGTTTTGCAAAACATTCCACATCGCCAGGAGCGATGCCGAGGCGGTTCATTCCGGTGTCCATCTTTAGGTGGAACGAGACTTTCTCGCGGCCCTTTCGCGAGCCTTTCTTCGGGATGGCGCGGGCGGCGGCACGATCGAGTTGCTGGAGCTGCTCGCAACGATGTACGACTGGCGTCAAATCATATTCAAGAAGGCGCGGCTCTTCGCCAGGCCAGAAACTTGTGAGAATAAGAACCGGTTTGCGAACGCCGGCTTTGCGGACGGCGATGCCTTCTTCGGTACAGGTGACGCCGAACCAATCGGAGCCGGCTTTTTCGAGGGCTTTGGCGACTTGCGGGCCACCGTGGCCGTAACCGTTGCCTTTGACGATGCTGAGGATTTTGCGCGGGGTTTTGCGCCTCTCACTCGGCGGATTGACGAACTTACGGATGACGCGGAAGTTCTCCGCTAGAGTGTCAAGGGCAACTTCGGCCCAGATCGGACGGCTTTTTAGATTTGCTGGATTCTGGTCTGCTCGTGACATTCGTCCACCGGAAAGGAAATAGTTTACGCCATTCGGTTGCCGTCAGGGGGCAGCCGCTTCGGTTGGCGCGAGAAAGACATCCCCCATGTACGATGCAAGTGAACGGCCTCTTCCGCGACAACGCTAAGTGGGGCCCTCCCCCGGCTTTTTGTAAACATTGCATCTAAAGAACTTACGAATCCTGTAAAACCTTTAGAATCAACACTTACGGATGCCCTGTAAACACTGATTCTACACGACTTAAGGCCATACGGGAATCCGGCGTGTTCGGGCACCTACGGGCTCGACGACTGCTCCGTGTGAGAGTTAGGTGACGCTCCGTGGGGATTTTCACACAGAGGTCACGGATGGCTCAGAGCTCACGGAGAACGTAGAGACTGTGAGCAGGCCGATAAGTGAGTCATTCCGTTCAGAAAGTCGTGAAGCAGAAAAAGAAAGAGCGGCAAGATGGCTGCCGCTCTTGGAATTTCGGGAATTCTCCCTAAAGACATTTTACCAAAGGGTGTGGCGAAAGTGAAGGGCAATCGCTAAGATGCTGGCCGTGGCAAGCCAACTGAACCGGCGAAGTTTTATTGTCACTACCGGGCTGACGGCGCTGGCGGCGACGCGAGTGCTGGGGGCGAACGACACGCTGCGCGTGGGAGTGATTGGCGCGGGTGGTCGAATGAATTACCTCATCGAATGCGCGGACAAGGTGGGCGGGTATCAGCTTGTTGCGGTGAGCGATGTCTACGGGCCGAGGCGGGACGCCGTAAGGCAGCGCACGAACGGGCTGGCGACGACGCATGTGGATTATCGCGAGCTGCTGGAGCAACGGATCGACGCGGTGTTTATCGCGTCGCCCAACCATTGGCATGTACGGATGGCTGTGGACGCGCTGGCGGCCGGCAAGGATGTGTATCTGGAGAAGCCGGTTACGCACACGATCGAGGAGGGGGCGGTATTGACGCGGGCAGTGCGCTCCAGCAAACGGATTCTGCAAAGCGGGATGCAGCAGCGGAGTTGGAGTCACTTTCGCGATGCCGTGGACATTATTCAAGGCGGTGGGATTGGGCGTGTGCCACAAATCAGGACGTATTGGTGGCAGAACTACTTGCGGGACGGAGCGCCCAAGCCGGTCGATACGCAGGCTCTGGATTGGAAGCAGTGGCTCGGCAGTGCGCCGGAGCAGCCCTTTAGCGAGGACAAATTTTATCGCTGGCGCTGGTATTGGAATTTTGGCGGCGGGGCGATGACAGACCTTTTTGCGCATTGGATCGACGTGGCGCACTGGGCGATGAAATCGGACGAGCCCAAAGAAGCGCAGATGCTCGGGGACAAGTATATTTTCGAGCAGTGGGATTGTCCCGACACGATTCAGGCGGCGTTGCGGTACCCAGGATTCGATGTGGTGTACGAAGGGATGATGGGGTCGTCGATTGACGACGGCGGGCTGGAGTTTCGCGGGACGGAAGCGACGTTGAAGATAAACCGGAGCGGGTTTGGCGTTTATCATGAAGGCGCGTCGGATAGAGACAACCCCGTGGTCAGGGCCGGTAGTTTTCAAGACGGAACGATTTCGCATATTCAGAACTTTTTTGAGTGCATCCGGTCGCGGCAGGAGCCGAACGCGCCTGTCGAAACTGGGGTTTCGGCGGCGCGGGCTGGGCACATTGCGAATTTGGCGTATAAGCGGGGCGGGCAGATCGCGTGGCCGGCGAGGTCGTCGGCTTGAGCACCCGGCGATCTTACGTGCTGGTCCAAATGTTCCAGAAGTGAAAAGCAAAAAGAAATAACCGGAATTCAGACGCAAAGGATCTAAGGGACGTTGACAAAGCGTTGACTTAGAGTTGGGCGCGATACCGCTG
This sequence comes from Candidatus Acidiferrum sp., assembly GCA_049800195.1. Taxonomy (GTDB): domain Bacteria; phylum Acidobacteriota; class Terriglobia; order Acidiferrales; family UBA7541; genus Acidiferrum. The sequence goes on from JBARJI010000084.1 coordinate 34,619, forward strand.
GTCTCGAAGGTTTGGAGGAATGTCATGGGATGGTTCGGCAGGAATAAAGTGCTTGTGGCTTTGCTTGGCGTGATTGGGTTGGTTTGTGTTTTTGGGTTGCTTGTGCCGGTGCGAAGCCAGCCGAAGGCGGGGAGGGCGGCGGCGAGCGAAGCGTGTCCCAACGATGACAGCGGGTTGAAGCTGCCGGCGGGATTTTGCGCGACGGTGTTTGCGGATGGAATTGGGCACGCGCGGCACATGGTGGTGGCGGCGGACGGGGTGGTGTATGTGAATACCTGGTCGGGGCGGTATTACGGGAACGGAGCGACGCACGAAGGCGGATTCCTGGTGGCGCTGCAGGACAAGAGCGGAGCGGGAAAGGCGGATGTGAACGAGCGGTTTGGCCCGACGGAGGCGAGCGGCGGGCATGGCGGGACGGGCATCGGGATCTACAAAGATTTCATTTATGCGGAGAGCAACGACAAGATTCTGCGGTACGCGTTGACGAGCGGATCGATTGTGCCGAGCGGAGCTCCGGAAACGGTTGTTTCGGGATTGCCGCTTGGCGGCGATCATCCCATGCATCCCTTCCTTATTGATAAGGATGGCGAAATGTACGTGGACGTGGGGAGCGCGACGAATTCCTGCCAGGAGAAAAACCGGACGCTGAAATCGCCGGGAATTAATCCCTGTGTTGAGCTGGAGACCCGCGCTGGAACTTGGCGGTTTGACGCGAACAAACTGGAGCAGAAATTTTCTCCGGCGGAACGGTATGCCACGGGAATTCGCAATGGAGAAGGCTATGCGTTCGACGATGCGGGCCGGCTGTTTGTCACGCAGCACGGACGGGATCAACTGCGCATGAATTGGCCGGAGTTTTACAAGCCGGAACAGGAAGCGACGCTGCCAGCGGAAGAAGTGGTGTTGCTGAAACAGGGCGGGGACTACGGCTGGCCGGAGTGCTACTACGATTCGTTCGTGCGCAAGCTAGTGCTGGCACCGGAATACGGCGGGGACGGGAAGAAAATTGGAGTGTGCGCGGAGAAACTGGAACCCGCGGCGGCATTTCCGGCGCATTGGGCGCCCAACGATATGGCGCATTACGACAAGAAGGAATTTCCGGCGCGTTACCGCAAGGGTTTCTTCGTCGCGTTTCACGGATCGTGGGATCGCGCGCCGTATCCCCAAAAGGGGTACAACGTGGTGTTTCAGCCGATGAACGGGGAACATGCCGCGGGGCGTTGCGAAGTATTCGCGAATGGATTTGCGGGAGAGGTCGAGACGCCCGACGGGGCGGTACATCGTCCTAGCGGGTTGGCGGTGGGGCCAGAAGGGGCGCTATACGTTTCGGACGACATCCGCGGGACGATTTACCGCATCACGTATCGCGGCGGGCCCTTCGATGAGAAGTCGATAACGGCGTGTGCGAGCGCGACGGCTTCGCCAGGGCAGGTAGCGGGCGCGGCGGGTAAACCGCCGGAGGGGACGCATCCGAATGCGGGTGCAGCGGCGAACGCGAAGATTGCTGTGCCGCCCGGGGCGACGCGGGAGATGGTGTTGCTGGGCGGGCGGATTTTCCGCGGGGAAGTGGGCGGAGCGCCGTGCATGGGTTGCCACGGAATGACCGGGCAGGGATCGCCTTTGGGTCCGGCTTTGAATGGGAAGAAATGGTTGTGGAGCGATGGGAGCTTTGCGGGAATTACGAAGACCATTATGGACGGTGTGCCGCAGCCGAAGAATTATCGCAGCCCGATGCCGGCGAAGGGCGGGGCGCAGTTGACGGATGAGCAGGTGAAGGCCGTGGCGGCGTATGTTTGGAGCTTGAGCCACCGGTAAGGATAGATTCGAGCAGTCAACGAAAACCTGAGGGCGTAATAGATCCGGATGTTCCTTGGCACAAGCTCATGGGTCAGGAAGCTTTCTTGCTCTCTTCTTCGATCCACTCTTGCTCCCATTGCTTTAGAGTCCCATGCACAAAAACGAGTCGAACCGGATCCACGTCTTCGTCTTCCGGGCCAACTTCGATCGTACTGTGGAAGTCAATGTTTAAGCGCATGTGGTGAAGCTTATAGTCCGGGAAGCTCACCCAATGCATCTTGGGCTGGAGATGAGGATGCCCTCCCTGAGACCACGAGTCTACAATCCAGCCTTTAACTCTTCCCGTCCGGCGACTCACGTGAAGCGTCCCCCACATCGCGAGATTTCCTAGCCTGCCATTGCGCGAATGGACTCGGTCGATCGAATCCGGCGGTTCCGGTTTTGAAGCTTCGCCTTCGGGCAGGTCATTCTTCGAGGTCTCAGAGAATTCGATGCCCATTTTTTGTAGTGCTAGCACCTCGATTCGAGCCGGCTGCCCCGAAGGGTCGAGCTCGTTTCTGACTATTTGCCAATAGACCGTAAATCCGGGAAAAAATTCGAATCCGATCTGGCCGGCCGCATCCCTTTGCGCACGCCCAACTATCCGCGGATTCTCTGGATCCTTTTGCAAGTCGATCAGAAAGCCAGCGAGCGCATCCTGGGCAGATTCTGGAAGCTCGGGCCAGTCCCTCTTCGTAAACTCACGGTAGATTCTGATCGGGATCGGAGGAGTTTCTATCATCGTTTACCCGGCCCTTTCGCCTCGTCGGCCTTTGAGGACCTTTTCAGTTTACTCGGGTCTAGTACATCTTCAAATAGCCCCGCCTGGATAGCACCTGCTCTCTTTTGGATGAACTCGCTGGTCTTGATGTCAATTTCTCCCTCTCGCTTTAAGTTTAGCTCGCTGATTTTATAGTCGAACGTCTCGGATCGAAGTGAGTGCGGCCTTTTCAGCATGAAGTATACAAAGGCTATCAGAAAAAGAATTGAGTGAAGCGACAGGAGTGCCGCGAACAGGATAGTAAGCCAGCCGGCTGCCTTGACAAACTGGAGCGCGACTATCCCTGCAATGAGGTTTGCCATGGTCCATTGGATCTGGTTGAGAATTGAAGAGCGGGAACGCCCGATGTCGGCAGCGCGAAGAAAATCCTTTACTGGCGAGGAGTCCTTCATCATTTATTTATACATCATATCACACTAATTATAATTCTGAGTGAGCTTCCACACGTTTACCGTCCTCAGATATCGTCGGGGGAGAATTGGGAGAAGGCGTCGGGGGCGGCTTCCTCGAAACGCGTTAGGCGGCTGCGGAAGACGAAGCGGACTTTGTCGGTGGGGCCATTGCGCTGCTTGGCGATGATGAGCTCGGTTTGTTCGCGCTCGTCGGGCTCGGCATCTTTTTTGAAGAAGTGCGGACGGTAGATGAACATGACGACGTCGGCGTCCTGCTCGATGGCGCCGGATTCGCGGAGGTCGGAAAGCTGGGGGCCGCGCTCTTCGCGCTCGGGAGCGCGGGTGAGCTGGCTGAGGACGAGGACGGGGATTTGCAGCTCCTTGGCGAGGCCTTTCAAGCTGCGGGAAATGCTAGAGACCTCCTCGTTGCGGTTGCTGAAGCGGCCGCGCGCGGTGATGAGCTGGAGATAATCGACGATGAGCAGCGAGAGGCCCTTGTCGCGCTTGAGGCGGCGGGCCTTCGCGCCGATTTCGAGGACGCTGATGGAGCCCGCGTCGTCGATCCAAAGCGGCGCGGAGGAAATTGTACCGAGGGCTTCCGTCATGCGGCGCCAGTCTTCGCGGCTGAGATGGCCGGTGCGGAATTTGTGGGCGTCGATTTGCGCGACGGAAGCGATGAGGCGCTGGAGCAGAGATTCCTTGGACATTTCGAGGCTGAAGATGGCGACGGGCTGGCCAGCGCGGATGCCGATATTTTCGGCGAGGTTGAGGGCGAGAGCGGTTTTCCCTTGCGAGGGGCGGGCGGCGAGGATGAGGAGCTCGGAGGATTGCAGGCCAGAAGTGAGCTTGTCCAGTTCGACGTAGCCCGTGGGCACGCCGGTGATGCTTTTGCCTTCCTTGAAGATTTTTTCGAGGCGCTCGAAATTGTCGCGGACGATGTCCTTGACGGGGATGAGGCCTGCTTTTACGCGATCTTCGGCAAGAGAGAAGATGGAGGATTCGGCGTTGTCGAGGATGGCATCGGCACCGTCTTCGCCTTCGAAGGCGCGCTGCTGGATATTATGCGTGGTGTGAATGAGATTGCGGAGCATCGCCTTTTCCTTGACGATGCGGGCGTAGTGCTCGATGTTCGAAACTTTGGGCATGCCATCGGCGAGAGAGGCGAGATAGGGCGCGCCGCCGGCGGCTTCCAGATCGCCGCGGCGATGGAGCTCTTCGGTGAGCGTGATGAGGTCGATGGCTTGCTGAGCTTCGCCGAGCGAAATCATCTGCGTGAAGACGCGGCGGTGCTGATCGAGAAAGAAATCTTCGGCGCGGAGATTTTCGATGGCGGCGTTGAGGGCATTGTTGTCGAGCAAAATGGCGCCGAGGACGGAGCGTTCGGCGTCGAGGTTATTGGGAAGGGGCTTTTCGAGAGCGGTTTGAGAAGTGGCCATGGTCGTGCATTTGTAATTCGCTTTTTATTCGCCTACAGTAACACAAGCCCTTCCGCCGCGCAAGATGCTTCGCTCGACTGAGTTACTTTGAAATTTTCAGGCGCGAGATTTTATTTCAGACTCGGCTTATCCCTGGTTGTTGCTTGAAACGTTGGTGCATTGTGCGCGGAAGGAAGAGACGCGTCAACGGGAGAAACTGTGCAAGGCTGTGCATCGTTTCGGAAAATGTTGAAAAACTTTTGGGTGAAATCCTTTGTGCAAAAAATGAGGCAGGGTGTTCGGGTGAGAATGGCTGGAAAAGAAAGAGGGCACGGCATGCCGTGCCCCTTCGAGAAAAAAAACGGCTGTGGTTATTCTTCCTTGGCGACGTGAACGATTACCTGAGCCGTGACGTCGCGGAAGACTTTGATGGTGACGGGATATTCGCCGATGGCTTTGATGGGATCAGGGAGTTGGACCTGGCGCTTGTCGATTTTGAAATTTTGCGCGGCGAGGGATTCGGCGATGTCGGCGGTGGTGACGGAACCGAACATCTGATCGTTTTCGCCGGTTTTGCGGGTGAAATGGAGCGAGACGCCGTTGATTAGCGCCGCTTGCTTTTGCGCCGCGTCGAGCTCATTGGCGGTCTTTTTCGCAAGCGAAGTGCGAATGCGCTCGAGAGCTTTCATGTTGCCGACGCTGGCTTCGATAGCGAGCTTACGCGGCAAAAGAAAATTGCGGGCGTAGCCGGACTTGACGGTGACGACTTCACCGCGGTGCCCGAGCTTTTCGATGTCTTCCTGAAGAATGATTTGCATGTTCTCTCTCTAAGCTCCTGATTCTTTCGGCCCGAACCTGGGCTAAACCTTCGGGGCTTCGGCCTCGTGGGC
>JBARJI010000085.1:0-12510 GCA_049800195.1 Candidatus Acidiferrum sp.
CGCCGGAGGAGCTCGCGCAGCCGTCGCCAGTGCCGCAGCCCGCGCCGAAGAACCCCCGCCCGAACGCCTCCCTGCTTTCGCGCGCGATATGGAACGCAAACAGCAGCGCCAGCAAAAGGAGTTGCAATATCAAACAGGCCCCGCGCAAGCCGAAGCGCCCAAGCCCGTTCGCGCCGGTGCAAAAGTAGGACGCAACGACCCTTGCCCCTGCGGCTCTGGCAAAAAATATAAGAAGTGTCACGGCGCCAACGCATGATCGCCCCAACATCCGATACCTGTCATTTCGAGAGGAGCGGGCTGACTCTTTTTCTTTCGCTCCTATTCTGCGGAGCGTCGGCCAATGAAGCGAGAAATCTCTCTTCGATTTCAACTCCGGGAAGGATTAGGTAAATGCCACCAGCACCCATGCCGCAACCCGAACGCCACCCCATCCCCGGCGTAAAGAATCTAGTCGCCGTAGCCAGCGGCAAAGGCGGCGTCGGCAAGACCACCGTCGCGGTCAATCTCGCACTCGCCCTCGTGAAACTCGGCCACAAAGTCGGGCTCATGGACGCCGACGTTTACGGGCCCAACGTCCCCATCATGCTGGGCACCCTGCAGGAGCCTCAAGCCACGGCCGAAAAGCGCATCATCCCCGTGCAAGTTTCCGGCCTCAAAATGATTTCGATGGGCCTGCTCAATCCCGGCGACAAGCCCATGGTCTGGCGCGGCCCAATGCTGCATAGCGTCATCATTCAGTTCCTGCGCAGCGTCGAGTGGGGCGAACTTGATTACCTCATCATCGATCTTCCTCCCGGCACCGGCGACGTGCAGCTCACCCTCATCCAAACCGTCGCCGTCACTGGGGCCGTCGTCGTCACCACGCCTTCCACCGTCGCTCTCGCCGACGTTCGCAAAGCCATCGAGATGTTTCGCCAAGTCAATGTCGAAGTCCTCGGCGTCGTCGAAAACATGAGCACCTTCCGCTGCCCGCACTGCGACAAGCCCATCGACATCTTCGGCCACGGCGAAGGCGCCAAAACCGCCATCGCCTACGGTGTCCCCGTCCTGGGCGAAATCGAGATCGATCCCCGCATCCGTATCGGCGGCGACACGGGCAAACCCGTAGCCGGCCTCGGCGAATCCGACCCCGGCACGCAAAGCCTCTATGCCCTGGCCCGCGCCGTCACCGCCCGCGTAGCCGAAGTCAGCGCCACTTCCTCCGGCCCCAACGTCTCCATCGACTGATTCGGAGCGGCTTGCCGTGAGTGCGTGCTATGATGCTGTCGATCAAGTGGACATTCGTTCAGCAATGGCTGGGTTTCGGCGGTCTAAGACGCCGGCACTATGTGAGCTTAAGCCCTTTAGAATCAGTGTTTACGGAAAATCTCGTAAATACTGCATCTAAAGGGCTTACAGGAACGCTAACTCGTTTAGATGCAACGCTTACAAAAAACTAGGGGGTGGCCCAAGTACAATGACTAGCCAAAATTCCGGCTCGGACCCCGCGCGCGGCTCGCTCGAGCTCGGCCGCCAGCCCGACATTCGCTCCTACCGCGGCAAGCGCCCGCAAATCGCTGCGTCCGCCTATATTGACCCCGCCGCCGTCATCATCGGCGACGTGGTCATCGGCGAAGACTCCAGCGTCTGGCCCTGCACCGTGATTCGCGGCGACGTGCACCACATCCGCATCGGCGCGCGCACCAACATCCAGGACGGCTGCGTCCTCCACGTCATGCGCGACGAGCACGCCCTCGTCCTCGGGGACGACGTCACCATCGGCCACTCCGTCACCCTCCACGGCTGCACCATCGAGTCGCGCTGCCTCGTCGGCATGGGCGCCGTCATCCTCAACGGCGTGCACATCGGCGCCGGCAGCATGGTAGCCGCCGGCACGCTCCTCCTCGAGGGCGCCAAAATTCCCCCCGGCAGCCTTGTCGTCGGCCACCCTGGTAAAGTCAAACGCGCCCTAACCGGCATCGACCAAGCCAGCATCGACGCCTACGCCCATCGTTACGTCGAGTACAAAAATATCTATCGCCGGGAGTCTGGCGCATAATGCTTGGCTTGGCCGGTCAATACGCCACGCCGTCATTCCGAACGGAGCAAGCCGACGCCTTTTCTCTCCGCTTCGCTCCTGCGAAGCGGCCGGCTTGCGTAGAGAGGAATCTCTCTTCTCTTAGGTCTTGCTGGCGCAAGGAGAATTTTTCTTAGGCTTTCATGGCGTACAAATCCAAATTCCAAGCCATCCGCGGCACCCGCGATCTTCTTCCGCCCGACACCGCCCTCTGGAACCGGGTCGAACAAACCGCCCACGAAGTGTTCTCTACACACGGCTTCGGCGAAATCCGTTCGCCGATCATCGAGCCAACGGAACTCTTCGCCCGCGCGATTGGTGCAGAGACGGATGTCGTCTCGAAGGAGATGTTTTCGTTCGAGGATTATGACCCGTCGGCCGTTTTTGAGTATCGAACCGCTGTTCTTACGTGGGTCGAACCTCCCGATCTTGCCGTTGGTGCAGGAGTACTTCCGAAATTCCAATCCTTCGCTGATATGCTTTGGATGTTTTGCCTGTCGGGGAAAGGTGCCTTCGACAAGGGGTTGATACCGCGCACTCCAGAGAACCAGTCGTTGTTGAACGAACTCGTCGGCGAACGTGAAGTTTTCCTGACTTCGATGCAATCAAGAAGCCTCCGCGAGAATCGAGCGGACGTCGATCGCCTAAAGGAACGGGTTCGGCGACTCCAACTCGGCGACGAAATTACTTTGCGCCCGGAGGCCACGGCGAGTGTGTGCCGGGCTTACATTGAGCACAACATGCAGCAGATGCCGCAGCCGGTGAAACTGTATTACATGGGGCCGATGTTTCGGCGGGAGCGGCCGCAGAAAGGGCGTTACCGGCAGTTCTATCAGATTGGCGCGGAAATCCTTGGCGGGCCGGATGCTCCGGCGATCGATGCGGAACTCATCGAGATGTTGATGACGTTCTTCGACAAGTGTGGATTGCAGGGAACGGAATTGAGCATCAACTCCATTGGCCACGCTGCCGATAATTGCCGCCGTGGCTACGTCGCGAAGCTCAAGGCCGAGCTCGAAAAAGTGAAAGACCAACTCGGCGCGGATTCGCAGCGGCGCATCGAGACGAATCCGCTGCGCGTGCTCGACTCGAAACTCGAACACGAGCAGCCCATCATCGAAAAGCTTCCGCGCATCGCCGATCACCTTTGCGACGACTGCAAAACGCACTACGCAGCCGTGAAGCGCGACCTCGATCTGCGCGGCGTCGCGTATCGCGAAAACTGGCGCCTCGTCCGCGGCCTGGACTACTACATGCGCACTACGTTTGAAATCACCGCCCGCGGGTTGGGCTCGCAAAATGCTGTCTGCGGCGGCGGGCGCTACGACGGCCTCGTCGAATTGCTCGGCGGTCCGCCGACTAAAGGCATCGGCTTTGCCATTGGCGAAGACCGCCTGATCCTGTCGCTGCAAGAAGGCGGCAAAGTTCCAGCCGCGCAAGGGCCTGACGTCTTCATCGCGTGGATGGGGCAGAATGCGTACGCCACCGCGATCCGCGCTGCCAAGACTTTGCGCAACGCAGGGTTCCGCGTTGAACTGCCCGCGACCGAACTGAAATTCGGCAAAGCGCTTGAACGCGCCAGCAAACTCGGTTCGCGTTTCGCGCTCATCCTCGGCGACAACGAAATCCAGAGCGGCGAGTGGACCCTCAAAAACCTCGCCACGAGCGACCAACAGAAACTCACCGAACAAGCTCTGCTAGAATATCTCCAGAAGTTGTAGGCGCCGGGCTTCAGCCCGGCCTTTGTGGCACAGGCTTCAGCCTGTGCAAGACACATGGTCTTGGCAGGTTTGAGATCGTAGTCGCGCAGCATGCTGCGCGACTACAGCATGGCACACAAGAGCACAGACTGAAGTCTGTGCCACCGGAGAGACTCGTGCTGGATTTTCTTGGCAATCTCGAACGCACACACTACTGCGGCGCGCTGCGCGCCTCCGACGAGGGGCGCGACGCGATCGTCATGGGCTGGGTCTCCGGCCGGCGCGACCTTGGCAATTTGTTGTTCCTCGACATTCGCGACCGCACCGGGATCGTGCAGGTTGTTTTCAATAAGGAGTCACAACCTGCCGCGCACGCCAAAGCCGAGCAAGCGCGCAGCGAGTTTGTGGTTGCGGTTGAAGGCAAAGTCTCGAAAAGGCAAAAAGCGAATCCGCACATCGCTACCGGCGAAGTCGAGCTGATTGCCACGAAGCTGCACATTTTAAACAACGCGAAGACGCCGCCGTTTCCTATCGAAGACGAAATCAACGCCGCCGAAGAAACGCGCCTGCGCTACCGCTACCTCGACCTGCGCCGCTCGAAGCCGCATCGCAACCTCGCGCTGCGCCACAAAATCGTTCTCGAAATTCGCAAGACGATGGACGAGCTCGGCTTCATCGAAGTCGAAACGCCGATGCTCACGCGCTCGACGCCGGAAGGCGCGCGCGACTATCTCGTGCCCAGCCGCGTGCATCATGGCCAGTTCTACGCATTGCCGCAGTCGCCGCAAATCTTCAAGCAAATCCTGATGATTGGCGGGCTGGACCGTTATTTCCAGATCGTGAAATGTTTTCGCGACGAGGATTTGCGCGCCGACCGCCAGCCGGAATTCACGCAGCTCGACGTCGAGATGTCTTTCCCTCGCCAGGAGGATATTTTTCACGTCATCGAAACGGTGATGGTGCGTGCGTGCGCCGTCGCGGGCATTGCGACGCAGGGCCCGTTTCCGCACATGCTTTACAAGGACGCGATTCACAAGTACGGCAGCGATAAGCCCGACCTGCGCTTTGGCATGGAGCTGCACGAAGTCACGGACTGCTTTCCGGAGGAAGCGAAAACCAAGCTGGGGATCGAAGGCAGTGTGTTTGCGCTTGCTGCTCCCGGCGCGGCCGGCTATTCGCGCAAGCAGCTCGACGAGCTGACGGAAAAAGCCAAGTCGAACGGCGCACGCGGCGCGTATTTCGTGAAGCTCGCAACCGAAGGCACAACCTCGACCGTCGAAAAATTAATCGGCGCGGAAAACGTTAAAAAGCTTGCCGACGCTTGCGGCGCGAAAACTGGCGATCTTGTTGCCGCTGTCAGCGCGAAGCAGCAAATTGCAGGCACGCACGCCGCAGCGCTTGTCGCCGGACAAATGCGTTTGCATCTCGGCGAAGCGCTCGGCCTAATCGATCGCACCCAATGGAAATTTCTGTGGGTCACGGGCTTCCCGCTCTTTGAATGGAGCGAGAACGACAAAGCTTGGGTCAGCGCGCAGCATCCTTTCACCGGCATCGTCGACGAGGATTTGGAAAAGCTCGAATCCGCGCCGTGGGAAGTGCGCTCGAAAGGTTACGACCTCGTTTTGAATGGCAACGAACTCGGCTCCGGCAGCATTCGGATTCATCGGCAGGACATTCAAGAGCGTCTCTTCCGCGCGCTCGGCCTAAGCGAGGAGCAGCTTCGCCGCCGCTTCGGATTTTTCCTCGATGCTCTCACCTACGGCACGCCGCCCCACGGCGGGATCGCACTCGGCATCGACCGCATCGCCATGCTCCTCGCCGGCGAAAAATCCCTGCGCGAAGTCGTAGCCTTTCCAAAAACCACCGCCGCCGTCGATCTCATGGCCGAGTCACCGTCATTTGTCTCTCAAGTGCAGCTCTACGAGGAACTTGGCCTTGTGCTCAGGGGCAGACTCAATTTTGAATGCCCTAACTGCCACGCTGAGCACTGGATTTGGACCGAGAAGCTCGCCAGAGCCCTCCGTACCATGGAAACTACAGGAGGTGCAGGAATCCCGTGTAATTGCATATTCTGCGGAACTAGAATTCCGAGCGCTCCATTGTTAATCGCCCCTTACTCAGTTGCGGCGTATGAACCTCAGCTGAAGCAATGGAGGGAACAGTCGGAATGAAGAGACAAAGTCTGCATCCAGCCTAATCATGAGCCGAATTCGGATATTGCCGGAAGCTGTCGCAAATAAAATCGCCGCGGGCGAAGTTGTCGAGCGGCCGGCTTCGGTTGTCAAAGAGCTACTCGAAAACGCGTTGGATGCTGGCGCGAAGACGATTCGCGTCGAAACGGAAGTCGGCGGCAAGCGGATGATCCGCGTCATCGACGACGGCCACGGCATGACGCATGACGACGCGCTGCTGGCCTTCGAGCGCCACGCTACTAGTAAACTTAAATCCGCTGACGATTTGCTTTCCATCTCGACGCTTGGCTTTCGCGGCGAGGCGCTGCCGACCATTGCCGCGGTCTCGCGGCTGCTGCTTGAAACGCGCGACGAATCGGAAGCCGAAGGCACACGCATCGAATTTGCCGGCGGAAAACTTGTTGGCGTGAAGCCCGCTGGACTGCCTGCCGGTACGACCATCAGCGTCGCCGATCTTTTTTACTGCGTTCCGGCGCGCAAGAAATTTCTCAAGTCAGATACGACCGAACTCGGCCACATCGCTTCTCTGGTCACGCACTACGCGCTGGCCAATCCGGACAAGCATTTCGTCCTGACCACGCCGACGCAGGAAATCATCAACAGTCCGCCTGCGGAAAAACTCGCCGACCGCATCTATCAACTTTTTGGCCGGCAATCGATGGAAGAACTGGTCGAAATTCCGCCGTCATCGGCCGCGTTTCGCGCGGCCATCACCGAGCCGGAACTCGAAACCAGTGAAGAAAGCGCTACGCTGACGGTGCGAGGTTTCACTTCGCGCCCCGATGTGCAGCGGCCGAACCGTAATGGCATATACATTTTCGTGAATCGCCGCCTCGTGCGCGATCGCCTGATTCTTCATGCTATTCACGAAGCTTATCGCAACATTCTCCCGCCGACCGTTTTTCCCGCCACGCTGTTGTTCCTCGAAATGCCTTACGACGAAGTGGACGTCAACGTGCATCCCGCAAAAATCGAAGTTCGCTTCCGGCGCTCGCAATTCGTGCACGATTTTGCGCGTGACTCGATTCGCCAAGCGCTGATGAGCGTTCGCCCCGTTCCAAGCTTTGCCGCAGCCGCGGCTGGAGTTCCCGTTGGGCCACCGCCAGCAGCCTCTACTTTTTCGCCCGCTGCATTTGGCGCGGCCGCAGCTAACGGCGTTCCGCGCGCGATCATTCCCGCGATGGAAGAAATCGGCGTGGGTTCGGGCGTTGGCTCCGACGGCGGATTCGATCTGACTTCGGACGCGTTGCGGCCCGTTGAGCAGCGCTTTGCGTTTCCCGCCGGTCTCGAAGCGCCGATCGAGTCCGGCATGGCTTCCGCTGCCGCCGCTGCTGCTCAGGCGCTCGCCGGGTCGAACTGGGCTGGAAATCTCGCAGCGCCGAACGCTAGCGCGCCTGCGACTCTTCCACGGCCAGAGCAGATCGCCGATTTGAAACCACTTGGCCAGGTGAGTTCGAGTTTTATTGTTGCGGTGAACGGCGAAGGTTTGTGGCTCGTGGATCAGCACGTGGCGCACGAACGCGTTTTGTTCGAGCAGCATTTGGATGCGCGGCGGGCTGGGAAAGTGGAAGCGCAGCGGATGCTGATGCCGCTGGTGATCGAGCTTTCTCCGCGGCAAATTGTGATTTACGAGGAGATTGCGGAAGAATTGGCGGCGAATGGCTTTGAAGTCGAGCCGATGGGGCCGCGCAGCGTGGCGATTCAAGCCGTGCCCGCGGGAATCGCGCCGGGGGACGGCGAAAAACTTTTGACGGAAATTCTCGACGGCATCGAACGCGAAAACGCGGCGATTTCCATCGACACGCTGCAAGCGAAAATCGCGGCGTCAACCGCGTGCCATGCGGCAATCAAGATAAACATGCCACTCGATCAAACGAAAATGGAATGGCTGCTCGGCGCGCTGGCGAAGACGGATTGCCCGATGAGTTGCCCACACGGGCGGCCCGTCGTGTTGCGATATTCAGTGAAAGAGATCGAGAAAGCCTTTCATCGGATTTGAGGGTGCACGGCGAACGTCGAGGATGGGGCAGAAGGTCTCTCTTAACACAGAGTTCACAGAGAACGCAGAGGCGGAAACGGAGAAAGGGAGCGAATGAGTGACGGGCAGAAGACGGCGGTGATTTTTGGGCTGGCGAACAAGCGGAGCATCGCTTGGGCGATTGCGCAGAAGCTTGCGGCGGCGGGCTGGCAACTGGCCATCTGCTATCAAAACGAACGGCTGGAGCTCGAGGCCAAGGATTTGATTGGAGAATTGCCTGGCGCCGCGGGATTCATGTGCGACGTCACGCAGGATGAGCAGATCGCGCGGCTGTTCGAGGTGATTAAAGAAAAATATGGAGTGTTGCACGGGCTGGTACACAGCGTGGGATTCGCTCCGCCGGAAGAATTGAAAAATCCCTTTTTGAATACTTCGCGAGAGGGATTCCGCATTGCGCACGACATCAGCGTGTATTCGCTGATCGCTGCGGCGCGCGGGGCTGCGCCGCTCATGGCCTCGGGCGGAGGGATTGTTACGTTGACGTACTACGGCTCGGAGAAGGTGGTGCCGAATTACAACGTGATGGGCGTTGCCAAGGCCGCGCTGGAAGCGACGGTCCGCTATTTGGCATACGATCTGGGGCCGAAAGCGATTCGCGTCAACGCGATTTCCGCGGGACCGATCAAGACGCTGGCGGCGCGAGGCATCGCGAATTTCAGCGAGATGCTGAAGACGCAGACGGAGCGCGCGCCGCTGAAACGCAACGTGGATCCGGGCGAAGTCGGATCGACGGCGGCGTTTTTGCTCTCAGACGCGGGGTCGGGGATTACGGGCGAAATCATTTACGTCGATTGCGGCTACAACATCATGGGATTTTGAGGAAGTTGAGAGCCGACAGCTCACAGCTGACAGCCAAGGACGGCTGATGCGATTTGTGCGCGCAACGGATAAGAATGCGCCGAGAACAGCTCGAATGGATGAATGAAGGCAGAAAAACCACGCACAGGCAGGAGTGCCCGTGCTACTGCAAATGCCAAATCTGACGATTGCGATTGACGGACCTGCAGGCTCGGGGAAGAGCAGCTTGGCGAAGCGAGTCGCGCAAATTCTAGGATATTTGTATCTCGACAGCGGCGCGATGTATCGGGCGCTTGCACTAAAGGCGCTGCGCAAAAATATCGCGTTGGACGATTTTATGAGCCTCGAAGGAATCGCGCGTGGCACACATATCGAACTGAAGCCTCCCACTCCGGAACAGGAAGCTGCGGGATCGAAAAACCGTGTGTTCCTCGACGGGGAAGAAGTGACGCCGGCGATTCGTACTGCGGAAGTCGCGCAGGCGGCGTCGCGGCTCGCTACGATTGGCGAAGTGCGCGAAGTCCTGGTTGCGGAGCAGCAGCGCGCCGGCGCAGGCGGAGGCGTGGTGATGGAAGGACGCGACATCGGCACTGTGGTGTTTCCCCGCGCGGAGCTGAAGATATTTCTTGAGGCTTCGCCGGAAGTGCGCGCGGAACGCCGTTGGAAAGAGCATCAGGAAAAAGGCGAAACGATGACGCTGGCGCATGTTCTGGAGGAAGTGCGCGAGCGTGATCGCCGCGACCGCGAACGAAAAGTTTCGCCCCTGGTGCGAGCGGCCGACGCCGTGCTCGTGGACAATACGGCGATGGACGTCGATGAAACCGCGCGATTGGTGGTAATGCTCGCGCGCGAGCGAGAAAAAGAAATGACGAGAGCCGCGGGCAGGGAAGTGTGAAGCCGCATTTGTCCTAATTGCGTTGAATTGTCCTAGATTCTCTCGCCAAGCGGCCATTCCTTCGTGATCAACCCTCGCGATAAATTTCCCCATACGAACAGCAAAGGGGCTCTGCGGCACGGCACAAAAACCCACGGCGCGGTGTCTATGGAACGCACGAAGTTGATGCGAGGAGAGGGACGCATGGGCGATTGGAACTTGCTGGAACTGTGGCGTTCCATGGGAACGCTGTGTCACGGAGTGGTGATAGTGCTGGCGATCATGTTTGTGCGCTCGATGAGCGTGAGCACGGGCCGCGCTTTGCGGTTTCGACTGGCGCGCGAACAATCGCAGGCATATATCGCGGAAACGATTGAGCCGCTTCGCGAAGGCAAGCTGGATCAGGCGATTGTGCTCGCGGAACGCAACAAGAAGAGCCATATCGCAAGCATCGTTGCGGCGGGTCTGCTCGATTATCAAGCTGCGCCGAACGGAATGCCCGACCAGCACGTGATGGAAGGTGTGAAAAGAAGCCTGGAGCGATCGAGCGCGGAAACGACCGAAGGATGAAGCGCGGTTTGAGCGGACTCGCGACGATTGCGGCGACGGCGCCATTCGTGGGGTTGTTCGGCACGGTCATCGGAATTTTGAACGCGTTTCGGAGTATCGACATCGCGCACGCGACGGCGATCAAAGTGATCGCGGGATCGATTTCGGAGGCGCTGCTGACGACTGCGATTGGATTGTCGGTCGCGGTGCCAGCCGTGTGGTGTTACAACTTGCTCACGAACCAGATGGATGCGTTTGGAGTGGAGATGCAGAATTGCGGGCTGGAGCTCATGTCGTATTTGAGCGCGCGGCAGGCGGGAGCTCAAAGAGAGCTGAGTGCGGTGCCATTGAAAACAGCCGAGTAAGGTTTTGCAATTTGTGGTTGCCGTTGCACTATTTCAGTGCATTGGCCAGACAGATACTTGAGAATTAACAAGTTACGCGAAAAATGGGCCAAAATCGCATGTTTTAAAAAAACGCTTGACAGGAAAACGGAGTTCGTTTACTTTCGTTGTATCTCAGTCGTACCCTGCTGCAAACTAGGGCAGGTCCTCACTGAGCGTGAAAAGCAAATATGAGACACGAAGATAAAAACCAAGTCGAAACCGCACCAAGGCGATTGGGTCTCGTGGACTGCTTCTTCACGCGACTGCAGTAAATCCGCCTAAGTTGTTTCGATCCAACACCTTTCGTCGCCGAAGTGTTTTTTCTTGGCAATGAAACTGTAGCAGGGAACTAACGGGTCCGAGCTGCAGGGCCGGCGTAAGTCTTTTCTCATGCGGATTTTGTTGCGACGAATTCCCGGGATGGCGAAGTCCACGGATACTTCGCTGAACGAGTCCACCTGCAGTTACAGGGCTTGATTCCCGATTCTGTGGACGCTAATTCCTCCCGGAAGTTTTCGACGCGCTGACTTGGCGACTGGAAGCGAGTTGCGCAAATGGACAGTACGGGTGTGCGCGAGTGAGAAGTAAGGACGCAATGAAGTAAGGAGGCAATGAAAAAGATTGAAGAGTTTGCGGCGTGGTGAAGGCTTGGGTTACTTCAGGATCCGAGGGTCGCAGGTTCGATTCCTGCCAGCGATGAAAGTGGCTGTGGCTCAGTGGCAGAGCAGCGGACAAGCAGTACGACCTGAGCCAGCGATTCCCGCCGCAGAGGATTTGCGGAGTGGCGCAGGCACGAGCTACTTCGTGGAGCGGTTGCGGGTTCGAATCCCGCCGTCGGTGAAAACTGCCGTAGCTCGAATGGCAGAGCAAAGTCGCGCTCGTGTCGAGGGTTCCCTCTGCAAAGAACTTCCGGTGTGGTGAAGGTGCGCGTTACTTCCACCAGAGCGTCCCGCTGCAAACCGGGAAGGGATGCGGGAACAGGAAGCCCGCCTGTCTCGCGAGAGACAGAAGCTCAAAACAATTTGCGCGGGCCGATGGTTCGCACCGGAAGAAGAAAGAGCACAGCCAGGATTCATCTCGCATAAACCGCGCGATGGGAAAGCTTTGGCTGTGCTACTGAGATGAGCACCGGCAAGAGTACCTGTGCTACTGAGATGCCGGGATGGTGGAGAGCAGAGTTACTTCGTCTGTCACACGATGTGGGGCAATCGCCCTGCAACTCTGCTCGGTTGTTCCTCTCGGCGAGAAGTTGTCCGGCGCGAATCACGGGCAAGGGGCGGTTCGCGCCGGGGCAGGCGGGCACAGACTGAAGTCTGTGCGACTTTAAAAAGCTGGACGTGGTGTGGGACAGGGTTACTTCGCTTCACAAGCGGGAGGTTGTGAGTTCGAATCTCACCGGGCCGAAGCGGGCCAGTAGCTCGACGGATAGAGCGCCTAATGTCCCTGGCCGGAGATTCCCGTGCAGCAGTTTTATTGAGAAAGAAAGGAGGTGCGACGTGGAAAACGTAATGTCCTTGGAAGGGCGGGTTTTGAAGGTCATGGGTGAATTAATGCTGTTGATTCCCCTGGCTGATGGAGGCTCGGAAATGGTCGAGTGCTCACGGGGCATCTCCGAAGTTCAGGCAGAATTTTTGAAGATTGTGATCCCTGAATGGCTCGCCGGATTGCTGCGGATCGAGGAAGGGGACTTGGTGTGCGTTCAGAGCGACGGAAAGTTGCACACTCGGGCGTTACATCCGGAACAGGTGCATTGAGATCGCCGTCGCGTAGAAAAAAGCGGATTCCTCTCTGCGCTTGATTTCATAACGACGTCGGCTCCTTGGGCCCGGGTAGACTTGGCGTGATGAGCGACCAAGGCTCGGGAGAAAGGAGCCGAATGATGAAGATTATAGGCTGTGATTTTCATCCGGGCTATCA
>JBARJI010000086.1:0-7724 GCA_049800195.1 Candidatus Acidiferrum sp.
CTTCAATCTGCCGCAGCAGCGTGACAATCTGCTCCGGTTTGTATTTCCTTGTCGGCATACCAGCGCTCCTTCAGAGTGAATTCTCTCTCACTTCCGCTGGTACAAAAAATCCCGGTCAGGTCACTGCCATTAGTCTCCGGTGACCGCTACGGATTGGCGCAGGTCTTTCTGAATTTATCACTTAACAGTCATCGGGCGATGGAGACGACGGACACGAAGCGGCTGACTATCAGCACTTCGGTGGAAACTGATTCTGTGGTGATTCGTTTCGAAGACACGGGGGGCGGAGTCACAGCTCCTGAGGGCCTCTTTAAGCCCTTCCAGCAGGGCGCGGATGCAGCCGGATTGGGGTTGTATGTTTCTCGCGCCATTCTGCGCAGCTTTGGAGGGGAGCTAGCATTCGAGCCTCGCGCCGATGGTTGTTGTTTTGCCGTGACTTTGACTAGAATCAACGATGGAAACGAACCTTCTGATGAATAAGACCGACCAGAAGAACATTCGCTTGCTGCTGATTGATGACCACACACTGTTTCGTGAGAGCGTCGCGCGCCTCTTGCAAGCTGAGCCGGGATTTGAAGTGGTTGCGCACTGCGGCTCTGGCGTCGAAGCAATCCAAGTCATAGAGTCCTTCAAGGAAATCGACGTCGTGCTGCTAGACCTCGATCTGGGACAGGAGCGGGGAGCGGATTTTCTTGACCGCCTCCAAAAGGCGAGCTTTGAAGGGAAAGTGCTGCTGGTGACGGCCGGCGTGAATGAAACTGAAATTCCCGGTTTGATTCGAAAGGGAATCTCAGGCGTCTTCATGAAGCACGGTTCCCCAACGCTTTTGATTCAGGGAATCCGCGAGACCATGGAGGGGAGGGTTCTGTTTGGACAGGATTTGCTGCGGAGGGCTTTGCAAAAGACGGAACCGCCGGGCGCAAATCAAAACCGTTCGAAACTCACCGGGCGCGAGCGGCAAGTGCTCTCCTTCGTCTTTGAAGGTTTGGCTAACAAGCAGATTGCAGATCGATTGCAAATTTCTGAAACCGCAGTCAAAGCTTCTTTACAACAATTGTTCGCAAAAACCGGCGTTCGAACTCGAAGCCAATTGGTCCGAATTGCACTGGAACAATACCGGGACCAACTCTAGTTCGCGCGCATGTCCCATGCTTGGTACTGCGCACGGATTGGAAACTCCACTGAAGACATCTGGATGCAACTACGGCCCAGATCTTGTGTGGTAAACAGAGAATCCAACGATTTTGGCCGTATCGTCGCCCCCCCCGGAAATAATCGTCGCAAACGGTGCTGCAAACCGTCATCGGCCACTTCCATGGGGCTGCGGTCACGCTCTTCGAGCCGCTGACAGTTCTTCGGGTCTTCTCTTCTCCGCGCTGTTCCTGAGCTAGGGCCATTTCCTTTCTTTCTGCTCCGTTTTTCTTTGGGCTCACCGCTCGGGTAATTCTTCTGCGCTCCGACCTATGCGTCCTCTGCTTTCACGGTTCCTCATCAGAGAGCATGGGTGCCTCCCATAAGGCAGACGCTAGCCTGCGACTCCACGCCCCCTCGCTCTCTCTCGTGCCCCAAAGAAAACGGACCCAATAGAGGTTCGCAACACACATGACCCTCGCCAACGCCCACAGCGGCACCCGCCCTTCATTCGTGCGGCCGCTCCGACTGAGTTTCGTCTTCGGGAGGTTTGCGCCTTCCTATCCGTCGTCTTCTCACATGCTACGTTACGATACGCATATGCGTCTCCGCCACTCGTTAAAATGACGCCACGCGTCGGCGGCTCTGAACGCGTGCGTGACAGGCGTCCAGCACTTCTGTCATTCCTTCCGCTGTGGTCGTTGCTGTGAATCGGCTCCTAATGTCGATTGTTTCTGAGTCCGGCAACTCGACCTTATTCTGCCATTCATTTTCCTGGGCACTGCTTCGGGCTAATTCCTGCGTCCGGCAGCTTCGCGCCTTCTGCTTTCCCGGTTCCGCCCTGAGAGTCGTCTTGGGTCCCTCCCATAAAGCAGCCGCTCGCTTTGGAAGCAGCAGCCCTCGCTTTTGGGTGCCCCAGGAAAATGGGGCAAGAAAAAAGAGATAAATTCATGTCTTATCTATATGAACAAAATCGAATTAATCGGCTACCTCGGAAAGAGCCCGGAACACAAAACCACGAAGAACACGGGCCGCACGTACGCGGTGCTTTCCCTCGCCACCCAGAGCGCCTGGAAGGATGCGAACGAAGCATGGCAACGCAAGGTCGAGTGGCATCGCCTGGTCGCGTGGAACGGACTGGGCGAATACGCGGCCAGCAAGTTGAAAAAAGGCGATCACGTCTATGTCGAAGGCACGCTGGTAAGCAGCACGTATATGAAGGACGCCGGCAAAGGCAAGAACAAGACCAAGGTGACGCACACGAGCTGGCAGGTCAAGGCGCTATCCATCCGCAAACTGACCATCACGAAAGGAGGGAAGGTCACCCCGCCACCGGTAGAACCCGAACCCAGCGAAATTCCATTTTGAATCTCCAGATGACCATAGGGGGAACGGACGGACGTTCCCCCTATGGTCATGATCCCCCCAACAACAATGGAGTCCATAAGCTTGCCTTGCCGCACTGCAAACCGAAAGCTTTATAGCCCCTCGTTATGATTCGCAGCGCACGAAGTATTGGACGGAAATTGCAGCGCGCGATTATCTTGCCGCGCAACTTGGCGGTGTCAGACCAACGCCCTTAGGAGGCCAGGACAAACGTGCAGAGATTACATCTTCTCAACCGGAACATTCTCAGATTGATGGCGCGTCGCGCCGCGCTCGCCCTCGGTTCGGCTCTGGCAATGGCAGGCAGTGCATCCGCGCAGACCGGGGGCACATCGCCATGGGAAAACGCCGTCAACGTTTTGCAGCAATCCTTCACCGGCCCGATCGCCAAAGGCCTGGCCCTCGTCGCCATCGTAATTGGTGGCCTCACGTTTGCCTATGGCGAGGGCGGTGGGAAACGTACTTTCGCAGGGCTGATTTTTGGAATTGGGATGGCCGTCCTAGCTGTCAAGTTTTTCAGTCTCTCCCGACAGGCAAAATGTATCCCTATTGTCGCCACGCAGAGCATCAGTTCGTTACGGTCCATGTTGCCTGGTGAATCCTGGCGAACCTTGCTGCAGACCTTCCGAACGAAAATCTTCCTGACGCAAACGGACGACTTCTCCGCGAAGATCGCGAGCGACCTGTGCGGACAAGAAAACGTCTGGAAAGTGAACTACAACATTTCGGAGAGCGGCCACGATTCGAAAGTCAGCTATCTCACGGGCAAGCCGGTTGCCGACAAAGCGCACATCAGCACCTCCAAGACCTACAGCCAACAGCGGGACTTCCGATTCGACACGAAGACGTTCACGGAACTGAAGAACGCTCAGTCCATCACGCTGGCCTACGATGGCGTGAGTCCGTTGCCGCCGATGTATTGCTACCTGAAACCAAACCACAGAGACGTAAATAAGAACTATTTCTTTCAGCTTCAGGACAAGGAACTCTGATGAATGGATTCGAACTCATCCTTCCGTTTCTTCGCCCGATCGAGCATCTCATCCTCGACCCGGACGTCAGCGAGATCATGGTGAACGGACCCGAGCGGATCTTCATTGAAAAAGCCGGATACCTTCAGGCGGTACCGGACGTGAAGCTAACCTCAGCCTCTCTGCTCGTTGCTGTCAAAAACATTGCTAGGCGTCTAGGCGACGATATTTCGGAAGCGAAGCCGATCCTCGATTCTCGACTGCCAGATGGAAGCCGCGTTGCCGCCGTGCTTCCACCGTGCAGCATTCACGGCGTAGCGTTGACCATCCGAAAATTCAACTCCCACAAATTCAAAATGAAGGACCTCATTGAAGTGGGAACGCTGACGCCCGAACTCGCCGCCCAGTTGGAGAATTACGTGGCTCAGCGCAAGAACATCCTCATTTGTGGGGGAACCTCAAGTGGAAAGACGACTCTAGCCAATGTGTTGACTGAGTTCATTCCAAACCACGAGCGTATTGTTTTGATAGAGGACACCGCAGAGATACAGATTCAAAAAGAGAATGTCCTTCGCTTCGAAGCCCGCCGCGAACAAAACGATCTACCCGCTGTGACAATCCGCGATCTTCTCAAAGCGACGCTACGCCACCGTCCCGACAGAATCATCTTGGGAGAAATTCGCGGCGGCGAAGCGTTCGATCTCCTTCAACTTCTCAATACCGGCCACAGTGGAACCATATCGACGGTCCATGCCAACTCTGCGGCTCAAGGCATTTCTAGGTTCACGACATGCGTATTGCAAAGCGGCGTCGAGATCCCCTACCGCGCGATCAAGACAAACATCGCGGATTCTCTAAACATAATCGTCCAGATTGAGCGCCGCCCTGGAAGGAGATTTGTTGTGGAGGTGCTCGAAATTGACCACTTCGACGTCGAAACTGACAAATTTAAGCTCAATCCGACCTACGTAAGAGACGAGACTGGAACGGGTTCTTGCCTATAGTTTGTCGCCACCCGTTGGGTGTCGGGTGATTGTGTCAACCGGACATTAAAGCGGACATTTAAGAGGACAGAATATTGCTTTTAATAGTCATAAAACCATGATATTCATATACTTGACATGAAGACAGAACCGGACATTAAAGCGGACATTCCAGCGGCCAGAGACGCTAAGGAAACGACCTACCAAATGGAGCCTCTCTTAATCGGGGAGAACTCCCGTCACCGTGGTGCTCTCACCGACCTCGCTGTTGATCTTGCGCAAAAGGCAGCCGGCTTTCGAAGGAGCTTGCCCGAAAGTCTCGTGACCTCGCTTGCCGACCTCGTGCGGGCGATGAACTGCTACTACAGCAACCTCATCGAAGGGCACGACACTCACCCGGTCGATATCGAGCGAGCGCTGAAAAACGATTATAGCAATAACGCTCGAAAGCGCGACCTACAATTGGAGGCGAAAGCCCATATTGCTGTTCAGGAATGGATTGATGGAGGCGGCCTTAAGGGGCGCGCGGCTACAGTTGAAGGCATCCGCGAAATCCACCGCCGTTTCTGCGAGGGTTTGCCAGACGACCTGCTGCGGGTCGAAGACCCCAAGACTAAGGAAAGGGTCCGGGTTGTTCCTGGAGAGCTACGGCACAGAGATGTCATGGTAGGAGCCCACGTTGCCGTAAGTCCGGGAGCAGTCCCGCGTTTCCTCGGCCGGTTCGAGGAAGTGTATGGGCATCTGAACAAGACAGACGCAATTCTCGGCGTAGCCCCAGCGCATCATCGGCTCGTCTGGATTCACCCCTTTCTGGACGGCAACGGCCGGGTAGCTCGTCTCATGTCGCACGCGATGCTGCTCGAAACGCTGGACACTGGCGGCATCTGGTCGGTTGCACGAGGACTTGCGCGCAAAGTCGACGAATACAAGAAGCACTTGTCAGACTGCGACAGTCCACGTCGTAACGATCTGGACGGACGCGGCGCGCTCAGCGAGGAAGCCCTGGCGCGCTTTGTAAATTTTTTTCTTGCTGTGTGCATCGACCAGGTGCAATTCATGGAAGGACTAATGCAGCCGAATAAGCTGCGGACGCGAATTCTTCTTTGGGTCGAAGAGGAAATCAAGCTCGGTACATTGCCCGCGAAGTCAGGCAATATTCTGGAAGCCGTACTTTATCGTGGCGAACTCCCTCGTGGCGACGCCGCAGCCGCCGTCGGCGCGACGGACCGTCACGCTCGTCGAATCGTTTCCGCGCTGATGGAACGTGGTGTTCTAAAGGCCGACGGCGCGCGCGCGCCGCTGCGATTGGTGTTCCCCGCCGCGCTGGCGTCGCGCTGGATGCCAGGGCTATTTCCCGAAAAGACGGGTGCTGCCGTCGGAACGGAATTGAAATTTCCGGCCTCTGAGCCGAAATATGTGTTCGACCGTGAGGTCGTTGTGTTTTGGGGGCTCGACGGAGACAAGCGCGTCCGTTGTGAGATCAGCGAAGAGGCGTTGGACGATCATTTCGGCGGCGATAGGAAGGACGAAGTGGCGGCTTTCCTTGCGCATGAGCGCGAGATCGAGGAAATTGCCGTTCGAAAATACCTCGCTGGCAAAACAGAACCCGATGGATCCGTGCTGATACGAACGATGGAAGTCTAGCGCGCAGCTTCTTGTATCGGCACAGCTTCAGATATGGAAGGTCATGAAGGTGTGGGAATGTGACACGGCAGGCGCTGAAGCCGTGCTTGCCCGATTGGCGCGATTCCTAGGCCGTCCGGAACTAAGGCTCGTCATCGCCTTCTTCCCAAAAGGGCGGCTTGCTAAGGTCCACTTTGATCCCATCTTTAAGAATGTGCGCGAGTTCATCGTCCGACAATTTAGAAACGTCATCGGAAACAACCTTGTCAGCGGGGTTCATGTCTTCGGTGATGTGTCGTTCCAATCTCAGAACGGGTCGTTCCTGTTCCCTGTGCCATAGCGCCTTAATGTAGCCGCGTTCCTCGAACCTAAGATATGACGTTCCCTCGTACTGGCCCACATCCGTGTAGTCATAGAGGATAGGATGGTTCTTTACAAATGCTACGAACAACTGGAGCGCATCCAGCTTCTTTTGGAGCGCAGCAACTCTTCGATTAAATCTTTTCTCGGACATGCTGATTGGAGTTTAGCGTTCGCGAAGGCAAAAATCTACACACTGAGAGCGCGGACGTTCACGGGGTAGACCTATCAGCCCTGCGCAGTCGGGATTAACTCAAGATTGCAACCGGGTTCGTCTTGCTCACCAAACTCGGTCTTTATCTTGTGCCAATATTCGCCGAGCGATTCCGGCTCGTCCGAACCTTGCTGAACAACTCCGATGGTCCCAGGATTGATGATTCGGACCTTGGCACCGCCTCTGAACCGCCTCTTGCTTCTGGTTTTCGTCATGGCAACAGGCCCGTAATCTGGAGGAGTGCACCGCACCGAGGACATTTCTTGCTGATTTCCTGGTCCATGTAGTGCCCAATTGCCAGACCGAGTATCGTCGCGAGGATCCCGAGTACGGGCTCCTTCCTCAGTGCTGTCTTCCCAAAGGTGTAGCTTATTGCGCCAAACGCGATCTTGCCTCCGATCTGTTGCGCAACCGTTCGTTCTATAACACCACATCGCGGACAGAATACATTCATTTTTCCTCCTTCTGTTCATTCACTGGGCGGTACGGAACGAAATCCTCCCGCACGGGGGCATTGAAAAACATAGGGCGAAGTTGCGGCAGGGCTTTCCGCGCCTCGCAATCGCCGATGCCTCGGAGTGACGGAATTTCGCTCACTCGGTCGAGTTCAAAGCGGTTCTTGCCGACTGTGGGACTGATTCTCACCAGATTGTTACGGTCGGGGAGCAGATGTTGCGTCATCCCGGTTGCAGAAACGGACTGCGCCGTCATGAATAGGTCTGCGATCTTCGTCGCCCAACCGAACTTTCCCAGAGAGTGCTTCCGCCCCCAGTCAATGTCGAAGGGTGGAGTTGTGCAGCCCAAACTCAAAATCCGCAGTTCAGAGGCTTGCCAGCCGAGTACACCAATCGCCTCAACCGCTGCAATCGCAACCGGGTTGTTCGCCCAAACACCACCATCAATCAGTGGCGTGCCAGACTGAGCTTTGTACTGACCTGACCGGGATTTTTTGTACCAGCGGAAGTGAGAGAGAATTCACTCTGAAGGAGCGCTGGTATGCCGACAAGGAAATACAAACCGGAGCAGATTGTCACGCTGCTGCGGCAGATTGAAGTG
>JBARJI010000087.1:0-4176 GCA_049800195.1 Candidatus Acidiferrum sp.
CTTCAATCTGCCGCAGCAGCGTGACAATCTGCTCCGGTTTGTATTTCCTTGTCGGCATACCAGCGCTCCTTCAGAGTGAATTCTCTCTCACTTCCGCTGGTACAAAAAATCCCGGTCAGGTCACTTCAGCAGCAGCTGAGCGTAAGCGGCGTCCCAGGTCGGGTAAATGGATTGAACGAATCCCAGGTGCCATTCGACCGTCATCGAATCGTACAGACGCATGTCCTCTGACGCGAAGCCGATTTCCCACTTGGCAGCGACCTGCTCGGCGGGCATTCGATGACCAAGCACGCGAACGTCGCCCGCGTCCTGGTGAACCAGACCCATCAGGATGCGGATGGTCGTCGATTTGCCCGCGCCGTTGGGACCGATGAGGCCCATAATCTCGCCCCGCGGCACTTTCAGTTCAATGTTCTCCAGCGAGAAGAACCGGTAGGTCTTACCTACGCCGCTCATATCAATAGCGAGATCGTTCATATGGTCTCCTTTTCCGCGATCCGGTCGCCGGCATCCCGCAGCCGTTCCACGAGCTCCCTGGGCCGCAAGCCTAGCTCCAGCGCAATGCGCGTCGCCTTTTCCAGATGCTCTTGGAGTTCCTGCTCACGCAACCGCGCTCCAAGGCCGGGTGTGGGCGCAACGCGCGAACCCATGCCTTGGCGAGTCACGATGACGCCTTCCCGTTCGAGCTCGAGGTAGGCGCGCTTTACGGTGATGACGCTCACCTGAACGTCGGCAGCAAGCTGGCGAATCGAGGGGATCGGCTGTCCTTCTGCCCAATCTCCTGCAGCGATGCGCCGCTTGATCTGATCCATAATCTGGAGGTACATCGGCCGCTTGTCGGTTTGAGAAATGACGAAATTAGTCCCCATCTGAGTATGCTCAGTATACTCTGATATGGCAAAACAGGTCAAGTTTATTTTCACTGCGGTGCTCGTACAACCAGTGCAGGCCATCCTCTGCTGGTTGCGGAGGAAACAGAGAATTAAGCGGAGCCATCGGTTCATGACAAGTCGCGGGTCGCCAATCGTTTGCCCTTTTGTTTCTCGCAAACCGTGAGGCACTCCCGCCCTACTCGCCGCTCACCATTCACTGCCGCTCCCCACTTTTCCACACATTTCCACAGCCGTAACAAACCCATCACTCCGCTTCCAACTCCCTCAAACCTCTCGACTTCCCTTCACCCCTTTCGAATCCGCCCCTCTCGTTAGAATAACCACGCAGTACATGGCAAATTGCTATTTACAGATAGTAATTATCATGCTACGATTCCCTATGATCCGGCGTCGCTCCACGCCCCGGCCTCCCTTCTACCCTCGATTCACCACCCGCCGCTCCGCTACCCCTCCCCACGTACACGCAGGAAACCCCGCAAACCCTTTGCTCTCATGCGCTTACTTCATAACTAGCGGACACCCCGGGGGCGGGGGTCTCCCGTCTTTCTCTGCGGTCTCCGCGCCCTCTGCGTTAGAATCCACCCGCGCCTTCAACTCGCTCGATTCATTCGATACCCGTCCCCATCAACTCGCCACTATCCCGTTCAAATTCCATACTTACAGAACCGATACAAAACAAATGACTTTATCCACCTTTAGAATGAACGTTTACGAAAAAACTAGGGGGGCGTGCTGGTTATCGTTAACTAGTGAGTGGGACAGCCAATCCTGGCTTTCGTCTTTTGGGCTCCAGGAGTCGAAGGATCTCTCTTGCAATGCGGCGAGCAACTTTCAGCAAACTTCAGGCGAGGGGTTCAGCTTACGACCGGCGCCGGTCGTCCGGCGCGGCGGCAATTCCCATACGGCGCAGTTCGTCGGCGTAATACTTGCGGTAGAGGACGTTCCACTCCTCGGTGTCTTCGAGGATTTCTTTCTTCTGCGAGGTGATCTTCTTGCGGACTTCGAGGTCGGCTTTCTCTTCTTCGCGGAGGGTCCCCGTCAGGATCTCCACCACTTGCCTGCGAATTGTGTCGCGGTCTTCGACGAATTCCACGTCGTCGCTGGAAACCAGTACGTCGGTGATTTGATGGGAAAGTCGAACAATCTTTTCGCGGCTCAGTCGCATTCCGGGCTACCTCAGGACCAGCTTGCGGTCGCGCGCGAGCTGTGCCTTCACCTTTTTGTACATCTCCTGGTACGAGACGTTCGTGCGCCGCATTTCTTCTTGATGGTCCGTCAGGATTTGCCGCACTTCTTCGTTCAACCTGTCCTCGACCGTAACCTCTTCCATCATGCGCTGCCGCAGCCGCTGCGCCACGGCTGCCGCCGCCCTCGTCTCAATCATCTTCCCTTCCACCAGCCGCTTCACCACTTCCGTGGCCATGTAACCGACATAATCCCGTGCGATCAGCATCCCAGAGTGCGTCCTTTGAACGTAAGCAAGAGAAAGAGTTTACTGGCTGCACCCCCAAAGTGCAAGGAAGAGAGCGTCTCACGAAATTTCAATAGGGAAGGATTGGAGAACAAAGGCACATCGCGATCTGCGGGAGAGTTGGAGGCGCGAGGCGGAATCGAACCGCCGATAAAGGTTCGGACCTTCTATCTATAGCGTCTTCTACGTCTCTCCATGCTGGCTCTGCGATGTTCCGCCGTCTTCGGGCAGGCTCGGGAGCCAATCTTGCAACGAATCATGCAACGCGGATTCCGGGTGAGAAGTTCTCTCACCCGGCATTCGCATTTTCTACTGAGGCGGGCCGATGAAAGCGAAATTCAAAGAGGGCGAGCGCGTCGAGGTTATCGCGGGCAACTATCGCGGAACTCCTGGCGTGGTGAAAGGTCCAGCCAGAGGGAAACACCGTGGCATGTTGAGGGTGAGATTGCACGGCAGTTGGGCATCGTGCGCTCAGACAATCATTTGCCTGTCCGCGAAGTCGATTCGCAAAAGTGTGTTACCGCAATGAAGAGATTCAAAGAGGGCGAGCAGGTGCGCGTCACTGAGGGCCGATATGCGGGGCGAAGCGGTGTAGTCGCGGGAGAGCGCAAGGGACGATTGCTCTTGAGGCTCGATGCCGATGGCACAAGCACGTCGCGGCCATCGGTCACAATCAACCCCGAGCTGGTGCAACGAAAAATCTAACGGAGAAGAGGGAAACATGGGAACGCGGACACTCGCATCAATCGAAAAAGCAGTCAGAGAAAACAATCTACGCGGTGCGGATGTTGGCGGACTCGCGGTCGCAGCGGAGGAGCATCGCGCGGCACTCGCGCCGAATCAGGTGTTTGCCGCAAGTAACAGGCTAGAGCGAATCGCCGTGGAGATTCAGGCCGCGGCGGCGGCGGGCGACGTGGAAGCTATCCAGCGTCTTGTCGCGGAGCGCGAAGGAATCGAAGCGGAGGAAGCGCGTCGCGCTGATGCGGCGCTCGAACCATTTCGCCGGCGCATGGCCGGACGGCCGGCAGAGGGTGAAGAAGCGGATCTCGCCAAGACTGCGAAGAAACTCACCGCGCTCACTGCAAAGAAACAAGGAAAACTCGACAAACTCCGCGCTCACCTCATCCGTGACCCGGAGAACACGGACCTGCACGCGAAGATTCAGGCGGCTACCGATGATCTGGCCGACATGCAACCACAAATCGACGCCATCCTTGCGAGGCAAAGCCAGATTGCCGAGTGGAAAAGCTGGCAGGCGCAGAGCCAAGACAT
Source organism: Candidatus Acidiferrum sp. (assembly GCA_049800195.1). Taxonomy (GTDB): domain Bacteria; phylum Acidobacteriota; class Terriglobia; order Acidiferrales; family UBA7541; genus Acidiferrum. The sequence goes on from JBARJI010000087.1 coordinate 3,637, forward strand.
TGCCGAAGCACAGGCCGAGACGAAGGCAGCCGCGAAAGAACGCGAACGCGACGAACGCAGTCTGACGCATCTCGCGGTGAAAATTATCACGCTATGGCTCGAACTGTGCGCAGCCATCGAAGCGTTTCAGAAAATTGTCGTTCGCCGCATGACCATCGCAAAATTCAGGTTGCACTACGACGTGGCGGACTCTCTTCGCTTGCGAATCAACCGCGAGACGCGCGGCGCCGTTGTGCGCGACGAAGGGATAAGCGGCTCGTTCACGATCTCCGGCAGGTTCAATTCACCCGAGGATGAGCGATGAGAACCATTCGGAGAGGAACACCGGAGAGTTTTGATTTTCACTTCAACGGAGGAAATATGCGACACGGAGCAGGATATTCAAACGATCTCGGAACATCCGAAGCGTTGACCACAAGTTACGGCCCGACGCGCGGCGCGACAATTCTCAGCGACGGAGAGAGCGAAAGTCAGAGGCTCACCGCGCGGAGAAACCCACGGCCCGACAATGAGGACATGCACATCCTCACTTCTGACGAA
>JBARJI010000088.1:0-287858 GCA_049800195.1 Candidatus Acidiferrum sp.
TGATAGCCCGGATGAAAATCACAGCCTATAATCTTCATCATTCGGCTCCTTTCTCCCGAGCCTTGGTCGCTCATCACGCCAAGTCTACCCGGGCCCAAGGAGCCGACGTCGTTATGAAATCAAGCAAAGCGAGGAATCCGCTTTTTCCACTACGTCACTGCGCCGCTCTGCTCTTCCTGCTCAGCCTCCTCTTCGTTCTTCCTCTTAACGCGCAAACCAAGCGCAAGGTCATTATCGATCAGGACGCAGCCGGGCCCGGCGGCACGGACATGCAAGCCATCCTTGCCCTCGTCAATTCCCCCGAGACCGACGTCCTCGGCGTCACTGTCCTCACCGGAGACGCCTGGCGGGACGAAGAAGTCCAACACACACTCCGCCTGCTCGAAATCATCGGCCGCACCGACATCCCTGTCGTGCCCGGAGCCGTCTTTCCTCTCGTTAGCTCCAAGGAATACATCGCCAAGTGGGAAACCCTCTACGGCAAGATCATTTATCAAGGTGCGTGGAATTTTGCGCATGGCCACGCCGTCCATGGGCCTTACGAAATTCCCCCCATGCCCGAAGGCGCCCCCACAACCAAGCCTTTGGCCGAGGATGCCGCGCATTTTATGGTCCGCATGGTCCATCGGCACCCGCACGAAGTCACTATTTACGCCGCCGGCCCGATGACCGATCTCGCCCTGGCGATTGCCTTGGACCCTCATTTTCCCGAGCTTGTCAAAGAACTGATCGTGATGGGCGGGAGCATCAATCCCACCTCGGACGATCCCGAATTCGCCTTCTCTCCGCGGCGCGAATTCAATTTCTGGATGGACCCTGAAGCAACTCACGCCGTACTACATGCCCATTGGCCCCGCTTCGTTTTGACGACCGTAGACATCTCCGTAAAGACGCGCATGGAAAAAAGTCTCATCGACCAAATTGCCAAGAGTCCTTCTCCTGCTGCACAGTACGTCGCCAAATATGCCCAACCGAATGTTCTCTGGGACGAATTAGCCGCCGTCTCCTGGCTCGACCCCAGCATCATCACCAAATGGCAAAAGCTGTACATCGATGTGGAAGTCGACCACGGCGCTTCTTACGGCGACACGCTCACCTGGGTCCCCGGCCAGCAACCCAGCATGGGCGAATCCCTCGTTGAAGTCCAAAAAGATCTCGACAAGGAAAAGTTTTACAAGGAGTATGTCGATTTGCTGACTCGTGCAACGCCCCAGGCCCACGCCGCACTAGCAGAAGCGCCCCAGGCGAAAGGGAACTGACCAAATGGCATCGCGGGACAGGCATCCCTCTATGTCTCTTAGTTTGAAACTGGCGTAAGGCCATGCTTGCCCGGCTCTGCCGTAGTTCAGGCGCAGAGCGCTCGGAACGGAATGCACATGGCAACAATCAGTCTCTAGTTGCTTGATTGAGCGCCGCGTTTCCTCGACAATTAAAGGTCAATCGTTGCCCATTTTCCTTGCAAGGATGCAAGGACGGCGCCTATCGGAGAAACGAGGAGATGTCCACGCACGCCAATTCGGTTAAACGCTTCATCGCCTACTTCTCGATGGAGATTGCGCTCGACAACGCCATGCCCAGCTATAGCGGCGGCCTGGGCGTCCTCGCGGGGGACACCATCCGCGCCGCCGCGGACCTTCGCCTTCCTATGGTGGCCGTTTCGCTCCTCTATAGGAGGGGATACTTCTCTCAACATCTTGCCGAAGACGGCTCTCAAACGGAGGAGCCCGTATTTTGGAACGTCGAGGATTTTCTCAAGGAAGAAAGTGCGCGCATCACGGTGCCTTTGGAAAATCGCCGCGTGGAACTTCGGGCCTGGCGCTATGACGTTAGAGGCGTACGCGATTTTGAAGTGCCGGTCTATTTTCTCGATGCCGACCTTCCTTCCAATGCGGAATGGGACCGCAACCTCACCGGCGGGCTCTATGGCGGCGATTCCTATTACCGGTTATGCCAGGAGGTCCTGCTGGGAATCGGCGGCGTGCGCATGGTGCATGCCCTGGGGTATGAAGATCTCACGCGGTATCACATGAACGAGGGCCACGCCGCGCTCCTCTCGCTTGAATTGCTCGGCGAAGAAGCCATCAAAGCGGGGCGAACCGCAATCAACGGCGAAGACATCGAAAAAGTCCGCGCGAAATGCATGTTCACCACGCACACGCCGGTGCCCGCAGGACACGACCGATTCCCGATCGAATACCTGACGCGTGTCTTTCCGCAGCAAAGCAAATTTTTCGACCTGAAAGATGCTTCCGTCGCGGAGCTCGTAAAACGCTCTCTGCAAACCGAACAGAACTATCCAAATCTGCAGGAAGCCGCGGCCGGCGGCGCGCATTTGAACATGACGTATCTGGCCCTCAGCCTCAGCACGTATGTGAACGGCGTGGCCAAACAGCACGGCGTCACCTCGCGGCAGATGTTTCCGGAGGTTCCGATCGAAGCGATTACCAACGGCGTTCATGCGGTAACTTGGACTTCACCCGCATTTCAGCAGCTGTTCGACCGCCAAATCGCGCAATGGCGCGAAGACAATTACAGCCTTCGAAGCGCTCTCGGCCTCCTCCCTGAAGAGGTCTGGTCCGCCCATCTCATCGCCAAGCACGAACTTCTCGAAACCGTGCGCGAGAAAACCGGCCTGCATCTGGATGAAGAAGTTTTCACGATTGGGTTTGCGCGGCGCGCGACGGGCTACAAACGCGCGGACTTGATCCTTTCTGATTTGGACCGTTTGCGCCAGATCGCGAAAAACGCGGGACATTTTCAAATCATCTATGCGGGCAAAGCGCATCCCAACGATGGCGGCGGCAAAGACATCATCCGCCATATTTTCCACGCGAAGAAAGCGTTGCGAAAAGCCGTGCCAGTAGTTTTTTTGGATGAGTACAATCTCGATCTCGGCGGCAAGATGACTTCCGGCGTGGACCTCTGGCTCAACACGCCCCAGTTTCCTCTCGAAGCTTCCGGCACGAGCGGCATGAAAGCGGCGCTCAACGGAGTTCCAAGCCTGAGCATCCTTGACGGCTGGTGGGCCGAAGGACACATCGAGGGCGTTACCGGATGGTCGATTGGCGAGCCGCGCCGCTCGATGGATCCAGCCGACGTCGTCACGGACAACACCAAAGAGGCGGAATCGCTCTACTGGAAATTAGAGAACGTCATTCTTCCGATGTTCTACAAGGAGCCGCGGCTGTACGTCCAAATCATGCAGCACGCCATCGCCATCAACGGCTCCTTCTTCAATACGCAGCGCATGGTGCAGCAATACATCACGGACGCCTATTTGCGATAGCGTCTTCCGCGAAGAAAAAATGCTCCGAAATCGGCGAGCTCTCCAAGCAAATTTCTCCGGTCATTCGCGCGCAAGTTATTCCGCCCCCGGTTGGGGAACCTGCTTGTCACCGCGCAGCTCTTTGGCGGTATCCAGGATGTTGCGTCTTGCGAAGTAATCGAAGTAGTTCCAATCGCCGTACTTTTCCTTCAAGCCCGGAAGAACAACGTTCACCAGCGCGTCACCCATAAAACCATCCTTCACGGGCTGAGCCAGCACGGCGCGTAAGTTCGTGAGATAGCCGCGAAAATCGAGCACATCGTCCGCCGCCCCCACGTCACCGTGCCCGGAGACGAACGTGGCCTTCGGCCATTCGGCTGCTAGTTTCGTATCGGTTTCTATCCACTTATCCGTTGATGCGTCGATCAGATTGGGCAGCGTTTTCTTCCAGAAAAGATCGCCAGTGAAGACGACCTGCGCGTCAGGAATAATTACGACGGAATCTCCGCCGGTATGGCCCGGATAACTGCGGACCAAAATTTTCCGCGATCCCAAATACAAATCGATCGAGGAATCGTAGCCGACGCTCGGCGCGACCAGGCCGTCGATCCAGGCTTTTTGTTCCGGCTTGATGTTGGCGCCGAAGAATTTCAGATTTTCGGGATGAATCCACGCGCGTACGTTTTTCTGCGCAACGATCACGGCGCCAGCTTGCGCGAAGACGCCGTTGCCGCTGACGTGGTCGAGGTGGTAATGCGTGTTAATCACGAATTTCACGGGCAGCTTGGTGAGTTTCTGAATTTCCGCGAGAAGCTGTTCCGCGGCTTTGGCGTCCTCGAACGTGTCGATTACCGCGACGCCGTCGTCGCCGATCACAAACCCAGCGTTTGAGCCGGCGCTGCTTTTGGGCTTGTCGATGGCCGCGTAGACATTGTTGCCGAGCGGCTTGAGAGTGAACAGCAACGAGTCATCGGCAGGCTTGTCTTGGGCGTGGTTTGGGCACGCGAAGATAGCGAACAGCAGAGAGAGAAGGATTGTTTTGCGCATGGTTGCGTATGGTACCGCAACTTTGAAAGGGAATCTGGCGAGAATTCCAGCTGACGGATCAAATTCGAATTGGCTTAAGGTTTTTCTTAACACAGAGGCCGCAGAGATCACAGAGAAGGAAAAGGTGAGAGCAGGGAACCTACTAGCGAAGACGATTCTTGTAGACGGCCATGCCGACGGCGGCGTCCATGTGGATTTTTTCGAGGGCGGAAATTTCGCGACGGGTTTTGATGCCCCCGGCGGCGATGATGGGGTGGTTGGTAGTGGCGCGAAGTTTGCGGAACCAATCGAGATTTGCGCCGGTCATAGTGCCTTCGCGGTCGACGTCGGTACAAAGAAAGCCGGCGCAGAACGGTTCGAGCTGCGGCATGACATGTTCGGGACGCAGTGCGAGACGGCGCCGCCAGCCGTGGATAGTGATGCGGCCTCGGGCGGTGTCGAGGGCGATGACGATTTTTCGCCGCGTAACTTTATTCGCGAGTTTACCCAGAAAACGTAGATTGATTTTGCCTTCGCGAAAGGCGGCACTGCCGATGATAACTTGGTCGGCGCCCCATTCGGCAATTTCTGCGGCGCGAGCTACGGTTCGAACGCCGCCACCGACGCGAACCTTCAGCTTGTAGCGCTCGCGTGCGCGAAGACAAAGCTGGCGGGCGAGAGCATTGTTTTCGCCTGTGCCGATGGCCGCGTCGAGGTCGATCAAATGCAGCCAGGGATAGGATTTGAATTTTTCGAGGAGGCCGAAGACGTCGGCGACGGCGAGTTCGCGTTTGCGGCCGTGGATTAGCTGAACGGCTTGGCCGGATTGCAAGTCAATGCAGGGAATTAACACGGGAGGCGAACCTCGATCTCTTGGGAAGAGAGAAAGTTTTTGAGTTCACGGATGGATTGTACGTTGTCATGGAAGATGGAGGCGGCCAGAGCGGCGTCGGCTGCGCCTTCGGAAAAGATTTGGGCGAAGTGTTCGGGGAGCTTGGCGCCACCGGAAGCGATGACGGGGACGGAGACGGAGAGCGAAATGGCGGCGGTGAGTGGTACGTCGAAACCGAGTTGCGTGCCGTCGCGATCTACCGACGTTAGGAGAATTTCGCCGGCGCCGAACTCGACGCCCCTTTGCGCCCATGCCAGAGCATCACGACGGGCGGATTCGCGCCCGCCGCGGACGGTGACGTCCCAGTGATCGTCCGCGCGCTTGGCGTCGATGGCGAGGACGACGGCCTGCGCGCCGAATTCGCGAGAAAGTTCGGCAATTAGTTCGGGGCGAGCGACCGCGGCCGTGTTGACGGTGACTTTGTCGGCGCCAGCGCGGATAACGGAACGAGCGTCGTCGAGAGTGCGGATACCTCCACCGGCTGTAAGCGGAATGGCTAGTTCGGCGGCGACACGGCGAATGGTTTCGAGAAAGGTGGGACGACGGTCGCGAGACGCGGCGATATCAAGGACGACGAGTTCATCGGCGCCTTCGGCGTTGTAGCGGGCGGCTAGAGCGACGGGGTCCCCGGCGTCGCGCAGGCCGACGAAGTTGACGCCTTTAACCACGCGAACGCCGTCCGTATCGAGGCAAGGGATGATGCGATGGGCGAGGCTCATGAAGCAGCGAGCCTCAGAAAATTCTGAAGAAGCTTTGCGCCAGGGTCGCCGCTTTTTTCGGGGTGGAATTGCACGGCGAAGATATTTTTCTTCTCGATCACGGCAGCGAAATCAGCGCCGTGGCTGCAGAGAGCGGCGGCTTCGCCGTTGGCGTTGGCGGCGGCGAAGGAGTGGGCAAAATAAAAATATGCTTCGGCAGGGACGCCTTCGAGAAGACGAGACGGGCGAGAGAGCTTGAGTTGGTTCCAGCCCATGTGCGGGAGTTTGACGGTGGTAGGGAGCGAACGAACGGAACCTGGCAGAAGATGGAGGCCGGAAAGTTCGGGAGCTTCCTCGCTGGATTCGTAGAGCGCTTGCAAACCTAGACAGATGCCGAGAAAGGGCACGCCGCGCTGAATAGCAGCGAGGAGAGGAGCGCGAAGAGCTTGTTCGTCGAGCGCACGAATAAGCGAGGCATAATGCCCGACACCGGGGAGAAGCAGTGCTTCAGCATGTGCGATACACTCCGGCGAATCGGAGCGTCGCGTCGCCGCGCCGAGGCGCGCGAGTGCCCGCTCGACGCTTGCGACGTTGCCCGCGCCGTAATCGATGAGGGTGACATTCATAGAAGGCCTTTCGTGCTGGGAAGAACGCTCCGGAGGCGCTTGTCGCGTGAAACGGCGAAGCGCAGCGCGCGGGCGAACGCTTTGAAGATAGCTTCGACTTGATGATGCGAAGAGCGGCCGTAAAGAGCGCGCAGATGGACGTTCGCACGAGCTGACTGCGCGAATCCCTGGAAAAAGTCTTCGGTCAGCTCGGTTTGAAAATCACCTACGCGTTTGGCGGAAATTTTTGCGTGGATGACGCAGTAGGGCCGGCCGCTCAAATCAACGGCGGCGGCGGCGAGGGTTTCGTCCATGGGCATTAAGAAATATCCGGCGCGAAGGATGCCGCGTTTTGAGCCGAGAGCTTTGAGAACGGCTTCGCCGAGAGCGATGCCGACGTCTTCGACCGTGTGGTGCTGATCGACGTCTAGATCGCCCTTCGCCGTGATTTCGAGATCGAATGCTCCGTGGCGCGAGACAAGATCGAGCATGTGGTCGAAGAAGCGAATACCAGTGGAAACGTGCGATTTTCCGCGGCCGTCGAGATTCAGTTTGAGGCGAATGTCGGTTTCGTTTGTTTTGCGATGAATGGTGGCAGTGCGTGGCATGAGCCTGGCCCTCAGCGGTAACGCTTGATGAGTTTCAGCAAGCGCTCCATTTCTTTTTGTGTGCCGATACTGACGCGGACGAAGCCGGGACCGATCTCTTTCGCGCGATCGCGGAGAAGGACGCCTTGTTTCTCCAACTGGGCGCACATTTCGGAGCCGCGTGGACCGAAGTCGGCAAGCAGAAAATTGCCAGCGCTGGGATAGGTTTTTACACCGAGTTTGTGGAGCTCGTTTGCAAACCAGGCTCGAGTTCGCAGGATACTTTTCACATAGAGTTTCATCGTTCTGGAATCGCCGACAGCGGCTTCGGCGGCAGCGAGAGCGGCAACGTTTACGGGGAAGGGAGCTGTGGCGCGGCGAAGCACAGTAAGAGATTCGGCGCAAGCGATGACCGCGCCGAGGCGAAGGCCGGCGAGTCCGGCGGCTTTGGAAAAAGTACGCGCGACGAAGAGTTGCGCGTACTGGTTGACCAGTGGAATTAGGGTCACGCCTGAAAATTCAGCGTAGGCTTCGTCGAGGACGACGGCGGTGTGCGTGGCGGCTTGCAGAATTGTTTCGATGGTTACTGACTGTAGAAGAGTGCCGGTGGGGTTGTTGGGATTGCAGACGAAGAGAACGCGCGGTTTTGCGGCGAGGGACTGGAGGACGCCATCCAGCGGAAACTCCATGTTGGCACTGTAGCGCTGGACTTCGAGCCGCGCTCCGGCGATTTCGCCCCAGTAGCGGTACATCGGGAAGGTGGGCTCGCAGATGACGGCGGTGGTCCCCGCATCGACAAAAGCGTCAAAGAAGAGGCGTAGAGCATCATCGCCGCCATTAGTGAGAAGCAGTTCTTCTGGCACGACGCGAAAATGACGGGCTAGACGGCGCGTGCCGCGGTCATACTCGGGATACATCGAGAGCAGTTTCGGCGTGAGTTTCGCGAGGGCGCGCTGGACTTTTGGCGAGCAGCCCGCGGTGTTCTCGTTGAAGTCTAGACGTAGTTTGTCGGCGCGGCCTTCGCCGGGAGGTTCGTAAGTGCGGCGATCGAGAATGGCCTGGCGTGTTGGGAGCTGGGGCTTCATCGGCGAATCCTTACCGCATTGCGGTGTGCGAGCAGGCCTTCGGATTCTGCCAGAGTTTCGGCGGCATCTGCGAGGCGCTGGAAGCCTTTGTTCGAGATGGACTGCACGCTGATGCACTTCACATAATCGGCCGCCGAGAGGCCTCCGCGCATGCGCGCCCAGCCGCCTGTCGGGAGCACGTGATTACTTCCGGAGATATAGTCGCCGAGAGGCTGTGCGCTCCAAGAGCCGAGAAATACCGTGCCAGCAGTGGAGATCTTTTTTAGCAGGGTTGCTGGGTCATGCGGGAGGCTGAGATGTTCCGGCGCGAAATGATTGGAAAAAATGCAGGCGGCTTCGAGAGACGGTGCAAGCAAGATTGCGCCGGTGTCGCGCAGAGATTGGCGAGCAGGATTGTCCGGTGGGAGACTCGCTAGCTGCGATTCGACCTCATCTCGAACGGCGCCGGCAAGCTTATTGTTTGTCGTTACAAGAAAGCTGCCCGCATCGGGCGCATGTTCCGCTTGGGCGAGAAGATCGGCGGCGATCCATTTCGGATTGCCCTTCGCCGCGAGGACGACGGCTTCGGTGGGGCCGGCGGGAAGATCGATGGCGCAATCGCTGCTGACAAGCTGCTTGGCGGCGGTAACGAAGCGATTGCCGGGGCCGAAGATTTTGTCGACGCGCGGAATGGATTTTGTGCCATAGGCTAGGGCAGCGACGGCTTGCGCGCCGCCGACACCGCCGATCCTCGTGATCCCAAGAAGATTTGCAGCGGCGAAAAGTTCGGGATTGGGCTTAGGGCAAACGACCGTGATGAGCGGCACGCCGGCGACTTGCGCGGGGATGACGGTCATCAACAGCGTGGAAACGAGGGCGAAGCCGCCGCCGGGGATGTAGCAGCCGATGGACTCGATGGGGCGGACGAGTTGAGAGATGGCGACGCCGGGCTCGAGTTCGAGAGACCAGGGGAGCGGTAGTTGTTTTTCGGCGACGCGGCGGATGTTCCGTTCCGCATGGCGAACGGCGGACAGAAATTCCGCACTAACTTGTTTGCGCGCGGCGTCGATTTCGCGCTGCGAGATCCACACGCCGCCACGGCGGAGATCTACGCCGTCGAATTTTTTGGCATAGGCAAAGAGGGCCACGTCGCCGCGTTCGCGGACACCGGCAATGATCCTTGCGGCGATGCGTTCCGCCGCGCGATCGCGTTCGTGGCGCGCGCGGAGGAGATTCTTTTCGACGGCGGAAGTGAGTTTCAGGATGCGCATCAGAGCACGATCTTGTTCAAGGGATATTCGACGATGCCTTGGGCTTTGGCGGCTTTCAGCTTCGGCAAGATTTGGCGGACGACAGCTTCCTCGACGATGGTGTTGATGGCGACCCAATCGGGATCGCTGAGAGCCGAAATCGTCGGCTTCTTAAGGGCCGGCAAGACGCCAAGAACGGCGCTGAGATCGTCGCGGTGAACGTTGAGGAGCAGCCCGACTTTGCTGGCGGCGGCGATCGCGCCTTGCAGCATGAGGATAAGGTTTTCGGCTTTCTCGCGCTTCACGGGATCGGCGGACGCAGCTCGGTTCATGATGAAAACGGTAGCGGATTCGAGAACAGTATCGACAATCCGCAAGCGGTTGGCACGCAGTGAGGAGCCGGTTTCGGTAACTTCGACAATGGCATCGGCAAGCTGCGGAACCTTCACTTCGGTGGCGCCCCAGGAAAATTCGACGCGGGCTTTCACACCATGGCGCGCCAGGTATTTTTCGGTGATTTGGACGACTTCGGTGGCTATAGTCTTGCCTTCGAGGTCGCGGACATCGCGCATCGAAGAATCTTCGGGGACGGCGAGAACCCACCGCACGCGCGCGAGGCGCTGCTTGGCGTAAACGAGTTCGGAAAGTTCGTCGACGGCGGCGCCGGTTTCGACGACCCAGTCGTGACCGGTGATGCCTGCGTCGAGCGCGCCGGTTTCGACGTAGCGGGCCATTTCTTGTGCGCGAACCATCAGGCATTCGATTTCGGGATCGTCAATGGTGGGGACGTAGCTGCGCGAACTAATCGTGATTTTCCAGCCCGCGCGCGCGAAAAGGTCGAGCGTGGCATCTTGCAAGCTGCCTTTGGGGATGCCGAGCTTGAGACAGCTCATGCTTTTTTCTCCTGTTTCCATTGTTTTTCTTGTGGATAAACAGTTTCTGGCTCGAAGGTGCGCTCGTCGGTGATTTGGGCCGCGCCGTCGGCTTCTAGTTTGCGGAAGAAGCAGCTGCGATAGCCTTCGTGGCACACCCCTGGGCCAACGGCTTCGACGCGAATGAGCAGGGCATCGGCGTCGCAATCGACCCGAACCTCGCGCACTTTGAGGGCGTGTCCGCTGGATTCGCCTTTCTTCCAAAGCTTCTTGCGCGAGCGGCTAAAGAAGACCACCTCGCCGGAACGCTGTGTTTCAGCGAGCGAGACGGAGTTCATGAAGCCGAGCATGAGGACGTCGCCAGTGCCGTGGTCTTGAATGATGGTGGGAACAAGCCCGCCGGATTTATCGAAGTCGATCTTAAGTTGCGCGCCGCTCATGCTGCTTGTCTCCTCGATCCCTATTGTCTGAAAGTGCCGGAAAGCCGACGATGAAAAGTCATGTTAAAAACAAAAAACCCGCTGGGGCTTTCTGCGCCAGCGGGCCGATGAGTGCTTTGTGTTGCGAAACTCTATGCACACCTCATCGGGCGCGGCGTGTGGCCGTGATGATGGTGGTGGCGATGCGCCCGAGAGTTCACAGTAAGAAAATAAAGAAAATCGCAGCCGCTGTCAACCACGCTTTTTCGCGCGCTTCCTTTGACTTTATGAGGGAGACAGAATGCCTGCAAACAGCTTCAATCACGCTGGCCCGAACGCGCAGGACCCGGCGCATTCATATTCATACTCATCTTCAGGTGGACGGCTACGCCGGTTTTTCCGTTTTCCAGCTTTTCCACGCGAACGACTTGCGCCACATACTCGCAGTTCATGGGATCGTGCGGCGAGGAATAAGGAAAAGTGACGAAAACGCGCATGCCGGGATAATACGAGTGCAGTCGCGTGGTGAAATAGATGCCTTCCTTCGAGGCATTGACGCTGATAGGTAGATCTTCGAAGTGATCGTCGCGCGGCTCCGAGGGACGGACTCGCACAGGCCGGGCGATTTTCGCTCTGCGGGTCCCGCGATTGTCAGATACTCGTTTTTCGAGCTTTTCCGGCATGGCTGTTTTCGAGTTAGAATCCCATTGTATCGAGGCTTTTTGTATGCGAGTAAGAATCGTCAACCCAGTGAGGCGAATCTGATACCGATATGGAACAGGGCAGAGATCAACGCATGGAGGAGCAGGGGCGAGCCATGGAAGACAAAATCCGCAAAGACGAAGCGGCCTGGAAGAAGCAACTCACGTCGAATCAATACTACGTGACCCGCCAAAAGGGAACTGAGCCGCCTTTCACGGGGGAGTATGAGGACACCGACACTCCGGGGGTTTATAAATGCGTATGTTGTGGCCAGCCCTTGTTTCGTTCTGATACCAAATTCCACTCAGGGTCCGGGTGGCCCAGCTTCTATGCCCCGGCGAACGACGAGGCCGTCGAAACGGAAACCGACGCCAGCCACGGTATGTCTCGCACGGAAGTAAAGTGCAGCCGGTGCGATGCCCACCTGGGGCATGTATTTGACGACGGCCCCAATCCAACGGGACTGCGTTATTGCGTCAATTCGGCGGCCTTGGAATTGGATGAAGACTAAAAAGCGCCCCGGCCGAGCCGGAGCGCCATCTAGATTCCTAGATATTCTGGGGAGATTTGAAAATCAGGCGGCTGGACAAGTGCAAGCCACAAGCTCCGCCACGGGATCGCTCTCGCGTTCCCACACGCCAATGAGCATTACTTTCGTTCCCGCAGGATATTTGAAAACGTAATAAACGCTAGAACGCCCTTCGACTTCAAAGAAGCCGGGCCGCCGCGGATCAGGCCGCGAAGGCGCACCGGAATGAAGCAGCATGCGCAATTCAGCAATCTGCTCCTGCGAATGATTTCGCAGGTCTTCCACCAAGGGCGGGTGTTTCGTAATTGTTATCATGTTCAATCTCCGCCACATTCAGTCTATCGTTGGCCTCATAGGTTAAGACGAAAAACGACTGGAAAAGTTTCATGGGGGACAACATCTCTTAAAGAATGTTGCCCGACGACTAGGGGCGGTAGTAGATGAAGAAGCCGAATTGCCCCGATTTTTGGCCCAAAACGCAGGCATGAGAGGTGGTCCAATTTGGCTTTCCGATGGTTTCAGGGCAATCGGGGAAAAGCCCCGGCCGAACGCGGCTGCGGACTGGAGATGAGTGCCGGGCGCCTTGCAAGTTTTCCGATTTGCCTAAATCTGTTGTAAGGGAAGTGGTGTTAGTATCGATAGCGGTACTTGCGCGAGTGGCGTTACCCTGAGATAGTGATTTGAGTACTCCACGACATAAAATAGGGATGGCCTCTGTGACCAAAACTGCGACGAAAAAATCCCCAAAGAAAGAGAGTACGAACTTCAACAAGGACAAGCGGCGCAAACACCATCATTTCTTGGTGACCGTCTATTACGCCGACGGCGAGAAATTTGGCCGCGTGTATACCGATAAAGAGAAAGCCGATCGCTTTGCGGATCGGCAAAAGCGCTCGCCCGTGGTCAAGTCCGCACGCGTTACCTTGATATCTTGACGCTGGCGAGCGAACATAACATTGCGGCTAAAATCGCGTCACGGAAGGCTTGTAGCTATACCTATGCGCGTGTTATAAAAAGATGTGTCGTTGAGCGGCCTTAGTATAGTGGTAGTACGGAACCTTGCCAAGGTTCAGGTGTCGGTTCGATTCCGATAGGCCGCTCCATAATTTCAGCTACTTACAACGACTGCGGCCTCCAGCGACTGCCCCTCGGTGTGGGACCATAAAGAACCATGTGCCGTTTCTGCCGCCGGCTGAATCAATACAACCAAATTCACCCAACTAGCTTAAGATGTTCTGCCCGCTTAGCGGGGATCAAAGGCTGTGCCTACACGCCCGGCGTCAATCTGCTGCTTGCATGCCGCATCAGTTCCTGGACCGTCTTTACGTCCTCATAGCTGCCTTTCAAGAGCGTTGCAAACGTTCTGCGGACGGAATGCGATCCCACAAGCTGATCGATCTCTATCTTCTCGACTGCGCGAGGAAGCGGAGGAAGCTGATGATGAAGTGGGCGGCCCAGCGGCAGAGCGGGATTGAATTGAGGATGGGGGGGGCGCAAAGCACCCCGACCCGATGCCTCCCAGCGCCTATCTCCATGTCCTGGGACGTGCTAGCGTACCTCCGGCGCCGTCAGGGATTGTGTCCGGGAATTGCGACTTAGAGAGCAGCAATAAAGGTAGGGTACGATTGGCATGTGCCGAGGTGCGAAGTTCGACCGCTGCGCCGCGGACGGGGTTCTGCGAAGGGACATAAACTATGATTTTCTTTTTCGGGAATCGTTGCCGCACCATATTTACCGCTGGCACTAGGTCCGAGTCGCCACTGAAGATAACAAATTGGTCGCACAGGTCGCGGTAAGCGTCGTCTAGCATAAACACGGCAATGTTCACGTCGGTGCGCTTTTCCTCTGGCATCAAATACCACTTGTTGCCAGCCATCGTGCAAGCAGCCACGCCACATTTCACGTTCTTGGTTTTAAACCTTCCCAGAATAATTTCTATTAACGGCCTGGTGGCCAGAGCTTTCAGGTACGTTTCCTGATTCACGCGGGTCGAGCCAGAGATCAGCGCGCTAAAGTATCGGATCAGCCTTATGTCGTCGTGCGGCCGTAGCAGCGTGCAGTATCGAGCGAGGTCAAGCCATTTGAGCGCGCGTGTCTGGCGGACGGCACCGTAATACAAGTTGAAGCCATCGATATAGAAAATCGTCCTAGGCTTGGGCGTTGCAAGAAGGGGCGAAGTAACCATAAAAAATGGGCAATCATATAGATTGCCCGAACCGTCCTTAGTAGGACGGGGAGTCGTCGAGAAGAGAATACCACGACAGCGGGAAGAAGTGGAAAGAAAAAGTCGATGTAATCTTATTAGATAACCGTAAATGATTAATACAGATGGAAAGGGATCAAGAACCCCCATGCGGGCGAGAAAAAGGCCGTGGGCATCCATTCGAGTCCGGAAGCTGTGGACTGTTTCAAAGGACGGGCCGAGGAGACGAGACTTCCTTGCCAGAACTGATCGATCTCTATCTACTCGACTGCGCGAACAAGCGGAAGAATCCGATGATGAAATGGGTGGCCTAGCGGGAGCACGATTGAATCGGGGATGAGGATATGCGTACCCCGCCGTCTCGGCTAGACTACGCGATCCTTATGCAACACAGCGGCGTCTATCCGTCGGGTGATGACGTTCTGCCATACTCCGACTCCAAAGAGAATCGCCCCCGAGGACGCCAAGAGTAGCCTCGCTCGGAGCCCATATATCGGCGAAGTTGGCTCGCTGTCGACCAACATCAGCATCAACAGTTCGGCTAGCGTGTAGACGAGAAGTACTGAAGATGCTCTGAATGCCACATGCTGACGAGCGCGAGGTGGCACTCTTATCTCGACGACCGCCTCGCGGACATATTTTGCTAGATCGGTCGTGTACTCGGCCCCGCCCCGCCTAGCTGGTCCCTCAAGCCCGAATCGCCAAGACAAGCAGTCGACAGCTTGGTGGACTACGTACCGATTGATCGAGAACCACGTATTCCCAATGGCGAACGCTATTGCCGCAAGTAGTGAGAGGTAGGCCCATGACATAGCGTTCAGGCCCGTGAACCAAGAGGGATATGCAACCCTCGCCGCGCAGAAAATCAGAATAGCGGGCAAGAAATGTCTGAAGAGTGTGCCCAGGTTTTCGGAGATCTCGCCGATCGTTCCCTTGTGGAGTTCGTCCGGCATTTCGTTTGAACTCTCGGTGCTGTTTTCCATGATCGGTGCGGATTTCTCCTCTCCTGAGGACGAATTCGGAGTTTCGGGGACAGAATGGCCTTTCCCGCCTCCCGGGAAAATAAGCACCGAAACCCAGGGGCGTAGCACGCGCTGCTGTAATAGAAATCGTCCCGTCCTTCCCCGTCTCCGCGCCGTCCCCAATTAACTCCCAGCGGCTGCTCGCTTGCGCTTTCCCACGCCATAGATGCCGCCTTGAGGCTTCATCAGGTTTGGGCCGTACACTTCTTCGATCATTCTCAGGTGGTGGGGAGTCACCGAATCCCTTATCTCTGTGAGGTACCGAAGAAAATCCGCACCAGTGTTTGGCGAAAAGACCCTGCAGGAATATGGCAGTCCGAAGTCTCTCGGAATGTCCTGTAACAGCGCCTTGCATTTGTTGTCCACGAAGATGGCGTCGCAATAGGGCAATAGAGTTGACACTATGTTTATGTCCGTTGCGGTGCCTTGGTTCGGAATTTCTTTCTGGCCGGCGGCAGCTTTCGCTGCTAGCGAGGCAAACATAGCAGCGGCGATGAGATTGAACGGGACTTCGTTGATCGCACCTGACCTGAAGAACTCGGCGAGTTTCTCGTCCGCCATTTCTCTTCCAACTTCCTGCTGAAACATGAATTGCAAACTTGTCAGAAGATTCTCCGTCCGAGACGGCAGTACATCCTCTAGTGCTGGAGCCTGGCCGCGCATGATCATAAGCGCCAGTTGCTCCCGCTTCCAGCAGTCCCGTACATACATTTGGACTAGGCTTGGGCCATATGCGGCTTTCTCGAGCGCGAAAACCTCCTTGAAGGATTTTTTTTCTCTCTGCCACTGCTCGAAGAGTTCTTGAAGAGCTTGGTGAGTCATGCTCCGCGTTGTGCGGAGATCGTCAACGGTGCCTGGTAGAACGCCATCTACAGTGACAAAAATACGGCCGCTCCACTCATGAAGCCTGCCGGAACTGATCGACTCGGCGTCAAAGTCAAATTTTGGTGGCTCGTTTTTGAGCCAGGCCCTTGCCATGTCGGCAATCTGCCGGATCTTGATCGTCTCCGCGTCATGGAAGCTGACCCCTCCGGAGAAGTGCTCGTAGGTATTTTTCAGTCCCTTGTAGAAAGGAGAAGCTAAAGATTCGTGTTGATGTTCGCGGGAATCTGGGCACGCCACCAGTTGCAGGTGACAGACGACGTCAAGTATTTCAAATAGCTCTTTCCAAAATGGTTCGGCGGAAGCTCGTTCGTGTCCCTTCACCTCAGGACTTAGCAGTTTCATGATGTTGCTAAACGCGAATTGGTCGACGTAGACAATTTTCTTTCTGATTTTGGGCAGGTAGACCGTGGCCGTGTGCCAGCAGGCGCGGCAGCGGCGGACGCACCTGATATCGCTGACGCTCAACACGCCATATTGTTCCGCCTCACACTTCGGGCATAGCAGAAACGGCGGCATTATGAAGTCCCGTGGATCGATGCGAAGGGTGCGCTCGTTTCTCATGACTTAGTTAAGACCATCATACCGCAAAGCGAACGTAAAGCGAAGAACGGAACAACCAAGCATGGGCCAAAGAAGAGACGGCGGGTGGTTGCACCTCACGAGATCCTTCCCGGGGCGGCTGTTTCGCCACTGCCGGGCGAGGTTAGGCGACTTTGCGGGCGGATTTTTCGAGGAGCTCGTGGATAAGCGTTTGGTAGGGTTTGGATTTCTTAGCGGCCATGCGGCGGAGTTTGCGGAGAAGTTTTGGCGCGATGCGGATCGCGATAAGTTGTTTGGCGTGCCCTGTCGCGGGGCGGCCGACTCTGCGGGCGCGACGGAGCTCGGCGGCTGTCGATTCCGGGATGTCCGAGAAGTCGAGCTTGCTATCCGGTGTAGGCTTGGCGTTCTTTTCGCGTCGCCTGGCGGGCGCTGATGATGCGAATGAGTTCCTGGCCATGTTTTAACCTCTGCTGCGTGTACACCACGATGAGAATTCTGCCCGTGAGCGACGAGCCCAGGCGCTTAGAGCGCTGCTCCGAGTAGGAGTGCTCGGCATCGTCCCAATCGAGTGCGTCGGGGTCGACGAAAATCGTCGCGGCTTCTTCAAACGAGACATCGTGTTTCTTGAGGTTGTTCAGGGCCTTGTGGGCGTCCCAAGAGAACACATTTGTGTATATACGCTAATTGGGAGGGATTGTAAATAGCTGGCAGAGCGGGTGCGCATTGAGGGAAGTCGGCGTGCGGCGATTCCTTCCTTCTCTCTCGCTGTCCGCTGTTGGCTATCGACTGTTAACCGTCGGCCTGCTAGGCATTTCCGGCTGCTCGTCGGACTCCCTGATTTCCGATTTCGTATTTCCAATTTCGCATTTCTACTTTCGACTCCCCACCCCGCACCTCTTACTACTTCCTCGTTCTAGTCCATTCGACGACCCGAGCAGCCGCGTTCCGAGATCCCCTCCCTTCTTTCCACTTTGAGCTCCAACCGTCTCACCAAACTGCAAAATTCTCTCCAACCCCTTCTAATTCCTCGACTTCCCCGCGTCTCATTCGAATGGTAAAACCAGAGTACTGTAGCTTAACAGTAATCTGAATCCATGCTATCATTATATATGTTTCGCCTACGCTATCCCCGCTCGTGCGTTGCTCTTCCCCATGGAAATGCATATTCGCCCCTGATGTCCCTTAGAAACCTTCCAACCCTTCAACATTCAAACTTTTCAACACGCGCCCATGCTAACCCCTTTGGAATCCGCACTTCCGAAAAACGCGCCTGTAACCCTTTTAGAATCCGCACTTCCAAAACACAGGGCTTAAAACCCTTTGTAATCAACACTTACGAAAGAAGGCAGGGGGAGGGGGTCTTATTGTTAACCAGAAATCCAATGAAGGATTTCTGTCCTGAGCGACCATCGGGAGAGAAGGACCACTCCGATCGCCCGACGAAGGATTTCTGTCCCGAGTGCGTTTCTTCCATCCCGAACGCTTCTCCGGGACGACGAACGTAACCGGGGGAGATTCCTTGGGGCCGGTTTTGTCAACTACAGTGACTCCAGGTAAGGGCTCATGACGTTGGCGGTGCCTCCCAATTCGGACTACTCTAGAACGTCGTTATCGCATCTCATTTGGATGCCGGCTTGAATTCGCGCTCGCGAGTACCTTGGGCGGTCAAGAGCTGGAAGGATTTGTTGCGGGGGGCAATCAGGCTGTGGTTGAGAAGGTCGCTTGGGCATTCACAGAGTTCGCGAAGAGGGTTTCGAGTTTAGCTCTGGTCGCGATGCTGGCTGCGGCTGCACTTGCTGTCACCTCGATTCAATACTCAAGAGCATCAAACAAGCTGGCGCGGCCTTATGGCCTTGTTCTCAAACCGGTCTCGAGACCGTATTTGAGCATGCCGGAACTCGCAAGCGGCAAATTTCCTCCGCTGCTCTCGCAGACGGGAGCGTTCGAAAATGTCCGTACTCTAACTCCGAACCCCAACCTGATCCCCTACGAACCCATTGTGCCTTTCTGGTCGGACGGAGCGATCAAGACTCGTTGGATATCGCTGCCAAAAGGAACTATTAGGTTCTCACCCAAAGGAGAGTGGAAATTCCCGAACGGGACGGTATTCATAAAGGAGTTTGACCTGCCGACCGATGAGACAAATCCAGCCGTGAGACGGCGTCTCGAAACGCGATTTATTGTGCGCGACAGTCAGGGCGGCGTGTACGGCGTTGTCTACAAATGGCGGCCCGACGACAGCGACGCCGATCTGCTAACTACCAGCCTCATGGAAAACATAACCATTAAAAACGCCTCCGGCACGCAGACGCAAACATGGTATTACCCGAGCCGGAAGGATTGCCTCACCTGCCACACATCCAACGCGGGTGGCGTCCTGGGCGTGAAGTCGCGGCAACTGAATCGCGAGATGACCTACCCATCGGGAGTGACTGACAACGAATTACGCGCGTGGAATCATATTGGACTATTCGATCCCCCGATTCAGGAATCCCAATTGGCGGCGTTTCCGAAGCTTGCAAAGGCGAATGACAAGACACGAAGCCTCGAAGACCGCGCGCGATCGTTTCTCGACGTGAATTGCTCTCAATGCCACCGGCCGGGCGGGACCGTCGCTATGTTCGATGCGCGGTACTATACGCCACTTGCGAAGCAAGGGCTGATTGACGGCCCGGTGCTGCTCGATGAGGGTATTGACAGGCCCCGGATCATTGCGCCCAACGATATCTGGCGATCCATTCTGTTCATGCGAGTGAATACGACTGATACGTTCAAGATGCCGCCACTCGCGCGAATGACGATTGACAGTGCTTCGGTGGAGCTCCTCCGCGACTGGATTCACAGTCTGCCCGGACCACCGGTTCTCGATCCGCCGTTGATTTCTCCACCCGGAGGTAACTTCAAGAAGGAGATAACGGTGACTCTGGCGGACGCGGAGCCGAGCGCGACTATCCACTACACGCTCGATGGGAGCGAACCAACCACTTCAGACCCGGTCTATCAAGCGCCACTGCACCTAACGAAACCGAAAGTGGTTCGAGCACGAGCGTTCAAGCAAGGTTTTACCAGGAGCATCACGGCGCAGCAGATTTACATTCCCGCCAGCTAACAAATCGCACTTGCCACGGGTTTAATTCGCACTCGGCACAACCACAATTCCCCAGGGACTTTGGCCTGCCTTTATCCGTGCAACTTCCTTGGCCGTGGGAAGATCAACGACGGAGACATCATTCGAGGGACCATTCGCGGAAAAGAGATATTTTCCGTCGGGCGAAATGGCAATTCCCCAAGGCCGCGCGCCGACCTTGATTACATTTGTCACTTCGTAGGTCGAAGTATCCACAGCGATGATCGTTCCCGACCGGCCGCCGCTCACGTAAGCGGTTTTTCCGCCTGGGGCCACGCGGACCTTCATTGGCCGAGTGTGTTCAGGAAGCTTAATCGTTTTCAGAACTTTGTAATGCACAGCATCGACGACGTTCAATTCTCCAAACGATTCAGAGGGAACAAACGCGCGCGACCCATCAGGAAGAAAATCGACGCTGCGCGGTCTTGGATCCACCTTCAAATGGGCGATCACTTGGTAACGCTTCGCGTCGATCACGAACACGTCGCCGCCGGTTTCGCATGTAATGTAAAAGGTATTTCCGTCTGGTGAAGTGGCAGCGCCTTCCGGTTCGCGGGTGACCACGATCATGTGCTCGACTTTTCCGCTTACAATATTGAGAACGCTTGCTGTTCCCACGTCCTCATTCGAGACGTATAACTGCTTTCCGTCCGCGCTCACGGCAAACTCTTCCGGATCGGAGCCAGCAGGGATTTTACGGAGGAATTTATTCTGGACTACGTCGACTAGCCCGATGCCGTCCGCAGCTTTGTCTGCCTTGAGGTCGTTGTCATCGTCTTCATGCCTTTTAAAAATCGGATTGCCGTGCTCGTCAAGCTGCGGCGGCGGCTCAATAGGGGTACCGCTCAGGGCCACATATAGCGTCTTGCCATCCGGGCTGGCGTGGATTCCGCGCGGCCTTTTCCCTACAGGAATTGTGGCGATGACTTTGAAGTCAGTTCCGTCGATCACCGTCAAGTCGCCGGAACGCTCGTTTGCGACGTAAATCTTGTATGCGCCGCCGGCCGGATTATGCGCTGAAGTAATGTACGGTTGAACGACAGCCAGAATTGCCGTAATGCGGGCGCAAGCTGCTAGCCATTCCCACAGCGAAGGAGCTTTCATAATTTCACCTTGTTATCTTCCAACTCGAAGAATCCGTCTTTGATGCTCCCCTTTCTAAGACGGCGAGGACACCTTCGTCGTTTCGCGTATCAGCCGCCTGGGCCGCCGATTGCATGCTTCAGCCAGGCGCAAAGGCTAGATGGTCCGCTGGCTACTTTGCCGATGAGGATCAGCGGTGAGATGGCGGACGACATCTAGCAGATTCGCCCTCACTGGCACAGTTTTGAATTGACGAAATTCGCGAGCCGGGCGACTTCGGGCGTAATGGTGGGGGTCGTCATGGTCGGCGGCTATCAGGAAATCGAGATGGGCTTCGTTGAGGACAATCCCGGCGTGACATCATCGATTTCACGTGGATTACGGATTCGTGAGCCTGTTCGACTACGCCCAATGAGCCCATCTCCGGACCTTTCCCATTCTCTCGAAGAAAACCGCATACTCTCAAACAAAGAAACAACCAGGGCGCAGCGCGCCTTGAAGGCCGCGTTGGTGATCCGCAGTCTGAACCGCGGTCGCATCAGGGGTCAGTCGCATATCAAAAGATCACTTTCACGGCGATTTGAACGAGTCGAGGAGGAGCGGCGCTGACGATCTGGCCAAAGGTTGCGCTGTTAACATTGCCGTCCACTGCAGTCGGGCCGTAGAATTGCGCGTGGTTGAAGGCGTTGAAAGCCTCAAGACGCATTTCGAGGGCTTTCGATTCGGTTAGCTTTAGATTTTTCTGCACGGTTAAATCATAGTTGTTGATCCCCGGCCCGGATAAGGACCGGCGGGAGGCGTTGCCCACGGAGCCGAGGGTCGGCAAACCAAAGGCCAGGGGGTTGAAGTAAGGCTGTCCATTGCGAGGGTTGTGATTGATATCCAGCGGGAGACCTAAATAGTCCACACTATCGACGGCCAGGTTGTTCACGCCATTTCCTTGCGTTCCCAGCAGTGAAGTATCTGCATAATTGTAAAAGGTTATCGGGAAGCCCGTGGTGTAGCGCGTGATTCCAGAGATGGACCAGCCCTCCGTCCAGCGGTTGCGAGCGCGAAAGAGGCTTTCAAAGGGGAATCGGTACGTGTAGCTCGCAACAAAATTTTGGCGCATGTCGAAGGAGGACAGTTCTCGGCTGAGGCTCGGATCGATCGGGTTTACTTGTTCTCCAAAATTGGAAGCCTGATCGATGGCTTTGCTGTAAGTGTAGCTAAAGAACAGCTCGGCACGCCTGGAGGTGTGGTGCAGGTTGACCTCGAGGGCGTTGTAATTGGAATTTCCGATCGTGGTCTGGTAGCTGACGCTGCCGAAGGCCGGTCCCAGAGGTCCCCGTGTTCCGTTGATGACTTGCCCGGAAGCACTGGTGTATACGCCGTTCTCGCCAAAGGGACCACAGGTCGCAGAGCCGGGCGCTACCTCGTCAGCTTGACTCAGGCTCAGGCAGAGCGCTGGGTTGCCGGGATTGGCTGCCTCGAGCACGAGAAGATGATGCGCCTGATTCCCGACATAACCTATGCTCAGCAGCGTGTTGGTTCCAATTTGGCGCTGCAAAGACACCATAAACTCTTCTGTGTAGGGAATACTGTTGTCGGTTTTATAGCCGGGAATCGTGCCAATCGGCTCGAATTGGGAAAAGTTAATGGCAGTGTCCGGATTGCTTGGCGATACATTTAGCAGAGCGAGCTGCGCGGGAAAGCGCTGGCCTTCGGAGTTGCCCGTTGCGGCGTCAACAAAAGGGGTGGTGAAGAGAGGCGGCGCGGGACTGGTGTAGGTAAATCCATAGGGAGCGTTGTCGCTGATCAATCCCAAGGTTTCTCCCGGAATCGCCGCATAAAATATGCCGTAGCCGACGCGGATGCTTGTTTTACCCGGGCCTCCGATGATTTTGGCGAGCAGAGAATCGGGCCGCGCGTTGGGCGAGTAGGCCAATCCCAGGCGCGGGGCGAAGTCCCGGTTTCCAGCAGGCGACAATGTTCGCGAAACTCCCGGATCGCCGGGATATACGATGCCGGTGGGTGCGGTGGGAAATACGACAGACTGCTCGCCGGGGATGAACGTAATGTTGTTATTATATTTTTCATACCAGGGCTCGATGCGGTCCCAGCGCAAGCCGTAATTGAACGTCAGGTTTGACTTCAATCGCCAGCTATCCTCGACGAAGAGAGCCACGAATTTGTTGCGTCCATAGAACGCTCTAAGATCGTTCTGCGTATATTGGCTCGCGATGCCAAGAAGAAAATCCGCGAAGTCGAGACCGGTCTCGGTGCCGTAGAAGTTAAAGCTGCCATTCAGGTCGGCGAAAGGATGGGTGTCGATCTGGTCGTAATCGACCTGGGCCCCGAATTTGATCGAGTGGCTTCTCACAACCTTGGAAAAAACATCGCTCACCTCGTAGTCGTTGTTAATTTGATAGAACTCGTCGGGAACGGAACCAATCGTAAAGTTATTGAAGAAAACGTTTTCGACGCCCTGATTCTCCGGAGCCAGCGGGACGATGCCCAGCGTCCCCTCGCCGGTTACAAAGCCCTGCGAAGCGAGGCTGACACCCAGTCCGCCATCCGGATTGCCAAAATCGTTCGCGTCGCGCGTGTAACTGACGCGGAATTCATTGACGGCGCTTGTTCCAATCGTTTTGGTGTCGCCTAGTATCGCCAGCTGCGCGCGGCCCGTATAGAGGCCGTTGAACCCCGGCACATTGGCGCCTCCTTGCGCGGTTGGGTACGGATTGTTCAGCGAATAGTTATCGAGCGAGTAGTAGCCGAATATCATGCCCCAGCGTGTATCGGCGTCGACGCGCTCGCCAATTTTGTCGTCTTTGAGAATTTGGTTGTACGCCGATGTCGAGAACTCATTGTTCGGAAGATTCGGCTCGGGAATGTATTTCAACAAATTCGGTGCAGGAGCGGACCATGCGCTCTGCGGTATCGTTGCATTCGGAAGAACGCACTGCGCTGAAGAAGTGCAATTAGTAGCGTATACCGTGCCGGGCATCAGTGGATTGGTTTCACCGGCCATGAAATAGTACGGCTCACCCGGAGTAACCGCATAATTTAGTTTCTGTGACAGTAGATTTGCAAAATAAAAGCCACTCACAGTGGTTGGCTCCTGGACTTGCTGGCCATTTGCGGTTGCCGTGGTCGCAAACGAGCTCCCTTGGTCGGACAAGTCGCCGGTGCGGTCTTGCATGGAGGGCACAGATATCAGGCCACTATCCGTCCCTTGAATCTGCCGGGTGCCTTGATAGTCTGTGAAGAAGAAGACTTTCTTCCGAACGATGGGGCCGCCCAAAGTGCCGCCGAACTGATTCTGAATAAATGTGCCTCGCGCGGGCGAGAAATAATTGCGGGCGTCCAAATCCGTGTTTCGCAGGAACTCGAAGGCATTTCCGTGGAATTTGTTTGCGCCGGATTTTGTAATGACGTTGATTTGACCTCCCGTATATCTCCCATATTCCGCGTCGAAGTTGTCGGAAAGGATTCGGAATTCGGCGATCGAATCAAGGTTGGGAATAATGGCAGCGGCCATGCTTCCGGTTTCTTCGGCATCCGCGCCGTTCACCATGTAACCGTTGGCGGACTCTCGCTGGCCGTGGATGGACAGTGTCCCTGGGTTCAAATCTCCCGAGGGGGAAAACACGCTCTGCCCTAATCCCTGAACCGTAAGGGCGGTAATCGTCGTGGCGGGCACGACGCCAGGTTGAAGTGCGAGAAGATCAGTATAGCTCCGGCCATTCAGTGGCAGGGCGGCAATGCTTTTGCCCGAGATGACTTCGCCTAGTTGTGTGCTGCTCGTCTCCGCCTGCACCACTGATTCTTCCACAGTGACGGTCTCTTTGGTCCCACCCACTTCAAGGACGGCGTCCACTAGCAACGAGCTGTTGACGTCGAGGGTTATGGCTGTCCGACGATAGGGGCGAAACCCGGCGGCCGTTATATCCAGGTTGTAATGACCAACGGGCAGGCTCGGGAAGGAGAACGTGCCGGTATCATTGGTAACCACAGTTTGCTGCACGCCCGTCTCGGTATTGGTCGCTGTGACGACCGCCTTAGCAACCACGGCGCCGGTAGGGTCATTAACGGTTCCGAAAATCCTTCCTCCCGCCGCCGCATGGTTCACGTTGGGAAGCAAAAGCAGCAGAGTCATAACCAGAAGAATGGCAACGGACATCGGGCTTGAGGCTGTGAATAAGAGTCTCCTTCTGGCAAGGGGCCGCATTTCGTGTTTTCCTTCGAGAAACCATCACGGGATCGCGCAATGGAAAATTCTCTTTTCCTCTCCAATCCATGCTGCAACGCGGAGCAATTCAAAATTCTGATTTGAAAACCTACACCAGAACGAGCGCTGAGCCTTGTAAGGATGTTGTAAAAAGAGCTCTTCGACAGGACGAATGGTTTTGGAAAAAGTGCTAACGTGAGGCGGATACTGCGTATCGAGAATACGAGGGAGTACCAGCTTCGTTGGGGAATCTTAAAACGTTACCTCCGAGTCAGGAGGAGATAGCCTCCGCTCCTTTGGCACTGGTTTCGCGGGCGGCGTTGTTCAAACAAGGCAGATGCATCGTAAACGTGCTTCCTTGACCCAAGACACTTGTGACCGATACGTGGCCTCCCATGGATTCCGTAATGCTTCTAACCAAGGGAAGGCCGAGTCCCGTGCCGTGAATTTGTGCCGCCGCGACAGTCGCGCTTCGATAGAATGGCTCGAAAATATGAAGCAAATCATGGGCATCGATTCCCATGCCTCGATCCGTCACGCTGATCTGAATCGCTCTCGCGCTAAGACCATTTTCCACGTGTCGCACATCAATGCCGATCCAACATTCTCCGCCACCGTACTTTAGCGCATTTGTAATCAAGTTTTGCAAACACTGCGACAGGGCCGGCAAGTCGCCCAGGACTTGAGGCAGGTTCGATGGAACCTTTTGGTCCACACGGAACCCCGCCGCGTGAATCAATTCCGCGGTGCTCGAGAGCGCGGCTTCCAGGATGCTTGAGACTTCCAGTGGCCGCAGATTGTAGCGTTGATGTCCCTCGCGGGTCGATGCAAAAAGAAGGACTTGCTCGACCATCTCGAACAACTTCTTCGCCTGGGCACCGATGACCGACCCATATTGCTCCAGCTGCTCTTTTCCTTCGACGACCCCCTGAGCAATATTTTCCGCAGCGGAACTGATGACGGTAAGGGGACTTCGCAATTCATGCGAAACGGCAGTCACAAAATCCATTTGTAATTTAGCAAGGCGTTGCGCGCGAATACTCGTACTAATCAGAATCGCCATGCTAATCACCAGCAAAAAGAGGACGCCAAAGCTTAACGTTAGATCTCGGCGGCGCGAATCTGCCACGAACGACCCAAGAGCCCCTCCCCTCCGATGACGCACAATAAGACTCCAATCCTGTTCATCGTCTTGATCGGAGAGCAGAAGAAACCAAGCAATTCCTACTGAGGTTGCCGGCCCTTTTTTTTCGGAGGGGGCATGGAAAATGCGGATTGGTGATTCGGAAAGCTTGTCTTGGCGACGCCCAAATATATCCATCCTGCCGTCGGCATCGGTGATTTCGTGCGCACCGAAGGGCGGATCGGACGAATACATGACGCGTTTAGCGTCCTTTCCGGTGATTACGGCAACTTGGTAGTCGAGTCCGTCGGTGCCTTGAAAATACCGTTGCGCCAGACTCGGAAGAATCTGATCCTGAATTGTCGCGCGATTCAGTACGATCACGAGCCAGTCTACTTCTCCCGAGTAACCACTCGCGGTAGTGGCGTTCTGAGCGCGCATCAGTGGACGGACAAGTGCCGGTATTCGAGGTTCGAATCGCCAGTCTTGCAAAGGGTCGCTCGAATAGAATCGACCGGCGAATTCTCCCGCTCCGTCTTCAGAGCGCGAATCCCTGGAGCGCAAATCAGGTAAGGAGCTGAATTCCGAAGATGCTGCCCGCAGTTCCAGTCGAAATTCGTCCCAACTGAAAGGAAAGTCAGCGGATTTAAAACTCATGCTTGCAGGATCGAGCTGTAAAATTTTGTGATCCTGCCCTTCTGCCATATTCAATATGTAGGCCTTGGAAACGAGTTCAGGGTGTGCCGTGGATTTCTTCCAGTCCGAGAGCTGGCGTGCATATCGACTCCAGTCCGCATGGGCGTCGACTTCGGAGTCATCCCGCATAAAAGTGCAGATTTCAGAGAAGTCTCTGAAGAAATCAAGGTGCCAATTGATCATGGACATGTAAAGGCTGTCAGCGAGTCGTATACTGGTAGCCTCGCTTACCTGATTGCTCCATCTATACTGCAATGCGCCAAGCACAATGACCACGGCCGTGCCGAGGATTACTATTGCGGCCATAAAAGCGCGTTCTTTGATGCCCAATTTCATCATTACGATCGGTGCGAGCACTCCCCTGGAGACTGCTATCCCTTAAATTTATAACCAAGCCCCTGCACAGTGACAATGAATTGCGGCTGCTTAGGATCGTCTTCGAGTTTTTGGCGCAGGCTGGCGACATGCACGTCCACCGTGCGCGTATACATTTCGGCGCTGTAATCCCACACCTGCTTTAGCAACTCATCGCGAGTCAGCGTGATGCCCGTATGTTCGATGAAGTATCGAAGCAGCTGAAACTCGCGCGCCGAAAGATTCACCGGCATTCCGTCACGCGTTACTTCGGTTCCCACGAGATTCACGCGAACCGATCCGAACTCAGCGACGAGCGTCCGGACTGCGGGACGAATCGGGGCTCTTCGAAGCAGCGCTCCTACCCTTGCCACGAGCTCCTGCATGTTAAATGGCTTCGTAACGTAATCATCCGCGCCGATTTTTAAACCGTAGACTTTGTCGCTTGTCTGTCCGCGCGCCGTGAGCATCAGAATCGGAGTAATCAGTCCGGCTTCCCGAATCTCTTGGCATACTGCGAATCCGCTTTTCTTGGGAAGCATCACGTCGAGGATGATCAGATCGAAGGGCAATTGGGTGGCTTTTTTGAGCCCTTCTTCCCCATTTGTCGCATTGTCCACGGCGTATCCTTCTTTCCGCAGACGGTCGCCGACGGTCATGTGCAAGGCTTCTTCGTCTTCCACAAGCAAAACGTTATCGCGCATTTAAGTTGTCACCGTGGTTTCATCCTGTGAAACGTATGTCCCGGCCCATTTGGGTGCACCACCTTGAGGATTTTGCGGCGCACGGCCACCTGGCCGGTCTTCTTGTGATAGTGGGAGCGGCTGAGAATTCGCCCGACTGTCCCATCCCGTTTCCCGTTCTTACTCCGGGAAGCCGGAGTGACAGGTCAGAAACAGAAGAACTAAGAGGTCCAGAAGCAAGTGGGATCATTTTGAATCCTCGCAACGGTGAAGAAGAACCTTGTTTTAGTTGCTACGCCCCAGCAATAAGAGCAATAAAATAGGCACGCCGAAAGTCACGGCCGAAATGACGAGGCCTTTTGGACCTAGGACGAAAGTGCCCACCTATCCCGAGGCGGTTCAGCATGGAAAGGAAAACGTGCTGCAAAATAGCGCCGCCACGCGGGCGACGAAGGCCAGGAGTTACGGTGATGAACGGGTTTCTTGGCGAGGCGTGTCCAGAACTATGACCTGCATTTTGCTTTCCCACGGTTTCCATGGATAAACGCATTCAGTCTCCAGACGCGGGCATCGAACCAATTCAAGACGGCGCGACGATTCTTATGGGCGGATTCGGTCTCTGTGGAATCCCTGAAAACTTGATCTCGGCGGTTCGGCGCAAGGGAATCAGGAATCTCACTATCGTCAGCAACAATGCGGGCGTCGATGACTTCGGGATAGGCATTCTGCTTCAAAATCGCCAGGTGAGAAAGATGGTGTCGACCTACGTTGGCGAGAATAAACTCTTTGAACAGCTCGTGTTCAAAGACGAATTGGAGATCGAACTCAATCCTCAGGGAACCCTCGCTGAGAGATTGCGGGCCGGCGGGGCTGGTATACCGGCTTTTTACACGCCGACAGGGTACGGGACGGTCGTGGCGGAGGGCAAGGAAACACGCGAATTTGACGGACGTATGTTCGTGCTTGAGCGTGCCATCCGCGGAGAGTTTGCTTTTGTAAAGGCGTGGAAAGGTGATCGGTGGGGCAATCTCGTCTACAGGAAGACAGCAGCTAATTTCAATCCAATGATGGCGACCGCCGCGGACTATGTAATTGCAGAAGTCGAAGAGCTTGTGGACTTGGGAGAAATCGATCCGAACCGGGTTCACACCCCAGGAATCTATGTCAATGCCATCTTTCAGGGAGCGAGCTACGAGAAGCGCATCGAGCGGCGAAAGACTAGAAGCGCCGAGGGATCGTAGGTTCGGCTCTCCAGGAGCGACAGGGAATGGTTTTGACTCAGGATCAGAAATGCGAGCGGATCGCTTCCAGAATTGCGCGAGAATTGCGCGACGGATACTACGTGAATCTGGGCATTGGGATACCGACGCAAGTTGCGAATTTTGTGCCGCAAGGTATGGACGTCCTCCTGCAATCCGAGAATGGGATGCTCGGAATCGGCCCTTACCCAGTGGAATCCGAAATAGACGCGGACCTGATCAACGCAGGAAAGGAAACAGTCACCGAACTGAAAGGCACCTGCTTTTTCTCTTCGGCCGATTCCTTTGCGATGATTCGAGGCGGACATATCGATCTGACGGTGCTCGGAGCACTGCAAGTAGACGAGAAAGGGAATTTAGCGAACTGGGCAATCCCTGGAAAGATGCTGAAGGGGATGGGCGGAGCGATGGACTTGGTCGCGGGAGCAAAGAGGGTATTCGTCGCGATGGAGCACGCGACGCGCGACAAAGCGGCGAAAATTGTCAGAAAGTGCAGTCTGCCGCTAACGGGAGTCGGAGTCGTTGACTACATTGTGACGGAGCTTGCCGTCATTCAAGTGACGCCTGACGGTTTGCTGCTGAAAGAGTTGGCTCCGCAGACGACCGTTGAGCATGTGCAATCCTTAACCGAGCCGAAGCTGGTGCTGCCCGCGCACGGTCCCGCCCCGATGGCGTTGTAGTTCCGATTCGTCCAGGCGCTGGAGATAGGTTCACCTGCCGACGCTCCTGAGTTTCCAAAGAACTTGAGGATCAACGACTCAAATTGGCTCGCGGAGATGCTCCATAACCGCGGGATTGAACAGTTGCGGAGAGATAATGTAGCCACAAGACATAAGAATCACGCCTGGCAATTTGGGTGCCGGGGCGCATTGAAGCAGCTGACTTAGCTTTGACGAACGGGGAGGTGGGAGCGCGGAGGCTCGATCATGCTTGATGTACGCAACCTGTCGGAAAGCATCACTTCTTCTTTGCCTCGATATCCAGCTGGATTTGCACTTCGTTTGCGGCCACCAGACCGCCGTTATCCAAGACTTTGCTGTACGATATTCCCCAATCCTGTCGATTGATCACGACGTTCCCTTCCATACCGATGCGTGTAACGCCCGCTTGGTCCTTCGCTTTACCGTTGTACGTAAAGGGGATTATTACTTCCCTGGCCACGCCATGCATGGTCAAGGAGCCAACTAGAAAGTAATTCTCCGTGTGCTTTTCGACGCGACTGCTTACAAAAGTGATTTCCGGGAACTTGGCGACATCGAGAAAGCTGGGCCCGCGGAGATCGTCGTCGCGACGAGGGAAGCCAGTGTCAATGGTCGCGGCATGGATCGTGACGTTTACCGAGGATTTGGTCAGGTCATTCTCGTCCAATTGAATCGCGCCGGTGAACTCTTTGAACTTCCCGCGCACAGTATCGATCAACATATGCTTAACAGCGAACGCTATGGTCGAGTCGTGGGGATCTATTTCGTAGGTAGTTGCGGAAATAGCAAGGGAAACAGGGAGGTTGCACATAGCGAGGGCAGCAAAAGTAAGTCTTGCAAATCTCACGGGAACCTTTCTCCGACGCCGAACGAGAAA
The DNA here is from genome assembly GCA_049800195.1 of Candidatus Acidiferrum sp. Taxonomy (GTDB): domain Bacteria; phylum Acidobacteriota; class Terriglobia; order Acidiferrales; family UBA7541; genus Acidiferrum. The sequence goes on from JBARJI010000088.1 coordinate 30,676, forward strand.
AGCTGTACTTGGCGATGGCTTGGACACTAGCAAAGGTTCCTCTGGCAAACCACCTGAGCTTCAGGGCGAGATCCTTCATTGTGACAATTCGGCCTAGCACGGAAATACCCTGCGACCCGCGCCCCGTTGATTCGCCGCGTTCGAGGGTAGGGTATACATATCAGTGGATTTTGGAGGATTCGATTCACGGTTCCGTAACGTAACTCGAAGAGATCCAAGCGCGCGGGAAGGTGGCGGCGACTCCCGGTTCAAAGACGGAAAGCGAGATATTTGCGCACGACCCGGCGCACTAGGGTCCATGTAAATCCAGCACTGTTCAACGCTGCATAATTTACGCCCAAGGGCAAGTCGAGGAGTGAGGGGATGAACGGTTTACGCAGAAAGCGGAATTTACTTGTGTTCGGGTGGACGGGACTCGCCGTTTTCACAGCCGCATTGACGCTCGACTTGGTGGTTTCGCGCGCGACATCCGCAGCCGCCAGGCAGGATATCGCGTGGACCGTTCCCACTGGCGCAAAAGCGGTGAAAAATCCCGTCCGGGTGACGCCGGAAGGCTTGAAAGAAGCTGGCGAGATGTTCCAGCAGGTCTGCTCCTCTTGTCATGGTCCCAAGGGAGCGGGAGACGGACCAGCAGCGAACGCCCTGAAGCCGAAACCTGCCAACTTCACCGATGCCAGACGAATGAATAGAGAAACTGACGGAGCCCTGTTTTGGAAAATAAGCAATGGGCGCGGTCCCATGCCGTCCTGGCAACAAATTCCCGAGAAGCAACGCTGGGAGCTGGTGAATTATCTTCGAACGCTTGCGTCCAAGGGTAATTCGCCTCGAAGGAGCGATTCCGCAGCGAAATGATTTCGCCTGCCGCGGGCGGCTTGCAAAGGGATAAAAGCGCGCCCGCGCGAGGGAGGCACGTCAGCAGAGGTAGCAGAGAAGTCCAAAAGTGTGAGAGGCCTGCTCGAATGGCAATGAGAACAGCACAACAATACTTGAAGGGTTTACGAGACGGACGGGAAGTCTACTATCGCGGCGAGCGCGTTGAGGACGTGACGCAACATGCGGAGCTAAAGGTGGCGGCGCGGCATGCCTCAATTGATTTCCAACTCGCTGAAGATCCCCAGCATCGGAAGATCGCTGTTCACTCCGATGGGAGCGAGGAGTATTCGGCGTACTACAGAGTTCCCAGGCACTCTCAAGACCTGTTGGATCGCACCAAGCTGATCGAGTTAGGAACCGAGTTAGGCGCAACTCTGGTTATCCTAATTAAGGAAATCGGCACCGACGCTCTTTTCGCGCTCAAGCGCATCCTGGCCCGCAAGCATGACAATCAAGGAATCGGGCGTCTGGAGGCATTTTACCTTAATTGCCGTGAGAAGGATCTGGCGTTGGCCGTAGCTCAAACGGATGTGAAGGGAGACCGGAGTAAGCGACCGAGCGAACAGCAAGACCCCGACGTCTACGTCCGGGTTGTTGAAGAGCGACGTGGTGGGATCGTGGTTCGGGGGGCTAAGGCACACACATCCTGTACTCCCTATGTGGACGAAGTAATCGTCTTGCCGAGCCGAAGCATGGTCGCGGGCGACGAATCGTGGTCAGTCGCTTTCGCCGTCCCGGCAGCCACGCCGGGACTCCGCATGTATACTTCGGACTTTCTCCATGGCGCGAATGAGCCGTTCACCCACCCTATTTCCACAGAACACAAAATGGTCGAAACGCTGACCGTTTTTGACAACGTCTTTGTTCCATGGGAGCGCGTATTCTTTCACGGTCGTCCCGATCTAGCAGGGGCCGCTGCCCTGACCTTCGTGGAATTCCACCGTTATACGGCGGTGAGCTACAAGCTCCCGCTTCTCGACGCACTCGTGGGCCTCGGAATCACGATTGCGCAAGCGAATGGTGTTGAAAAGGCCGGCCACGTTCGAGACAAACTTACATGGCTCGGCGGATATGCGGAGACCGTGCGCGGACTGGCTCAACTCGCAGCTCTGCGGTGCGACGTTGAGCATGGGGTTGCTTTCCCCGACGTATTTACGACGAATCTTGCCAAATGGACATTTGCCCGCGAGTTCCACAGGGCCATAGAAATCGTTCAGGACTTGGCGGGAGGACTTCTAGTGACAGGGCCAGGCATGACCGATTGGGAGTCGCCTAAGATTCGTCCCATACTCGAGAAATATTTTCGAGGTGCCTGGCCAGCGGAACGGCGGTTGCATTTGCTGAATGTAATCAGCGAGATTACTTCGCGCGCGTATGGAGGCTACCAAGCGGTGCTGGCCATCCACGCTGAAGGGTCGATCGAAGCAGAGAAAATGGCAATGCTTCGCGCATATGACTCAACACGCGCGGTCAGCTTGGCGCTGCGGCTCGCGGGCCTGGATGCGTTGGTAGAGCAGGCGGTTGCCGATTAGGGGACAAACTGCTGAAACTATCGGCATGATTACTCATGTTCGGCTGTACCAGCTGACCGTACCATGGCCAGCTAGGTCTGTTACCCGCACCTGCTTATCTTGAAACAAGCAATATTTATGAGCGAGTCTGTCGGTCTGCTGAACGAGAAAGTTGCACTGATTACCGGGGCGAGCCGCGGCATCGGAAGGTCCATTGCGGAAACTTTCGTTCGCGAAGGCGCGCATGTGGTCATTTGCGGCCGACACCAAGCTACTCTAGACGAAGTCGCTGTAGAAATCGGCTCGAGCGTGAAACCGATAGCTTGCCACGTTGGGCGCCTGGACGATTTGCAAAGAATGGTCGAAGAGGCCGTGAAAAGTTTTGGACCAGTTGACATCCTCGTGAACAACGCCGGAACCAATGTGGCCCAGGGTCCAAGTCTCGAAGTCGAAGAGAGTAAATTCGACAAAATGATTGAAGTAAACTTGAAGAGCGCATTTCGGCTGACAAAGCTTTTGGCGCCCGGCATGTGCGAGCGGGGCAGCGGTTCAATCATTAATATCGCGTCAGTTTCCGGCCTCCGTCCTCAATTGCATGGACTTCTCTATAGCGCGACGAAGGCCGCCCTGATCATGATGACACAGGTATATGCCCTGGAGCTCGGCGCCAAGGGTGTTCGCGTGAACACAATCTCGCCCGGTCTCATCAAAACTTCTTTGAGCGAATATTATTGGAAAAACGATGAACGCAATGCAGATCGCTTTTCACGACAGCCCGTAGCGCGTATTGGTCGGCCGGCTGAAGTTGCCGAGGTGGCGGTCTTTCTTGCGTCAGACCGCTCGTCCTATCTTACTGGACAGAATATCGTTGTTGACGGAGGATTTCTTCTGCCTGGCTTGTAAGAGGCTTTGTAAACGAGCAATCCATTGAGACGCGTTGGGTGATAAGATTCGCTACTGGCCAAGAGAAGAGTTACTCAAACAATGCCCTTTCCCAAACTCGCAGTCATCCCGCACGAACTACTAAGCACTCTGAGCCGCGATATTGACTCTCGCCGGATTCAGCATGGCATGGACCGGCTTGCGAACATCGAACAGATCCTGGCGGCATTCAGTCCATCGCTTGAAAATGCTGCCGCGTTTCTAGGGAGCCTGGCGCAATGGTGTGACGTCGGCTATGGGGATGCCAGGCTGGTAAAGCGTCTGCTGTCGATGTACGACCACGAGTCACGGTGCAGGCTGTCGATCTCGGAGTATGTCCACGTCCGCATGGCGGAGGGCATGGTCGCTATGACGGAGGAAACGCTGGACTCCGCGATTGAACATTTCGACGTCGTGTTAAAAATTGGTGGGGAGACGAGATCCTGGGACGTGCTCGCGATCGCAAACTATTGGAAGGCTCGATGCCAGCGCAAGAAAGGCCAATACGAAAACGCTCTGAGTCACGTCAAGCAGGCTCTGGAGATTCAGGCCGCCCACGGCCATGTGCAGAATGAGGTTCCGGCACGGGTGCTCGAAAGCCTGATCTTGTTTGAAAAAGGTGACTCGCAGCAGGCACTCAAGAAGTTGCGTGCCGCCGAATCCATCCTGATTAAGACGGACGATTACTCTACTCTTGGAAACATTCAATCCACCTATGGGCGAATATTGCAGCGTGAATTGCGATACGGGCAGGCGATCGAACACTACAGCCGCGCGATCGACCATTTTCGAAAGGGCGATTCGATGCAGGCCAATGTGGCGCGCGCGATTGTCGATATGTCCTTCACGCGAATTCAGGTGGCTCGCCATTTTCGGCGCAATATCGAGTTGTCCCGCGATTCGCGCCACAAGGAAAGCCAGAACGGTCCCGACAGAATGGTCTTGGTCAAGGAGTTATCGAATTCATACACCGTAATTCATGAGGACCTAAAGAGGGCTGAGGAGATATACCGCCAATACCCTCACGCTCGGGGAATTTCCCGCGTTCACATTTGCCGCGCCTATCTTCATCTGGACACGGGAGAGTTGGATACGGCTGCGGAAGAGGCCAAGAAGGGCTATGCCGCAGCGGAGCCAAAGCAAGATTTCATATTGATGGCTTCGGCGAGGAAGGTCCAATGCATGGTTGAGAACGCCCGTGTTGAAGAGGAAGTTGAAGGTTGGGCGGATCATGCCGTAAGCGCGCAAGACTATGCCCGGGATGCTGTGGAACTGGCTGGGCATACCCAGGACCGCCGGCTTTTGGCCACCGTATATACGTGGTACGGGCTGACGATGTCCAACGCCTTTTTTGGCGACAAAGAACGTGCGCGTGAGGCCATGGAAAAGGCGGCGACACATATAGAGCCGGGCACGCGCGACTATCTTTGGAACGATTTTCAGACTTTGAGAAGGCGTTTGATGGAGAACGCCACACTCGAATCAAAGCTCATGCAATGGGCGCAGGGAGAGATCGGAGAAAAGACCTTCCGGCAACTGGAAGACGAATTTGCGGGCCTGGTGATTCCTCGGGCTTGGGAGCAGGAAAGAAGAAAGGTTTCCCGAGTGGCCACGCGGCTGTCTATTTCTCCAAGAAAGGTCCGTAGAGTGCTAGCGCGGTTGGGACTTCTGGAGACGGAGTCTTCCTCGCAAGAGGAGACTTCTGAGGTGGCGAAGAGAGCGGAATCCATGTCGAAGATCGGACATGCATATTCAAAGTCCTCCCGCAACTGGCAAAGTGCGCGAAGAGCGCGGAGAAGACGCTGAGAGTTCCTATAACCAAGCAATTAAAGTATTCGTAGCCTCTGCAAAATCTCCTGCGATTACATCAAGGTGTCTGATTTTGCCGCGATGGACAAGTTGGTTCATCCGATTCTGCGCCTAAACGCGGCCTAGCAGCGGCGGCGGTTGAGATCGCCGGGGCTTTCCGCTTTTCCGCAGTTTTCCTATTGTCCGCCATAGATCCAGAGAAACCTTCGGAGCAAATCATTCGGACTCCACCCTTGGCACAAGTAACGAGCAAGTAGATGATGCGCGCCAGAAAGAACTGATTAGCGCATTTTGCCATGCCTTTCGCAGTGAGGCATGGGGTGCAGTGGGTCGAGAGGAATGTTGGTGCGCGCGTGAAACCGCAGCGAGCTTTTGTTGACTGTGACATTTCGACCTAGAGCAAAGTGGACGGTTCGATCCTCAGCGTAAATTGACACGCTTCGGAGCAAGGGTGTACCAACATGCCCGACAATTCATTTTTTTGATTCGATGAATTGCCGTGGCGGGGAGGGGCATCGGCCATTCGACACGGAGCAGCGGGTGGGCCTGGGAGCTCGACCTGGGGGCGGTTGCGCTCTTGACGGTGCCGCAAGGGTTGTCCGCCCCATTGCGACGAAGGTTAAGCGGAAAGCATGGAGGGAAGTGGGATGAAGAGAAGATTACAGGCATTTCTGCTGGGGATTTGTGTGGCAAGCCTCGGCAGTACGCTGCCGTCCGCACACGCACAATCGTCGTCAACGGGGGCTTTGACGGGCACGGTGAGCGATACTTCTGGCGGAACGGTGGCTGACGCGACAGTTTCTTTGACGAGCGTGGCGACTCAGCAGGTGCTCACGAAAACTACGACAACGGACGGGCAATACAAGTTCGTGCCTCTGGCGCCGGGCGAATACTCCATGAGGGTATCGAAAGTTGGATTTCAGACGGTCGACGTGATGTCGATTATGGTCAACGTAACGGAGACAGAGGTGAGGAACGTTGTTCTGGCCGTGGGCAAGTCAGAGCAACAGATCACTGTGGAGAGCAGCGCGCAGACTCTGCAAACGCAGGAGTCAACGGTGGGAACGCTGGTGAATTCTCGGGCGATAACCTCGATTCCTCTAACGACGCGCAATTATACCCAGATTCTTTCACTTTCAGCCGGCGTGGCGAGCAGTGTAAATGATGCGGCGAACCTGGGACGGGGTTCGGTCGACATGAGTGTGAACGGCAACGGAGCGTCGGCCAACACATTCATGATGGACGGAAGCCAAGCGAGCAACTGGGTTGCAAATGCCGCTACTGATCAAGGGGCGGGCCAGACGGGCGGGGTTGCGATCGTCAATCCCGATGCCATAGCTGAATTTAAGGTGCAAACGGCTCAATACGATGCGTCCTTTGGACGCAGCCCTGGGGGCGCGGTTAACGTCGTGACCAAGTCAGGCTCAAATGACTTCCACGGAAGCGCGTTTGAGTTTGTGCGGAATGACATATTCAACGCAAACGACTTTTTTCTTGCTAAGAATGGCGACCCCCGTCCAGTGCTCAAGCAAAACCAATTTGGTGGAACCTTCGGGGGGCCGATCAAGAAGGATAAGCTTTTCATTTTTGGTTCGTACCAAGGGACGAGGCAGAGGAACGGGCTGACGACGAATTCGTTGTCCACGGTGAATTTGCCACCACTCACTAATGACCGGTCAGCGGCTACCATTGGGTCGGAGTTTTGTCCAGCTAACAAGACCGCAAATATTCAGTCGGCTTACGACACATTTGCCGGCGGCGTTCAGGTAGCGTGCGATGGCTCCAACATCAATCCGGTGGCCTTGGCGCTATTGCAAAAGCAGTTGCCGAACGGCACATACCTAATTCCGACTCCACAGACTGTTTCAGTGAATTCCCAAGGAGTTTCAGTCGGGGAGTCCTCCTTCAGCATACCCGCTTATTTTCGTGAGGATCAGTTTCTGATCAACACCGATTACGTGATCAACTCGAAGAACACGCTTTCGGAACGGTACTTCTACTCTTACGATCCTGAAACGCTTCCCTTTAACGGCGATAACGTGCCGGGTTACGGCGCCGATATCACCTTTAAGAATCACGATGCCACACTTAAGCTGACTTCGCTGCTGTCGACCAATCTGGTCAATGAAGCGCGCTTCGCTTACACGCGCATTTGGGGCCACAACACTTCCGAGAATCTGTTTCCCAGCTCGGATATCGGGATGACGACCTTGACCGGCAATCCCCCCGGAATATCGATAAGCGGCTCGTTCTACACGCTTGGCAGCCTTCAGAACGATTACTACAGTTTGGATGACACTTTGGAATTCGGCGATCAGGTGTCCTACGAACATGGTCGGCATTCGTTCCGGTTCGGTTTTAGTTGGAATATAAACAAATGGGACGTCGACGCGCCGGGCTTCGCTCGGGGTACCTCCACCTTCGAGACATTCGACGATTTTCTGATTGGCGAAACGGCCGCTCAGAACGGAAGCCCCAGCGGCTACAGCAACATCTTGTCTGATTTCGCCCGGATCGGGCCGCCACCGGCGAACGCGCTCGTGCACCAGGGGCGCACCAAAAATAGCTCACTGTTCGCTCAAGACGATTATAAATTAAACAACCGCCTAACTCTCAATTTGGGCCTTCGGTGGGAATATATCGGAAATTTGTATGACACTCTGCCCACTTTCGGAAACATTTTCAATAGCCTCGCAGCTCTCGTTCCTATTCCTCCACCTGGCGGCACTTACGCTGGCTACACCGTCCCCAGCAATTATGTAGGCGCCCTTCCGCAAGGCGTCGTTCGCCGCCCAACACAGTCGGGGCCTAGCAGCAATCCTCCCCTAGATGATTTCGCTCCGCGGTTTGGATTCGCATGGACACCAGGCCATAACCAAACGCGCTTCGTCGTACGTGGCGGTTATGGATGGTTTTTCTGGCAGAACAACGGCTACACCGACGGCGGAGACACGGTATGGAATGTGTTACCCGTCAACTACACTTACAGCCTGTCGCTGTCGAGCCTGGCCGATGCGTCGCTGCAAAATCCGTTTCCCAATGTGCCGGCGCTTCCGACTTTCATTCCGCGGACAGTATCCTCCGAAATCAGCGACTCAAATATGGCCGAGACAGTTAAGGATGCGATGGTTCAACAGTGGAGCCTAAATGCGCAGTATCAGATCCTGCCTCAGACTACGCTGGAGGTCGGCTACGTGGGAGCGCGTGGCGCTCACTTGCCGGACCAGGACCCGAGCAATCAACCCATTCTTGCGACCGCTACGTCTCCGGTCAATTGTGGCCTGCCAAATACCGCCGCGGGGCTCGGTGTAAGTCCGGCGACCTTTGCAACGCTGGGGATAGACGCGAACGGTTGCGTAACCACGAATACAGCTGCAAACGCACGCTATCGGGTGCCTCTTGTGGGCTTTGCTCCTACGGGCCTGAGTCAAACCGGCTTTACGCGTAATTCATGGTACAACGCATTGGAGACAACGCTGCGCCGAAACTTCGCGCACGGTCTGTCCTTTCAGGCTTCCTATACCTATTCGAAAGCGTTGGCTGATACTCAGGGGAATCTGGGCACTTCTTCGTACAACGATGTTACGAACCCAAGTTTGTCTTATGGGCCCTCACCATTTGATCGGAGGAACCGCTTCATTGCGAGTTACCTTTGGGCAATTCCCACGCCATTCAAGGCGGGGTGGCAGAAAAAGGTATCAGACGGATGGTCATTCGCCGGAGTTGTCACGGTGCAGTCAGGGTCTGCGCTCACCCTATTGGACACTCGAGGGGGAACGGCATATGGAGGGGCGGATACGTCCACAGCGCAACTGTGCCCAGGCATGACCTTTGCGAACGTTTATTCCAGTGGCAGTACCACCCAGAGAATCGGCCAGTGGTTTAATCCCGCCGCGTTCTGCGCTCCGCCAACGGCCCCAGGCTCAACAGCTACTTTGTACGGCGATACTGGAGTCGGTTATGTGTACGGTCCCGGACAGAACAATTGGGATCTCACGCTGGCAAAGACCACGAGGGTCGGCGGCATAAATGAAAAGGCGCAACTGCAGTTTCGGGCGGAGTTCTACAACGCGTTCAATCATCCGCAGTTTGCAAACCCGGCGCTGAATGCGGCCGCGCCAAACTTTGGTGTGATCACGGCAGCTTCGGTCGCTCCCCGGCTTATCCAGTTCGGGCTGAAGTACATATTTTGAAGAGTGGGGCAGCCCCAGGGTTTAGGAATTGTCGTGGAAGGCAGAGGGGAATTGACTGAGAGGCTGGCAAAAAAATCGTGAGAGCTGCCGTCATTGCAACTAGATTCTATGAAGAAGCATCCTTCGATGAGGGCGGGCGCAGACGGTCTTGGAGAAAACAGTCTCGAAATTTATAGGGGGAGTGATGAAGAGAACGCTTTTGATGCTAGCGATGGCTCTTGTTTGCGTGTTTGCACTGGGAGTTGGCTCGAGAATGGCTGGCAAGGAGTCCTCTGAGAGTAACTTCATTGAAGGCGTCGTTGTCAATTCCAGTGGACACTCCCCAGAAGCTGGAGTATGGGTCATTGCGGAAACCAGCAGTCTTCCGACGCCTTTCAGAAAAATAGTCGTAACCAACGACGACGGGCGATTTGTTCTACCCGATTTGCCCAGGGGCAAATATCAAGTTTGGGTGAGGGGTTACGGCCTGAAAGATTCAGAGCCGGTAACGGCCATCATCGGCAAGGTTCTCAAGCTGCAAGTGTCGAGCGCCGCCACTCCGCAAGAGGCCGCCAAGATATATCCGTCCAACTATTGGTTCTCCCTGTGGGAACCTCCATCCCTGGAGGAACTTCCCAAGCGGTTCAAAAGTCGGGATGAGTGGATAGCGGCAATGAAACTGGGATGTGACCTGTGCCATCAAACTGGCCTTGCAGAGGTGCGGAGCCACACCACCGTCGCAGAATTTGATGCCCACTGGAGTCTCGCGCCGGTTATGGATGCTACGGCGAATCGGTTGGGCCGCTCTGCCCTGGCCAAGAGCATGGCCGATTGGGGAAGTCGCATTGCAAATGGCGAACTTCCCCCGGTGCCACCTCGTCCGACTGGGATTGAACGGAATATTGTTGTAACCCAGTGGCAATGGGGTGAATGGAATGGATATTTTCACGATCTGATTTCAACCGACAAGCGCAATCCTCGGCTTTATCCGTACGGAAGGGTCTACGGTCTGGACATCGGTCGGGACTTTTTGTGGACGCTGGATCCGAAAACAAACACGGTGGCTTCGTTTCACGTCCCCGTTCAGCAACCCGGATATAACGAAGAAGAAGGATTTCATTCTTGGTCGGCCTATCACCGGATCGCTTCGCCACACAATCCCATGATGGACGATCAAGGCAGGGTCTGGATAACGCAGGTGATCCGCGCTGAGGATGCGGCGCACTACCCGAAGTGGGCCGACAGTGTAAAGGTTTACGTGGGCGAGAAGCCTCCAGCGACCAATGGAAATGAGAATCCGAACGCCCCGCCAAGTGCAAGTGAGAACGCCGAAGCAGGCGGGAGTCACCATCGACAACTATCATATTTCGATACAAAGACTGACAAGTTTGTCTTTATCGATACAGCCTTTGGCAACCACCACTTGCAGTTTGATAAAGAGGGAAGACTCTGGACTTCGATAGATTCTATGGGGCTTGGTATGTTTGATACGCGCAAGTACGATCCGGAAGACCCAGGATCTGAAGTTCAGGCGCAGAAGTACTTCATTAAGTTGGATCCAACGACTGGCAAGCCTGTCTCCGGCGGCGGCTACGGGATTGCAGTAGATCCCGCCGACGGAACGGTCTGGCGAGCTATGCCTTCTCCCGGCGGCGCAAGCAATAAACTGAACGAGTTTGACCCCAAGACGCTTACCTTTAAGGACTATCCGCTACCCCCCCCAGGCAGGGGACCGCGGGGCGTGGATGCAACGACTGACGGAATGGTGTGGTTTGCAACGGGGAGCGGTCACCTGGGTCGTCTGGATCCCACAACTGGGAAATTCACGTATTGGGAATTGCCGGGGCCTAAATTGAAGGGCACGGGACCAGAAACGGGAGCTGCGGACTTTCCCTACTATCTTTGGGTGGATCAATTCAATACCCTCGGAATGGGCAAGGATATGGTGATTGTCACCGGCACAAATTCCGACTCCTTGCTTGTCTTCAATCCTGTCACTGAGAAATGGACGATCATCCGCATGCCCTATCCGATGGGATTCTTCACTCGCGGAATGGACGGCAGAATCGACGACCAGAATGCTGGCTGGAAAGGCCGAGGATTATGGCTCACCTACTCGCTTGATCCGACCAAATTCATCGAAAAGACTCACATACCGTACGTAAACCACGTGCAATTGCGCCCGGATCCGCTAGCCCATTGATGGCGGAATGGCGCTGCGGGAAGAGCACGGGGTTAGAGATACCACATCGGGAGACAGCAAATGAAGAGAAAGCGCGCAAGAGCAAGCTGGATGCTGCGGCTGTCGGCAATGGGCCTTTACCTTTACCCCGCAATGTTTCTGCTGCTCACACTAGCCGTTATCAAGCCATTGATCTTGGCGCAGTCAACGGAAAAGGGCGGCCCCGGTGACTCAGGCCCTGGAAACGCGGGGACCGGGGAATGGCCACTTGTAGGCGGAGATTTGGATGGTAACCATTATTCAGAATTGAAGCAAATCAACCTTCAAAGTGTGCATAGTCTCGGTGGCGCATGGGTATCCAGCAGTTTTGATGACGGGGCATCATCGAGGTGTACACCGGTAATTAAGGATGGACGGATGTTCGTGAACGCTGGGTCGCGTGTTTACGCATTGGAGGCCAAGACTGGGGCGGTAATCTGGAAGTACAAGACAGATAGTCATCAAGTGCCGGGGGATCTGCTCGCTTTGCAGAGAGCTGGTTTCGGGTTGCCGAACGCGGAAGGGGTCGGCGTCGGCGGTGGTCTCGTGTTCGTAGGGCTCATGAATGGTGAAGTTATTGCCTTGCGACAAACGGATGGCTCGTTGGCTTGGGGGCGTCAGGTTGGCCAAAACCCTCCGCCAAAGCGCGAAGGCACTCAGGTTAGCGACGCGCCCATATATTGGAATGGCGTCGTTTATGTAGGTATGAGCGCGGACTACGGTCTTCGTGGGCGAATCAATGCTCTCGATGCAAAAACGGGCCACGAATTATGGCACTTTTTTGTCGTGCCGGGTCCCGGAGAGGCCGGACACGAGACATGGCCCCAGGACAGTGACGTGTGGAAGCGAGGCGGGGGTGGAGTGTGGCTACCGGGTGTGGTGGATCCCGATCTGGGACTGGTCTACTACGCGACGGGCAACGCTGTTGCGCAATTTGGGGGAGAACTTCGGCCTGGCAATAACCTTTACACTGTTTCAGTGGTTGCCCTTGACATGAAGTCTGGCAAGCTTCGCTGGTACAAGCAATTGGTTCACCACGATTTGTGGGAAGCCGATATTTCGACACCCCTCGTACTCTACGACGCTCGGGTAAATGGACAACGCCGCAAAGGTCTAGGAGCCATGAGGGCCGACGGGTATCTCTTCTTGCTGGACCGCGAGACGGGCGAACCTCTCGTTCCAATCGAAGAACGTGCTGTGCCGCAAGATGCGCTCCAGAAAACTTCAGCAACGCAGCCCTACCCCGTTGGGGGGGAAAGCATTCTTCCCGATTGTTCTACATGGAAGGACAAGATTCCTGCTGGGTTTGTTCTTGGATGCACTTACACACCAGCATCCGTGAGTGTTCCCAACCTGCTGGCTACGGGATTCAGTGTTCGTGTGACCCCCATGTCCTACAGCTCAGACACGGGATATTTCTACGCTCAGGGAGTTTCTGCCATTTCATGGCGCCGTCGTGCGGAGGATCCATACTATTTCGGACCAAACGGCAAGGTACCCGGTCTCAAGAGCACGAGCGTTCTGGCCGCTATCGATACAAAGACTGACAAGCTTGTGTGGAAGAAGGAGCTTCCGCCGACAGTTTTGGGTCGGGGCGGTTCCCTTGCAACTGCCGGTGGACTCATGTTCCGACTCGGCGGAGATGGAAATGTGTCAGCCTACAACGCAGCGACGGGGGACGTAGTTTGGCAGGCTCAGACGGGATTCGCAGGTGGTTCTGGAACTCCCGCATCCTACGAGATCGACGGTGAACAGTATGTCGCCGTCCCCGCAGGCCCGGTGGTGTGGGCGTACAAGTTGAATGGAACAGTGCCGCCAGCGGCAGCACCTCAACTGCCACCAGCTGGTAACGACGAATTTGCAGGACCGATTGAAGATACAGATCAGATCGAGACCGTTTCGCTACAGCACGATATAGATACCACCGGTAACCGCTATTTTATAGACGAGTATTCTTTCAATCCTTACCGCATACGAGTCGCGATGACTGAAGGTTCGGCTCGCGTGACTTGGGTAAATAATGGAAGGATGGTGCACACGATCTCGGCGCTCGACGATTCTTGGACAACCGGCCCGTTGAACCCGGCGGCGCAGGCATCGGTCGTCTTTACCAAACCTGGCAGATACACTTATATCTGCAAGAACCACCCTTGGAGCTACGGGGAGATCATCGTAACGTCCGAATCGAATAACGCTAGAGACTTCGCTGGCTCTGACGCCCCGATTGAAGCAGCATCCGGCCGAGCGCACAATTTCACGCAGCAAGCTCTACTTGGTAAGAGCGAATACGAGAAGAGTTGTGGGAGCTGCCATGGCCAGGATTTGAGTGGCCGCGACCCCGCACCCGCGCTTACAGGCGATACATTTGACCTTCACTGGGTGGGGCGGACCGTCGATGATCTATTCGCCAAGATTCACAGCACCATGCCCCAAACCAAACCGGAAAGCCTCTCCCATCAAACATACTTGGATATTGTAGCTTTCATGCTTCGGGCGAACAACATCTCTGTCGGTAAGGACGAGCTCAAGGACGATGCCACTGCACTCAAGAAGCTGAAAATATCGAGGGAATAGTCTGGATCAGCCAAGGCTTAGTTGATCTTTCTTGTTGTTTCCCCTGAGCTTGCATTTTTGAATCGTGAGGGGCGCGGGCCGAAGCGCAGGTCGTGACCGATGAACAAAAGCAAAGTTTGGTCGAGAAGGAGCGAGTCTAAGATGCCCAAATGGAATATGTGGAAGATTTTGTACTTCATAATTCTAGCCGTATCCCTGCCCTTCCGATGCGTCGGCCAGGCACCGCCAGGCGGTTCTATTGCCAGGCTTGATCCGGCGTTGGACCGGTTGGTCGCTCCCGGTACGAAGATCGAAAAAATCGCCGGCGGCTTTAAGTTCGTCGAAGGCCCGGTATGGGTGCGGAAGCCTGGCTATTTGTTGTTCAGCGATATACCCGCCAACGTCATTAATAAGTGGACCCCTGACGGGAAAGTTTCTCCGGTCGTCAGCCCCAGTGGCTTTACCGGGACAGACGACTCGTTGGTCGGTGTACCGATAACGAATGGCTTCGAGACTGTGTACTTGATCGGCTCGAATGGAGTGACTCTTGACAAGCAGGGCCGCATTGTTTTCGCCGCCCACGGAGATCGCGCCATCGTCCGCATCGAAAAGAACGGCAAGCGAACCGTATTAGCGGATCGCTATGAAGGAAAGCGGCTGAACAGTCCCAACGATCTGGTGTACAGATCTGATGGCACGTTGTACTTCTCCGATCCCACAGCTGGCCTCCGCCCGATCAATCACCAGTTTCCGCAGAAGGAATTGCCCTTTAATGGCGTTTATTTGATCACCAAGGACGGCACGCTTCGCCTCGCAACAAAGGAAGTCACATTCCCGAATGGATTGGCATTTTCGCCCGATGAGAAATACCTGTATGTCGACGACACGGCGAAGAAACTAATTACTCGCTTTGAAGTGCAAGCGGACGGCTCGCTTGGCCCCGGTAGTCTTTTCTTCGATATGAGCCCCTTCAAGGAACCGGGAGTAGCCGACGGAATGAAGCTCGACAAGAAGGGTAATCTCTATTGCACCGGACCCGGAGGAATTTTGGTGATTTCTCCCGAGGGAAAACTCTTAGGCACGATCACCGCCCCCGAACTGCCGGCTAATCTTGCCTTTGGAGACTCCGACGGCAAGACTCTCTATATGGCGGCGCGTACGGGTCTATATCGTATGCGTGTGAAAGTCGAAGGGATTCGGCCCTAGGGATGGACATGGCAAGTCAGCCGGGAAATCCGCCACAACCGGCCGTGCAGCATGACAGATCGCTTTCTCCCGGCGAACGATTTCGCCAAGCGATGGAGCGCGAGAAGCCTATGCAAGTCGTAGGAGCGATCAACGCCCTACACGCGCTGCTGGCGGGTATGGCCGGTTTCCGCGCAATTTACCTTTCCGGAGGGGGCGTGGCAGCAGGATCTCTTGGCGTACCGGATCTAGGTATTTTGGAGTTGGAGGACGTGCTTACCGACGTCCGGCGCATCACGGATGTTTGCAGCTTGCCTTTGCTTGTCGATGTCGACACGGGATTCGGCGCTTCTGCCTTCAATATAGCTCGCACGACCAGGGCCTTAATTAAATTTGGAGCCGCTGCGATGCATATAGAGGATCAGGCGGGCGCCAAGCGATGCGGACATCGACCCAATAAGGAACTGGTGTCAGGCCCGGAGATGGCGGATCGCATCAGGGCCGCTGTGGATGCACGCTCCGATCCTAACTTCGTCATTATCGCCCGGACGGATGCGCTCGCCAGTGAAGGGACTGAGAAAGCCCTCGGCCGTGCCTGCTCCTATGTCCGGGCCGGCGCGGACATGATTTTTGTCGAGGCTGCCGCCGACCTACGCACTTATCAGACCTTTGCGCGAACTACGGGTGTTCCGATACTGGCGAACATAACAGAGTTTGGAACCACACCGCTCTTTACGATCAAAGAACTTGCCGACGTTGGAGTAAGCATCGCGTTATATCCTCTTTCTGCATTTCGGGCGATGAACAAAGCAGCGTTGAACGTCTTCACGGCAATCCGGCGTGATGGCACACAAGCGAATGTCGTCGAAACAATGCAGACACGCAAGGAACTGTACGAGGTGATTCGCTATCACGAATTCGAAGAGAAGCTTGATCGTCTCTCTGCAAAAAAGAATTGATTGGTTGGAAGCGCTTTTCGAAACTCGCCGCAGCTGAGTAGACAAAACCGCAGGAAGACATCGACCATCGTGAGAGACCTAGTCATGAGTGAGAACCAGGTAAAAGCCAAGAAGTCCGTTGCCCTTTCCGGAGTAAGCGCCGGCAGCACCGCGCTCTCCACCGTGGGAAGCGGGGGCAAGGATTTGCACTATCGCGGGTACGACATCTTTGACCTAGCCACGCAGTGTGAGTTCGAGGAGGTCGCCCATCTATTGATCTACGGTCGGCTCCCTGATTCGCAGGGCCTGAAGGCGTACCGAACGAAGCTCAAATCGCTTCGTGGACTGCCCGCCTCGGTAAAAGTGGTTCTGGAGGCGCTGCCCGCGTCGCAACATCCGATGGATGTCTTGCGGACGGGAGTGTCGGCTCTGGGTTGTAATTTGCCGGAAAAGGAAGACCACAGTCCCGCAGGTGCACGCGCCCTTGGCGACAAGGTCATGGCCTGCATGAGTTCCATGCTCCTCTATTGGTACCACTATGCAACCAACGGCAGGCGAATCAACGTGGAGACCGATGACGATTCCATCGGCGGACACTTCCTCCATCTTTTGCATGGCCAGGAGCCGAACGACCTGTGGATAACTTCCATGCACACATCTTTGATCCTCTATGCGGAACACGAATTCAATGCTTCTACCTTTACAACACGCGTTATCGCCAGCACGGACTCGGACTTTTATTCCTCGATTGTCGGGGGCATAGGCGCACTGCGTGGGCCGAAGCATGGCGGCGCCAATGAGGTCGCTTTTGACATCCAAAGCCGCTATGAGAACCCGGATGAGGCAGAACTCGATATTCGCCGCCGGCTTGAGGCGAAGGAAATCATTATCGGGTTCGGGCACCCCGTGTACACGATCCGAGATCCGCGCAACGAAGTGATAAAGGAAGTCGCGCGCAAATTGGCGGCTGCATCCGGGTCGACGAAGCTGTTCAATATCGCCGAGCGGATCGAGTCAGCGGTATGGGATACGAAAAAAATGTTTCCCAATCTCGATTGGTTTAGCGCTGTCTCTTACCACCTGATGGGCATCCCAACGGCAATGTTTACGCCTCTATTTGCGATTGCGCGCACATCCGGCTGGACTGCGCACGTCATCGAACAGCGCATTCACAAAAACATCATCCGGCCTTCGGCAACTTATATTGGTCCGGAGGACTCGACATTCGTCCCCATCGTTGATCGCAACTAAGTCTCGTCACCCCAACCAGGACAAAATGTAATGCGAGCCAGTCTGTTAAACGTACGCCCAAAACCGGACCAGGTAATCACAGATATCGCGGACTATGTTAGCAAGTACGACGTCACGAGCGAACTTGCCTTCGAGACGTCACGGTACTGCTTGCTGGACACGCTAGGGTGCGGTCTGGAAGCGCTGCAGTATCCGGAATGCACAAAATTGTTGGGACCGATCGTTCCTGGGACTGTCGTTCCCAACGGCGCGAGAGTGCCGGGCACTCGTTTCCAGCTCGATCCGGTTCAGGCCGCATTTAACATCGGCGCCTTGATCCGGTGGCTGGACTTCAACGACACTTGGCTCGCGGCCGAATGGGGCCATCCTTCCGATAACCTTGGAGGAATACTTGCAGTCGCCGATTGGCTATCGCGAACTGCGATTAGTTCCGGCAAGCCCCCTCTCAAGATACGGGACGTTCTGACGGCCATGATCAAGGCCCACGAGATTCAGGGATGCCTCGCTTTGGAGAATTCTTTTAACAAGGTCGGGTTGGATCACGTCGTCTTGGTAAAAGTCGCAACGACCGCCGTGGTTGCACAGTTCCTCGGAATGCCCTTCGACGAAATCGTAAACGCCATATCTCTCGCGTGGGTCGACGGCCAAAGCCTTCGCACTTATCGCCACGCTCCAAACACAGGGTCGCGGAAAAGCTGGGCGGCGGGTGACGCAACCAGCCGTGGCGTTCGCCTCGCCTTGATGGCCAGAGCCGGAGAGATGGGCTATCCCTCGGCCTTAACCGCGAAGACTTGGGGCTTCTACGATGTTCTGTTCCGCGGAAACCAGTTCGTCTTTCAGCGGTCCTACGGCTCCTACGTAATGGAGAATGTGCTTTTCAAGATTTCCTTTCCAGCTGAATTCCACGCCCAGACTGCGGTGGAAGCGGCCATGAAAATACATAACCAGTTGCAGCGCGCCAACAGAGGAATAGCGGACATTGAAAAAATTACAATTAGGACTCACGAAGCGTGCCTGCGGATTATCGACAAGAAGGGGCCTCTGCACAACCCGGCCGACCGCGACCATTGCATTCAATATATGGTCGCCGTGGCCTTGATTTTCGGACGGTTGACAGCCTCGGATTACGAGGATTCCGTCGCCAGGGACCCGAGGATCGATATCCTGCGGAACAAGATCGATTGTGTGGAAGACCTCCAGTTCACCCTCGATTATCACGACCCCGAAAAACGTTCCATCGCGAACGGCCTGACTGTTGAATTCGGCGATGGGCGAAAACTTGAGGAAGTATTAGTGGAATATCCGCTTGGCCACAAGTCTCGCAGAAAAGAAGGAATCCCTCTTCTCAAAGCCAAGTTCGAGAAAAATCTTGCGCTCCGTTTTCCCGCAAAGCAAGTGCAGACGATTCTTGACGTCTCCTCGGATCAGTCCGCGCTGGAAGAAACATCAGTGAACGAATATGTCGATCTCTATCTTATTTGACGGATCGGCGGTCGTGAGGATCTGGAGAAAGCGAGCCGCTGGCCGCTCCCGGGCCTCATCGAGACTGGCGAAATCGTACGAGACCATCACATGATGCAAAGATCCGTCATCACCGAGGGAAAATCGGCGGTCATTCTTGGCGCTGCGCGCACTCCGATCGGCAAGTACGGCGGATCGCTCAAGGATGTTCCGCCGACAGATTTGGGGGCCATTGCAGTCCGTGAAGCTATGACGCGGGCGGGGATCGAGGCCAAGGATGTGGATCAAGTCGTCTTTGGAAACGTCATCCATACCGAAGCCAGGGACATGTATTTCGCGCGAGTTGTTGGCATTCGCGCGGGCGTTAAAGTGGAGTCGCCAGCTCTCACGGTGAATCGCCTTTGTGGAAGCGGCTTGCAGGCGATTGCATCCGCCGCTCAAGAGATTCTTCTCGGCAATGCCGATTCCGCCGTGGCTGGCGGAGCCGAATCAATGAGCCGCGGTCCTTACTGGATGCACGGATTGCGCTGGGGGCAGCGCATGAACAACGCCGCCGCCATCGATGTCATGGTTGGCGCCCTGACGGACCCGTTCGACGAAACCCACATGGGGATTACCGCAGAGAATATCGCCCGGCGATGGAACATCTCTCGTCAGGATCAGGACGCCCTGGCCTTGGAGAGCCAAAGGCGCGCTATCGACGCTATTCAAGGTGGCAGGTTCAAGGACGAAATAGTGCCGGTCGGTCTGCCTGGGAAGAGGCCGCCTCGCACGTTCGAGAATGACGAATCTGCCAGGGCAGATACCACTCTGGACAGTCTACAAAACCTCAAGCCGGCTTTCGAGCCCAACGGCACTGTGACGGCAGGCAATGCATCCACTATCAATGATGGGGCCGCTGCGATTGTCCTGATGGAAGAAGGCGTCGCTCGCAACCGTGGCCTAAAGCCGATGGCAAGATTCGTCGATTGCGTTGTCCTGGGCGTCGAGCCAAAGTACATGGGCATCGGTCCGGTTCCAGCTGTCAAGAAGCTCCTGCAGAGGACTGGCATCCGTCTTGATGAAATCGATGTGTTTGAAGTCAACGAGGCCTTTGCGGCTCAGGCCTTGGCGGTAATTCGGGATTTGGGGCTTCCCTGGGACAAGACAAACAGCAATGGCAGCGGGATTTCGCTGGGACACCCTATCGGTGCCACGGGTGCGATTCTTGTCGTCAAAGCGCTTTATGCTTTGCGTCGCGTTGGCGGCCGCTTTGCTTTGATCACAATGTGCATTGGCGGCGGACAAGGAATTGCCGCCATCATTGAGTCCTTGAACTAAGGCCTCATAAGGCGGAGCTTGGAGTTGTTGCATTCGACCTGTTGGAGTGAAATTCCCGTTCAATTACGCTTGATAATAAACACGGTCTTGTCGTCAATACGGTCTTGTTCGCCAATCTGGCGCAATTGATCGTCCTTTTTCACCGCATAATCCAGCAATGCGTTGCAGATCTCTTTTGCCGGCTGGCGATAGTGGCCGCGCATAACGTCTTCAAGTTGCCGGCGCTCTTCTTTGTCGCTGCCGTCGTAGACCCCGTCGGTATACAGCAAGAAAATATCCCCCGGACTCAGCAGCGTGAGCTCGGTCTCATCGGCGGAGTTCACGTCGGCGTCGCGGGAATCCAGCGAGCGATATCTGTTCCGATCGGGATCATCTGCTGGGATGTGCACCCCGAGCGGCAGAAATTGCACCATATTCTTTCGATCAACGTCCATGAACTTTCGATATTCCGCGGAGAACACCAGTGGAGGCGGATGCCCGAAATTCACGAATCGAAAGCGGCCATAAGGCCGCACTTCGCCGTAAAGCATGGTCGCGATCTCCTGGGCGTCCTCTTTCCCGCTTCTGCCGAGAGCATTCCGTGCAGTGACCGATTGCGCCAATCTCAGATTGATCCTCTCGAATAACTCGGGTGTCGTCTTCCCACGATAATCAAGTTCGGCGAGCATCAAGGCATGAAACGTGTCATGCACTGTCGACGCAATTTTCGCTGCAATAATTCCGTGACCTTGAGCGTCCACCAGCAGGACTCCCGCTGTGGTGTATAACTCACGAAGGTCTTCGGCAACGCGAACCTGTTCCGAGCTTCGCGCCTCTCTGTACGCGGATTCCATTTCGGGCTTGTAGCCCGGCCTTGATTTCAGCCATTGCACCTGATCGTCAACCGAATTGCGCGGCCCCGCGCCTGCTGGGAGCGGCTCGAGATACTCCTTTGACAGCTTCAGCGCTCGCTGAATGCGAGCATCGATGTCGTAACGCTGCGAAAAGTTTATGTACTCAAACACGTCTCCGCCGACCGTTCCGGCGGGTATCGAATTGCCGTACATCTCGATTCCTTGCACATGCGGAATCGCTCCTTCCACGGGCATGAGCCGCTGGCGCAGATATTCGTCAATCGTTGGAGCCATGTAGGGGTTTGCCATAAGAGAATTCCCGGCAAAGCGATTCACTTGTTGGATGCTTATCCCGGCTCGGTCAGCCACACAAAACGCCACGCTTGATCCGGTCATCCTGGTCGATTTCCTGGGCCGCTCCGCCTCTCACGCCAGGGTATCGCGGATACCTTCGTCCAATTGTTCCGCTTTCCCGCTTCTGGTGTGCTAGCGGTCGCGCCATTCAATCCCGTCGGAATATGCACTGCTATGGAACAAAAGGAGAATGGGACATGAAAATCCTAATGGTGTCAACTTCATCATGATCAGATGGGGAACACTGGACGCAAGACCGGCTTCTGGCCGGGTGGCGTGACGGCGGGCACGATTGAATCCAGGCCGAAAGCAGGCGCCATCCGCCGACACCCCTAGCCTCCGGTGCACCCGCCCGAGCAAGAAAATGGCCGTGGGAATCCATTTGAGCGCGGAAGTTGTGGACTATTTCAAAGCACTGGCGGAAGAGACGCGACTTCCTTAACAGAAGCTGATCGCTCCGTATCTACTCGACTGCGCGAAGAAGCGGAAGAAGCTGATGATGAAGTGGGGGGCGCAGCGGCGGGTCAGGATGCAATCAGGATTGTATGTCAGCTCCGCCCGCCCCGAGAGTGTTCCGACGGCCAGGCCCAGAGTGCTAGCATGGGACTGTTCGCATTGGGAGCGGGAGGTCGAGCGATGGCAAAAGTATCGAGAAGCAAGCGCGTGCGGCATGTGCAGAAAGTAAAACGGGCTGGCAAGCCGCGTTCGACCAACGGGCGAACCCGGCTTGCGGAGCAGTTTTTTGCCACGTGTACCTTGGAGGAACTGGCGGAAGCGCAAGGAGTTACGCCCATGAAGAATCCCGAGGAGATGGCGGGGGCGTGGCCCGAAGCTGAGGATGTCGATCAGTTCGTGAAGGAAACCTACGAAAGCCGCGGTTAGCGGAAATCGGAATGGACGCCGTCCTTCTTGATACCGACGTTTTCTCCTTCTTGAGCAAGCCCCGAGACAGCCGAGGCGAACTCTATCGTCCTTTCGTCAAAGGAAAAACTATTGCGCTTTCGTTTATCTCCGTCGGCGAGCTGTACGTTTGGACCATCCGGCGGAAGTGGAGTCCGAGCCGGATTGCCGTGCTGGAGCGGCATTTGCGGGATCTTGTCGTCGTTCCGTACGACTTGGAACTTTGCAGGGAATACGGAAAAGTAGAAGCGAGCTTGCTTCCAGGTAGAGTCGTTTCGGCAAACGATCTCTGGATCGCGACGTGCGCCATCCGGCATTCCATTCCGCTGCTCACGCATAACCGCAAACACTTTGACGGAATTCCGCGATTGAGGGTCCTCAGCGCCGAGGACTATTCCTCTGGAGTGGCGAGCGTGGGTCCGCCCGATTCGTGACGTTATGCGCCGCCGCCCGCGCGGGCAAGAAAAAGATGGTGGGCATCCATTTGAGTCCGGAAGTCGTGGACTATTTCAAAGCACTGGCGGAGGAGACGGGACTTCAGCACCAGAAGCTGATCGATCTCTATCCCCTCGACTGCGCGAAGAAGCGGAAGAAGCTGATGACGGAGCGGGAGGCGTAGCTGCGGGGCACGATTGAATTGGGGCTGAGGGCATGAGCCACCCACCGGGTCCTGAAGCTGATACAATTCAGCCGCTGACGCTAGTAACGCATGGCAGACCTAAACATTGACGCAATGCATCAGCGGCATCGCGCGCTCACCGACTCTCTTGCAGGTTCCTACCGCGAAGCCGCGTCTGTTTGTCTCAGCCGACATCACTCGCCACCAGTTCAGGTTTCGATATCTGACAACGCTTCCGACAGCGTGGCAAACTTGGTTTGGCCAGTTCCTGATACCCGCACCCTGCACGCGTGGGCTAACGAGATAGATGCGACCGAGGCTGGCGCGTATGCGTGCGTCATCGCGGCTGTCGAGTTGCTGCGCAACCTGTTTGCTGTCCGGCGGGCCGAGACCAAGACGGGCGCAGACTATTACATCGGACCCAAGGACTCTGGCGAAGGTGACCTCGACAAATGCCTCCGACTCGAAATATCGGGTCTAAACGATGGTAGTCAAACGGAGGTGGCTCGACGCCTTCTTCAAAAGGTCGAGCAAGCCCTCCGAGGCAGTAGCAACCTGCCAGCCTTAGCGGGCGTAATAGGATTTGCTTCTAAGAAGCTGATGATTCGAGACGTGCCGGAGAACTCGTGAGTTGGAACGAGCACCATTCGCGCAGCGAACAGCTAGCGACAGAAGCCGAAACCGCGCGCAGGCGCGGCGATGCCACTACTGCCGAAGCTCTCTACCGCAGAGCTGCGACCGAGGAAAGTGCTGCGCTCGCGGCGCTGAGCGACGATAAGCACCGTACGCGCGGCGTAACGGCAGTGAGCGCGGTCGCCCTTTGGTACAAGGGCCACGACTTCGGTGCACCAGAGCGCGCGGCACACGGTTACTTGGCAGTCCGAAACCTACCAGAATTCGCGGAAGTGCAACTCCGCGACCTTTTGAGCGTAATATGGACGACGAGCGCGGCCGAGGAGGCCGGCGTCACTTTCGTGCCCGGTGATGTGCTCGTTTCCGTCAAAGGTGGACAAGTCATTCATGGCGGAGCGCCCCTCGACCTCATCGTCCGCAAAGTTGAAGGCATTCAATCCGCCCTGTTTCGTACGGTCGAGATGCTTATGGACCTCCCAGTTCGTAGGCGTGGATACCCTTCGGCCAACGTTCAATCAATGTTTAAACCGTGGCTGTTTCAGGCTCCGGCAGGCAGCTATCAATTTGCCGTGCGAATGCAGGAACCGGCACAACACGAGCTGCCGTTGTGGGAGGCCACGCGACCAAAAATTGAGAACGTAACGCGCACCTTCTTCCGCGTATTGCAGGCAGCTGCCAAAGGTCGCGGCGAGGAGCTGTCTGCAATCGTTAAGAGCGAAGACTACAGGGGCGCGTTTCTGAGTCTAGCTCGTAATCTTGCCCCTGCGGGAAAGACGTTCGAGCGTCTTGAGGTTCGTGACGCAAGCACGCCGTGGGAACCTATTGTCACCCTGCTTGCCGATACAAGACACGAATTGAACGCCACTCTGCGAGGGCTGAAACCACGCAAACAAGCTGAGCCAGGGGAGCAGGTCTCCATCCAGGGCGTTCTGCGTGCCTTACATCTCGATCAAGACTGGCTAGAAGTCACAGTCAAGGACAGGCCGGCGAACCATCCAGAACAACATTTGAGAATCTACGAAGCCAACGAAGCCTTGGACGATGTTGTAGGACCGATGGTTAATCGGAAAGTCTTGGTGACAGCAGTCCGTAGTGGATCCAGACACCTTTACCGGGATATTGAGCTTGAGGAATAACACCAGCCACTGTAAGAGAGTTGCTAGTACAGGGCGTATCGAATCCCATCAGGCGGCCGTGCACCCATAGCGCTCCGTCAGCCTTGATCTCGGCCACGCACGTTGAACTGGTCTCGATAGTCCAGCATCGGCAGAATCATGCCGCGTCCCAGTTTCGCTTCAAGGTGTTGAGAGTAGAACAGCCGAAGACCATCTATCGCTCGACCGACGTACCCGAGGAGTATTGCGGCGGAAAGCGAGTATGTCTGGACTTGTTGACCGCTAGACAAGTAGATGTGGCCGTCACCGCCGGCCTGCCCTTCGAACAAGAAGTGGGCGATGCCGTGCCGAAGCTCGCTCATCTCATTAAAAAGGTCAGCGACGCGATGGATACGTGCGCATAGTTCCGGCGAGTAGCCCATGCGCTCCAGGTGCGCTACATCGACCTCAGGGTCCTTAGGGAGTTTCTCGTTAATCTTCAATCGCTCGCACTGTTCGCGCAGCCAACGTCTAATGACTTGGATTCCTTCGTATACACGCCATGCACATAAGAGTCGGTAGAAAGGGCTTGAAGCTGTGATTGCTTCTCGAAAAGTCGCATAGTAAGGCGCGAATGCCGGGAATTGAAGAATTCCGCCGAGAGGCCCGAAGAGTACACCGCCCATGAAGGGAAGAGTGACCTCATAGGCGAGAATGCCGCCATCCCGAGGTGATAGGAGCTCCAATCTCTGCAACACAAGAGGTGGATGCGGCGGATTACGAACGAGCGCATCGAGCATCTCGTTCAGCGGTTGCCGTGCGTGCAAGAAGGCGTTGCTCGGGAGGTTGGTCTCGACTCGAGCCTCGATGTAATCCAAACGACCATCCGCGTCAGGAAACAAGTCGTAGTAGGTTGCATCGCGTCCTCCACGGTGCAGATAAATCGTAAGGGGCTGCTTATCTTTGAGGAAGAAATTGTGTTCCCGTCTGCGACTTAGTCCACTAGCGATGTCACCACCAAGTGGTATAACGTCGGACACAATCCCCCGCACACGCCATATCCGTTTGGCTTTTTCGGCTTCAAGCGTGTTCAGCTCATTGATTCGACCTTCCGGAACCGCCACTGCGAGCGCACCAGACATAGGTTCGCGGGGATATACGATTGCGAGCCGATTGCCAACACTGCCAAGCGGATCAGCGGGAGGGTTCATCCTTCGATTCCTTTCGAGCGGATCTTTACACTATCACCGTTTGGAAAGCTTAAGAAGGCGGCGTGGCTGATGCTGACGATTTAGGCGCTGCTCGAGGACACGGCGGAAGCAACCGGAAAAGGACGTTGGCCGCTGTGTATTCGAGAACTGAGGGCGGACAATCCCTTGCCTTGGACGGCGGGTGGCGAAGAGGCCCGAGGGGGCGCCGAACGGCTGCTGGGGTCAGGCGACTTTGCGGGCCGATTTTTCGAGCAGTTCGTGGATTAGGGTTTGGTAGGGTTTGCATTGCTTGGCGGCCATGCGGCGGAGCTGGCGGAGAAGTTTCGGAGCGATGCGGATGGCGATGAGTTGTTTGGCGTGGCCGGTGGTGGGGCGGCCGACTCTGCGGGCGCGACGGAGCTCGCCGGCTGTCGATTCAGGGATCTCCGAGAAGTCGAGCTTGCTATCCGGTGTAGGCTTGGCGTTCTTTTCGCGTCGCCTGGCGGGCGCTGATGATGCGAATGAGTTCCTGGCCATGTTTTAACCTCCGCCGCGTGTAAACCACGATGAGAATTCTGCCCGTGAACGACGAGTCAAGGCGCCTAGAGCGCTGCTCCGAGTAGAAGTGCTCGGGATCGTCCCAATCGAGCGCGTCGGGGTCGACAAAAACCGTCGCGGCTTCTTCAAACGGGACACCGTGTTTCTTGAGGTTGTTCAGGGCCTTCAGGGCGTCCCAAGAGAACACATTTGTGTATATACGCTAATTGAGAGGCATTGTAAATAGCGGGAAGAGCGGGTGCACATTGAGAGAACTGGGCGTGCGGCGATTCCTTCCTTCTCTCGCTGTCCGCTGTTAGCTGTCCACTGTTAACTGTCGGCCTGCTAGGCATTTCCGGCTGCCCGTCGGACTCCCTAATTTCCGATTTCGTATCTCCAATTTCGCATTTCTACTTTCGACTCCCCACCCCGCACCTCTTACTACTTCCTCGTCTTGGCCCATTCGACGACCTGCGCTTTGACCTTTCCTTTCCATCTCCACCCCTACTGACCGTCCGCAACCCACTGTCCCATATCGACTTATAATTATCACTTGACAATAAATACAAACCTGCTATAATAGGCTATGTTTGTGGCGGAGGAGAACGGAATCACCCCCTTGCCCCCGCTACTCGCCTGCCCCTGCAACCCCCACCGTCCGCTTCACTCTAGCCGCTGTCATCCTTCCCGTAGCGAAGGATCTGCTTTTCTCCAATTCGGCCCATGCCCCAATCCCGTTCGACCGTTCTCTTCAACACTCCGCGCTTCAGCCCCCAGCATCCCCGAACCGAGCCAAAACTCCTCGATTTTTGCTGCGCCTGCAACCCCTGTAGATGCGACACTTACACAATCATCTGTAAACGTTGATTCTAAACAGCTTACAGAGAATCTAAGTCCTTTAGATGCAACACTTACAAAAAACAGGGGAGGGGCACCTTCCTCCTCTCCCTCATCGCGTCGCGTCCTCGCGCGGTTCGTTACACGCAGGAATTCCCGCAACTCCAATTCCCTCATACGTTTACTTCATAACTTGCGGACACCCCCGGGTGGGGGGTCACATCCTTCAAGCCAAACGTCCTATCCTCGCCAGGCGTCCGCCACGCCATCGTCCTCCCAAATGGCGCGACCGAAGGTTCCGACCCTGTCGGAAGGGCTCTCCCTTAAGCCTTATTGCGGATTTGTGTTCCGAGTGCGCCTCTTGCATCCCGAATGCTTCTACGGCACGACCATCGGTCGCAACAGTTCAATAGTCGCGGACTTTGGCGGCGCCAAATGTGGGAAGGTTCGACACATTCCAACCGCCTCCAAGTGCCTTGATCAAAAGCACGCTCGCGTCCAATCGACGCCGCTCGATATCAATCGAGTTTCGTTCGTTGGCAAGCTCGATCGTCTGGGCAGTAATGACCTGAAGGTAGGTATCGACACCGCCTTTGTAACGATTGGTGAAAAGTTGAAGAGACTCTTGCGATGCTGCGACGGCCTGCTCTTGTTGTTGGGCTTCGTTTTCAAGAATTCGTAAGGCGGCGACGTTGTCTTCGACTTCCTGGAACGCCGTCAGTGATGTCTGACGATAAGTTGCGACGGTGGCATCGTAGTTTGCGCGTGCCGATTCGGACGCGGCGCGACGGCGCCCTGCATCGAACAAGGTCTCTGCGAGTGCTGGACCGACGGCCCAGAAAGCACTTGGCCAGGTAAACCAGTTCGACCCTTGCGAGCCCGCGAAGCCTGCGCTTCCCCCGAGGTTCACGGTGGGAAAATATGCGGCGCGGGCAATGCCAATCTGTTGGTTGGCTTCCGCCACTCGGCGCTCCGCAGCGGCTATATCCGGGCGGCGCTGCAGTAGGTCAGAGGGTAGTCCGATCGGGATGCCGGGAGGTTGGTTGTTGAGAGGTGCTGCCGCCAAGCCGAAGTCTGCGGGTGGCTTTCCGATCAGAATTGCAATCGCATGCTCGAATTGCGCTCGTTGCACGGTGACGTCCGTGTCTTGGACACGAGTGGTGTCTAGCTGGGTTTGCGCTTGCGCGACGTCGGACCTCGGGGCCACGCCACCCTTGAAGCGATTGAGTGTAAGTTGCAGGTTGTCGGTGTAGGCTTTTACCGTGTCGTCGAGAAGTTGTTTCTGGGCATCGGCGCTGCGCAACTCGAAATAGTCCAGGGCGAGTTCCGTCTCGAGACTGAGCTTTGCGGTTGCGTAGTCTGCCGCCGTCGCTTGCGCTTCCTCTCGCGCGGCAGCGACGCTGCGCCGCACGCGTCCCCAAAGGTCTAGCTCATACGACAGATCGAAGGGCAGCACGAACTCACCCGTACTGACTTCCTGGACCTTCGACGGGAAGTTCGAGGAATAGTCCGAGGTCTTGACGTAGCTGGCGCTCGGCGAAGTGGAGATGGTTGGAAACTGGGCGGCCCGATTGAAGCGAATCGCCGCGCGAGCTTCGCGGAAGCGCGCTTCGGCAATTTTCAGGTCCTGGTTGGAATCTGCGATTTGTACTTCCAGCTTGTTGAGTTCCGGATCGCCAAAAACTTCCCACCAGTTTCCGCGGCTTGCCTGATCGCCGGGATGCGCGGGCTGCCACGGGTCTGATTCCTTGAATGAAGCTGGCACTTGTTCCTTAAAGGCTGCGGAGGTGGGCACGGAGGACTTCACGTATTTCGGGCCGACGGTGCAACCCTCGAACGCTACGATGAGCAGCACTAGAAGCAGCACAATAATGCTGGTGAAGATGAAGCGCATGACGGCAAAGAGGTACTTCATTGCGCGGACCCGCCAGCAGTTTTGCTGCTCAGGCGCACGGGCATGCCTGTGACGAGGGAGTCCGAAGGGTCGACGATGACTGCGTCCGATGGCTGCAGGCCCGAAACGATTTCTACGCTGTTCCCGTAGTCGCGGCCGATTTTTACGGGAACCAGTATCGCTTTACCATCGCGAACGAGCCCGACCTGCAAACCCTCTTTACGGAAGATCAGAGTATTAGAGGGAATGGTTACGGAGCGAGTCTCATCGGGTAGCTTGAGGTGCACAAAAACGTAAGCGCCCGGCAGGAGCTGGCCGGTAGGATTGTCGACATCGACTTCAACAAGCAACGTACGCGAAGCAAGATCAATAGCGTTGGCGTTGCGGACGAGCGTGCCATGAAAGCTTTGACCCGGGAATTCATCGAGGGTCAAAGTGGCTGGCGCACCCGAGCGTGCGGCACGGGAGTACACCTCGGGAACCGCGACATACAGGCGCAGCTTGCGAATGGCGGCAATGTGAAAGAGTTCCTTCGGTTGTGTGTTGGCACCGGCATCGATTAGTGCCCCGATGTCCGTATTGCGGGCGGTGATGATGCCGTCAAACGGAGCGTAAACCTTCTCGAACGCTTGTAACTGCTCCAGACGTCGGACATTAGCGGCGCTGGATTCGGCTGCAGCTTTCACCGCGCTGAGGTTGCTGACCGCCTGATCGGTTTCCTGCTGGGAGACGGAGCCAGTACTCACGAGGTCTTGCCAGCGGCTCGCGGTAATTTTGGCGATGTTAAGGTTGGCCTGCGCGGTATCCAGATCTGCCTGAGCCTGCTGCAATTGCTGGTCGACCTCCGGAGTTTCGATCTCCGCCAGCAATTGGCCTTTCTGTACATGCGTGCCAATGTCGAAATACCAGCGCTTGAGATAGCCGCTGGTTCGCGCATAGATCGGCGCGTCGCTGAACGCCTGCGTATTGCCGGGCAGGACAATTTCCTGCGTGGGGGCGCCTTCTTGCGGAAGGACCACGGCGACTGTGGGAATGGCGGCTTCTTGCGTTCGCCGGGCCAGCCGCGATTCGGCCACCGCGCGCGAATGGATCCCAGAGTAAATTATGAGAGCAGCGACAGCGGCCGCCGCAAAGAGAATTGCCGTTCCGCGACGAGTTCCCGGCCGGGATCGGAAACCATTCGGACTAGGGTGAACGGCCTGCACTTCGATGGTTTCTGTTTCGGGGGTTGTGGTGATATTTTTCTCACTGGATATCATTCGTTTTCCTCTTAGCTCAAGATTGAATGGGCTCAGGCTCGCCTGCCGGCTGTTCTTCGCCAAGCGAAGGATCACGCCGCCGATGAAGCAAACTGAAGACCGCAGGGACGAAGATCAGCGTGGCCACAGTGGCACAGAGCAGGCCGCCAATGACGGCACGCCCTAGCGGAGCATTCTGCTCGCCACCGTCGCCCAGCCCGAGTGCCATAGGAATCATGCCGATGATCATGGCCAAAGCGGTCATGAGAACAGGGCGGAACCGGGTGAAGCCAGCTTCGATGGCCGCTTTGACCGGATCTCCGTTGCGCAGCAGCAGTTCCTTGGCGAAAGAAACCACGAGAATACTGTTCGCTGTTCCGACGCCCATGCACATAATCGCGCCCATTAACGCGGGAACGCTGAGTGTGGTGTGCGTTATAAACAAGAAACCGACGATGCCGGCAAGAGCGGCGGGAAGCGCGGTGATGATGATGAAGGGATCGAGCCACGACTGAAAGTTGACTACGATCAAGAGGTAGACGAGAACGACGGAAAAGACTAGTCCGGTCAGCAATCCCACATACGAATTGCGCATGGTCTGCAGCTGGCCCTTAACTGTAACGAAACTGCCACGGGGCAAGACTTTTCGATCGGCATCGACGATACGCGTGACATCGCGGCCCACGGCACCGAGATCGCGTCCCTGAACGGCGGCATAAATATCGACGACGCGCCGGATATTGTAGTGATTGATGACTTCCATCTCGTTTGCCCGTTTAATGGAAGCGACATCCGCGAGAATTTCAGGGCGATTGGCGGTCTCGGCGTTGATCGGAGTGTTCTGGAGGTCCTCGAGGGACTGAATCGAATATTGCGGAGTCTGGGTGACCAGGTTGTAGCTCACACCGTTCTTCCAATTCAGAAAGAACATCGGCGTGATCTGGAAGCTGCCGCTGAGCGAGTTCAACAGGCTATTGGCAACGTCGCGCTGGGTGTAGCCGCCCTGGGCCGCCTTGGTGCGGTCCACATCCACATCGAACTCCGGGTAGTCAAAGGCTTGCTGTATGCGCGCATCGGCAATACCTGGGACCTGCTCGACTTCTTGCAGCATCCGGGCTGCAACCTGGCGATTGCCGTCGATATCGGCCCCCTCGATTTGTATATCGATGGGCGCCGGCAAACCGAAATTCAAGACCTGAGTGACGATGTCCGAGGGTACGAAATAGAACGTCGTCCCGGGATATTCACGAGGAAGCGTCTCCCGCAGGCGCTCGACATAGGCTGCCGTGGGGCGGTGGTCTTCTTTGAGGGATACCAGAATATCCGCGTCGCCCGCGCCGATCAGGCCCGACGTGCTGTGCATGAAATTGATGGTGCTGTATGGCAGCCCGATGTTGTCCAGAATGTTATCGATTTCGCGATCGGGGATGTCATGCCGAATTGTCCCCTCGACGAGATCGCACAATTTCGCGGTCTCTTCGATTCGCGTTCCGCTTTTGGCACGGAGATGGAGGATGAATTGACCGTTGTCGGTGTTCGGAAAGAAGTCCTGACCGAGCCATGGCAGAAGGAGAAATGTGGCAACGCACGTTAGAAGAAAGGCGGGGATGAAAAGAGCCCGTCGATGGACAAGCGCTGTGAGCAGAGAGCGATAGACCTGCCGGAGCTGCTCGAATCCGCGCTCGAACGCTAACTGGAACCGCACGAGAGGATTCCGTGATGCGGCGCGGTCATGCTCTTTTGCTTTCAACAAATACATCGCCAGCGTTGGGACAAGAGTTCGGGAAAGGATGTACGACGCGAGCATGGCGAACACCACAGCTTCGGCCAGCGGAACAAACAGATACCGTGCTACGCCGCCCAAAAGGAACATCGGCAAAAACACGATACAAATACAAAGTGTCGACACCAGGGCCGGTACCGCGATTTGCGCCGCCCCTTCCAGGATGGCTTCGCGCTGGGCATGGCCTTCTTCGAAGTATCGCTCGATGTTTTCAATCGTAACCGTTGCGTCGTCCACAAGAATCCCAACGGCTAGAGCAAGTCCTCCGAGAGTCATGATGTTGATAGTTTCACCCAGAAAGCCGAGGACCATGACGGACGTCAAGATGGAGAGCGGAATGGAGACGGCGATGATCAACGTGCTCCGCCAGCTTCCCAGGAAGAGCAGAATCATCAACCCGGTAAGACAAGCGGCGATGACGGCTTCGCGGATGACGCCGTTCACGGAGGCCCGGACGAATATGGACTGATCGGCCAGGGGCACAATCTTCAATTGCGGGGGCAGGGTCTGCGCGACACGCGGAAGAAGATCCCGAGTGCCTTTCACGACGTCGATTGTCGAAGCGTTGCCAGCCTTGAGGATAGTAACCAAAGCGCCGCGATGGCCATCCTGGCGCACGATGTTGGTCTGCGGCGCAAAGGCGTCGCGCACATTCGCAACATCGCGAAGATAGATCGTGGAGTTCCCGACGACCTTAATCGGAAGGTCCATTAGCTCCGGGACGGTCCTCGTGCTGGCGTTCATCCTAACGTCGTATTCGAATGGACCGATCTTTGCTGTTCCGGACGGCAAAATAAGATTTTCTTGTTGCACTGCGTTTAGAACATCTTGGGGAGATAGCCCTTTCGATTGCACCAGGCCCGGATTCAAATCGATCATGACTTGGCGTTGCTTGCCGCCATAAAGGAAAGGAATGACCGCCCCAGGCACCGTGACCAATTGAGGCCGCAGGAAATTCTGTCCGAGGTCGTTCAACTGCTGCTCCGAGAGGCCGTTTCCGGACAGTCCCAACTGCAGAATCGGCACGCTCGAAGCGCTGTAGTTGATGATCAACGGAGGCAGGGTCCCGGGTGGCAGAAACCGCAGAATGGTCTGTGATACGGCAGTCACCTGGGCATTCGCAGTGTCCAAACTCGCGCCGTGTTGCAGATAAATCTTGACGATGGCTTGACCATCCACCGTGGTCGATTCGATGTGTTCGATGTTGTCGACGGTGGTGGTCAATACCCGTTCATACGGGCTCGTGAGCCGGCCCTCTAATTCCTCAGGATTCATACCGGCGTACTGCCACCCTACCGCAATGACAGGGATGTCGATGTTCGGGAAAATATCGGTTGGTGTGCGCAAGATCATGACCGGGCTCAGAACCAAAATGAGTACGGCAAGGACGATGAAGGTGTATGGCCGGTCCAGGGCGACTCGAACAATCCACATGATTAGAACTCCTTGGGCGCCACACGCGAGTAGACCGCGGGAGGTAATGCGGTCTGGCCCACTGACAAGTGCAACTCAGAAACGCCGGTGACTAACGAACCAGCCATAATCCGTACCGAATCGCTTGGAATACTGTCCAATGATGGTGGGCCCTCAGAACGTGATACCAGCCGAAAAGGGAAAGGGACTTCATGTTTGGGCTCCTCTGGCGGATTTCGATAACGTCTCGGCAACGCATTTCATTTCTCTGTTCCTCTTTCCGCGTCTCTGAACTTTTCTTGGAGTTCGCGTTCGGACTGCAGCCAATCGGCCAGGTCGCGACCGCGAATTCCGCCACGCTCGATGCGGTGCGTTAAGTCCAAAGTCCGGTCGTTCGTCCACTAAGCCGCGGTATTCGGCTCAGTGACGATGCCTCGGGCCGGCAAGACCGTCTGGGCCGGTGAAACACAGAAATCCCAAAATTCCCAACACTGCGACAAACAGAAACGTCGTCATACGGACCTCCCTTGGCCCCAGCATTAACCGCGCGCATTGCACGGCGCCCGATCTTGTAAGATATCCGTTGCGTTACCAATTCTTTGTGAAGCCTTCCTAGCGGAGGTCAAAGCCGGTTTTACAAACTTCTTCAGTCTTTCGCGCAATTTCTGTCGTCCATGAAACACGCGGCCCTTTAGCGCGGAAACGGAGATTCCCATGATTCGAGCGCTTTCTTCCGATGACCGTTCGTCGAGATCACGCAACTGCATTGCCGTCCGTATTCCAGGCGACAGCTCATTCAGGGCCGCAGACAGCATTTGCGCCCACTCCCGCCGCGAATAGATAGCCTCGGGATCCGGACTTGTGTCGGGTATCTCCAGCCCAGGTGTGGTTTCCTCATTCCCATCCAAATCGTCCATCAGCTTTTCGTGCAACCCGCGACTTCTCCGCAGGAGCATGAGAGATTCGGTGATGGCGATACGGGTCAGCCAGGTGGAAAAGGCTGATCTGCCTTCGAATTTACGCAGGTGAGTGAATGCTTTTTGAAAGCTTTGCTGAACGACATCCTCGGCGTCCTGTGGCTTGCGGGTGATGCGGTGCGCAATGAAGAAAATCTTGCGTTCGTGACGCTCAAAGAGAATCTCGAAGGCCTTTCCATTTCCGTTCTTCGCTGCGGTGACGAGGGCCATATCTCCTTTGCCGGAAAGGCCGTCGATAGAAGCAATCGCTGTTTCCCCTGCATCTATATGGCTTATCAGTGTGCTCGGCATGGTTCGTCTCCTTGATGGCTTCATCCGGTACAGCTTTGTTGAAGCAGGTGCTTGATATAGATACCAGTGGCTATGAATTGCGCGCCTTCCTTGGACATGGTTCGTAGAAGCGTCTCGCCCTTCTTATCGATAAATGTGACCTCATTTAGATCCACAACGCACTTTCGGTCGTCGCCGGCTCGATGGCACTTCTTCCAGTTTCTTCTGAGTTCGCCGACCCACAACCCAGCCAAGCGGCCACACAGAATCCATTTCTCTTCTGCTTGCGTCTCGGTTCTCGTGATCCTCAGCACGTCAAACTCTTTCGTTTGGCTCGCACTACGCTCCTGCTTTGCATGCCGGTGTCTTCCGCATGCGGACTTCGGCGCCGCCTCGTGCGAAACGCACATCGTCCATATACGCTTTCATCAGCTGGATGCCGTGCCCATGCGCGCCAACGGGGTCGGATGTGAGGCCGTTACCCACTACCTTTTCGAAGTCAAATCCCTTTCCTTGATCCGTTACGACTATCGAAATTCCTTTGCTGGGCCCGCACTGGCAGCGGACGTGAACTTTTTTCTCCGGATGTTCCTGATTGCCGTGTACAACGGCGTTCCCGATCGCCTCGCGAAGCGCCAACTCGATGTCGAACTCTTTCCCCGGAACGCATTGCAATCGTTCAATCAGTCTCATCAAGCGATCTACGGTCGGTGAGATCGCCTCGATTTTGCTGGGCATCCAGGAATCGATTTCCAAGATGCAAGAACGGGATCGTTTTGGCGAGAACTGTGGTCGGGAACTAAATGCTCTATTCAAGCTCTGCATCCCGTTCATGGCTAATGCCTCGCGCCGATGAGAAATGCACTTCGCATACCAAAGCTTGCGGCGTTGCTGAAACCGCCTAACTTGCTGATACGTGGTTAGTTCGCTGAGAGACGGGCATACTGGTCAGATCAAAGTGCCAAAGTGCTACTGCCAAGCGTTTAGCAGCCTGCCAGCTTCTTCCCACATCAAATGAGCGAGTAACAAGTGGGTGGCCCCGAAGAAGGAGCCCAGGTAAGGAAATTCAACCTTGCGATTATGCAGAAACGCGTGAGATTCCGAGTTTGCGTATTCTTACTTGGAGGGTCGATCGATTCATTCCAAGACGTGCCGCTGCGCCGTTTGGACCAGCAACAACCCAATTGCACTGCTTGAGGGCTTGAAGGATCTGTTGACGCTCGGTTTCCGCCAAAACGCCATGAAGTACCCCGTTGGTTGGGGATTTCAGAGTGGCGGCTCTTTCTTCCGGATAAGTGGCTTTGGGAAATTTCAGCTCGGCAATATCGAGGTCCAAAAGGGGGCCGGTAGAAATAATTACGGCGCGTTCGATCACATTCTGGAGTTCTCGAATGTTCCCCGGCCAGTGATACTGGCAGAGCGCGTCCATTGCCGCCGAGGGGATCGTTTCTATGACCTTTTTCATGCGTCTGGACAACTCTTGCGTGAAGTGCCGCACCAAAAGCGGAATATCCCCCTGGCGTTCCCGCAACGGCGGAACATGAATGGGAAAGACGTCCAAACGAAAGAAGAGGTCGGACCGGAACTTCTGCTCGCGTACCATTGCTTCCAAATCGCGGTTCGTCGCGGCAATCAAACGCGCGTCTGTCCGAAGGGTGCGCGAGCTGCCCAGCCGCTCGAACTCCCGCTCTTGCAGCACGCGGAGCAGTTTGGTTTGGAGTTCTAGAGGAATTTCCCCTATTTCATCGAGAAAAATCGTGCCGCCATCGGCTACTTCGAAGCGCCCAATGCGTTGTGCAATCGCTCCTGTGAATGCGCCTTTCTCGTGCCCGAAAAGCTCGCTCTCCAACAAACCCGTTGGAATGGCCGCGCAGTTTAGCTTGACGAAGGGCTTCGAGCGTCGCGG
Organism: Candidatus Acidiferrum sp.; assembly: GCA_049800195.1. Taxonomy (GTDB): domain Bacteria; phylum Acidobacteriota; class Terriglobia; order Acidiferrales; family UBA7541; genus Acidiferrum. The sequence continues at coordinate 67,369 of JBARJI010000088.1, forward strand.
GCTCAAATCGTGAATGCCGCGCGCGATCAATTCCTTGCCTGTGCCGGTCTCGCCATAAATCAGTACGGTGGAATCGGTCGGGGCGACCGTTTCCACGCGCTTCAGGGTTTTGCGCAGAGGAGCGCTACTCCCGATGATCTGAGCAAAATTCATTTCCGCGCGGATTTCATCTTCCAAGTACAGCTTTTCCTTGGAGAGCTGCTCCTTCAGTTCCCGAATCTCGCGGTAGGCAAGCGCATTCTCGACGGCGAGAGCAATCTGGTTTGCAATCTGGCCAAGGAAACTGATATCAGGCTGACTGAAGGCATCATCTCGCAGCCGGCCGAGAACCAAGACGCCGATCGCGCGATTCCGGCTGATCAAGGGTAAGCAACAGACGGACTTCAAACCTTCCCGCGCCGCGATCTGAGCGATTGGGGAATCGAGCCAGGCGGCGAAGGGGCTCTGGAGCGTCAGGGGTTTCATTGTTCGAAATGCGGCGCCAGAGGGCGATCCCTCGATCGAGTAGACCAAGTCTTCTTGCAGGAAGCCTTTCCCTTCCGGAAAGTCAAGCGCGTAAAGTCGCAGCTGCTTATCTTCCGCGTCCTGGAGCGACAAGCCAGCGTAGTTGCACTGCATCACCCGGCGGACGTCATGGGAGATGGCACGCAAGAGATCGCGGAGCTCCAAATTCGAGACAACCTGGTTGGTGACGTCAAGGAGCAGCTGTAGCCGGTCGTTCTTACTCTGTAGTTCCTCGGACGCCCGCCGCAACGCCGCGAAATTCGATGCGTCGTCGAACGCCAGCGCAATGTAGCCCGCCACTTGAGACACGAATCGCACTTCGTGTGGGGCGTAAGTATCGAGCTGCTTGCTACCGAAAGTGATTACGCCCAGTTTGCGGTGCGCGGTCGTCAACGGGAGTGTGCAGATTGACCGAATAAAGAGCTTTTTCAACATTGCTTGGAGCCGCCCAAAGCGCGGTTCCATTTCGTCCGTGGACCTGAGCAGAGGTTCTTGCCGATCGTAAACCGATAACGTAAGCGTCTCCTGGGGTGTCAGCTTCTCGTCGGGAACGAACTCTGCTTGACTGGTCATGTCGATGAAATAATTTTGAAACGTATCGGAGTCTTTGTCGCGAAGAGACACTCCGATGAAGTCAAATTGCACTACTTGTTGCAGTTCGTGGGCTAGCACGCCAAAAAGCTCTTTGGGGTTTCCGTGCGCTCCGATGGCTCGGGACACGCGGACAAGCGTTTCGTAACAGACAGTGAGGGGCGGTGTTGCTACGACTTCCGAGTCATTCTTCACGATCCTGCCACCTGTTTCGGCACGATTCTCGCGCCAGCTGCCTGGGACCCTTTGGCCTCATCTGACTTCCAGCGTCTGACAGTAAGCGTGTGGCGCTCATGTTTCATTATGTGTTTTCTATTGATTATGGTCGCACGATTAAATGATGCCTTGCATTCTCGCTCGGTTATATCGGTAACCGAAGTGCGCCTTCTTGCAAGCCCGACCCTACTCGCCGTAGCCGATCGCCTGTTCGGAGGTCTTGCGATGGATTTTGAACAGTTTATGACAGGAGGTTGGCCCTTCGCTGCCCGCGACATAGTTTGGGAAGGTGGGCAGCGGTAGGAGCGTCCACTCTTCTTTAATCGGAGTAATGATACGCCTCGCCTATTTAGGACTCGATCTTCAGGCTGCAAACCTCTTGCGGCGCTCGTCTGCGATTACAAAGTGGAAGCGAGCGACTCCGCTAGCTGTTCATAGAAGGGATAATCGGTGTAGCCGCGAGCGTCGAAAGTGTAAAAGGTGTTCCGGTCGTAAGGATTCAGAGACAGCCCGAGCTGGATGCGCTTTGGCAAGTCGGGATTCGCGAGGAAATGCCGTCCGAAGGCCACTAAATCCGCATCGCCCTGTCGAACAGCGGCTTCGGCAGTGTCCGGTTCAAATCCCCCCGCCGCAACAATCGTCCCCGTGAAAATTTTGCGCAGCCTTGCGGTCGCGATGTGCCCTTGGCCCGCGGCGATGAGGACGTTTCCCTTGATGCGGGGCTCAATGATGTGCAAGTAAGCGAGCCCAAAGCGGTTCAGCTGCTTTGCCACGTAGTCGAACAGCGCGATTGGATTGCCATCCGAGACTCCATTCCAAGTTCCGCTGGGCGCGATGCGCACAGCGACACGATCGCCGCCCCACACCGAAACCAGCGCTTCCACCACTTGGAGCAAGAAGCGGGACCGATTTTCGATGGAGCCACCATACATATCGGTTCGCTTGTTAATGCCATTCTGCAGAAATTGATCGGGCAGGTAGCCGTTACCCGCATGAAGCTCAACGCCGTCAAAACCGGCGGTTTTTGCGCGCTCGGCCGCCTTGCGATAATCCTTGACGACGCCCAGGATTTCCCTGATGTCAAGCGCGCGGTGAGGCGAAGGCTGCTGCCAACCATGAGGCGTAGATTCTTTTATTGTTGGATCCTGCCAATACTCCGGGTTGACCGAAGAGCTGACCGGGGTTGCGCCGTTCGTCGAGTCCACATGAGCGGCACGCCCTGTGTGCCACAGCTGGGAGAACATGTATCCACGCTTTGCGTGAATGGCGTTCGTGATTCTCTTCCATCCCGCAACCTGCTCGTCCGAATACAAGCCGGGGGCTCCGAACCATCCCCCGCCTGCGATCGAAATCGAAGTCGCCTCAGACACGATGAGTCCACCGTCCGAGGCCCGCTGCGTGTAATACTCGAGCATCAAATCACCCGGAATACTCCCCGGCTGAACGGACCGTGAGCGTGTGAGCGGAGCCATCACCACGCGGTGCTCCAACTCCATGTGTCCGACCCGGATTAGAGTGAACAGCTTATTTTTGGCTAACGTTTTCATCGATCTCGCTCCCATAGCCTGGGCTCTGCACGGTTCAGGCGTTCATTCCGCCATCCACGGTCAGATTCGCGCCGGTAATGTACGAGGACTCGGGTCCGGCGACAAACGCCACCATCGCGGCGATCTCATCCACACGCCCGTATCGATCGAGCGCTGTGGCGGCCTTCTGCGGCACCGCCCAATCACCCGAGGCGGGATTCAATTCCGTATCGATCGGACCGGGCTGCACGTTGTTGACCGTGATGCCTCGGCTCCCAATCTCTCTGGCCAGCGCCTGAGTGAACATCTTGACGGCTCCCTTCGTGCCCGCGTAGGGCACAAGCCCGGGTGCCGCGACACGTTCACCCACGGCCGAACCGATCGTGATGACGCGACCGCCGCTCTTCATGTGCTTCAGCGCGGCTTGAGTCGCGACATACACGCCACGAACGTTGATGGCAATCACGCGATCCATCTCTTCCAGCGTCGCCTCCTCGAACGGTTTCGGAATGGCCGTGCCGGCGTTGTTCACCAGCACATCCAGTCGACCGAAGGTTGCGAATGTTTTTTCCACCGCGGCTTTGACCGCGTCGGCATTGGCGGCGTCCGCCTGAATCGCGATTGCTTTTCCGCCGGCGCGTTCAATCTCCTTGACCACCGACGCGGCTGCATCGGCGCCTTTTGTGTAGGTGATGGCCACGTTCGCACCGTCCGCGGCCAGACGCTTAGCGATGGCGGCACCGATCCCGCGCGAGCCTCCCGTAACAAGTGCAATTTTTCCTTCCAGTTTCTTTGACATTATTCCTCTCCTTTAAGCTCAATCATGCTGAACGCTCAAGTTCAGTGAAACTTGCTTGCCACGAAGTCCGCACTAGAGTGGCGTCCCACGTATGAGACCTATTGGGCCGTTTTACCGCCGTCAACGGTGTAGGACGCGCCCGTGATGAATGACGCCTTGTCGGAAGAGATGAAGGCGATGGTCTGTGCAATCTCTTCAGGTCGACCTACGCGTTTCAGCGGCACCCTCGATACTAGGCCGGCCTTTCTTTCTTGCGTCCCGGTGAAGCGGTTCAGCATCCCGGTCTCAATCGGGCCGGGCGCTACAATGTTGACGCGCACGCCAGTACCCGCCACTTCGAGGGCGGCCGACTTCGTTAGGCCTTCCACGGCATGCTTGCTCGCTGCATAAATGGAAGCGCCGGCCGCACCAGTGCGGCCGTATGTAGACGACACATTCACGATGCTGCCGCTTCCTTGAGCCAGCATCACGCGCAACTCATGCTTCATGCTCAACAGCGTGCCGAGGACGTTCGTGTCAAAGGTAGCGGCGTAACTTTCAGTGGTTTGCTCCGTTACTGGGCCAGGAATACCCTCCGTACCGGCGTTGTTAACCGCCACATCCAAGCGACCGAAGCGTTCCACCGTCTTATCGACCAAGCGCCGGATATCCTCTTCATGGCGAACGTCGGAACGCACGAATTCAGCTTCTGCGCCCAGCTTGCGGAGTTCAGCAACAAGTTTGTTGCCTTCTTCCTCCCGGCGGCCAGAAATCACAACGCGCGCGCCTTCGTTTGCAAACTCTAGTGCAGTAGCACGACCAATGCCGGTTAATGCCCCTGTGATCAAAACAACGGGTGAACTCATGGCTTCTGCTCCTTGCTGTGAAACCCATGCGAATGAGGCATGACTGCCTTCCGAAAGCCGTTCCGCACTGCCTCAGAACACCTACTTAGATTGCGACACTGGCGCGGTTGAACCATACTTTGTTAGGTTGGTAGCGATGCTTCAGAGGCATGGGAGTGGGAATGGAGTTGCGGCATCTTCGTTATTTCGTGGCGGTGGCCGAGGCGGGAAGTCTAACAGTGGCAGCTGCGCGAAAACTGCACACATCACAACCTTCTTTGAGTCGGCAGATTCGAGATCTTGAGGGCGAGGTAGGCGCACAACTCCTGACGCGCCGCGCTCGCGGTATCGAACTGACAGCGGCAGGTCGAGCTTTCCTCGACCACGCGCACTTGGTGCTATCGCAAGTAGACGCGGCCAGCGAAGCTGCTCGCCGGGTCTCTCATCCGACTAAACCATGCTTCGCGATGGGATTTTTGACCGGACACGAATTGAAGTGGATGCCCGAAGCCATGCGGATCTTACGCGACGAACTGCCTAACATCGACGTCATGATATCCAGTCAATATTCGCCGCTGCTTGCTGACAGCCTCTCTAAGGGAAAAATCGATGCAGCTTTCCTTCGACGGGAAAAAGGGGTTCCAGGGTTGACGTACCGTCTTCTCGTGAAGGAGCCTCTAATGGTGATCCTGCCGAGCGACCACCGCCTCGCCACGGTCAAAGCCATCAGTCCGAGGGATCTCGCGGGCGAGACATTCGTGATCGTGTCGGACACGGCTCCTGTACTGCGTGGGGTCATCGACGATTACCTGAAGAGTTCCCGAATCAATATCAAGCCTGCTCACGAGGCGGACCACGTCACCATGGGAATTTCCTTAATAATCTCGACGCGCGGCATAGGGCTATTACCTGCTTACGTGCAGAACTTTCTGCCTTCCGCGGTAACAAGTCGTCCCCTCAAAGGAGAAACGCCAACCATCGATCTTGTCCTCGGTTATAAAAAGTCGAATCAGTCTCCCATCCTAAAGCTTTTGCTTTCGAGATTGGACGAACTGGTCGCTCGTGCGTCCACCAAGACCTGATAAAACTCGATGTGCATCCCAGCGAGGGGCTGGGGCGTTTGTGTTAAACGCCCAAAAAAGATACAACTAATTGTGCTGTTGAGCATCACATATTGCGCAAGAGGAGCCATGTCAGTGAAAAGCGTCCAATTTACGGTTGCCGCGCACATTATGGCTGCCATGGGTTACTGCTACGGCGAGGAAATCTCCTCTGCGACCCTGGCCAAAAGTGTGAATGCTGACCCTACCTTCGTGAGGAAATCCCTCTCGAAACTCTCCAAGGCAGGGCTGATTATCACAACTCGCGGGAAGAACGGCGCGAGCACGCTTACGCGCTCCCCTAAGCAAATAACACTCTTGGACATTTATCGCGCCAGCGCGGCGCCTCCCACATTCGCGATCCATAGCTATCCCGTGGAGAAGAGATGCGTGATCAGTTGCAACATTAAGGGGTGCATGTCGTCGGTGCTAAGAAAAGGGCAGAAGAGCTTTGAGAATACTCTCGATGAAATAACCCTCGCCGATGTGGTTGGGCAAATCCGTCGCGCGAGCCGGTGAAATTTTTTGCATCGTTATGTGCAGGTTATCATCACATAAATGGCAAAACGCACCTGAGTTCCAAACGGAGCTAACCGATGCACCTAAAAAAGGGAGAAACGAATGTGAACAGCCTTAAAGACAAAGCGGCCGTCGTAACGGATGCCACGTATGTGATTTTGGGGGCGACCGGGAACACCGGTTCGATCATCGCAGACGCCCTGCTATTGAGTCGCATGAAGGTGCGCGTCGTAGGTCGCGACGTGGGGCGACTGCAGCGCTTTGTGCGCAAAGGCGCGGAAGCGTTCGCAACAGACATGAGCGATTCCACTGCGCTCAGCAAAGCTTTCAGCGGGGCGCGTGCGGCCTACTTGCTATTGCCGCCGATAACCTCCCGCGAAGATCAGGAGCGAGAGAGCGATGCGATCGCGAAAGCCGTGAAAGGGTCCGGCCTGCCCTGCGCGGTGCACTTGAGCAGCTACGGCGCGCATGTTCCAGAAGGCACCGGGCCAGTCACGGGGCTGCATTCTTCGGAGCAAAAACTGAACGCGATCAGAGGTTTAAATGTTCTGCACCTCCGCGCTGCGTATTTCATGGAGAACAATTTGGCGGCGATCGACATGATTCATGGCATGGGAATGTTCGGGCATGCGCTGTTGCCCGACCTGAAGCTTCTCATGATTGCGACGAGGGACGTCGGCAACTACGCCGCACAGCGCCTCCTGGACCTGGATTTCTCCGGCAAACAAACGCGCGAGCTGCTTGGCGAGCGCGACCTCTCGATGGCGGAAGCTACCGCGCTGATTGCTCGCGGCATAGGCAAGCCGGATCTGCGTTACCAGCAGTTTACGTACGACCAGGTGCAACAGGCGTTGACACAAATGGGTTTTTCGCCGAAGAAAGCCGCGGTATACATCGAGATGTTCAAGGCCATTAACGCAGGAATCCTCGCTGCGCAGGAGCCGCGTTCGCCGGAGAACAGCACACCGACTTCGTTTGAAGCATTTGTGCAGGATGTTTTTGCGCCTGCGTATCACGGGAAGGCTTCCGCCGCTTGAGTTCAGCGGCGCTCGTCGTGGGTGATTGCAGCCGAGAATTTCTGTAAGCAGCTTCTGAAAATTGGCCAGAGGGAGATGGAGTCATGAATGCAACGGCCTCTAACAAAAGAGAGTTGCCCAAGCCCGATAAGAAACCGAGTGCTTACCGTCGTATTGTCACGGGTAATTTAAACGGCAAGTCCGTCGTCCAAAGCGATGAACCGATTCTTGCCTACGAGTTTAAGACTGTTCCCGGTTACGAGCACACACTCATTTGGCTCAACGCGGAGACCCCGGATCTCAGCATTGAGCAGAGGTTTGACCGTTATCCCGACTCAGTGGTTCCAGGACCTGGCGGTACCAGCCTGCACTTCGTGACTTTTCCGCCCGGTTCGGTCTTCACCGATCCGTTCTTCGATGCCGAGGCCGCACAAGAAGAATCGCTCATTCGTCTGCGAGGATTAGCGGATCACTTCGAAAAGGAAGACCCGGGGATGCACCAGACGAATAGGGTTGTGTCCGAGCATCACTACGATCACCAGCGGATCGGCGGACCTTTGACCCGGGATGACTTGAATTCGGACTTGCGTCGCTCAGACGTCGAGTTTCGCTTGCCCTCCTGAGGGCCTCGGAGGTTGCGCGAGGGGAAATCGCACGGAGTCTCTGATTTTCTTTAAGGCTGGAGCTGTCTCTGCAAGAGGTCGATGAGACCTTTCTTGCTGGCCGCAGGTGAAATTCAGGTGGGCTCTGAGAAGTAGAGGATGAAGCGGAATCTGCCGCGATTGTTAAGGACTGGAGGAAACAAAAAATGGCTAGGGAACTCGAGGAAAAGAACAAGGCGCTGGTTCTGGAGGCATTCGACACGTTGTTCAACAAGCGTGACTACGCTGCGGCGGAGCGATTCTGGTCACCGAACTACATTCAACACAGCGCCCACATCGAGCCGGGCCGCGAGGGTCTGTTCAATCTCATCCAGAGCTCTCCGCCGACGCTCAAATATGAACCAGGAACCATCGTCGCTGATGGGGATTTCGTAATCGTTCACGGCCGCTTTTCGGATTTCGGCCTGCCCGTGAATTGGATTGCAGCGGACATTCTTCACATCAAGGATGGGATTCTGGTCGAGCACTGGGATGTCATTCAGGATGAGGCCACGGAAGGGCAATCGAGGAGTCGCGCTCCCATGTTCGGAAAGACTTTCCCAAAGTACAAATGAAAGGGAGTGGTTGACAGGAGATGGAGACAAGGCGAACGAAAGCTAATACGTAGCTCTCGGGCTGAAAGCGTGGAAGGACCTCCTGTGGCGGGCTGAGAGAATATCCCATGTGTCCGGGGTGTCTATTGACAGCTACAGCCGCCATTATTTGCTTTTCCGATTCAATGCATCGCCCACGCAACATTTGTTGCACTGCTTGGTATCCTCGCCAGGCCATCAAAGTGCACGTTGACATTCTCCCGGCTCGCAACTAGACTCGCGAGCAATATGTGACCTTCACGACGCTGTAACATTTGTTGCACAATCATAAGCGAGGAACTTTTCCTCACTCCGTGGTGGCGCAAGTGTCGTTCGCAGTAGGTTAGGGGAGGAGATATGCCGATTCAAAATGTGCGTTTTATAAGGCGCCACCCGGTCGCCAGGAGAATTTGGGAACATTCGATGCTTCACATTTTTGTCCTGGCTTTGCTACTTTTTCTCACCGGGATGGATCTGGCGGCACAGACTACTTCCACAATCGAAGGCACCGTCAAGGACAAGCAAGGTCTGGCTGTTGCCGGCGCGCAGGTGCGCATAACAAGCGCAGCTTTGGCCGTGGACCGTGCGGCGACCACGGACGCCGACGGCAACTACCGTATCGTGACCTTGCCACCCGGGATTTACGAAATCAAGGTCTCGAAAGACGGTTTCCAATCGGAAGTCTTTAACAATCTCGAAGTCACGCTGAATCGAACTTTGGTTTTCGATATCGCCATGCAGGTAGGCTCCTTAAATCAGACGGTGCAAGTCAATTCCGCTGCGCCGCTTTTGGAAACCAGCGCTTCCTCGACCGGCAGCACCATCACTACCCAGCAAATTGAAGATATGCCTATCAACGGCCGCAACTACCTCGATCTCTTGCAATTGGTTCCCGGGGTAGCGCTCAATCGCCAGAATGACCCCGCCGGAGACAACTCGACTCCGATCCTTGGCGAGCGCGGCGGAAACGCTCTCTATCTGATTGATGGAATGCCCAATCGCGACAATTTTAACGGCGGCCCTTCAGCGCAGTTCAATCAGGATTCCATTCTGGAATTTCAAGTAGTCACTGCCGGGTACAAAGCTGAATTCGGTCACGCCTCCGGCGGCATCATCAATGTCGTGACGCGCGGCGGCACGAACGACTGGCACGGCGGCCTCTCCACTTTTTATCGCAGCAGCGTATTTGATTCGAACGACATTCCGGGCGCCACCACGGGTGCGCCTTTCCTGTCGCGCTGGGATCCCACGGTTTATTTCGGCGGGCCCATCGTAAAAGACAAGGTGTTCTTCTTTGGGTCTGCGGAACGCATTCTCGAAAGCCGCAACTTAAATTTCGTATTCAATCCCAACTTGCCGGCAAGCCTCGTCACCTTTGAAACTCCTTTCAACAAGAACTCCTTGACGTACACCACGCGCGCCCGTTCCAAGATTGACGAAAATTTGGGGCATCATCGCCTCAGCGAACAATTCAACTACACGAATAATCATATTACGGATTACTTACCGCTGACAGAATCCCTCAACCTACCGGATACTCGATATAACCTGGATGGCCGGACCCTCATGCTTGGGGTCTCCGACCTCTGGACGTTCGGCGACCTCTCTAATCCCTGGATCCTCAACTCCTACTTTCAGTATCGAGGCAATCCTAATCGTCAAAGCCCTTCTCACCCCCAGTCGGGGATCGCCAATACGCTATTTAATCTCTTCTCGACATACACGACCGGCGATCTCTTCGGGGATCTAGGACAGGCCTCTTTTGGACCGGGTTACAACGCCTTCACCTTCGATCAAGAGTATTACTCGGGTGGCAGCAACTTCAGCAAGCAGGTCGGCCGTCACACCATCAAATTCGGTTGGGACTACGAGAACACCAGCGTGACAGGCGCGGAACCTAATAACTTCTTTACTCAACTGTTTGCCACCGTCGGTGACTTCTCCACTTTTGGCCCCATCAATTCGGGAGTTAACTACATCACTTTGGAGGGCGGCGCTACACCCCAGGACAACCTCGTGAATGTGCACGACAACTACAACGGATTATTCGTGCAGGACGACTGGAAACTGACTAGCAAGTTGACGCTTAACGCCGGTTTGCGTTGGGACTACGACTCGCGCTTTCCGAACAAGACGGATTTTTCTCCACGCATTGGCATGGCCTGGGCCTTGAACTCGAAGACCGTCATCAATGCGAGTTTTGGCGTCTTCTACGATCAATTCCGAGCGGGCGTTGCGCGGGACATCCCAGGCTTCGGGGGGGCGAACATCGAAAGCGAAGCTATGCTGTCTTTTCCAAGGCTCTTTTATGGAGATCCTTCCAGCGTCGCAAGCTTTTTCCAATCGATCGGCGCCCCAACGGTTTGCGTGTCTAATAATTTAACCGAAGCGCAAGTCACGTCCACGGGCGCAACCTGCCCCAACGGCTTGCCCACGACGCTCTACGGCATCGACTACCTGAACAACGTCGTCGCACCCGGCCATGCCCCTATCCCAGCGAACACCCCCGTGAACATGTCCAACATCCAGCAGTTGAGCGGCTATACTCCGGCCCAGTATCTGGCCGCCGCGGATGCCGCGGTTGCAAATCTCGCTGGCTCGGACGCAAACATCACGGTGCCGGCGAACTATTGGGCTTGGGATTCTTTCGGAAATCTCACAACAATTGCCGGCGTCAATGGCACAGCCGGCGAAGTTCCCGTCAGCGTTGATCCTAATTTCAAGGTTCCTCACACGCTCGACTACCATGTGGGCACCCAACGTCAGATTGCCTCCGACATGGTCGTCACCTTCGACTACTACCACAAGGACATCGAAGATATCACCACGGTTCGGGCCACCAATCTCGCGTTTCAAGCTCGTATGCCGGGGGATACCGATCAACTCGTCCCAGGCACAGGAGCCACGAAAATTGAAAGTTACGGACCTTGGGGAGCGGGAACCTATGATGGTTTTACTCTCGGCCTTCAAAAACGAATGTCCAAACATTTCACCGTGCAGGCGAGCTATACCTATGTGCACGCCACGGACGACGTTCTCAACTCCACCCTTACGAGTGAAGTTCAGAGTCTCTCGGGAACCGGATTTCTCTCCATCTACGGTGTTTCCGATAGCTATGTCGGAACAGTTCCGCTGGTAACCGATGCCAACACGGGGCAAACAAATGCCAAAGGGCCCTTCATCAACAGTCTCGGAAACCCAGTTCCCAAGGCGGGTACCTACTATAACGGGGCAACGCAGGATTCAGGCCCATCCGATCTCGCGCTTACCCAAACCTTCCTCATCCACACGATTGTTCAACTCCCATTGAAGTTCGAGATATCCGGAATCTTCCGCGCGCAAAGCGGCTTTCCCTACACCGTGGATCCGGAGACGGGAGGCTCGGACTTTGACGGAGACAACATTTACAACGGCCGGGGTGTCTACTGGGACGGCTTGGGAAGCCCGCTATTCGCCAGGAATGGTCAGACCGCCCCTCCGTTCGTCAACATGGACATGCGAATCGCGAAGCGTTTCAAGATTGGAGAGCGCGTCAAGGCCCAGGCGCTCTTCGAAATGTTCAACCTGTTCAACCGCGACAATCCAGCCGCCGTGCAAACACTTCAGGGCACAACGCCAAGTCTTGGATCTATTTTGCAGTATTTGCCAGGTCGTGAAGGCCAGATAGGGCTCAGGTTCGAGTTCTAGTCATTAGCCATTTCCTTCGGCAAACGGGAGTAGCCGGACGCAATGACCTCGCTTCTTGCTGGACTCCCAATGTGTTTCGTTTGCTGGCGTTGTTGGCAGCTGCGTGGGAAGCCGCAGCGAGTCGCTGCGGTCCTTGACGCAACTTCATGAAATCCTGTTTGGCTGGAGCCTCGGAGGAGAAATCGTGGGACAACATTCTCACTTACGAATACATCTGCATGTTTGCCTTGCCTGCCTAGCCTGCGCATTCCTCGTCACGGCTGGGCGCGCCCAGACGAGCGCGCCTGGACAAAATGACTACGACATCGTCATCCGCAACGGACGAGTGCTCGACGGCGCGGGTAATCCTTGCATTTTTGCCGATGTGGCTATCAAGGATGGCCGCTTCGTCAAAATCGGCAAGATTACGGGCAGCGCGCACACCGAAATCGACGCGCATGGCCACTACGTTTCTCCGGGCTGGATTGACATGATGGATCAGTCCGGCATCGCCCTGCCGAAAAACGGCCTCGCCGAAAATAAATTGATGGAAGGGGTGACCACGGCGATTGGCGGGGAAGGCGGAACGCCTGTTCCCGCGGACCAGCTTCGCGACTTTTGGGCCGGCCTCGAGAAAACGGGAATCAGCTTGAACTGGGGCAGCTATTTTTCTGAGACGCAGGCGCGTGTGGCCGTGCTGGGCTACGACTCACGCCAGCCCACTCCCGAAGAACTCGAGAAAATGAAAGCCATTCTTGACACCGCTATGCAAAACGGTGCGATGGGAATGACCACGGCGCTGATTTACCCGCCCAGCAGTTATGCGACCACTCCAGAGTTGATCGAAATGGCCAAAGTCGCCGCAAAGTACGGCGGCATTTATGCGAGCCACATGCGCGGCGAGGGCAAGGAACTCGTTCAATCGGTGGACGAGTTGATCGAAATCGCGGAGCAGGGCGGACTGCCGGGCGAGGTATTTCACTTCAAAGCCGCCTACAGCCCCGGATGGGGCACGTTGATGAAGGAAGCTGGACAGCATATCGATGCGGCGCGGGCGCGGGGTGTGGACGTCGCCGCCGATTTGTATGTATACACAGCCGGCGGCACGGGACTTGAGGCCACGATTCCTTCGTGGGCGCATGAAGGTGGAAACGAAGCGCTTCTCAAGCGGCTGGCGGATCCGGAAATTCGCGCTCGACTTAAGAAGGAGATGGTTACGGGATCTCCGGGCTGGTGGAACATTATCGAAGCTTCAGGTGGCTGGCAGAATGTGGTTTTGGTGAACGCGCAAAATCCCGACAACGCGAAGTACGAGGGCCAGAGTATCGCAGCCATCGCGAAAGAGATGAACAAAGATCCCGCCGATGTGGCGTTCGATTTTGTCGCGCAAGCGAAAACGGGACGCGTGCTGGCGATTTATCACATGATGAGCGAGCAGGACATCGAGACAGCGCTGAAATTTCCGTGGACGAGCATCGGCAGCGACGCCGGCACGGCGCTCACGCCTGGTGGCGACGATGCGCTCGGGCTTCCTCACCCGCGTAGCTACGGCAATTTTCCGCGTGTGATCGCTCGCTACGTTCGCGAGACGCACACTCTTACCATCGAGGACGCCATCCGCAAAATGACTTCGTGGCCCGCCACCCGCATGCGCATCGCCGATCGCGGCCTAATCCGGGATGGCATGTGGGCCGACGTGACGATCTTCGACTATGACAAAATCCAGGACCGCTCCACTTACGAACATCCCGATCTGACGCCAGACGGAATTGATTACGTGATCGTCGATGGACAGGTCGTAATCGACCATGGTAAGCACACCGGCGCACGACCCGGCAAAGTGATCTATGGACCCGGTTTCCGCAAATAAAGCCTCCGACAGCAGAGTGAAGTTGACTCTTGAGAAGTCCATTTGAGGGAAATGCGCCCCCACTGTGTTTTGTCTGTTCTGTGAGCTCCGCGAACTCCGTTTGCGGACCATCGTTCCCTTGTTCGAAAACACAAAGTGCGGGCTTGGGCATTCTTTAGAGCAACCAGGCAATTGGGCGCGAAGAGCAGAGCTGGTCAATCCGCTGTTCGAGTCCTGGAGGGGTCATTTGGCTGTGACCTACTGGAGATGAAATGTTCTTCGCGCCTTTCAGGCGGATTTTCCTTTCCGAGCGATAGGTTCACTCTTGGCTTGCATTGATTTCATGAGCGCGGCAGACGATGCTCCTTCCAGCGACAATCCATAGCCAACTTCCCGTACAATGCGCTCCTTCAACGGTTGAATAAAGTGGATGCGCGTGTTGCGGCGTGTCACTTCCGGAGCCTTCAGGTACAGCTCGGCCAATTCCCGCGCCCGGCCGAGCGCCTCGCCGTTCGGTACAACTTCGGCAACCACTCCCCATTCATAGGCGGTGCGCGCTGCCAGCGGCTGTGGGTTAAGCAGGAACGCCTCCGCTCGACCCGCTCCAGCGCGATAGCTCCAGGTGGTAAAGACTCCGTCGCCGGGCGCAACGCCCGCAGCGAAATGCGCCACATCCTGGAATGTCGCACCCTCCCCCGCCACGATAACGCTGGCAAGGAGCGCGTAGTCGGAGTGCACATGGGCGCGTCCTTCGATAGCCGCGATGACCGGCACGCGGATGTTGGCTATATTTTCCAAAACCTGGACGCCTTCGTCGTGAACTTGGCTCCAAATGCCGGGATCGGCGGCATCGCCGAAAGAGGGCCAATCGACGTTAGTAATGAAGTCCCCACCCGCGCCCGTGAGGATTACGATCTTGTTTGCTCGATCCTGCGCAATCCGGTAGAAGGCCTCGACAAATTCTGTGTGAGCTGGCGCGCTCATAACGAACGGCCCCCCATTCGTATTAAACTCTGCGACCAGCACGCCTTGCTCGTCTCGGGTGAGCCGCAAGTTCCGGTATTCTGTAAAATAAACGGGTTGCTTGGTTTCTTTCGGTTGCATGAGTTCCTCCGTCTCTCTGGCTGGCTTGTGTTAGACGCAATCCGCGGGTGAACGGGCTAAAAGAAAATAACGTACACGCTTCAATCATCTGGCCACAATCAGCCCGCCGGCAGCACGGATCACCTCGCCGGTGATCCAGCCTGACTCATCTGATGCTAGAAACACCGCCAGAGGAGCAATATCATCGACGCGACCGAGCCGGCCGAGTGGCGTATGAGCAGCAAGAGCAGCGCCGGCACCACCCTCAAAGGTCCCCGCCGCTGCATTGCCTTCGGTTTCTGTATGACCCGGAGCGATGGCGTTGACTCGGATCTTTCGCGGTGCAAGTTCGAGCGCCAATCCCTTCGTCAAGGTTTCGATAGCGCCTTTCGTGGAAGCGTACAGCAGGGCTCCCGCAACCGGATGCGAGCCCACAATGGAGCTGAGGTTGATGATGGTACCGCCATCGGCCCCGAACCGCTTGAGCGCCTCCTGCACGGTGAGAATCGTCCCTAGAACGTTGATGTTGTAGTGGAGGTGAAAGCTCTCTTCGGTGATCTCCGACAAGGCACCGAAGCGGAATACCCCGGCATTGTTGACCAAAATATCCAGTTTTCCAAATGCCGCATCCACTTCTTTAAATAACCGCGCGACATCGGCCGCTTTGGACACGTCGGCACCGACCGCGATCGCCTTGCCCCCGTTGTCGGTAATCGCCCGCGCGACCCGTTGAGCGCCCTCCCCGTCGGAGGAATAGTTCACGGCCACGCGCGCGCCCGCAGCTCCCAAGGCCGTTGCAATCCCAGCGCCTACGCCTTTCGAGGCGCCCGTCACTATTGCCACTTTCTCAGACAGTCTGCTCATGTGCTTGCTCGTATCGCCGACTACATTGTGAGGACAGCGCGGAACCGGGCCTTGCCCTCCGCAACGCGTTCGTAGGCCTTGGCGGCCTCCGCCAATGGGTAAGTCTCGACAATCGTTTTCACTTTTCCTTTCGCGACGAAATCAAGAGCTTCGTAGACATATTCGGGGCCGTTTTGCTGGCTGCCAATGACGCGGATGCGCTTCATGATGAGATCCATCAGCGAGACGGAAAGTGGCTCCGCGTCCGCGCCCATAGCGATCAGTCGGCCGTCTGGCCGCAATCCCTGAATGCTGTCCACCATGGACTTCGCCGAATTGGAAGTGCTCAGGATAATGTCCGCGCCGCCTGCAGCGGCAAGGCTCTTTCCGTCGCGGACGATTTCATCCGCGCCGAGCTCGCGGATCAATTTGTCTTTGTCAGGGGAGTGGGAAATCGCGATGGTTTCAAAACCCGCTGCCTTCGCGTATTGCAGTGCGAGGTGTCCAAGGCCGCCGATTCCAAGCACGGCCACGCGCTCGTGCGGCTGGGGATCGGCCTAGCGCAGCCCGCTGTAGACCGTGTAGCCCGCGCAAAAGATCGGCGCTGCTTGCTCGTAGGAAACCTTGTCCGGAACCAGGTAGGTTGCGTCGGCATTCATCAGCATATACTCCGCGTGCCCGCCTTGTGCATCAATTCCCGTGCCCTTCATATAGGGACAGAACATTCTGCGACCACGCTGGCACCATTCGCAGCGCCCGCAGGTGGATTGAACCCACGCGGTGCCCACCCGGTCGCCCACCTTCCGCGTCGTGACATCGGAAGCCACGTCTACGATCTCGCCGACTGGCTCGTGGCCTAAGATTCGGGGAAATGGTCCGGGAAAATGTCCGAGCGTTAGATGTACGTCGGTGTAACAGATGCCGCTCGCACGCATTTTCACCAGTACTTGATTGGGTCCGGGTTGCGGTTGCGGAATGTCTTTGATCTGCCACGAACTGCTCACAGCGGGAACGACTGCAGCTTTCATAACACTTCCTCCCAACACACTTCGATGCGAGAAGGTTTGCAGTCGGTGCATGATTTTGGCCGCTCGAATCGCCCATCACACACATATGGCAGAGATTCACGGCGAATTGTCGGCTAACTGCAAGCCATCTGGGTTCCAGGGGCCGACCAGTCCTGAGTAGTCGCCGTCTGCAAAATTACGACTCTCAAATCGCCCAGCCAGGGGATTCGGAACATTTTGCTTAACAGACCAAAGTTCGCTCTCTGCGGAAGCCCTGCACCTCCCGAGGAGACGTTAGACCGTGCCGCAACCGTGCAGCAACCCAACATTTTCATCGCGTCGAGTTGCTTTTGAGCGAAAACCAGACTCCCCAATTTGTTGGAAACCATGGTAGTCAGAGGCTCTGGATGGAGCTACCAGAGTCGAGTGTCGTGCGCCCAAGGCAGGCGCCCTACCAGGCTGCACCTTTCGCAAAGCGCATTTAGCGAGTGTTCCATTTCTCCAATAAAGAGACCGAACGGTCTCATTTGTCTATGCTATAATGCCGATCAAGACCGGTCGGTTTCACTGAGTGGTCTCGGGGAATTCCAGAATGCGCAAAGGGCAACAAACCCGCCAGAAAATCATCCGCAAAGCGGCCCCCATTTTCAACCAGAGAGGTTTTCACGGCGCAACCTTGTCCGATCTCATGCGCGCCACGGGCTTGGAAAAAGGGGGGATCTACAGACACTTTGACAGCAAGGAGCAGCTTGCCGGCGAGGCCTTTGATTATTCCTGGCACCTCGCCCTGCACACTCGCTTTCAAGAAACGCAGAAAATCCCTAATTCCGTCGACCGTTTGAAACAGATTGTAAGGAATTTCCGCGATCGGTGTGCCGGCCTTGTGCCCGGAGGATGTCCACTCCTAAACATGGCCACCGACTCGGACGACGGCAACCCCATGCTGCGGAGCAAAGCGCGCCAGGCCTTTAAGTCCTGGCTCGGGCGCTTGCGATCCGTTGTCGAGGAGGGCCAGCAGCGGGGCGAAATTCGCTCCGAAGTCCGTCCCGTAAAATTATCAACCCTGATTGTCAGCACGCTCGAGGGCGGCTTGATGCTGCGTCGTTTGCATCGCACAGAGGTGCCGATCGACATCGCTTGCCGCCACCTTGAGGAGTATCTCGAAACGAAGATTCGCGCGACAGATTCGAAAGCGCGGAAGGTGAGAACATGAGCGCCCAGGAAACAAGCCTTCCACCTGATTTCAGAAGTAGAGCCAAAAAGAATGATGTTCCGATCGCGCGTCTGATTGGCTTCGAAGCAAAGGAGGTCGCGGATGGACGCTCCGTTGTCACGCTCGCGGCAGGACCGCAGCATGCAAACCCTATGGGAACACTGCACGGCGGAATTCTTTGTGATATTGCCGACGCCGCCATGGGAATGGCTTTTGCCAGTACACTAGCGTCGGGCGAGTCCTTCACCACCATTGAACTGAAGATCAACTTCTTCCGCCCCGTCTGGGAGGCAACGTTGAAAGCTGAAGGCAAAGTAGTGCGGCGCGGAGCAAGCGTCGGCTATGTCGAGTGCGAAATTCTCGATGAGAAACAGCGCTTGGTTGCCAAGGCCGTGTCTACTTGCATGGTGCTGCGAGGCGAAAGCGCCAAAGGCCGTTAGGCCGCCCTAGGATCGTTGATAGTCGAAACGTCTTTAACTCGCGAGTGGCTACGAGAGTTACACTCTTTTGCACAACGTCTATCGCCGCCAAAACCAGGTGAATGATCTAAAATGCCGTCCCTGTTGAAAAACGAGTGGCCATCGAGCCACACCACTTGGACTCTTCCTTCTACCTGGCCGAGTGTCCTCGGGATCGCCTGTGCCTTGGGCCTTTTGATGCTCTCGTGCGGCTTCGCCGGTTGCGGGCATTCACCCCCTCAACAAGTCACTGTCACGTTTCTGGACGTGGAGTGGGACACATCCAGTCTGAATCCTGCCCTCGAGCAAGATTTGCACAACTTCACCCAGCAAACCGGGATACAAGTCAAACGCCTTCCGCGTCCGGACGGCTCTCTCAATCAACTGGCTCTCTGGCGTGAACTTCTCAAGAAAGGCGCCGCCACTCCTGACGTCCTCAGCATTGACGTGATTTGGTCCGGAATTTTGAACCAGTACCTGATGGACCTAAAGCCTTACTTTGCTAACGAAATGACCTCGCAAGATCCGGTGGTCCTTGCAAGCTACATGGTTGGTGACAAGCTGGTGGCAATTCCGCATCACGCCTACATTGGTCTTCTGTATTATCGCCCGGACCTTCTCCGGGAATACGGCTATCGCGAGCCACCCAAAACTTGGGACGAACTCGAAAAGATCGCCGCAAGGATTCAGGCAGGCGAACGCGCCAAAGGCAACAAGGATTTTTGGGGCTACGTCTGGCAAGGCGGCATCAATGAAGATTCAACCTGTAGCGGCTTGGAATGGCAGATCACCGATGGTGGCGGGCGAATCATTGAAGACAACAAAACCATCAGCGTGAACAATCCAGGAGTGGTTCGGGTATGGCAGCGCGCCGCGCGCTGGGTGGGCACTATTTCGCCGCCAGGCGTTACCGCCTACGGATTGTGGGACTCACAGAACCTCTGGGGCTCCGGGAAGGCGGCCTTCCTTCGCGGTTGGCAATCCGATTACAGCATGCTGACCGGCGGCTGGCCCTTCCCAGCGACAGGTTGGGGCACTGTTCCCTCTTCCGTTGCTACCCAGATTGGCATCACCAGCGTTCCAGGCGGACCGGCTGGGCGGGCAGACGCCTTGGGAGGAAACGGTTTGGCGATTTCCCGAACGTCGGCGCACCCCCGCGAAGCGCTCGAGCTGATCCGGTTTCTTCTGCAAAGAGACGACAAGCTCTTGCGCGCCAACGAACACGCTCAGCCGCCGCAAGGTATCGAGCTCTACGAACTCCCTCAGGGCTTGCATCCTTATCCTCATCTTGCCCAATCGACCCAGCACGGCGGTCGCCTTGTCGCGCGTCCATCTATCGTCGCGGGCGACAAATATGAAGAAGTGAGCAGGGCGTATATTCGGGCGATGCATTCCGTCCTCACACGCGAAAAGTTCGCCACGCAGGCTGCCTCGGATTTGGAGAAGGAGCTGGTTCAAATAACCGGATTCAGTCCGGGACCACCTTCCAAATTCAACAGTCCATCCAGCGAATAAGGTCTCTGAAAATCCTGGGCATCTTTTGGTACGCTTTGCTTTCTGGTCAACGCCGTAGTTGGCATGGGCGTGGGTAACCGAGGTCTTCGATAGGGAGTCACCATTGGTCGCTAAGTTTGCCGGATGGACAAAAAAAGCTGGCGAGGGTTCCTTCCCCCTTCATCGCCTCAATATTGGTCGCCGTCTGGCACTCTGTTTTGTGCTCATCATCGGTGCGATGCTGCTGGGTAACTCAGTTTTACTTTGGCAGTTCCATCGAGCCCAGGACGAAGTGGAGCGGTTGCGCGGTGTCGATCAAAAAATGATCATCCTGTTGCAGGCTCATACCAATCTCATGGCGTTCTATGACCGTGTGGATGAGCTCGCACATTCCGAAAACTCTGGCGAACTCGTGGCGGAAGCGGAACCTCTTCGCAAAGCACTCATTGAGGACAGCCGTCGCACCCGGAATGCCCTCAGCCGCTTGCCTGCGGAAGTGCAGATGGACCCAACGCTGGTGCCCGCTCTTCAAGCCATCGAGGATGCTCTTCCAGCCGAACTCGATGCCATCACCGATTTGGCTAAATTGAACGACTGGCAAGCGGTTCGCTTGCGCCTCGAGAATCAAGTCCGGCCGCTCGAACTGAGCACCTCAGCGCTCGTTGGAAACATCGACCGCGAAGTCGGCGAAAAACGCGCGCAAGCCCTCTTGAAAATTCGTCAGGCTCAGCGGCGAATCCTCTTCATCGTCGCGATCACGGCGATATTGACCCTCCTCTTCGCCGCCTTTCTCGGCCTGGCCATCACCCGCAGTATCATCCTGCCGCTTGGACGGTTGATGGAAGGCTCTGAAGCCCTGGCGGGCGGGGATTTCAGTCACAGGGTCTCCACCACGGGAAATGACGAGATTGCTCTCCTCGGAAACGTCTTCAACGGCATGATCGTAAGGCTCCAGGATCTCTACCGGGAGCTGCAACATCGCGAGGCTTATCTTGCGGAAGCTCAAAAGCTCAGCCACACCGGCAGCTTCGGTTGGCACGCCTCGAGCGGAGGAGTCTACTGGTCCGAGGAAACGTTTCACATATTTGAATGCGACCTTGCCACGAAGCCTACAGTCGAGCTGGCGCTGGAGCGAACTCATCCGGAAGATCGGGAACTCCTCCAGAAAAACTTCGAGCGGGCCGCAGCGGAGAAGCGCGGTTGTGACTTCGAGCATCGCCTCAGCTTGCCTAATGGTTCCATAAAATATGTCCGAGTCGTGGCGCACCCCTCGCCGAGCGACGAACCGGGAAGTTTGCTCTTCGTTGGTGCGGTGACAGACATCACCGAGAGCAAGCGCGCAGAAGAAGCTTTGCGCCAAAGCGGCGAGCAACTGACGACACAGCGCGCGCAACTCGATGAGCTTTTTAAACAAGCCCCCGAGGCCGTCGTCCTTCTCGATGTACAAGACCGCGTCCTGCGCATCAACCCGGAATTCACCAGAATCTTCGGCTACCAGCCCGAGGAAACGGTTGGCCGTCCCATCAATGACCTGATCGCTCCGGAAGAACTCCTAAGCGAAGCCGAGACATACACGCATCAGATAACCCATGGAAAGCCGGTGAACGCGGAGACTATTCGCCGCCGAAAAGACGGCTCACGTTTTCCCGTCTCGATTGTCGCGGTGCCGATCTCAAGCGCCGACGCCCAAATCGGCGAGTACGCCATCTATCGCGACATTTCCGAACGAAGGCGCGCCGAGGAGGCCTTGCGGCAGAGCGAGAGTTACCTGGCGGAAGCGCAGCGGCTCACCCATACGGGCAGTTGGGTCTGGGAAGTATCGCACCGCGACGCCGTGTATTTGTCTGACGAGTGGTACCGGTTGTACGAATTTAATCCAGCGGATGGCAAACCGAATTGGGAAAAGCGCCTTGAGCGCGTGTATCCCGAAGATCGACCCATTTGGATGGGGGCCATCGAACGAGCAATCCGCGAAAAGTCCGACTATGACGTGGAGTTCCG
Organism: Candidatus Acidiferrum sp.; assembly: GCA_049800195.1. Classification (GTDB taxonomy): domain Bacteria; phylum Acidobacteriota; class Terriglobia; order Acidiferrales; family UBA7541; genus Acidiferrum. The sequence continues at coordinate 89,312 of JBARJI010000088.1, forward strand.
CATTGTTCTGGCTGGAGGCAGGGTTAAATCGATCCACACAATCGGCCACCCCATATTGAACGCGGCCGGAGACTTGGTGCAATTTGTCGGCACGTCAACGGACATCACGGAACGCAAGCTCGCCGAGGAGGCTCTGCGTCGGAGCGAAGGTTACTTGGCGGAAGCCCAGAAATTGACCCGGAGCGGCAGTTGGGCCTGGAATGTCCGCACACGCGACGTGTTCTGGTCGCGAGAGATGTTCCGCATTTTTGATTACGATCCGGAGAAAGTTAAGCCGACTCTGAATCATTTTCTTGAAAGAGTGCACCCTGATGATCGAGCCTCGGTTGAGGACAGGGCCAGGGTAGAAGTCTCGCAGAAAGAGAGCGTGGGTTCAGAGGGTGATTTTCGCATCGTTCGTGCGGACGGAACGATAAAGCACCTTCACTCGATTGCTCACCCTGTGCTTAATGAGTCAGGTGAGGTGATCGAAGTCGTCGGGACGACGATGGACGTGACCGGGCAATATCAAGCGAGAGCTGCCTTGGAGGGTGCTTTTGAAGAAATAAAGACGCTAAAGGACCAACTCTATAAAGAAAACATTGATTTACGCGAGGAAGTCGACAAGGTGTCAATGTTCGAGGAGATTGTTGGTTCGTCGGAGCCACTCCGCCGTGTCCTTGTGCAAGTCGCTAAGGTGGCCGCTACGGATTCCACCGTTCTGATTCTGGGTGAGACAGGGACGGGAAAAGAAATGATCGCCCGCGCCATCCATCGCCGGTCGAAACGAGCAAACCGTGCCTTTATCCGCGTGAATTGTGCGGCGATTCCACCCACACTCATCGCCTCCGAACTGTTCGGACACGAAAAAGGCGCTTTCACCGGGGCGACGCAGCGGCGTCTTGGCCGGTTTGAGCTGGCCGATGGTGGGACGATCTTCCTAGATGAGATCGGTGAACTGCCCGCGGAGACGCAGAGCGCGCTGCTGCGAGTGCTGCAGGAGCGGGAATTTGAACGTGTCGGAGGAACACAGTCCGTTTCCGTCGATGTGCGAGTCCTATCAGCTACGAACCGGGACTTACGAGCTGCCATGGAGGCCGGAACATTTCGCCAGGACCTCTTCTATAGGCTAAACGTTTTTCCCATCCAGATGCCCTCTCTGCGAGAACGCGCGGATGACATCCCCCTGTTGGTCGAGTACCTCATTGAGCGCTACGCCAAGAAAGCCGGGAAAAAGATCAGAAACATCGATAAGAAGACGATGGTGCTGTTTCAAGACTACCCATGGCCTGGCAACATTCGCGAGTTGCAAAATGTTGTCGAGCGGGCCGTGGTCTTATGCGACGGCGAGACCTTTGCCGTGGACGAAACCTGGCTCAAGCGGAGCCTACCCCGTGAGCCGTCCCGGCCCGGCGTTCTGTCCAAAGGGCTAGGGCGCTTGGATGAGACACAAGAAAAGGAAGTCATTGAGGCCGCCTTGACGGAAACCGGAGGGCGTGTTTCCGGCCCGTCCGGCGCCGCCACGTTACTTGGAATTCCCCGGCAAACACTCGAGTCTAAGATAGCCAGCCTGGGAATCAATAAGCACCGTTTCAAGTCGGTTTAATCGACGATTCAGACAAACCCCGGCTCTTTTACAGCTGCATGTGACGTTCCCGACAGAAGAGTGTGCGATGTCCCGGAGTTTCGGTCCTTAAGGAAGGCCCCGCCCACCTTGGTCAAGTTCGCCCTTTTTCAGCAGGAAGTGTTCCGCACCTGCCGAACTTCGGGAATTGCTGATTTTCGGCACCTATACGAATCTGTAAGTAACTTATTATAAACGACTTGAAGAAGGCCTCTTATTTGCACTTTAATCCTGTGGAAGCTGCAGGATGACCCTCAGGATTGAAAAGAGTTTGGACGGAAACAAGGTGGTCTTCCGTGTCAGTGGACGAATTGCGTCCGAGCATCTCGAGGAGCTGAAAGTGGAAATTGCGGGCATGGAAGCCGGGACAGTGCTTGATCTGGAGCACGTGACGCTCGTGGACGTGGATGGAGTTCGCTTCCTTAGCGCTTGCGAGGCTCAAGGAATGAAACTCATCCACTGTTCACCGTACATTCGCGAATGGATCTCCAGAGAGCGGCAAAGTTAAAAGAACACTTGGGGGGTGGGATATGGCATGTCAATGTTTGGCAGCCTCGATTGAAGGAGCGCTGGCGGTTGAGAGCCTGGCTTTGAGGGATGCGTGCGAGGAACTGGACGAGAGTAGCCTGGTGGCCGCAGCAAAATCCGGGCGAACCATGGCTTTTGACGTTCTTTGCGAACGCCTTGCTCCCAGAACTCTCCGGTCCATTTATCGCATCACGAAGAACCGTGAGGACGCGGAAGATGCTCTCCAAGACGCGTTCCTTAGGGCCTTTGTTCACATTTCGGAGTTCGACGGCAGGTCTGCCTTTTCAACCTGGCTGACACGCATCGCGATCAACTCCGCGCTCATGATTCTGAGGAAGAAGCGCACATCTCTCGAAATCTCCATGGATGCTTCGGAAGAGTCGGGCACAAAGTCGGCTTCCTGGGACGTGCCAGATCACTCGCCCAACCCGGAAAAGCGTTACGCGCAGCGCGAGCGAGAGACTATTCTGCGCGGCGCGATCGGCACGTTGCGCCCGGCGATTCGACAGGTCATCGAGATTCAACAATTGCAAGAGCACTCGATCAGGGAAACGGCCTCCAAAATCGGTATCTCCGTTTCCGCCGCCAAGGCGCGTTTGTTTCACGCCAAGGTCGCGCTAAGAAGAGCGCCAAGGCTGAAATCCATTCGACCTGGCCGCGGTAAACGTTCCAACCTGCCTTTCATCGTTCGCACGGCGGCCGCCGGGAAACGGTCTGCGATTGGAATGAAGTAGAACAGGCCGTAGGCCAGCGAACGGAATTGACGAGGCTGTAAGGATTTTGAAAATGCCGCATCTCTTGCTCGTTGTTCAAGAAAATAGTTTCCCCAGAGCGGCGGAATTTCCATCGCGAAATTGTTCACACCTAAATTAAGAACCAGGGCATCCAACTGCTTTGTACTTGAAAGGAGAAGAAATCAATGGCTAAGAACAGCGCGGGCGCGGTCCAAGCACAGAGCTCAAGTACAAACACTTCCGAAACGACGAGCGGTTTGAGCTGCGAAGCTGTTACGGAGATTACCAGCGAGCTGCGGCCGCTATTGGCTGACGTTTTCGCCCTCTATCTCAAGACCAAGAATTTTCACTGGCACATGACGGGACCCCATTTTCGCGATTACCACCTTTTGCTCGACGAACAAGCCGAGCAAATCTTCGACATGACCGACGAAATCGCGGAGCGAGCGCGAAAGCTCGGTGGGACAACGCTTCATTCCATCAGCGACATCGCAAAACATCAACGCCTGATAGACAACAACAAGGAATCCAACAGCCCGCAGGAGATGCTCCGAGAGCTCCATGCGGACAGCCGCGAACTTACCCAATTTCTGCGCGCGGCACACGAGATCTGCGAGAAGCACAGCGACGTGGCCACGGCCAGCTTGATCGAGAACTGGCTCGATCAGACGGAACGGCGCACGTGGTTCTTGGCCGAAACCATCAGTGGTTCTTAATTGTCTTTGATAAGTGCATTCCTGAAAGAGTCCTTGGACGGCCTCGCGATTAGATCGTCAACAAAAAGGAGGACTGCAGATGCCCGCAATTACAACGAAAGACGGGATCGAGATCTATTACAAGGACTGGGGCAAAGGTCAGCCTATCGTGTTTAGCCACGGCTGGCCGCTCTCAGCCGATGATTGGGACACGCAAATGTTGTTCTTCATGAGCCAGGGCTATCGCGTCATAGCGCACGACCGCCGCGGACATGGCCGCTCCTCGCAGACCGCTGACGGGCATGACATGGATCATTATGCCGACGACTTGGCGGCGCTGACCGCGCATCTCGATCTTAAGGATGCGATTCATGTCGGGCACTCGACCGGCGGGGGTGAAGTTGTTCACTACCTGGCACGGCACGGCGAAAGCCGGGTGGCGAAAGCGGCGATCATCAGCGCTGTGCCGCCAATAATGGTGAGGACGGCGGCCAATCCGACCGGGCAGCCTAAGGAAGTATTTGATGGACTGCAGGCGCAACTCGCCGCCAATCGATCCCAATTCTATTATGATGTGGCGTCTGGACCATTCTATGGTTATAACCGGCCTGGAGCGAAACCTTCTCAGGCAGTGATCTGGAATTGGTGGCGCCAGGGCATGATGGGAGGCGCCAAGGCACACTATGACGGCATCGTCGCCTTCTCCCAAACGGACTTCACGGAAGACCTGAAGAAGATCACCGTGCCGGTCCTGGTGTTGCATAGCGAGGACGATCAGATTGTGCCCTACGTTGCCTCTGGGCCACTGTCAGCAAAATTGCTGAGGAACAGCACGTTCAAAACATACAAGGGCTTTCCGCACGGCATGCCCACGACGGAAGCAGAGACGATTAACGCTGACCTACTGAAGTTTCTGAAAGGCGCAGCCACCAAAGCAGCGGCGTAACTTTCGGTAAGCGGGCGATCCCTGCGGCGCACTGAGCACGCGGCGAAGGCGACGCAGACAGCGTAGCCTTCGATCACGCAGCGAGCCTGGCTCGGAACTTCGTAGTAGGTCGCCGGGCCAGGCGGCAGGGGAGGTCGGCGATATTGAGTTATAAATGTTCCGGCGTGCGAAGGGTAATTTCACGACGGGTCTTCGGCTCTTGACCAGGAGAGAACCATGTCCTCAGCGCCAGTAGCATTGCCCGACAACGGGATGGTGCATCTCAGCAGCCCTTATTCAGTTCTGGAAACCCTCAAGCGCGTCGAGACTCTCTTGCAGGAACGAGGCTTGACGATTTTCTGCCGCGTCGACCACAGTGGGGAAGCCGAGAAGGTCGGACTGAACATGCATCCCACCCAGCTCATCCTCTTCGGCAGTCCCAAGGGAGGGACGCCGGTGATGGTCGCTTCGCCCACGATTGCCATCGATCTTCCGCTCAAGGCACTAATCTGGGAAGATGCCGGCGGCAAGGTGTGGGTGTCCTACAATAGCCCGGAGTACCTCCAGCAGAGGCACAGCGTACCCGCCGATTTGGTAAAGAACATCAGTGCCGTCGGGCCGCTGCTTCAATTTGCCGTGAAGTAGCCCGATTTTGGAGGCCATACAAGCAGAGCTGGAAAATTACCCCCCTTGATTTTGCAGAGTGTTCGTAAGATGCTGATATTGCTTGGGTTGCTGAAATTTTCGATCTCGTGGCGGTCTATAATTATCAGAAAACAAATGAGTTATTTGCTCGCAGTTTGCACAATTTTGCACAATCGAGAGAGAGCACTTCGTGCATATTCTGCTCGGGAGTGGTGAATGGAACTGCACCGTGAACAAACTGCACAGAAATGAAAAAAGCGGCCCATTAGCCGCTCCGCCAGACATTACTTTCGAAGTGGCAGAATATCAAAGAGAAGATAGGGCTGTCAAGAGCAAAACAACGGGTGGCGTAACTGATTGATTCTACAGGCTGAACAGATAGCGGCGTTTGAGGACTCATGTCCGGAACACCAGAAGAACTCTCAGAGGCTTCGGCCGCAAGTAACCCCAATCTTGCCCGCGACCATCTTGCCAATGAACGCACCTTTCTCGCCTGGATACGCACAGGAATAGCCATCGTTGTATTCGGCTTTGCGCTAGGACGTTTTGCCATCGCGATCCGCCAGTGGATACAACTCGAAGGGCACGGGCGAGTCCCACCGACCTCGGGAGCTTCCGTGTGGTTCGGCACGGTGGCTATTTTGGGCGGAGTGGCTGTTTGTCTTGTAGGCTTAGCGCGTTACCGTCGCACGCGAGCGCAGCTAAATGCGGGAATATTCGAGCCGGCAGGGTTTGTGATCGATCTGGTGGCCGTGGTGACGGTACTGTTCGGGCTGGCTCTTGCGGCGTATCTGATTTACTTCGAGTTGAATTTTTAGCGAAGTTTGACGCAAATGGCCTGGCGTTTTTACGCTCCAGGAGGGCGGGGCAAGCCGCGCCCCTACGCACATTGTCGCGGAGGATCATTCGGAGGTTTGGGAGATAGAGTTAGCTAAAGACGGCAGATTAATAATTCTCTTTCGTAAACCATTTCTTTAGGCAGGTGATCGTGAAGGCCGATGAAGAGTTCTTCATGTTCGATCACTTCCTTACGCCAGGCTTCGCGGTCGAACTGCTGAAGTTCGTCAAACCTATCCTTGGAGAGATCCATGCCCTTCCACTCCATGTCTTCATAGCGTGGCATCCAGCCGATAGGCGTCTCGCGCGCCAGGGCGCGGCCTTTCGTGCGGTCCACGACCCATTTCAGGACGCGCATATTTTCCGAGAAACCGGGCCACATGAATTTTCCTTCTCCGTCTTTGCGGAACCAGTTCACATGGAAAATTCTCGGCGTGAGGGTGAGCGACCTTTGCATCTTGATCCAATGCCGGAAGTAGTCGCCCATGTGATAGCCGCAAAAGGGAAGCATGGCCATCGGATCGCGCCGGACTTTTCCCACTGCACCTTCGGCTGCCGCGGTCGTTTCCGAACCCATTGTCGCCCCGATGTAAACGCCCGAGCTCCAATTGAAAGCCTGGAAAACAAGAGGCATCGTCGTTGCCCGCCGTCCGCCGAAAATAATGGCGCTGATCGGTACGCCGTTGGGATCCTCCCAGGCTGAATCGATCGTCGGACACTGCGAAGCTGGCGCCGTAAAGCGAGCATTGGGATGCGCGGCTGTGGCACCCGCCGATTTCGCAATCTCCGGAGTCCACTTTTGTCCTTTCCAATCGAGGCATTCCGCCGGAGGTTTGTCCGTCATGCCCTCCCACCACACGCCGCCCTCCGGAGTAAGCGCTACATTCGTGAAGATGGAATTTTTCGCCAGCGTCGCCATCGCGTTCCGGTTTGTCTTTACGGAAGTGCCGGGCGCCACTCCAAAAAATCCGGCCTCGGGGTTTATGGCGCGCAGAAAGCCGTGTTTATCCGGTCGAATCCAGGCGATGTCATCGCCCACCGTCCAGACTTTCCACCCTTCAAAGCCCTTCGGAGGAATGAGCATCGCAAAATTTGTCTTGCCGCAGGCACTTGGGAAGGCGGCCGCCACATAGGTTTTTTCGCCATCTGGATTTTCCACGCCAAGAATCAGCATGTGCTCCGCCATCCAGCCTTCGTCGCGCGCGATGTTGGACGCGATTCGCAATCCAAAGCACTTCTTTCCGAGCAAAGCGTTTCCGCCGTAGCCCGAGCCGTAAGACCAAATCTCCCGAGTTTCAGGAAAATGAACGATGTATTTTTCTTTGTTGCAGGGCCAAGGCACATCTTTTTGATTTGCGGCCAGAGGCGCGCCGACGGAATGCATGCATGGGACGACTCGAGGAATGCCCGTATCAATCTGTTGAAAAACAGGCAGTCCGATGCGCGCCATAATGCGCATATTAACGACCACGTAAGGAGAATCGGTAAGCTGCACGCCGATCTGCGACATCGGAGAGCCGATAGGTCCCATGCTATACGGCAGCACGTACATCGTGCGCCCGCGCATCGCGCCTTTAAAAAGACTCTTCAGCTTTTTCCGCATCTCGTAGGGGTTTTCCCAGTTGTTTGTCGGACCCGCGCTGTCTTTCGAGAGCGAACAAATGAAAGTGCGATCCTCCACGCGCGCAACATCGTTCGCGTCGGATCGCGCGTAGTAGCACCCGGGCCAAAGCTTTTCGTTCAGCTTGGTTAGCGTACCCGACGCCACCATTTGTTTAAGTAAAATGTCGTTTTCTTCTTGCGAGCCATCGACCCAATGAATGGCAGCCGGCCTTGCGAGCTCCGCCATTTTTTCCACCCAGCGCAGCAGGTGTTCGTTCTTGCTGAGCGGGGCGGTGGCATTTCGGCCCTTCGAGTGTGGTGCGTCCTTCGTGGCAGTTCCGAGCATGGAAATAATCAATCTCCACCATTAACTTTACTAGGACAGACAATGAAAAGGAACTGCGCTTACCTTTTTTGGGACGAGCAGTGACCAGGTTTTAGTACGCTTTTGCCCGTTCATTCGCGACAACTCTGCCGCCTTTCAAAAATGTCGGCTTTCACGATTTCCTGAACATGCGAACAAGAGCGAGGGTTATAGCCCGCCGTTTGCAGGATCACTTGCGAAAAATAGGAGATTTTCCCGAAAACACCACGCAGGCGGATCAATCGGATTTATAGGACTTCGGGGGCAGCAGGAGCTGTATACCGAAATAGCCAACGAAATAAGATTGATTGGGACGAGTGGGTTCGAGGCTGCGTCCCGCCATGAGGAGGAGGATTACCGGGCTATGGATTTTATAGCGAGCACCCGCGTCGATTATGGGTTGGCTTTCGGAAGGACGAAAGGTGCCCTCGGAATAGAGTTCCAGGTCCATTTCGAGTTTTGGGGTGAAATCGTGGCCCAAGACTAGACCGGTAAGCCAGCCGTCCGGTCCTTTGTGAACAAACTGATAACCGATTTCGTAATTCACGTCGACGGGGCCAAGTTTCTTGGAGAACTCGACAGGCAGGAGGAAGGTATCGGTGGCGGGTGTGATACCACGGCGTACCGCGTCGTTCGGATTGTTGAGGAAGAGTTGTGGGAAAATCGAGATGGCGAGGCCAGACTCACCCGCGTCGTAGAAACGCCACTTGACGCCGGGATTGGATTGACCCATGCCAAATTTAGTTGCGGAAGTGGGTTGTTGGACGCGCAACCAGGCATTTTCGTAAGTGAGTTGGATACGATCGCCAATTCCGAAATTAATGTCGACGTCCGGGCTGTGGGAAACGGACTGATCGCTGTAGAAAAAGGGCATATAGCCGAGGTTGATTTCCCAGTTGAAATTACCGGGGGTGCCCGGATCGTTGGTGTAATAGGGCGGCCCGCCTTGGGCAGATGCGGAAGTAACGGCAAAGAAGAAGAACAGGACCAGAATCAGGCTACGGAACATAAAGAGGGGCCATGGGCAAAGAGGAGGTCAAGAGCGCAAGGAACACAAAAGTGGCCTGTTCATGACAGAGACGGCTAGTTTTCACGAACTTTCTCTCGAGCAATCGCAATCCTTCCAGTTCCGCCAGCGTGACTGTAACGGCTTCGAGATAAACAGACGATTAATCCGCTCCTGTGGCCGCAACTGCTGGTCTCGGAAGATAAACGGCGAAGTGGCTTCCCGTGGTATCGGACCGGACTAATTCCAGGCGTCCGTGATGCGCTTCGGCGATCCATAGCGCGATCGATAGCCCCAGCCCGGCGCCTCCCTCGCGCCCCGAACGGGAGCGAGCTGGATCCGCTCGAAAAAATCTTTCGAAAATGCGGCCTTGCAACTCTTGTGCGATCCCCGGCCCGGTGTCCTTGACGTGTACCTCATTGTCCCCACTTGCCGCGCCGCAGGCAATCTCCACACGCCCTCCTTCGTTCGTGTACTTGATCGCGTTGTCCAGAAGATTCAGAATCATCCGTCGCAGAAGCGCCGAATCCCCGCGGACCAAACATTCGGACGAAGCGTCCACACTCAATTCAATCTTTTTTTCGCGTGCCAATGTCCTTGCCGAGTGGGCGCAATCGGCCACCACTTCCTCGAGATATACATCCTCAGGCGACAAAAGATACTGTCCCGAGTCCGCCCGCGTCAGCGTGAAAAGGTCTTCCACAATCTTTATCAAGCGCGATGTTTGCTCGTGCAAGATCCCTAGCGATTCGAGATAGTCCTCGGCTTTTCGGCCCGGTTGCGACATTGCCACCTCGGCCTCGCCACGCAGGATTGCCAGCGGTGTCCGTAGCTCGTGAGATGCATCCGCAATGAACCGGCGTTGCCGCTCGAAAGACTGGTCCAGCCGATCCAGCAGGTCGTTGAAGATAGTGGCCAACTGCCCCAGCTCATCGTTGGCATTGAGCACCGGAAGCCGATCGTGCAAGTTGGTCGCTCCGATGCGCCGAGCGTGCTCTCCCATGGCCACTACCGGAGCCAAATTTTTTCTCGCCAAGAAGTAGCCGCCCGTTCCCGCCAGCAGCAGACCCACAAGAATCATCCAGATAAAAGTGAGCCGTATCGTTTCGAGCGTTTCGTTCTGCGCGTGCAGCGAGTGGAGAGCGATAAGAACGTACGTATCGTTGCCGGCCTTAAATTGGTGAGAGTACGCGCGCAATCGTCCCCGTTCGCCGCGAATTGTTTCGAGATGGACTTCCTCGCTCCCGGCCATCTCTGCAAAACGTTGGAATTCGCTGGAGGCCAGGGCGTTGGCTATCCAGGCGTCGGGTCTTGGGCCCGAAGACAGGGGGTCGCTCGAGCTGGCAACAATCTCGCCTCCCGGCCCGAGCACCACGAAGGCATCGCTGTCCGTGCGATGTTCGATCATCGCTTGGTGCGCCGCCGATAAAATGGCGGCAGGCTTTGTGTTTCCAGTGTCCGCAAGCTCAGCCCGAAATGTCGTCAGGAACGAATCGGCCAGCACCTGCAGCTCAGTGTCTGTCCGTTGCATCGATGTTTTTCGAACGATCAGATAAGTCGTTGCCGAGACCACGACCAGCACCACGGCAAGGACCGCCGAATACCACGCTGTCAGCCGCACTCGTACGGAATCAAGCATGTTTCTTACGTTCCGTGGCATTCGTCTTACCGTGCCCCGCGCCCGGCTGCGCGCGTCCGCTACCTTCCGCGTCCCCCTCTAGCTTCAAGATGTAACCCGCACCTCGCCGCGTCTGCAACAGCGCCGAGCCTCCATCCGGATCGATCTTCCGCCGAAGCCGGTTTATATAAACCTCTATCAAGTTTGAAAACGGATCGAAGCTCTCATCCCAAACGTGTTCCGCGATGTCCGCCCGGCTCACCACTCGTCCCACATTCCGCACCAAGTACTCCAGCAGCGCATATTCCTTGTGCGTGAGTGAAATCGCATGTCCGCCTCGCGTCGCGCTTTGAGCTGACGTGTCCAGCATAAGGTCGCCTACACTCAGCCGCGGCGGATGCAATTCCGTCGAGCGACGCAGCAATGCCCGCAGGCGCGCCAGCAGCTCGCGAAATTCGAAGGGTTTGGTCAGGTAATCATCCGCGCCGCGATCGAGTCCGCTCACGCGGTCCTCGACCGCGTCACGCGCGGTCAACATCAAGATGGGCATCCGCTTGCCAGACCTTCGCAGCCTGCGGCACACTTCAAATCCGTCCGGTTCTGGAATCATCACGTCCAGAATGATCAGGTCGTACTCATTGATGTCCGCCTGATACAGCGCGTCTTCCCCCGTCGCGGCTGCGTCCACAGCATAGGCTTGTTCGCGCAGACCTTTGACGACGAATCTGCGCACCCCCGGATCGTCTTCGACGAGCAATATCCGCATGGCTGCATAATACGTGAAAGCACAGTCAAGTGGGCAGCGCCAGCCCCTTGGCAGAGAGTCCAACCTGCATTCGATTCTGCGAAATTAATTTAGTGTGAAACCAACTCCGAGGTCTCGCGTGCGATTCCGGCCACCGCTAAATCGTTTTATCTTTCGAGTAGCAGATCTTCTCGAGGTTGCATTCCATGCATTTCGGTTTCCGCGCTTGGCAAACGCGCCGCCCATGCCAGATAATTTGGTGCGAGAAATTGATCCATTTTTCTTTCGGAATCAACTGCATCAAGTCCTGCTCGATTTTTTTTGGATCTTCATTCCGCGTTAAATCCAGCCGGTTTGAAATGCGGATCACATGGGTATCCACAACAATTCCGCTCGCGATGCCATACGCCGTACCCAACACCACGTTCGCCGTCTTTCGGGCCGCGCCTGGCAGCGTCAGCATCTCTTCCATCGTGCGCGGCACTTGCCCGCCAAAGTTATCGAGAATCGCTTTGCTCGCTCCCATGATTGATTTCGTTTTGTTCCGGAAAAAACCCGTGGGCCGCACATCTTGTTCCAGTTCTGCCGGATTGGCGTGCGCGAACGCTTCCGGCGTCGGATATCTTTTGTAAAGCGTTTCCGCGACTTGATTCACGCGCACGTCCGTGCATTGCGCGGATAGGATGGTCGAAATTAACAGTTGAAAAGCGTTTTCATGCTTCAGCTCGCAAGTCGCGTCTGGATACGCTTCGTCCAACTTGGCCAAGATTGCCGCAACACGTTTCGGATCAGTCCCCGCCGCCGCGCTTTTTTTCGCGGTCGCCGCGCCCTTGGCAGCTAGCGTTGCCTTCGTTGCTCTTCCTGGCTTTGCCGTCGCCGTTTTCTTGGCCAATTTCGTTTGTTTCTTCTTCTTCTTCGCGGTCATGAAGCGAAGGATACCACACAGGTGGGACACACATTCCTGGCTGTCTCTTTCTTAGAAGGAGGAGATCTCTGTGCCGGTGTAGGAGCGCGGTTCACCACGTGCTGGCTACGAAATCCTAAACGAGGAAAGCATCTTTCGAAACGCCTTTCCTCGATGGCTTATCCTATTTTTTTCTTCCTGCAAAAGTTCCGCGAATGTTTTTTCAAGGGCAGGGAAGTAGAATACCGGATCGTATCCAAATCCCCCGCTCCCTCTTGGCGCCTCCAAAATTTCTCCATCCACCCGCGCCGTGACAATCGCAATCGCCCGCCCTCTTTCCCCCATAGCAATGGCGCAAACAAAATAAGCCGCCCGTTCTTCGCCTTTCATCCCGCGAAGCTCCCCAAGTAATTTTGCAATTCGTTCCGCGTCCGTCGCGTGAGCTCCCGCATATCGCGCCGAGCGCACCCCGGGCGCCCCTCCCAGCGCAGGCACTACCAACCCCGAATCATCCGCAAACACAAGCCCCTCTCCAAGTCGCGAGTAGTGCAGCGCCTTTCCCGCCGCATTCTCCGCAAACGTTGGTGCATCCTCTTCAAACGATGGCATCGCTTTGAATCCCGGCAACAACTCAATCTCTGGGCTCACATCACTCGCGCCACTCACACTCATCCCATTGATCGTCGCCAGCGCGCGATACTCTCCAAGTTTTCCGGGATTGGAAGACGCCAGAAACAATTTAACGAGCGCGCGCACTGAATTTGACCGGCAAGACCGCGCGTTGTTCCTCCGTCAGCCGACGAATTCCAGCCGCCGCCAGCGCAAGGAGGTCCTGCATCTCGCTCCCGCTAAATGGACGCCCTTCTGCCGTTGCCTGAATCTCGACGAAGTGTCCGCTGCCCGTCATCACCACGTTCATATCCACTTCCGCTCGCGAATCCTCTTCGTATGCCAAATCCAGTAGCGCTCGGTCATCCACGATTCCCACGCTCGTCGCCGCCACCGTATCAATCAACGGCGAACTCTTCAAAATTCCCGCCGCCACCAATCTTTCGAAAGCCAACGCCAGCGCCACGAACGCTCCTGTAATCGAAGCCGTTCTCGTCCCGCCGTCCGCCTGAATCACGTCGCAATCGATCCATACCGTACGCTCGCCCAGCGCCTCTTGATCCGTCACCGCGCGCAGCGAACGCCCAATCAATCTCTGAATCTCAAGCGTTCTCCCGGACTGTTTGCCTCTTGTCGCCTCGCGTGGCGTCCGCTCTTCCGTCGCCCTCGGCAACATTCCATATTCGCTCGTCACCCAGCCCTTGCCGCTCCCTTTCAAAAATCCCGGCACACCGTCGTCCACTGTCGCCGTGCAAATCACTCGCGTGCTTCCGACCTCGATCAACACGCTTCCTTCCGCTGTCGAGATAAAATCCGGCGTCATTTTCAACGGGCGCATCTGGTCTGGTCCGCGTCCATCAACTCGCACTCTTCCTCCTGCTATATTTCCGGCTAGATTCAAGATATCTAAAATTTCTTGGTGCGGCGCGCCAGTTTGCCGGGTCCTTCATCTGGTGTCAACGGTCCCTAATCCTTGGGAGAATTCGGTTTCGTTGTCCGCGGTTGCACCGGCGCCGGCTTCTGGGTCGCGGGAACATTCGGCCTTTCCGTGCTCGGTGGCGCAGTCGCCGGCGCGGTCACAGGAGTCGCTGCCGTTCCAGGCGCACCCTGCGCTAACTTCGTATCCACCAGGAAAGTCCCAGTCAAATCCAAATGCCCCGCTAGTGTCTCCACTTCCTGTCCATGAATCAAAATCTTCAGTCGCTCGACTTTCGGCACATCCGCTTCCAATGTTCGTGTGATGGAATCCACCGCCATTTGCTCGCTCAAAATTCCTGATGGTGTCTCCGTCGCCAGCGCTTCGGAAAAATCCGCCACAGCCGTCCCGTCCGGCAACAGATAAAATGCCAAAAGCGCCGCGTCCGGCGGTAGCGTCCGCAAATCCGTGTCCACCGGTCCGGCTAGCAGTGTGTTCAGCACTTGCTTAGCCCGCAGAACCGGATCGCTCGAAAGTGGCAACTCGACCGTCGCGGACGTCAACGTCCCATCTCCATTCCCCGAGGCCCAAAATAATTTCGCCTGCACTCGCGGCTCGCCGGGATTCACCGGGATCGGTTGCGTCAATTCCCTCCGCGCTTGCTCCACGCTCTGCTGTTGCAGTTTCGCGGTTCGTTCCAAGTGCCGCCGCAAAATCGGAAAATAAATCGCCCCAACCATCACGGCCACGCAGAGCACCCCCACTACCCATTGCACCCAGCGCGAATTCACGGCGTTCCTCCCGTCACGGTCGGCACCACGTACGAGGGCCGGAACTCCGCAATTCCTATGGCGATCGCGTCCGCCACGCCCGGCGCCATTTGATCCAACTCGGAGCGGTCATCCACCACCACGCTCGATACTTCCACCGCGATGGCCGGCGCCGCCGTCGTTCGCAATTGCCTCACCGCCGCGGTCAGCGCCGTGCTCGGCGATCCCTTGAACCTCTGCGCCAGCAACCCTTGCACCAGATCACCCATTTGTCTGCTCAATCCTTCAAACGGCGCCTGCGCTCGGCCCCACGGAAGCAATCCGCCCGGGTCCATCGTCCCTGCCATATCCGAATACACGTACGTGCGCACCGTTCCAGGCAACCCCGTCGAAGCAATATGCAGCGTCACGAATACCGCCCCCGTTTGCGCATTCGCCATGGCCGAGCGCTCGTCAAACGTCGGATCCTCGTCTCCCTGCCGCGTTTGTATTACCTGAAACCCTTGCCCCTCGAGCGCGCGCTTCACCTGCGCCGCAAAGTCCAAAACAATTTCGCTTTCGCGGATCCCACCCGTCCCCCGCGCGCCCGGATCGGTTCCTCCATGCGCCGGATCGAGCACCACAACATTCAGTCCCGCGCGAGGCGGTGCCTGTGGAATTGCCTGAGCAGCAGTGGCCGTTGTCGAGGATTGTGGAGCCGCCGGAGCTGGTGTTTGCGGGGCAGCTTGTTGTGCAGCAGGAGTAGCTGAAGCCGTCTGCGATGGCGCCTGCGAGGAAAAACTCAGCGCCACGGCTCCTAGAAGAGTCACAAAAAAAAGCGTGCCGGTCCGAAGATAGTTGCCGACCCAGGCACGTCCATTCATTCGAGCAAGCATTCCCACGTCGAGCAGCATACCAAATCTGTCGGTACTTCCGCGCCGCCCAAATCCATCCGTCCACGAAAAGGGACGGCCTCTTGGACCGTCCCTTCGTCTCTCTCAAGTACGACCTTGATCCGGCCGATTGCCAATTCACTCATTTGAATCGGACCGCTCCAACGTCTCCCGTCTCAATTACCCTTGCGGCTGCCCTTGAGGCGGCTGTTGCTGCTGTTCCCGGCGCGCCGCTCGCAATGCGCGAGCATTCGCGCGCAGTTGCTGGCGTTGTTCCGGAGTTAGCAACTTCACTTCTTGTAAGCGTGCGCTGTGCCGCAGCTCGTGAATCTTCGCTGACTGCTGATCCGCGGAGAGCGATTGATCTTGCTTCACAGCTTCCACTTGCGACTTCGTCGACTCGTGGATTTTCTTCATGGCCGCTTTCTGGTCTTCAGTCAGGTTCAGCCCTTGCATCACGCCATGTCTTTTTGCGGTTTGTTGAGCTGGCGCGGCAGGTGCTGCCTGGCTTTGATCCTGCGCCGGAGGCTGAGCAGTGTCCTGTGCCAGGATGATTCCCGGTGCAAAGGTCAGCGCCAGAAATCCGGCGGCAACGGCTATTTGCTTCGTAATGCTAGTCCTAATCATGGAGGGTCCTCTTCTGGGCTGGCGTTGCTTATTCTTACCCTTATATAACCCGTGCCCCGCGCAAATGTCGCGTTCGGGCTTCTCCAGGATCTTGAATCGTTTTGTCCTGGAGTTGGCGATACATCTCCAGCTCACGCCTTCAGTTAGGGACGGGGCCTTTCCGCCGGCTCCAATTTCAGCGGCTGCAATTGAGTTTTGTCCAGCAGGGAATTCACACGTGCCACATCTCTCGTTTGAATTTCTTTCCACCGCATGAGAGTAGCCCTGCCCGCCGCTTCCCATTTCGCGCTCGCCGCAGCTGCATCCTCCGTTGGCGCGGTATCCGCGCTTTCGATAATTCCCATCAGGGATCCAAAGGCTGTTGACACTTGTCTCAACGTTGTCGGCTCCTTACCGGGCACGGAAAATCCAAAAAATCCGTAACCACCGCCCGCTCCCGACCCCGCCACGGCTCTAACTTTGTTCCCCAAATCCGTGAGCGCCGCAGCAAGTTCCGCGTTTCCCCCAGCCTCTTCGCTTCGCGCCGCAATCTGCTTCTGCAAATCGTCCGCCATCTGCGCCGCTGCGGAAAACTCTCCAATCCCTGCTGCCAATTTCGAAGCCGCCGTGTACTGCCGCTCCAAATCCGCCGTGCTCGTCTTCACGCGCGGATCCATCTTCACCACCAGCGGCTGGGACAATGTTTTCCCCTCCGCCGTCAGCTTCACGGTGTACCGGCCCGGAACCGCCAGCGGCCCACCGCCTCCCCGTCGCGATCGTCGTCTTCCGCTTCCCTCAAACGCGTAGCGCAAGTCCCACACGAACCGGTGCATTCCCGCCTCCGCCGATAGTGGTTCCGCGTCATGCACCCAGTACATCGGAATGTCGATCTCATCTGGATTGGTTTTCTGCATCACGTCCGTGCTCGAATAGCGCCTCACCAATTTCCCCGCCGCATCAAAAATTTCCAGTTTTACCGCCTCCGTCGGCTTCTCCTTCAAGTAGTAGTCCAGCACCGCGCCCGTCGGTGGATTGTCCGCCTGTGGTTCATCGAGCGGGAACGGCGTCCCTTGGTCAGAGCCGGGTCTTACTCGATACGCCGTCTGCGGTTCGAAGAGCCACGCGTCCGCGTTGGCCACCTTTGCGCTCCACTCACGTAGTGGCGTTATATCGTCCAACACCCAGAACGACCGCCCAAACGTCGCGATCACCAAATCATCGCCATGCACCACCAAGTCGCGCACCGAAACGACCGGCATATTCAGTTTGAGCGATGCCCAGTCATCGCCATCATCGTAGGAAACGTACGCACCTTTTTCCGTGCATGCATAGAGCAGCCCGGCGACTTTCGGATCATCCCGCACGCAATTCAAAAAGCTTCCATCCGGAATCCCGGTGGAAACGCGTATCCAAGTCTTCCCGAAATCCTTCGTCCGGTATAAATAAGGCTGCAAATCTTCCAGCCGGTGCCGGTCCACCGCCGCGTAGGCCTCGCCATCTACGAAGTGCGACGCCACGATGTGCGTCACCTTGCTCCACGCCGTCACTTCTGGCGGCGTGACGTCTTTCCACGTTTTTCCTTCGTCCCGCGTCAGTTGCACCAGCCCATCATCGGTTCCCACCCAAATCTCGCCCGCGCGCAGTGGCGACGGCGCAATCGTATAAATCACTCCACGCCGCTTCGAAGCGGGCGCGTCCGCTGCCGTCGCCGGATCGAGATTCGCCGGCACGCCTGGATCTTCCCGCGTCAGATCCGGGCTGATCTTCTGCCAAGTGTTTCCGCCATCCGCAGTTCGAAATAATATCTGCGCGCTGAAATACAAAACGTGCGGCTCGATCTCGGAAAACACCAGCGGCACCGTCCAAGTCTTCCGGTACTCCGCGGGATAGAGCAGCGTCGGCGGCATCTGCTGCACCTGCTCGTTGTGAAAATCCTGCCGCGTCACCGTTCCACCATAAATTATCTCCGGATGCACTGGATCGGGTGCGGTGTAATCGCTCTCGCCTCCGGCCTCCATCGGCCGCCAGTCCATAAAATTCAAGGCCCGCGAATAGCCCCTGCTCGCCGTCGCCGCAGCCCCGCTATCTTGCTGCGCTCCATACACCCAGTAAGGAAAACGATTGTCTGTCGCCACGTGGTAAAACTGGCCGGTCGGCTGGTTGTACCAGGAACTCCACGTCTCCGCGCCATTCCGTGTCACGATCACGCCTTGATCGCACCCCAGGATCATTCGCTCCGGATTTTCTGGGTCGATCCACAATTGGTGATAATCGTCACCGCCCGGTGCTCCTTTGATCGCGGTCCACGTTTTTCCGCCGTCGCGCGATCGGTAAAGAGAAGTATTGGGCACGTAGGCCGTGTCGGGATCTTTGGAATCGACGCTCACTTCGCAGAAATACCATCCGCGTCCCCAAATTCGGGCATCCTTCGAAACTCGCTCCCAGTTTTCCCCGCCGTCATCCGAGCGATACAGACCGCCCTCTTTCGCATCCGCAATTAAATAAATCCGTTTCGGATTGCTCGGAGCAAACGCAATTCCCATCCGGCCCAGCTCTTCCGTGGGCAATCCGTGCCCCGTTAACTGCTTCCAGTGCTCTCCGCCATCGGTCGAGCGGTAAAGCCCCGTCCCCGGACCCTTCGACGGCGGATAGATACTCCACGGCGGTCTCCGCGTTTGTAGCAAAGCCGCGAGCATGACTTTCGGATTTCCCGGTTCCATCGCCAGATCGATAGCCCCAGTATTTTCGTCCCTGAACAGAATCTGCTGCCAAGTCTTCCCGCCGTCGTTCGAACGAAATACCCCACGTTCCTTGTTCGGCCCGTACGCGTGTCCTAGCGCGGCCACATAAACCTTCCCCGGATCGTTCGGGTCCACCAAGATCCGCGCTATCTGCCGCGAATCCTCTAGGCCAATGTGCTCCCACGTTTTTCCCGCGTCCGTCGACTTATACATCCCATTTCCATACGAAATGCTCGAGCGCATATCCGCCTCGCCCGACCCCACGTAAATCACGTTCGCATTCGACGGCGCCACCGCGATCGCTCCAATCGAAGCGATGGGCTCTCCGTCAAAAATGGGATTCCACGTACGGCCAGCATCGTTCGTCTTCCAAACTCCTCCGTCCACCGCCCCGAAATAATAGACGTCCGCCTGCCCGCGCACTCCCGTCACCGCTTGCGCCCGCCCGCCGCGGAACGGCCCAATCATCCGCCAACGCATTTCGCCAAAATGCTTTTCATCGAATTGTGGCTTTGCGTCCGGCAACGTCGACGCAGTGGCATGCACGAACGCAACCACGCCGGCAACTAGCAGGAATAGTAGGGAAAGCCGCAGGTTTTTCACGGTCTGGTCTCCAAATGGAAAATCGGGTTTGAAATGAACTGTGGAGTATATCAGCAGCGCGCCCGCCGCGCCGTAGCTTAGTCGCCGTAAGCGGCGTTCGGCGTGGCCGTTGGAGCAATCACCGATCGCCGCAATGGCCTAGTCGCCCAATACAGCACAACTCCGCCCGCGATGATGATCCCGCCAAATACCAGCCCGTTCATTCCCAGAATAGTTTCACTTCCGCTTTTCACCATCGCCAGGCTCATCAGCAACAGCGGAAATATTCCGCAAGTGATCGCCCCGGCTAATCCTCCGGGCACCTTGAATCCGCGCTTCAACTCTGGCTCGCGAATTCGCAAAACGACTAGCGTCACGAACTCCAGCATCAAGCTCGCCCCGTACAACATAATGTCCAGCGTAACGAGCTTCTCAAATTTCAGTCCCAGGCAAAGCGCCCAGCATCCCGCGCAAGCCAGGATGGCCACCCACGGCGCGTGCGTCTTCTTGCTCGTCTTCGCAAAGAACTTCGGCAGCATTCCGTCCCGCGCCATCGCCAACGGCAGCCGCGAATAGCTCATCACCAGCGCATTGAACATGCCGAACGCGCTCATCATCCCGCCACTCACGATCAGAAAGCGCAACCATTCGAATCCCAAAATCTTTCCGCCCATCAGTCCGGCCACCGCGGCCCACGCGCCGTCCGCTCCAAATGCCGACGACGGAATCCCGACCAGATACACCGCCAAGAACGGCAGCACGTACGTCAGTGCCACCAGCACCACCGCCGCGATCATCGCCCGCGGGTAGGTCCGCTGCGGCCTCTCCACCTCTTGCGCGATCGTTGACGCGTTGTCCCACCCCATGTAATTCCACATCGCCACGAGCACGCCACCCACCAGCCCCAATCCCGTCGCCTCCGCCGCCCCATGCCCGCTCGCAAAAGCCCCCACCTTAAACGGCGCCATCACCACGATGAACGCGAACGGCGCCGAAAGTAGAAAAAACAGCCATAGCGAAGTGATCCCCACCACGCGAATCCCGGCGATATTCAAAAGCGCGCACGTCACCACCACAAACAGCCCCGCCAGCACTCCGTGGCCGTCCGTGCCGAACCACGGCGACATCTGCTTCAGATAAAACACAAAAAGCGTAGGATAAATCGCCATGTCAAAGATGCTAGCCGCCAGCGAAAGCCACGCCTCCTGAAATCCCCAAAAATTTCCCATCCCTCGCCGCACCCATTCGTAGTAACCGCCCTCGGCAGGCAGCGCGCTCGAAAGCTCGCCAATCATGAACGCCGTCGGCAAGCACCACAGCACCGGCAAGAAAAGCAAAATCAAAATCCCGTGCCCGTACCCGGCTCCGTGCACAATCTCTTCGGTCCCATACGTCCCGCCCGACACCATGAAAAACGTCGCCGCCACAAGCGGCCAGAGCGTCAGCTTTGCGGCTCTTTTTTTAGCTGTTGAAATTGCAGGGGAGGGAATTGGGGCGGGCAGGGATAAAGAACTCAATTTTTACTCTCGTCCTCCTAAGCGACTCTCACTCGCGCGCTGGGTGAAGTGAGTTCGCATCCGCAGGATACAAGGTTCGTCCCGCCATGCAACAAGAAAATGCACTCTCCTGAATATTTTTTCACCGCCTCGGCCGTCCGTTGTAGGGGCACGATTCATCGTGCCCGGCCGCTGCGCGTCTGCGTGTTCGCATCGGCCACCCCACGCTCGTCTAGGCTCGTCCGTGTAGGGTCATCCTTCCGAGGATGACCGCTCTTCCCCTGTGCTAAACTCCGCGCCTTGGTTTCGCACTCATCTCCGCTTCAGGAGTCACCAGCATGAAGTTGTTCTCATCGATCCTTTCTTTCCGCCTCTGCGTACTCTGTGTCTCTGCGTTTAGCTTCTGTCTTTCCTCCTCTGCCCAATCTCCCACTCCCCGCCCCATCACCATCGACGACCACTTCCGCATCCAGGCGGTCCACGACCCCCAGCTCAGCCCCGATACCAAGTGGGTCGCCTATGCGGTCGATACCGCAATCCTCAAGACCGACAAGAACGAAACCCGCCTCTGGATGGTTCCCACGTCTGGCGGCGATTCCATCCCCCTAACTGCCGACGGCGTCACCTCCACTCACCCTCGCTGGTCCCCCGACAACAAATACCTCGCTTTCCTCTCAGCCCGCAACGGCGGCAAAACCCAAGTCTGGCTCCTCAACCGCCTCGGCGGCGACGCTCAACAACTCACTCACACCATTCAAGATGTCGACGATTTCGCCTGGTCTCCCGACTCCCGCCGCATGGTTCTTGTTCTAAAAGACCCCACACCCGAGGAACTCCAAGCCTCCAAAAATAGATCCGCATCCTCCGCCGACGCTTCTTCAGCCGCGGACGGATCTCAGGACCCCGGCCAAGACAAAAAGTCCACCAAGCCTTGGGTCATCGACCGGTTGCAATTCAAACTAGACACCGTCGGCTATCTCGACCGCCGCCGTACCCATCTCTACGTCTTCGATCTCGCCAAAAAATCCCTAACACAAGTCACCAACGGCGATTATGACGATTCCCAGCCCGCCTGGTCCCCCGACTCCAGACTTCTCGCCTTCACCAGTGACCGTTCCACTCCCGATCCCGACCTCACCTATGACAACGACATCTGGGTCGTCGACGCCGACAACGTCGCCCACCTCATCCAAGTCACCACCAATCCCGGCGACGACAGCCAGCCTACCTGGTCCCCCGACGGCCAATCCATCGCCTACGTCACAAACCTCGACCCCAAACTCTTCGACTACGCCACCAAGCATCTGGCCATCTCTCCCGCCACAGGTGGCCCTGCCAAAGTCCTTACTCTCACCCTCGACCGCAACGTCTCCAGTCCGCATTTCTTCGGCGGCGGCGAATTCATCTCCTTCCTCACCGACAACGACGGCGAGCAAATCCTTTATATGGCCGACCCGGTTGGCGGAGGAGTCATGCGTCTGGACAAATCCCGCAACCTATCACCGCTTCCCGAGGCCGGCCGCCAATCCGTCAACGACTACTCCGTCGGCAACGGCTCTGGCCGCATCGCAATCGCCCAAGTCACCACTCCCGAGCGCCCCGACGAGATCTTCTCCATTATCGACGGCAAATACTCCCAACTCACCCACGTCAACGACGCCCTCTTCTCCCAACTCAAACTCACCCATGGCGAGTATGTCCACTTCAAATCCAAAGACGGCACCACCATCGCTGGCTATTTCTATAAGCCTCTCGACTACGTCCCCGGCCAAAAATATCCGACCCTCCTCATCCCCCACGGCGGCCCGCAATGGGCTTACTACGCCGAATTTTCCCATCTCGCCCAGCTCTACGCCGCCAACGGCTACGCCGTCCTCTTCCCTAACCCGCGTGGTTCCACCGGCTACGGCCAGGATTTCTGCAAAGCCATCTATGCGGATTGGGGCAACAAGGACTTCCAGGACGACATGGCCATGGTCGATTACGCCATCCAGCAGGGCATCGCCGACCCCGACAAGCTCGGCGTAGGCGGTTGGTCCTACGGCGGCATCTCCACCGACTTCATCATCACGCAAAGTACGCGCTTCAAAGCCGCCATCTCAGGCGCCGGCGCCGCCGAATTTCTCAGTCTCTACGGCCACGACCAATACCAGCGCGACTACGAAACCGAGTTAGGCCTCCCGTGGGTTGCTCCCGGCGTATGGGAACACGTGTCTTCCTATCGCAACATCGCCAAGGTCACTACGCCCACCCTTTTCCTCGGCGGCAACATCGACTCCAACGTCCCCGTCCTCGGCGGCGAGCAGATGTACCAGTCCTTAAAGCGCCTCGGCGTCCCCACCGAACTTGTCGTCTATCCCGACGAGTACCACGAATTCACGCTCCCCTCCCACATCCAAGACCGGCTTCAACGCGACCTAGCCTGGTACGCCCACTACGTCAAAGGCGCCCCCGCCCCTGCCACACCAATATTATCCGACTGAATCGGGGTCTCCCCTCTCCGCCAAAAAGTGGTACAGTGCTATTTTATTGGTTCATGTGGTTTCGCGGTAAGGGTTATGCTGCCTTCTGTCGTGAATCCGGAGTGTGTGCGTCGCCCCTTTTCGGCTCTCCCTGCTGATACCCCGCTCTTCCCGCCCTCGGGCTCTTCCGTCAAAGTTCAAGTATTCGGAGCGCACCATGTTCACTAGGTTCAGCGTTTCTCTTCTAACTCTGGCGCTAACCCCATTCGTATTTGTGCGCACTGCGGTCCAGGCCAGCCAAAATCAAGACGACCAGAAAGAAATCCCTCCCTTGATCGTCACCGCCCAGTTTTCATCCGATCTCAGCGCGCAGTGCAAATCTGGCAAGAGTCTCGTCGTCCAACTGCACTACCAAGGCGCGAAACCCCTTCGAGGCTATCTCATTAGGCTTGCTGTCGCCGATTCGATGACTGGCAGGGCCTTAACGGAGCAAACAGTTCAAGAAGCCCGCGATTTGCGCGAGCCGATGATTCTAAGCGGCGCGGATTGGTCGCGCACTATCTGCTCGACGACTAAGACCGTGGCAGGAGAAACTCTGAAAATCACCCCGATGATAGACGTCCTGAGGTTTGCCGATGGCTCCAATTGGGGACCTATTTCCCTCAGAGGGTCCCACGAATTGATCGGCACAATGGACGGCATGGACTTCGGCGTCAAGCCCACCGAACTCGAGCACTTTGTCTCCCCTATTCCCCCTGACGAAGGCCCGCTGCCCGAGGAGCAAATTCAGTTTCAGACCATCGGCCCTCTCAGGTTTGAGTCCGGCATCTGGCGCGACGAAAACGGCAAGGAACAGCTCGCGGTCGAAGCTACCAACACCGGCACGGCTCCCATCCGCGGCTATGTCTTCACGGAATCCTTCTTCGATTCGGTCACGCGCAATCGCCTCCGCCGCGTCACCACCAAACAACTCGAGACTCACGGCAGCCCTTCTCACTATCTCCTGCCGGGTGCCACTTGGCTCTCCGACGCCCGCAAGTTCTCTTATTCCTCTGACGGCACCCTCGCCAATTACGCCATTACCCTGGACATGGTCGTCTTCGCCCACGGCTCTATCTTTGGCCCCAAGAAGTCTCGCGAGTCCGATGAAGTCCTCGGCATGTTCCGCGGCATCGACGCCTCCAACCCTGCGAACACCGCTGACTCCACAGGCCAAAAGCAATAATCAAGCCCCTTCCTATGCAATTTGCATTCGGACCGGCATTTCCCTGAGGTATAATCCACCCATGGCGAACGTAAATGCACTCGCCGGCGTGGTTCCGCAAGTCGTCCATCCCGTAAACGACGGCGAGACCACCATCTCCGAATATGTCGAGAAAATCGAGGGCGAAGTCGCTCTTGACACTTACGTCAGAGCGCAAACTTCAGCCCCTGAGGTCGTCAAGCGCATCACCGAATTGGAAAACTCCCTGCAGCGCCTCGCCAGCGCTGTCATGACTTCCGTCGAGGCCAGCAAAAATCCCGAGCTGCGCGCCGCCGCCGAAGAAGCCAAGCTCGTTCTAAAGAATCGCCTCGAAATCGACGAAAGCAAACACCGCTTCCACACCGAGCTGGGCAGAATCACCGAGTAGGGTCATCCTTCTGAGGATGACTGCCGCCGTCGAGTTAGAAGAGCCGGGGCAAGTCCACGCATGGAATTGCGCTAAATACTCGTACCCATTCAGCGATATCATGATATCATCGAACACATGGCACAACTCGTAGTTCGGCAGTTGGAAAATGAAGTCAAGGACAAGCTCCGCCGCCGCGCCAAGCGCCACGGTCGAAGCGTCGAGGAAGAGGTCCGCGAGATCCTCCGCGACGCCACCAAGCGCGAAGCCCAGGGAAGCAGACGCCTGGGCACGGAAATTGCCCGCCTCTTCCTTCATGCCGGGCTTGGAAAGGGAGAAGAAATCCGCGAGCTGCGCGATCTCGAGATCCAACCCCCGGATTTCGACGAATGATCGTTCTCGACACGAATGTTATCTCCGCCCTCATGCGCCAAGAGCCGGAAAGACAAGTCGTAAAGTGGCTCGACGCGCAACCCGCCGCATCCGTCTGGATCACGTCCATCACAGTGATGGAAATACGTTTTGGCCTTGAGACCATGCCGAAAGGCAGGCGCCAGCGCGCCCTTCTCGCGTCCTTCGAGCTGATGCTCAAAAGCATGATCGAAGCCCGCATCGCTTCCTTCGACGCCGAAGCTGGAATTCATGCCGCAGCTCTAATGGCTCAGCGAAAGCGCAAAGGCTGTCCCATAGAAGTGCGCGGCACCATGATTGCCGGGATTGTGCTCGCCAACCGCGCGGCGCTCGCCACGCGCAACACCCAGCATTTTGAGGATTTGCCTCTAACAGTAGCCAATCCGTGGAAGATTTAGAACTAGGTCGAGGGCGCACACCTGCCCGCAAGCCGTCACCGCCCGCTTCGCCTCTCCGCCGCAATCACCCCAACGCCCTCACCCCACCGAAAGCGGTGGCCCAAGCAGCTCCATGCCGTAAGCCTGATACATCTCCGCCTCATTTGCGTATTTCCCGCCGCTCATTTGCTTCGCGTTGTCCCGGAAGAACGCCTCCATCTTGTTTGCAGGCGCAAAGGCAATCAGCAGTTTCCCCGGCGTGTCACCCACGAACGCCCATACATGCGGCACCTCCCGCGGACCGAGTATCGAATCCCCGGGCCCAAGATGGAAGCGCTCTGTCCCCGCCTCGAGGATGTAATCTCCTTCGATCACGTAGAACCATTCGTCTTCGTTGTGGTGCAAATGTTTCGGCGGCCCGCCCTTCTTTGTATGATTGTGGTGCTCGAAAAGAAAAAGCGCCCCGCCGCTATCCTTCGTCGTCACCTTGAAATCCGTCATGCTGACTCCAATGCTATGATACACGCCTTCCCGATCCTCCCCGTGCGGCACAAGCGCGGCCTTTACCGCCGCTGCATCGCTTCCCGCCGCCTCAACCCGCTCCGCTGCATCCAGCCCACCCGCGTCTGTGCCAACTTCGCTCGCCCCCGGCGTAATCAGTCCCGCCGTGCCCGCCGAAACTTTGCCCGTCCGCCCCAACACCGCCAAAGGAAACGCCGCCAACGCCACCCCAACAAACGCTCGCCGGTCCAAGTTTCTCATCCAGTAATCTCCTATGCTTCATCCGCCTCGTAGCCAATTTCCAGCCTTCTCCCCGCACCGGAGTATACACGGAATAAGCAATTCCACAGCAAACGCCTCCACACGCCGAGTCGTTTCACGCAGACTTTTTCAGCCGCACACCTGGCCGCCGCGAGCCAGAGGTACGCTCAAGCCTTCTGCTTCCTTCTCGGCGAGCCTGGATCAATACATCGGCGGGAATGCCGAACTTCGCGTGCAGATTCCGGATCATGTTCAACGATAAGGGCCGTTTGCCCCGTAGAACTTCGTAAACGCGTGTCCGCCCGCCGATGACTCCCACCAGATCAGAGGTTTCCGCTCCTTGCTGTTCGAGCCGAAACTTGATCGCTTCGATGGGATCAGGCATGTCGATGGGGCAATGCTCGCGCTCGTAAGCTTCAATCAGCGTCGCCAGGACGCCCAGTTCGTCCTGTTCCTCCGAACCCTGTGCCGCGTCCCACAACGCTTCGACCCGGCGCAATGCGCGCTCGTAGTCTCGCTCGCTCCGGATGGGCTTAATTTCCATATTGCACCTTCCTTACGTCGATCTTGTCATACTCCGCATGCGTGCCGATCCATTTGATAAAGACGATCTGTAGCCGGTAGTGAATCGCCACAACCAACCAACCTATAATCATTTCCACGCCTTTGAATGCGGTCCACTCGCGGATGAACGTCTAGGTACTAACATACTTTTTGTAACTGGGGGTAGAATACCGGTGTGCCCGATACAAACAATCGCGCGAACTTCAACCCCATTTCGTGGCATGAATCCCTGATCACGGATGGACGCTACAAGGGCAAATCGTCGATTGAAAATCGGACGATTGATGAGGAGGCGATAAGCGATCGGGCTCGCGTCGTGTATAGCAGTTCCTTCCGTAGACTCCAACAGAAAACGCAAGTGTTCACCGTTTCCAAAGACGCCGCGGTCCGGACTCGCCTAACGCACTCACTTGAGGTGGCCAGCGTTGGGAGATGGGTGGCGCAAAAGGTCGTCGACGGCCCACTCGCAGGCCTCAGGCCTCCCTACCGCTCGGCTCTTGTGTCGTTGGTAGAGACGGGATGCTTGGCGCATGATATTGGCAACCCGCCCTTCGGACATTTTGGAGAGTCTGCAATCCAAGAATGGTTTCGCGAAAACTGGTCAAGCGTGGCGGGAGAACAATTGGCCAATGAAGACAAACTTAAAACGTTGGTCGAAGACTTTCTGCAGTTTGACGGTAATCCGCAGGGCACGCGCATCTTGACGCGCCTCCAAGGTCTCACAAAAGTTGATCGCAATTTATACGGCATGGACTTGACGTTCTCGCAGATCCTCACCTCGCTCAAATACCCACGTGGACCGAAGGACGATTCGAGTAGATGGAAAAAGGCAGGATTCTTTGAGTCGGAGCGCCTCAGGATTGAAAGTGCCTGGAAGGCGTTCGAGTTCAAAGTCCAACGAAGATTTCCGCTCGCCTACCTTGTCGAAGTGGCCGACGACATTTCCTATTGTATTAGCGATATGGAGGACGGTATCGATCAAGGCGTTTTCACCCCGGAGGAAGTATTCGATGAAATGCAATCCTGGATTGAAGAAAAGGGTGAGAACAGCGGAAATTTCCCTGTTCCGAAACTCCGACAAAGTGCAAGAGAACGGAGCGGCGACGCCAAGAAAAATTCCGCCGAATCGAAAGATCACTTCATGCGATTTAAAGTCGTTTTTACTAGAACGATGATTGAAGAGGCGGCAAGGGCTTACGGCGACGGAAGCGCTGAGGATATTCTGGATGGCTCGCGTCGTGGACTTCTTGACGGTACTGACGCCGATGATTTACTGGAGACCTTAAAAAGGATTGCGCGGCGATTCCTTTATATTGAGGATAAAGTTCAGCGGCCGTTCCTCGCGGGCCTCAGGATTGTGCACGGCATCCTCGATGAATATGGCGAACTCCTTAAGCTGGACCGCGCGAGCTTCTCCAAGCTACGAAATGCGTGGAAATCCGAGAATCGAGCAGAAATCTACAAGGCAAAGCTCCAGACTCTTCTTCCGCTTCTTGATCGCCTGCCTTTGCATTACTTGGAGGTGTACGATTCCTTGACAGACAAGAAATGCAAAGAGAGTGAGAATTTGATGAAAGAATGGGGCGAAGATGCCTGGGAATGGTTTTGCCGAGCACACCTTGTTGTGGATTATCTTGCAGGCATGACAGATGATTTCGCCTATCGTACTTACCAGGTCATTTCGGGAGCAAAACTTGAGTAATACGCTGATCGTTCAAGGACATCCTTGCCTAGTGTTGGACGAAATCACGGCTCGGCACTATGCTGATCTGATATTCACGTATTCCCGCTATAGAGTGGCGCCACCGGGTCTCCAAGCTGCGGCTCCACGTACTGCCGCGTTTCGAGTCGCCGCTCACGACGTGACCCCGGAATGGCTAGCCGAGCGCTTTACTGAACTGGGTCCGGATCAAGAAATGGCCTGGCACTCCCGGGTGGAATGTAACGGTGCCATCTTTCATATGCCAATGATCGATTTCATTGGTCGGCCTACCCTGCCCGAAGTTTTCCACCTGAGTCGCTTGCTAGTCGGAGAGATGGGCCTGAGCGGTCATCTCGTTCTCTTCGAGACTGGGCATTCCTTTCATGGTTATTTCCCGGATCTGATCCCTGAGCACGCTTGGCCTCAATATCTTGGCCAATTGCTGCTGTTCAACGATGCGGATCATCCTCCCATCATTGATACACGGTGGATCGGTCATGCCTTGGTACGTGGTTTCACTGCGCTCCGTTGGAGCAATAACACGAATCGCTACGGATCGATGCCCCGTCTCATATCGATGGTCGATGCGGACGCACAGTAACAAGAGGGTGGAGTCGACGCGGTGTGCTGACGGAATTCGCCAACGCCAGTTGCCTGCTTCCAAAGCCGACGCATAATGGCGGGAGTTACCTAAGAAGCTGTAAATCGCAGATGGGCAGCATCCGGCAAAGTATTCAGTGGCCCGTGACTGTTGCCCGTCTTCTTCGCAGGATGGGTGGTCCGTGTTTAATGCGCGCTTCGCCGGCTGCCGTAGCACTCGCGGACTTGTCTGTGGCGAACGGCGCGTCACTCCCCACTTTCCTTTTCATTTGCGCCTCTCTCGCAACATCTGCCCATCCGATCAGCGGCTCAATGCGGCGGAGCCAGCCCGTTTTGTTCCCGGCCGCACCACCCGCTTCTTTCTCCGCAACGCCGCACGCGTAGGTCGCACCTCGAATCGCACGCCTTCGGCTTGCTGCAAATAGGCAACAATTTCAAACAAATTGCGCGCCTGAGGATTGCCACGGGGTCCCAGCATGCGCATCAGACTTTTCGCCGAGCGATGGGTCACGTCGCTCAGTTTCGTAAAACCCACGGTGGCGTTGATGAAATCGCGAAGGATGATTTTGCCGGTTTCCACGTCGCCGGAAAGGAAGTTTTCAATGCCCTCGCGGAGAAGTGCCTTGCGGAAGCCGGGATCGCGTTTGACGCGGGCGCGGATGGTTTCCTTAAAATCTCGTGTCAGGGGCATGTTCATTCCACCTTTTTCTGCTGCTTCTTGCGCAGCGTGTAGTCTTTCCACCGCTCGCGCGCTAGGCTGATATCATTCTGCTGGCGTTTCTTCGTACCGCCACCCACCAGAATGACAAGCGTGTCGCCGTCTTTGCCGAAGTAGATGCGGTAGCCCGGACCAAAATCGATGCGATACTCGTAAAGGCTGGCGGCCACGCCCTTGGCGTTGGAAAAGTTGCCTTGCTGGATGCGCGCCAGAGCAGCTGCCACCTTTGCCGCCGCTTCTCTGTTCAGGCGGTCAGACCAATCCGCGAAGGGACTGCGTCCTGCCGGTCAAGGTATTCGCGCACTTCGACCATGTCTAATGGTAACACATACGATACCATTATCAAGCCGATCGCACGGTCCATCCGTGGCCCAGGCCGCCGCGTATGGCGCGGTTGCGTCCGTGCGTTTTACCCTTCCTGCCGCCACCTCACCCCGCCATTCACTGCCGCTAATGACCGTTCAACCCCCATTTTCGACCATTCCCTGTAAATACTTTTACTTCCTCGCCAATCCAATGCTAACATCTCCTATGTTTTCCTCGCAAAACCCGCCCACCTCCTCTCTCAATCTCTTCGCGCCCTCTCTTTCCTTTACATCCTTTACTTCGTCTACCTCCTCTACCTCCTGTACTTCTCTCGCCCAAATCCTTCCCATCTTTTCCACACCCAGTAAACATGCAACCCACAGGATCGCCCGCAACTCCATTCGCTTCATAGCTTTACTTCATAACTTCTGGACACCCCCCGGTGGGGGGACATGCCACTCATCTCGACACACGTCTACTCCGATCCCCGAAGCGCCGCCCACCACCGCCCCTCTACCTCGTTTGGCAGTAACCCTTGCCAGGTACGCCGCAAATGCTGATTCCAATCAGTTTACGAAATCTCTAAATCCTTTAGATGCAACGCTTACAAAATTCCAGGGGGAGGGTGCTGGTAGTCCCCTTCGACAAGACAGCGCCCTCTGCGCCTCCGCGCGATCTGTGTCTCTATCGAGACACGTGCCCTGCCGGCGTTCCTTTTTTTCCTTTGCATCGTTGCTTCATTACTTATTTACGTCGCACTTTTCAATCTCTGAGCACCCCCAAGCCCATGAAACGCACTCCTATCCTCTGCCGTCACACCCCATGCACGCGGTACCCTGTGGGGCTCCATTCAGAACCAGGCATCGAGAATTGCAAAACGGAGGAGACTAGTGCGTAAGCATGCGAGTGTGGCGTTAGTTTTTGCTTTGCTCCTGGCGGTAATCCCGCTTCGAGCGCAAGCCCCAGCTGTTAGCCAATCCGACCTGGCGGCGATCCATCAAATCCGCGAAGAGGGCTTTAGCCCTGCGACTTCGAAAATCATGGAAATC
This sequence comes from Candidatus Acidiferrum sp., assembly GCA_049800195.1. GTDB lineage: Bacteria > Acidobacteriota > Terriglobia > Acidiferrales > UBA7541 > Acidiferrum. The sequence continues at coordinate 120,671 of JBARJI010000088.1, forward strand.
ATTGGCTATCTCTCCGATGTCTACGGCCCCCGCCTCACCAACTCCCCCGACATCAAGGAAGCTGCTCAGTGGACCACCGACCAGATGAAGCAGTGGCAGCTCTCGAATGTCCATCTCGAACCTTGGGGCCCCTTCGGTCGCGGCTGGTCCAATGAACGCACGTCCGTCCAAGTCATTTCTCCGCGCCCGTTTCCGCTGATCGCCTACGCCAAAGCCTGGACTCCTGGCACCAACGGTCCCATCACCGCCGGCGCTGTATACGCTCCCATTACAACGGACGAAGACTTCGACAAATACAAAGGCCAGCTCAAAGGCAAGTTCGTCCTAACCGCTCCTATTCCCGAAAGCCCCGAGCGCTTCGACCCGCAAGCCCATCGCTACACCGACGCCGAACTGGCCGACCTCGCCACGCAACCTGTTCCAGGAGCACGCTCGGAATTCGAGGAACGCATCGCCCAGTTCCGCGCGCAGCGCGCCTTCCAGCTCAAAGTCCAGCAATTTCTAGTTGATGAAGGCGCCGCCGTGTGGGTCGAGCCTTCCCGCGGCGATGATGGCACCGTCTTCGTGCAGCAAGGCGGAGGCCGCGACAAGGAAAAAGATCCCCCCGCACCGTGTCGCGTCGCCGTAGCCAACGAGAACTACGGCCGCATCGTGCGCGTTTTGGAAAAGAAAATCCCCGTCACGATGTATGCCGACATCCAAAACAAGTTCTACGACGACGATCTAAATTCCTTCAACATCATCGGCGAGATTCCAGGCTCCGATAAAGCGAAAGCCGATCAAATTGTCATGCTCGGCGGCCACTTCGACTCCTGGCAAGGCGGCACCGGTGCCACCGACAACGGCGCTGGCTCCGCCGTCATGCTCGAAGCCATCCGGATTCTCAAAGCCACGGGCCTAAAAATGCGCCGCACCGTCCGCGTTGCTCTCTGGACCGGCGAGGAGGAAGGCCTGCTCGGTTCGCGCGCCTACATCAAACAGCATTTTGGCGATCCCAACGCGGAAGATCCCGCCACCCACCTCATCAAAATTCTTCCCGAGCACGCCAAGCTCGATGCTTACTACAACATCGACAATGGCACCGGCAAAATTCGCGGCGTCTATCTCCAAGGCAATGAAATGGTTGCGCCGATTTTCTCTGCTTGGATGGAACCCTTCCAAGATCTAGGCATGAACACTCTCACGATCCGCAACACGGGTGGCACAGACCATCTCTCCTTCGACGCCGTCGGCCTTCCCGGTTTCCAATTTATCCAGGATCCGCTCGACTACGAAACGCGCACGCACCACTCCAACATGGACGTCTACGAGCGCATCCAGGAACCCGACATGAAACAAATGGCGGTCATCGTCGCGAGCTTCGTCTACCTAACCGCGAACCGCGACGAAATGATCCCGCGCAAACCATTGCCGAAGCCCGTCCCCGTGCGCAATTTCTGATCATGAGTCGTTGTGCCAAGCCGTACAGAGCTTTTCTCGAGCTAGTTTTAGGGGCACGATACACCGTGCCCCTCTTCTGTTTTAGCTCGGCCACGGAACTTGACTTACATTGCGATTCAATCCGCTCAAGCTCTTCTCTTAAGCTCAACAAGACGCAGACTTTAATCCGGCCCTCCTTCGTGCCGACCGCACCAACCAACGTCCAAACTTCGCGCCGCACGGAACCTTTGCAGCTTTCCCTCGTCTTATTTAGCCAAAGGGTGAACCATGACTAATATCTTGCGCGACCTTCGCCACGCCTTTCGCCTGCTGCGGCTAAGTCCCGGTTTCACCATTGTCGCTGTCCTGACTCTCGCGCTCGGTATCGGCGCGAACACGGCCATCTTCCAACTCATTGATTCCATTCGCCTCCGCACTATCCCCGTACAAGATCCGCAAACTCTCGCCACCGTTCGCATCTCGAACTTTCAGTGGGGCTCCGGTGATTTTTCCGGCGAGTATTCCCAGCTCACTTTTCCCCTCTGGGAGCAGATTCGTAAGCGTCAAGAAGGTTTCACCGACATCGCCGCCTGGGCCAGTCAGCAGTTTAATTTAGCGACCGGTGGCGAGGTGCGCTTCGCAAAGGGCATCCGTGTCAGCGGCGATTTCTTCCGCGTCCTCGGGATTCGGCCAATTTTAGGCCGTGTGCTGGGGCCCCAAGATGATCAGCCTGGCTGCCCCATTGGCGGCGCAGATCTCAGCTACGCGTTCTGGCAGCGCAATTTTGCAGGCGACCTCTCGATCATCGGCAAGCGTCTGACTCTGGATGGCAATTCTTTCGAGATCGTCGGCGTCACTCCTCCGGGTTTTAACGGGGTTTCGGTCGGAGATACCTACGACGTGGCCGTCCCCATTTGCATCGAGCCGATCCTCAACCCGCGCGACAACCGCCTGCCCGAGCGTGCCAGTTGGTGGCTCGCTTCCATCGGGCGGTTGAAACCGGGCTGGACTGTAGAGCGCGCCAATGCGCAGATGATGGCCGCCACTCCCGCAATCCTGCAAGAGACCATTCCGCCCAGCTATGATTCCGACGGGGTGAAGCACTATCTGGAATACAAATTCGGCGTGTTTTCCGCGAGCACGGGTTTTTCCGGATTGCGCGAAGATTCCGAAACGTCGCTGTGGCTGCTACTTGGCATTTCAGGACTGGTGCTGCTGATCGCTTGCGCCAACCTTGCCAACTTGATGCTTGCTCGCGCCGGCGCCCGCGAACGCCAGATCACCATTCGCCGCGCGCTGGGAGCGACGCGCTGGCGAATGATTCGCGATCTGCTTTCCGAGAGTTTGTTGCTTGCCGCTGCGGGCGCGATTTGCGGATTATTTTTGGCGTTCGCCGTCAGCCGGCTTCTGGTGGCTTTCATTAGTACATCTGAAAATCAGATCTTTTTGAATTTGGGAATGGACTGGCGAGTGCTCGCGTTCACCACGGGACTGGCCGTCCTGACCACAGTTTCCTTCGGCCTAGCCCCCGCCCTGCGCGCCACGCGCGCGGAACCTGCGTCGCTGCTACAATCCGGCAGCCGTGGATCGACGGGCGGCAAGGAACGCTTTAGCCTGCGACGCATTTTGGTCGTTTCCCAAGTGGCTCTTTCCGTTGTTCTCTTAATGGGCGCTCTGCTCTTCGTCAGGAGTTTGCGCAACCTGACGACGCTCAATGCGGGCTTTCAGCAGAGCGGTATTTTGATCACCAGCGTGGATTTCGAGCGTCTGCACATTCCCGAAGAGCGCTACACGGAATACAAACAAGACATCGTGAAGCACGTGCAAGCCATTCCCGGCGTGCAGTCTGCCGCGGACGCCAGGATGGTGCCCTTCGGCGGCAACTCCTCGAATCAGAACGTAATCCTGGAGGGATCGGATCAAGACGCCGGTGTGGCTTGGCGAAACTCGCTCAGTCCCGGCTATTTCCAAACGATTGGCACAGCGCTGCTTGCGGGCCGCGATTTCAACGAGCGGGACACCGCAACATCAGTCAAAGTGGCCATCGTCAACGAGGCTTTCGTCAAGAAGATACTCAAGGGCGCCAGCCCCTTGGGAAAACGGTTTCGCGAGCACGAAGCGCCAGGAGAGCCGCGTCCACTCTATGAGATTGTTGGAGTCGTCGGGAACAACAAATACCAGAGCATGCACGAAGAATTTCTTCCGTTCATGTATTTCCCGGCCACGCAGGAGAAAAAGCCCGACCCCTACGATCAAATTTTGATTCGTTCGACGCTGCCGCTCACAAGCCTAATCACTTCGCTCAAAGAGACGATCGGCGACCTGAACCCCGGCATCAATCTCGAATTTCGAGTTTTCCAGACGCAGGTTCATAACTCATTGCTGCAAGACGAGCTGATGGCCACTCTTTCCGGTTTTTTCGGATTTCTAGCGGCACTGCTTGCGGCCATTGGACTCTACGGCGTGATTTCGTACATGGTGGTTCAGCGAACAAAGGAAATTGGGATTCGCATGGCCATTGGCGCGGAAGGCGTGGATGTTCTTGGCTTGATCTTGCGGGAAGCAGGGATGCTGACGGCAGCTGGCCTCGTGGTTGGAGCTGGCCTCGCCTTGGGCTCGGCGCAAGCCGCCAGGTCGCTTCTCTACGGGCTAAAGCCGCGCGATCCGCTCACACTCGTTATAGCCATAGTCGTGTTGTCTGCCGTAGCCGCGTTCGCCAGCTTCTGGCCCGCACATCGGGCCTCAAAGCTCGATCCTCTGACGGCCCTTCGCTATGAATAGCCGTTTCTTTGTCTACACCTTGAAGTCGACTTCGATCGGTTCTATCAGCGGCAGCAGCCAGCTCAACAACTTTTGGTGGACCGGATGCGCTCCGTAGGCGTCGCACGCGGCTTTGTCGGCAAATTTCATGATGCCGCCGAACTCGTAGCCAGCACCTCGCGGGGAGTCATTCATGCCCACCCAGGATTCCAGGACTAGCGGAATCTCGGTGTGCAATTTCGAGACTTCCGCGGCAACTTTTTCTTTCTGTTGCGCCGTTACTCCGGGCTTAAACCGAAACGCAAATATGTGGATGTACATGAATTTCCCACTCCTAGAAAGCGCCCCATCGTTGCGCCGCCCCGCAGGCTTACCTCTGTCGGCTGCATCTCATCCTTCGTAAACGGTGCTGCGGTGTCCTAAAGCCACGACTAGCACTCGCAGCTGGGAATCGCGCAATTCGCAAATGATTCGATAGTCGCGAACGCGATAACGCCAAAGACCGAACTTGCTATGCCGGAGCGACTTGCCGAACGCGCGAGGATCCGGCGCCTTTCCAATACGTTTGTCCATGTAATCCAAGATCTCTCGTTGCATCTGGGGGTCCAGCTTCTTGAGATCGGCCAGCGCGCCCTCATCATACTTAATCTTCCAGGCCAAGCTCGCTCCGCACTTGCGCACTGGTGTATGCCTTGCCGCGCTTTTCCAAACGCGCTTCGGCTAAGTAGCGATCTTCGAGGTCTTCCAGGTTTTCCTCAATAAGCTTGCTGGCGTAAAAGGTCTTCGTTCGTCCGGTCTCCTTGGCGAGTCGGGATAGCCGCTTTTCAATTTCGGGCTTCAATCTAATGGACAGCATGTCTCTCCTTCACTTGTCACATGCGCATGACGAGTATGATATGTCATACACGCAATCGTGTCAATGCATGGCCCGTCCCATTCTCCCTGAAACCAAGTTCAACTCCATGGCGCCGGCAGCTTGCCGTTTGGTATTCGAAAGCATCCTCGGTTTCCCTATTGAGTTCTCCGCCGCGCGATTGATTTGCACCAATTCCCACACTCACGAAACTGCCGTCTTGCGCTGGCTTTTTTTCTAGCTATTCTCTGGCGGCACCTCTGGTACACTTCGCCCGGTTCGTCCTGGAAACCATCCAGAGGAGTTCTTGGCATGAGAATAGTTCGTTGCTTAGGCTTTGTTTTCATAGTCTTGACGCTGGCGTTTTGCGCTCGTCGGGCGGATTCCTCTCCGCAACAGCATCAGGCCACAGCTTCGCGCCTGATTACCATCGACGACTATTTTGGTATTCGCGATGTGGGACAGCCGGAGTTGAGTCCGGACGGCGCGTGGGTGGCGTATACGGTGCGCACCAAAATGCTGAAGGAAGAGAAGAACGAAACGCGGATATGGATGGTTTCGACGCACGGCGGCGATGCGCTGCCGATGACGGCGGAGGACGTGTCTTCGGGGCATCCGCGCTGGAGCCCGGACGGCAAATATCTCGCCTTTACTTCTTCACGGGACGGGGGCAAAACGCAGGTTTGGTTATTGAACCGGCTGGGCGGCGAGGCGGTTCGGCTGACCGACATTCCGCAAGGCGTTGGGGATTTTGAATGGTCGCCCGATAGCTCCCGACTTGTATTGGTCATTCAGGATCCCAAACCTGGTGAAGCAGGAGCGGACAAGGAAAAGGACAAAGAAAAGTCCGAGGCCAAGCCGAAGGTACAGCCTCCCTGGGTGATTGACCGGCTGCAATTCAAGCGAGACTTCATTGGTTATCTCGACCGGCGGCGCAATCATCTCTATGTCTTCGATGTGGAGAAGAAAACGGGTACGCAGATTACATCCGGGGATTTCGATGATTCCGAGCCGGCGTGGTCTCCCGACGGCAAGTTGCTTGCGTTCACGAGCAATCGCAGCCAGCCCGATCCCGACGCGACGCGTGACTCGAATATTTGGGTGGTTGCGGCAGACAATACGGACAAAGGGGCGCATCTCACGCAGATCACCACCAACCCTGCTCCTGACGATCAGCCCGCCTGGTCACCCGACGGCAAATGGATCACCTACGTGACCGAACTCGATCCGCACCTCTTTTATTACTCGACAGAAAATCTGGCAGTCATCGCTTCTTCGGGAGGGGAACCGAAAGTTCTTACTCTCTCGTTCGATCGTAGCGTACGGCACCCGCAATTTTCCAGCGACGGCAACTCGATCTATTTCACGGCGGGCGATGATGGCACGGAAAATCTTTGCCGAATCGCGGCAAGCGGCGGAGACATCACGCGTGTCATCGGCGGGCGGCTTGCCGTGGGTGCATTTTCGGTCGGCAAAGACGACGCGATCGCGGCGGAGATCACCACGAGCGACCGTCCGGCAGAGATTTTTTTGCATCGCGGCTCCGACCTCACGAGGTTGACCCAGACGAATGATGCTCTAATTTCGCAATTGCGGCTGGCGAAAGTGGAATACGTTCATTTTAAAAGCAAAGACGGAACTTCGGTGGCCGGCTACCTCTACAAACCAGCGAATTTCGACGCCGCGAAAAAATATCCCACGCTGCTTCGTCCCCACGGCGGGCCCGTCGGCGAATACACCGCTTCCTTCGACCATCTCTCGGAGCTATTCGCGGCGAACGGCTACGTTGTGCTGCTGCCGAATCCGCGCGGGTCTTCGGGTTACGGGCAAAAATTTTGCGACGCGATTTATGCGGATTGGGGCAATAAAGATTATCAGGACGATGTAGCCATGGTGGATTACGCCCTCGAGCAGGGAATCGCGGATCCCGACAAGCTTGGTGTGGGCGGATGGTCGTACGGCGGGATCTCGACGGACTTCATCATCGCGCAGACTACGCGGTTCAAAGCGGCCATTTCCGGAGCGGGCGTTGCGCTGCTAACGAGTTTCTACGGACACGACCACTACCAGCGCGAGTATGAAATCGAACTGGGCTATCCGTGGGACAACCAAGCATTGTGGGACAAAATCTCGCCTTTCTGGCGGGTGAAAAACATCACGACGCCGACGCTTTTCATGGGTGGGGATCTGGATTCGAACGTGCCGGTGCTTGGAGGCGAGCAGATGTACCAGGCCATGAAGGCGCTCGGGCGCACCACTGAACTCGTTGTTTACCCCGGCGAATATCACGGCTTCACGATGCCGGGCCATATCAAGGACCGCCTCGAGCGTTACCTGGCTTGGTATGCCCACTACGTCAAAGGCGAATCGACGCCGGCGACGCCGCCTGTACAGCCGGAGCGAAGCGCAAAGTCCGAATGAGAAAAACGGACGGAGTTTCTTACGCTGATTTTCGCGGGGCGCGGAATTTCGTTGAGGATGGGTTTTTTCTGTGAGTCGGGAAATTCCTAGGGCAGGAAATCGCGGTGAACAAGCCGCAAGAGCATGGTCTTGCCTTCTTCTTCGGTCAGCGTGCCTTTGCGCATCAAGGCGAGAATCAATTCGTTCAAAACGTAGCCGGGCTCCTTCGCGGAAGAATTGCGCGCTGCGCCGTTGTGATTGGATTCTTTCACTGCGGAAAGCTCGGCCATTTCGAGAGGTGCGGTGCCGCTCAGTTCGCCAATCCATTTTTCGAGAACGGGCATTTCCTGCGGGTCGACCGAGGTGAAGGCCAAGCCCATGCCCATGCCGATTTTTGAGTAGACGACTTTCGCTTCCGCCGTGAACGAGGCTTTTTCCCGCGTGATGCGCAATTTCACGCCTGTTTTCAGCGGGAATGGGCTGAAGGTGTCCACGTAGCATCCGCCCTTGCTGAGGTCGCTGGTGCGCGCGTTCATGCGCGTACGGTGCTGGGCGTCAAGCGCTTCAGCCGCAGCGGTGAAGTGATAGCGCGGAAAGGTTCTGCGGTCTTCGGGCGACAGGGCACCATGGCCATTTCCGGCTCTGCGGCGTTCATCGAACATAGCTGGGCTTCACTTTCCAAATGTTGGTGCCGAGAGGGGGTCTGACGGAGGGGAAACGGAGCCAAACCAGCACTATTCGTGCGACATCTGGGGATAGTTTATCCCCGGGTCTAATTTTGACGAGATATTCCTTCTGGGGATTTGCTCTAGATGCAACATGCGGAAACACGCCGCTGGCATTCAGAAAGTTTGCGCTGCAATTCGGAGTCAAAACCGCGTGGTTGCCGAGGGGGCGAACTCGCGCTATGCTCGCCCGCTCCGAGGAGGATTCATGGTTCGCACAATTCGTTTCGGGTTCGCTGCCGGCGTGGCGTTGCTGATGCTGCCAGCGCTTGCGTTTGCGCAGCGGTCGTCATTTACAGTCGGGACGGCTACTGCGGCGCCCGGGGAAAAGGCGGATGGGTATATAGAGGTGCCGGCGGGTGTGGACGCGGGGACAAACATTCCGGTTGTGGTGGTGAATGGCGCGAAGCCGGGACCGGTGCTGGCGCTTGTTACGGGGGCGCATGGGACGGAATACGTTTCGATCATCGCTGTCGAGAAATTAATTGGGGAGTTGGATCCCGCGCAAATTTCCGGCACCGTGATTTTGTTGCCGCTGGTGAATATCGCTTCGTTCGAGCAGAAAGTGCCGCATGTCAATCCCGTCGACAACAAAAGCATGAACCGCTATTACCCTGGAAAAAGCGACGGCACACAAACGGACCGCGTGTTGTATTGGATTACGAAGGACGTGGTCGATCACTGTGATTATTTGATCGACTACCACGGCGGCGACTTGGATGAAAATTTGCGGCCTTATGCGTATTGGGGAGCGATGGGCAAAGAAGAGCAGGACCGCATTTCGAAAAGGATGGTGCTGGCGTTCGGGCTCGATCACATTATTATTTGGAACGACCGCCCGACGGATCCTGCGGCATCGCGGTATTTGGACAACACCGCTTCGTTGCGAGGCAAGCCGTCGATTGTGGTCGAAGCAGGGCATGCCGGAACGGTCGAGACCGATGACGTGGCGCTGCTGGTGAACGGAACGTTTAGCACGATGCGCGCGCTGAAAATGATTCCCGGCGAGCCGCACTACATCGAAAATCCGGTGTGGCTGGCAAAAGTCGTGGATGTGATTTCGGATGGGCCGGGGATTTGGTATCCGCTGGTCCGGCGCGGGACGTATGTGGCGGCGGACATGAAGATCGGTTACGTCACGGATTACTTCGGGAAAGTGATTCTTGACGCGCGCGCTCCTGCCGCCGGCGTGATTCTGCATATCAACGCCGTGCCTTCCTTGAAAAAAGGCGACAACATCGCCGACATCGGCGTGGTAGCCACGCAAGCTCCTTGAAAGGTGGGGATATTATGTCCATGGACTATTTGCTGAAAACCGAACCATCGGAATATTCGTTTGCAGATTTGCAAAAAGACGGTGCGACGCTTTGGGACGGCGTGTCCAACCCGACGGCGGTAAAAAATCTTCGCGAGATGGCGCCGGGAGCGAGGCTGGTGATTTACGAAACGGGCGACCGCAAGAGCGCTGTGGGAACCGCGACGGTTGTTTCGGTCGATGCTTCCGATCCGAAGAATCCGGCGGTGAGAATCAAAGCGGGGAAGGCGATTGCAAAGCCTGTTTCCCTCGAGGAGATTAAAGCGAATAAACTGTTCGCTGATTCCCCATTGGTGCGCATCGGAAGACTTTCCGTCGTCCCTCTCACCAAAGCACAATACAAAGCACTCACAGGAAATTGAGCGAGCGCTTCTTGTGCAGCCTGGACATCCTGCCGGCAGCATGATTTATTTCTTGCGATGAGAATCTTGATCTCGGGCGCGGGAATCGCGGGACCGACCCTTGCGTACTGGCTATTGCAGTACGGATTTACGCCGACCATTGTCGAAACGGCGCCTAAGCTGCGAACGGGCGGATACATCATCGACTTTTGGGGTGCAGGATTCGAGATTGCGGACCGGATGGGGGTATTGCAGGAGATTCGACAAAAAGGATATGTCGTCCGCGAGGTACGAGTTGTGAACGAGCGCGGGGAACGCGTAGCTGGTTTTTCGGCCGATATATTCGACCGCGTGGCGCGTGGACACTTTGTGAGCATTCCTCGCGGCGATCTGGCCGCTTCTATCTACGGCAAGATCGAAGGCAAGGTCGAAACGATATTCGGCGAGAGCATTGATCACCTCGAACAAACGGAAAGGGGCGTTCAGGTCGCGTTCGAGCACGGGGGGGGCGCGTGAGTTTGATCTCGTTGTGGGAGCGGATGGGCTGCACTCCCGAGTGCGAGAACTGGTTTTTGGAGAGGAAAGCGAATTTGAGAAGGATTTGGGATATCGGGCGGCGGCTTTCGCGGTAGATGGGTACAGACCGAGAGACGAACTGGTCTATCTGATGTACACGGAAGTGGGCCAGCAGATGCTGCGATTTGCCATGCGCGGCGACCGCACCATGTTCTTCCTTACATTCGCGGATACGGAGTCCATGGCGGCCGATGACGTCCAAGCCAAAAGTCCTTGCTGCGGAAACGCTTTCGAAACAGCGGGTGGGAATGTCCACGGATTCTGGATGAGCTCGATTCTTGCAGCGATTTCTATTTTGATCGGGTGAGCCAAATTTGGATGAAGACGCAGCAGGGTTTGTGGTCGCGCGGGCGAGTGACGTTGGTTGGCGATGCGGCTTCGTGCGTGTCGCTGCTCGCCGGGCAGGGCTCGGCTTTAGCCATGATCGCTGCGTACATCCTGGCTGGTGAGCTGCACCGCGCCAACGGCAACTACGCGGAGGCTTTTAGAAGGTACGAGGAATTGTTCGGGCCATTCGTGCTTCGCAAGCAGAAGGCTGCGTTGCGTTTTGCCGGCTCCTTTGCGCCTAAATCGAAGTTCTCGCTGTTCTTACGAAATAAACTTTTCCAACTTATGTCAATACCGTGGATTGCAGACCTTGCGGTTGGCCGCGATCTCGCCGATAAGATCGCGCTGCCCGATTACAAGTAAGACTGTCGTTGCGTCCGTTCCTGTTTGAAAGCCGAAGCTGAGAGCCGAAATCGAGAGTCGATCAGCAAGGTCTCTTGTGCCCATCATTGGCACGCAACCCGCGTGCGCGTATGATGCGGAGCGCGGATTGGCGAGGTGTTCGGATGAAAAGATTCATTTCAGTTCTTGTTGTTGCTTTGTTCCTTGCGGTTGGGGCTGATCTTGCGCAGGAGCCGCCGGAAATTCCGTATCACTCGGTACCTGATTTCCTTAAATTGCCTCCGGACGTTTATTTGGGAGAAGCAGCGGGCGTAGCGGTCAATTCGAAAGGGCACGTCTTTGTTTTTTCGCGAGGCAATAGTACCGGCCCCGCGTACGGAGCGAGCGCCGCGCAACTTCTGGAGTTTGACGCAGACGGAAAATTTCTGCGCGAGATTGGCCACAATCTGTACGCGTGGTCGTTCGCGCATGCCGTGCGCGTGGATCCGCAGGACAACATCTGGGTGGCCGACAAAGGTTCGGACATGGTCATCAAATTCAATCCTGAAGGCCGCGTCGTTATGGTGTTTGGGCGCAAGCAGGAAGCGTCTGACGAAGGCACTGGACCGCTCAAGCATCCAAACCCGCCGCTGCCGCCTGCCGACGGAATGTTCCGGCAAGTCACCGACATGGCATGGGACGCGGCAGGGAATACGTTTATCAGCGACGGGTACATCAATTCGCGCGTCGCGAAATTCGATAAAGACGGCAACTGGGTGAGATCGTGGGGCGAGCCCGGCGACCAGCCGGGGCAGTTCAACACGCCGCACAACATCGGCGTCGATGCTGCCGGCAACGTCTACGTGGCGGACCGCGGCAACCGGCGCATACAAGTGTTTAATGGAGATGGAGAATTTCTGCGCCAGATTACCGTCGATGTGCCCGTTCCTCCCGATGCGCAGCCGGCCATCGGCAACAAGCCCACCTCGACAAAAGGCACAATGGCACCGGGTGCGCCGTGGACCATTTGCATCACGCCTGGGCCAAACCAAGTCCTGTTCACTTCCGATGCTTTTCCGGGGCGAATTTACAAGCTCAGCCTCGATGGGAAAGTGCTGGGGATCCTGGGTAAATCGGGGAAGCAGCTGGGGCAATTTGGGTGGATTCACGCAATCGCGTGCCCATCGGAAAACGTGCTGTACGTTGCGGAATTGTTAAACTGGCGCGTGCAAAAGCTAGTTCTGGCGCCCAACCGCTGAGGGCGCGGCAAATTCGTGTGCCATGATCCGGAAAGCGCTAGGGAGGGTGTTCCGAGACTCTGCTAAAGTCAATAAAATGAATGTATTATAAGAGATAGCAGGAGCGATGGATTACGGTTAAATCGTGTATGGACTATGGTCAGACCATGATTAGATTATGATTAAACTATAGTTTGACTATGGTCCAAAACGTGGGTATGCTCTTCCTTGGAGTGCAAAGCCATGGAAGAAATAGCTATCTCGAAATTCAAAGCCACTTGTTTGGCGGTCCTCGAAGAGGTTCGCAAGACCGGCAAGCCGATACTCGTCACTCGTTTCGGGCATCCCGTCGCGGAAATCAATCCGCCGGGTAATATCAAGCACGCGATACGGCTCGGGGGCGGCATTGGGACCATCAAGATTTTGGGCGATATCGTGGGGCCCATCAGCGACGAGTCGGACTGGGAAGCAGCTCAAGATCCGGAGGCGGCTCACGAGGAAGAATCCAAGTGAAGCTTTTGCTCGACACGCACATTTGGATTTGGAACTACACTGCGCCGGAAAAGCTCACATCAGAAGTTGCACGTGAGATTGCCAACCCGGAGCATGACCGGTTTCTGTCCCCGGTCAGCATTTGGGAAATTGTGGTGCTGCTGGAGAAGAAGCGCATTGAGCTCAATCAGGATTTTGGAGAATGGTTCTCGCAATCCCAGAAAGATTTGAATCTTCTCGAAGCGCCGCTGACATGGGAAGTGGCGCATGAGCTGCGGTTTACGATGCTTGGCTATCGCGATCCGGGAGACCGGTTCCTGGTCGCGACAGCCAAGGTATTTGATCTGACGCTCGTAACTTCGGATGAACGGCTGATTAAAGTGCCCGGCCTGAGCGTTTTGCCGAATCGCTGACTTGCCTAGGCGCAGCGGCCAAACTACTCCTCTTAACTCACCCTAAACTACTGCAGAGTTCTCTTTAGGAAAGCCGTCATGCGCGTCCAAGCATCTGCTGTTGCTTCTGGCCTGTAACCATCCTTGTTATTGGGATTCTGAAAAGCGTGGCCTGCGCCTTCATATATTTTCACGTCCACTGATTTTCCTGCGGCCTTCATGGCGGCCTCGAAAGTATGGACGGAGTCCGGCGTGATGCCCCGGTCGTCCGCTCCGAAATTACCGAGCACTGGCGACTTGATTTTTTCTATGCTCGAGGCTTCCGTAGGCAGCGAGCCATAGTTCACGATGCACGCCGCCAGCTTTGGCTCGCTCATCGCCAATTTGATGGACCAGCTTCCGCCCATACACCATCCGACCGAGGCGATCTTGTTCGCCTCGACATCGCGCCTTGCAGCCAGGTACGCAAACGCAGCTTCGAGATCGCGCATGCCGCGGTCGTCAGGAACGCCGCGCATCAGTTCGTGAGCTTCTTCCGGAGTTGTCGCTACTTTCCCGCGGTATAGATCGACGGCGAGCGCCACATAGCCTAGCCCCGCGAGCTTTTGCGCTTCACTCTTGATTTGATCGTTCAGTCCCCACCATTCGTGGATGACCACGATTCCAGGATGTTTGCCATGGCCTGCTGGAAGCGCCAGGAACCCACTGACTGTTTCATTTCCGCTTTTGTAGCTGACCGTTTCTGTTCTCGGAGGCTCGGCGCGGAGCAGAAGAGCAAACGCGACAAAAAACAAACCGGCGAGCATTGCCACAATTTTACGGTTCATGGGTGTCCTCCGTACGACTGCCGGGGGATCGTACAAAGCAGGGTATGGACTCGACAGCCTTGCGGACCCCGGAAGCTTTCTGAGCATTGCGCAGATGTCAAAAGCCTTATCGTCCAAAGCGGCGCCCTGCGGCCTTACTTTGACTCGCTGGAATGCAGCTCCGCCAAGGCCGCAAGGACTTCTTCGCTGTGCTGCTGGGGCTTTACGTCAAGAAAGACTTTGCGGACGACGCCGTTGGGATCGATCAGGAAAGTGTGGCGCGCGGAAAGTTTGGCGACGCCGAAATTCATCACGGAATCGTACATCGTGGAAACTTCCGTCTTCGTGTCCGCCAGCAGCTTGAAGTTCAGCCCTTCCTTGGTGCAGAACTTCTGGTGAGAATCCGCGTCCTGCACGCTGACGCCCACGATCACGGCGTTCTTCTGCTCATATTGCGCCAAATCGCGCTGGAAATTGTGGGCCTCGAGAGTGCATCCAGACGTGAAATCTTTCGGATAAAAATAAAGCACCACCCACTTGCCCCGGAAATCGTGCAGACTGACTGGCTTGGATTCTTGCGAATTTAGCGTGAAGTCCGGCGCCTGACTGCCGACGCCGGGCGCCTTGCCATCCGCGCGCAATCCGCGAAGCCCCAGGCCTAACCCAGCCAACAAAAGGACACCAATCACAATGGCCGCGATTTTCATGATTCGCCCCCTCTGTTTTTACATGGTCTGGCTGTCGGATATTCCAAGAAGGCCGATACTCTGCGACCGGCGTTACTCCGCATGCTCCAGACGCACTACATCTTAGCGCTCCGAGAGAGTGCATGCTAGTCGGCACGCGTGAACCGGCCAAACCCCAGGCGAAGCTGAAGCGTGTTAATCCCAGGGTTGAATCGGGTCAGCCCGGCGTTCGAAATGTGCATGAAACGAAGTTCAGCGCTCCAGTTGTATTTCTTTCGGAGGAAGTGCAGGCCGAGCGCGCCGCTCGAGGTGAAATTTACGTGCGACGTGCCCGGCGGCACGTAGGTGTTCGTGAACAGCGTGCCGCCGCCGAGTTCGAAATAGGGAACGATTTTGCGGGACTTCGTAAAGTCCCACTTCAGCGCGAAAGGATTCAGCCCGAAGCCATACGCGGTGCCATTGCGCTGAACCACCATGAAAACCGGGACGACATCCACGGCATATTCGAACTCACCGCGCAAAAAGCCCGGCCCATGGGGCGCGGTCAAAATCCATCCATAGCGCAAGCCCACGTTCCAAACGCCGCTGTCCGCGGAACTGCCGTTCAAGCCGTGACCTCCGCCTGTCCATATTTGCAGATCGTTGCCGCCTTGTTCCGGGCCGGCCTGGGCTCGAGATCCCGGCGCACATAAAAATGCTACAAATACCAAACCTGCGAGCAGTCGCGTCACCGTGCTGTCTCCCTCCCGCCTTGGATTCGTCTCAATAATAAATGGGTGCAGGGAAGATACCGAAAAGCCGCTCCAAACGCGACTGGCATTTGCATTACTTCAGATAAGTCCGAACGATGTGAATGACGTCGTCAGCGGCTTCTTCAGAAGACTTTGAATTGCGCGGCATGTGATTCCGGATGTGATCCTCCATCAGCTCGCCCATAAGGCTGTTGATGGCGCCGCGCGCGGCGGCCAGACGCTGGAGGACCTCGGCGCACTGTTCGTCCTCGTTGAGCCCGCGGAGAGCGCTTTCAAGCTGGCCGATAACCTTCTTGGTGCGAGCGACGAGATCGAGTTTTTCGCGAGAAGTATGAGACATTTGGCTTGTATACCCTATTGGGGTATGGTATCAAGTTCCTGGGCACAGACGCAATGGCACTCTGCACGGTAAAGCTAATACATCACTCTTTTCAACAGCCACGTGTCCGAGGGCTCGTTCATCGTATTGTAACAGACCGCCTTTTACCCTCCCTTGGGCTTATTTCAGGGCATCGGGGCAGCAAAGCAGTTCAATCTGGCGGCGGGGTGTGAGGTAAGGCAATGAGATCCCGGGGTTTTGCGGCGCTATGGTTCTGTCTGGTATCGGGTTTGGTTTCAACGGGCTGCGGGCAAGGCTCGAACGATCCCAATGCAGGGGCGCCGCCGCCGCTGAGGGTCGAGACAGCGGCCGATCCAAATGTTTTTCAAGTCGATCATCCCGAGAAGTTCCCACTGAGAGCGGCGATTGAACATGTCGCGGCCTCGCAATTGTCCGTTACTGCGACGGTTACCCCCGACGTGTCCAGAACGGTGCCGGTTGTGACGCTCGCCTCGGGCCGCGTGGTGCAAATCATGGCGCGCTTGGGCGACACGGTTCAGAAAGGGCAAGTGCTCCTGCGAGTCCAGAGCGCCGATATTTCGGGGGCGTATTCCGACTATCAAAAAGCAGTGGCGGACGAGCAGCTTGCCCGAACTCAGGCGGAACGCGCACGGCTGCTCTATGACAAGGGTGCATTCTCCCTGAACGACTTCCAAGTGGCGCAAGACAACGAAGCCAAGGCTCAAGTGGATGTAAAGACCACCGCCGAAAGACTCCGGGTGCTCGGCAATGCAAAGCTCGATCAACCATCAGGTATCGTGGACATCGCGGCTCCCATTTCCGGGTTTATCACGGACCAGCAAGTTACAAATGCCGCCGGCGTACAAGGTCTAAGCTCTCCCAATCCCTTTACGATTTCAGACCTCACCTACGTGTGGATTCTTTGCGATGTATATGAAAACGACCTTTCAGCCGTACATCTCGGGGAAAAAGCCGATGTTCGTCTGAACGCTTATCCCGACAGAACCTTTACAGGAACAATCAGCAACATTGGTCCAATACTTGACCCAAATCTCCGCACTGCGAAGGTGAGGATCGAAGTTCGCAATCCAGGCATCATGCGCCCCGGCATGTTTGCGACCGCCACGTTTCACGGCCAAAAGAAAGAGATTCACGCAGCCGTTCAAGCAACGGCGATTCTGCACCTCCATGACCTCGATTGGGTTTACGTGCCAACGAACGACAAGAAATTTCGCCGTATTCAGATCACGGCTGGCCAAATGCTGCCCGGCGACTTGCAAGAGGTCGTCTCGGGAATCGCGCCGGGCCAGCAAGTCATCGAGAACGCCCTCGAGTTCCAGAATACGGTGGAGCAGTAATGATTCGTGCGCTGGTAGCTTTTGCCCTCAACAATCGCTTCATCGTTCTCAGCGTGGCTGCAGCCCTTTTCGTGTGGGGGATCATCGCCTTCAAAAGGCTGCCCGTCGAAGCGTACCCAGATGTCGCCAATACATGGGTCCAGGTCATTACGCAGTGGCCGGGCCGTGCGGCGGAAGAGGTCGAGCAACAAATCACGATACCGATCGAGATTCAGATGAACGGAATTCCGTATCTTCAGCATGTGCGATCGTCGTCCTTGGCGGGCCTCTCCGTTGTCAATCTTATTTTCGACGACAACTCCGATAACGACTGGGACCGGCAAAAAACATTGGAGCGTCTCTCGATGGTGACGCTGCCTCCCAACGTTTCGCCGCAGATTGGGCCTGACTTCAGTCCTATTGGCTCTGTTTATTGGTACACGGTTGAAAGCACAAATCCCAATTACGACCTGATGCAGCTCAAATCTCTCCAGGATTGGGTCATCACCAAATACATTAAAGCCGCGCCCGATGTCGTGGACGATTCCTCCTTCGGCGGATTGACGCGTGAATATCAGGTTCGTGTTGACCCGGACAATCTCGTCTCCTATGGCTTGAGTCTTGCACAAGTCGAGCAGCAACTGACAAACAGTAACGCCAATGGCGGAGGCAGCTTTATCGAACAGGGGGCGCAGCAGGTCAATGTTCGTGCCGTGGGATTGATTCGGAACGTTTCGGACATCGAGAAAACAGTCCTCAAGACACAGGCAGGCACGGCAATACGCGTCAAAGACATCGCGGTCGTCACGCAAGGCACCAAAATTCGCCTCGGCCAGATCGGGAAGGCCATCCATCGCGCGGACGGCGTCGTAGTGGACGATAACGATGTGGTCGAAGGCATTGTGTTCATGAGGAAAGGCGCGGAAACTGCCGCAACCATGGACGGCATCCACGCAGCCGTCAAAAAGCTCAACGATCACATACTGCCCCCGGGAGTGAAAATCGTTCCTTATTTGGACCGCGACGATCTGGTTCATTACACCACCCACACGGTGCTGCACAATCTCGCAGAGGGAATGATCCTCGTAATAATTGTTCTTTTCATTTTCCTTGGAAATGTCCGTGGAGCCCTCATTGTTTCACTCACGATACCGTTTGCCTTATTGTTTGCATCCATTTGCCTTGATTTGCGGCACATTTCCGCGAACCTTCTTTCTCTAGGTGCGCTCGATTTTGGGATGGTCGTCGATGGCGCGGTCGTGATGATCGAAAATATCGTTCGCCATCTGAATCGTGTCGAAAGAGAACAACGCACACCCATGGAACACATTCGGGAGGCCGCGCACGAAGTGCAAAGGCCCGTGTTTTACGCCATTGCGATCATAATCACGGCCTATCTGCCGATCTTCACTTTGCAACAGGTCGAAGGAAAGCTGTTCAAACCAATGGCCTGGACCGTAGCCTTCGCATTGCTCGGTGCGTTGATTTTTTCCATGCTGGTCGCTCCAGCACTCGCCAGCCTTTTCTTCCGTTCCGGGGTCCAGGAATGGAAGAACCCGGTAATGGAGTACTTGACGGTCCGCTACAGAAAGGCCGTGACTTGGGCCATTCGCAATCGTCCGTTGACGATTGGAGTAGCAGTCGTCGCGTTTTTGTTCGCGATTTACTTGGCCTTCGGAGGAGTGATCGGGTCAGAATTTCTGCCGCACCTCGATGAGGGGGCTATTTGGGTTCGCGGTACATTGGCGCCTAGCACTGGACCCACGGAGAGCGCGCGTGTCGCCCAGAGGGCGCGCCAGATCCTCTGCTCCTTTCCCGAGGTCCCTCAAGTGGTCAACCAGATCGGCCGGCCGGACGATGGGACGGACACGACAGGATTCTTCAACATGGAATTTTTCGTTGACCTTCTGCCGAAAGAAAAATGGCGACCCGTCTTCCATGAAAATAAAGACCTTTTAATTGCCGCGATGAACTACCAGCTTGAGAAGATACCGGGAGTCTTCTGGGGGTTCTCTCAGCCCATCTCGGACAACTTGGAAGAAGCCGTGAGCGGCGTCAAGGGGGCGCTTGCGGTGAAGATCTATGGAGACGACCTCAAGACGCTCGAGGCCAAAGGAGACGAGATCGTTAACGTCATGCGTGACATACGGGGCGTTCAGGATCTTGGATTGTTTCGAGTTCTCGGCCAGCCGAACCTCAATTTCGAAGTGGATCGCGATCAAGCTGCGCGTTTCGGGATCAATGTCTCGGACATTCAAGACGCGATCCAAACGGCGGTTGGCGGCAATGCGCTCAGTCAAGTGCTGATCGGGGAACAGCGCTACGATCTGGTATTGCGCTATTTGCCCGAGTATCGGGACACGAAAGAGGCCATTGAGAAAATCCGGCTGCTCTCGCCCACCGGTGAACGCGTATCGCTGGCGCAATTGACCAACGTTAGCGAGACGGATGGCGGTTCGGAAATCTATCGCGAGAATAATTCGCGGTACGTCGCTGTGAAATTCAGCGTGCGTGGCAGAGACCTCGGCAGCACGGTGGAAGAAGCAATTAAAAAGGTAACTGCGGCCGTTAAATTGCCGTCCGGTTACACGATTGACTGGGCGGGCGAGTATGAGAGCCAGAAGCGCTCCCAGCGTCGCCTATTTATCGTGCTTCCCGTCACGATCGTGGCGATCTTCATCATCTTGTATGCCATGTTCACGTCCGTCAAATGGGCGCTTCTGATTTTGACCAACGTGGCGATGGCTCGCATTGGAGGACTGTTAGCCTTGCTTGTCACGCATACGAATTTCAGCGTCTCTTCAGGGGTCGGCTTTCTGGCGCTCTTTGGCGTTTCGGTACAGACGGGTGTCATCATGGTCGAGTACATCAATCAACTCCGGGCCAGGGGCTACACCATCGAAGAGGGCGCTGCCGAAGGAGCTGTTCTGCGACTTCGGCCCATCCTGATGACCATGTTAGTTGCGACGCTCGGTCTGCTGCCTGCGGCGCTTTCCCATGGCATCGGATCCGATTCGCAGCGCCCTTTTGCCATCGTCATTGTCGGAGGCCTCGTCTCCGACCTGGTCATGAGCATTTTTCTCCTGCCGACACTCTACGTTTGGTTTGCGCGTGATGATGATAAGCTTCCGCAGGCCGAAGAAGCTGTCTGAAGGATTTGGCATTTAACGTAGGCGCCGCTTGCAGGCCAGGAGCGCCGGTGGAAGACTATTCTCATGAAGGCGTCGTTCTATGCGCCTCCCGATGAGATAGCCGAGACAATCAGAAGGACTCCCGTCATGAATAAGACTGAAGTGTGCGCGCTCATTAAAGACATAGGTGTCATTCCGGGGATTAGGGTTTCGTCTGCCGAAGAAGCGCATTTTGCCGCGGAGTCGGTCGCGCGCGGGGGAATTCCGATAGTGGAAATTACGATGACGGTCGCCGGGGCCGTTGACTTGATTTCCCACCTGGTTCGTTACCATCCCAAAATGCTCGTTGGCGCCGGAACAGTTATAGACATCGAGATGGCGCGACGATGCGTTGATGCGGGCGCCGGTTTTTTGACCAGTCCCGGCCTTGATCCGGCGCTCATCGAGTTCGCCGCAAAAAATGAAATTGCAGTTCTTGCCGGCGCCTTGACGCCCACTGAAGTGATTACGGCGTGGCGGGCTGGGTCAACCTTCGTCAAAGTTTTTCCCTGCGCGCAGGTTGGCGGCGATCAGTATATTAGAGCTCTGAAGGCGCCTCTGCCGCAAATTCCACTGATTGCCGCGGGGGGTGTGAATCAACAGACAGCTGCCGATTTTATTTTTGCGGGAGCCACCGCAATTGGAGTGGGCGCCGAGCTTATCCCAACGGAGGCCATCGAACGGCGCCAATCCGCGCGAATCCGGGAATTAGCGCACCGCTTTGCCGGTTTTGTGAAGAATGCGCGCGCCCGGCTGGAAGCAAGAAAACCAAGGCCTACCGCTAAGAAACTCGATAGCGTAGAGAAGTGCGAGGACCAATGAAGGGTCAACGATCGCCCAGCAGGGCAACGCGAAACACGAACGCCTGAGCGATGCAATGCTCCGACGTTTCTGGTGGAAACACAGCCATGAAGACAGCTGCGCCCGTCAGTGGGCACGAAATGCCGGGACGAGAAGCACATGAAGGGTTTATTTGCCTGTTGCGAAGCCTCTCTTGTCCCTGTCTTCTGCTCGTCCAGAATAAGTCCTATTGATGCAATGCGCGCCCCATTCCTCGCGGAATTCTCTTTGGCAGACCGCGTGCGATAAAGATTGCTAGGAAGTGGCCTTTGCTCGGGACTCGACTTACGGCATTGCGCCAAGACCGCGCTAAAGGAATAGCGCAAGCTGCCGATAGCTTTTCTGTCGAAACGGGGACAGGAAGGAGACTCCCGATCGGCCAAGATTAGAGGAGACTAAAATATGTCCGCAGCCGGGATTTTAGGAAGCAGTGTTTTCGCCGGCCTTGGTTCCAGCGGCGTGCAGAACAAGTTCCAACAAATCCAGCAGGGATTTCAGCAACTCGGTCAGGATCTACAGTCCGGCAATCTGCCGCAAGCCCAGAGCGAATTTTCTACCATCGAGCAATTGCTCCCGAGCCAGCTGCAGACCTCCGCGACGAGCGCGCAAACTGGTACGCAGACGAGCAGTCCGGTTGCCCAGGCGCTTTCGCAGTTAGGGCAGGACCTCAGCTCGGGGAATTTATCCGCGGCGCAATCGGATTTTTCCACGCTCCAGCAGGATCTCCAGCAACAACAGAACACGAATTCGATTCATCCGCATCACCATCACGGTGGCGGCGGCTCACAAGCCTCCGGCCAGCAGAGCCAGCAAAATAGCATCGCGACGCTCTTCGGAACTCTAGGGCAGGATCTGCAATCTGGAAACCTGACTGCTGCGCAACAGACCTACAGCGCCTTGCAACAGGACTTTTTGCAGTTCGCGGGCGGCAGCGGCTCTTCCGGCTCCGGCGGCTCTATATCGAGCGGCGCAAACTTGAACGTCTCGGCTTAGAGGAAAGCGCCGCAAAGCGTTTCGATCAGCATTGGCGCGGTCGACCTGAGCTGAGCGCGCAGCAAAATCCTTCGCGATCAAATCACGCAAGCACGCATCAAACCTTCGCGCTCGCTGCGCATATCATCGCCGCGAATTTCCCGTAAAGCACAGCTCACGAATTCGCCAGCAACTTTTTTCCGCCAGCTCATATCGAAGTCTGTGTTGTCGAGCGGCTTGGCGATGCGCGCCGCCAGAATTGCGGTTTCTGCAATCGCATCCGCATTCAGCGCGTGCCCCACGAGCGATTTTGCCGCCTCCACGGCAACCAGCGGGCGGCAAGCCGCGGAGCCAATCACAATACGCGCTTCTTCCACAACGCCGTCGTTCGAAACTCGTGCCGCCGCCGCGACCGACAGCACCGGAAAATCAAACGAGCCGCGCCGCCTCAGCTTCCAATACGCGCTTTTCCAGCCGTGCAAGTCGTCCAGCAAAACTTCCGCCAGTATTTCATTGGGCCTCCGCTTGATGTAGTCCAACCCATCATTGTTGTAAAGATCCGCCAGCAAAACTTCGCGCTCTTCCACGCGCGAAACCAGCCGCACACGCGCTCCCAGCGCGATCAGCGCTGGCGCCGTATCCGTCGAAGAAACCGCCATGCACTTTGCACTTCCCGGCGCCACCCAGCACGTATCGCCGTCTTTCTTCAGGCAAAAATTAATCGCCTTCCGCCATTCGTAATTCTGGTCGTAATAATTGCAGCGCGTATCCAAACAAAGATTCCCGCCCAGAGTCGCCATGTTTCGAATCTGCGGCGTGGCCACCAGCGAAGCCGCCTGCGCCAGCGCCGTCATCCCATTTCGCAATCGCGGGTCCACCGCAATTTCCGCAAGCGTGACGCACGCCCCCACCCGCGTTCTCCAGTGCTCCAATTGAGCGCCCCGCAAATCTTCGATGTAGCGCAAACTCATCAGCGTCTTCGGAACCTGCTGCCGCCGTTTCATCTTGGGCAGCAAATCCGTTCCGCCGGCAATGGGCATCGCACGTGCGCCCTCGCCGTCCAAAATACGCGCGGCCTCCTCTATCGTGCGCGGCGCGCGAAACTCGAAAAGCGGCAGCCGCATCATGAGCTGAGCACCTTTTCTTTTTCCGCGTTGCGTTTCGCCGGACGCGGCACGTCGTTCACCGCGTGTCCGTCGCCGCCTTCCCACGGCGGCGGCACGCGCAGCGCTTCCGGCCAATCCACGCTTGGAAAATGGTCCGGCCCAAAACGCGGCTCGCGCCCCGCCCTTTTTTCAGCGAGCGCCTTCATTATTTTTTCCGGTGTGATCGGAACCTCATCGATCCGCACGCCCACCGCGTCGTAAACTGCATTCGCCACGGCCGGCATAATCGGCAGCAGTGGCCCTTGTCCCGCTTCTTTCGCGCCAAACGGCCCGCGCCGATCGGGTTCCTCGATCAGCTCCGTCACCACTTCCGGCATGTCCAGCGACGTTGGGCTTTTGTATTCGAGCATCGAAGGAAATTTGTGTACCAGCGCGTGCGACAGTGTTTTCGGGAGCCGCCGAAACTCTTGCTCCTCCATCAGTGCCTCGCCCAATCCCATATAAACGCTGCCCTCCACTTGCCCGCGCACCAATGTCGGGTTCAACGCACGCCCGATGTCGTGCGCGATCCAAATTTTCGGCACGGTAATCCATCCGGTCGACGGATTCACCGCAACTTCCACAACCGCAGCGGTGTATGAATACGTCGGCGAAGGTCCAACGCCGCCGCCTTTGTAAAGCGCCGGCGATTTAGGTGGCGTGTACGAACCCATCGTTCCAATCGTTCCGAATCGTGCCTCGGCCAGGCACACCGCTTCCGCAAACGTCGCGCCTTTCTCTGGCGCCGCGGAATCAAACACGCGTTTCTCCGCGAAGCGCAATCGCTCCATCGGAATCTCAAGCTTCTGCGCCACTGCTTCCGCGATCATCGCCTTTCCGCGTTCCGCCGCTTGCAGCGCCGCGTTCCCCGCCATGATCGTCACTCGGCTCGAATACGATCCCAAATCCACCGGCCCCAAATCCGTGTCGCCCGTATATAAGCGAATGTCGAACGGATCCAATCCCAAAACTTCGGCCACGATTCCCGCGAGCACGTCGTCTGATCCTTGTCCAATTTCCGTCGCCCCGCAAAAAACCGCCACGCCGCCGCCGCGATCAAACTTGATGTGGACTCCCGAGTGCGGCATCTTGTTCCAATAGATCGGCAGCCCCGCTCCGGTCAGATATGCCGAACACGCCAGCCCCATGCCGCGTCCCTCCGGCATCTTGCGAAATTTTTCCTTCCAATCCGAAATCGCGACGACGCGCCGAATGCATTCCGCCAGATTGACGACGCTCAATCGAAAAAAATTCGCCGTCATCGCATCCGAAGACTCGGCGATCCGCAGCCGCAACTCCGCCGGATCAATCTTTAGTTTCTCCGCGATTTTGTCGAGCTGCACTTCTTGTCCGAAGCGCGGCTGCACCGTGCCGTGGCCCCGTTTCGGCCCGCAGGGCGGCTTGTTCGTGAAGGTGCGGCAGCCCTGAAACTTGTAGCGCGGAATGTGATAAGTCGTTGTTTGCAGCGCGCCGGTATAAAACGTGCTCGCGACGCCATACGAGCCGTAAGCGCCTCCGTCGATCAGCGTTTGCAGATGCATTCCGGTGATCGTGCCGTCTTTTTTCACACCCGTCTTGAATTTCATCAGCACGGGATGCCGCCCGCGGTGACAATAAAAAACTTCCTCGCGCGTCAGACTAATCTTCACGGGCCGGTCCAAGACGAGCGCCGCTTTGGACACCACGATTTCATGGTTGAACGGATCGCTCTTCCCGCCAAATCCGCCGCCGTTCGGCGTGGCAATCACGCGGATGTGCCCCGCCGACATTTGCAATACTTTCGCCAGCGCGCGATGCAGGTAATGCGGCGTCTGTGTGCTGCTCCAAATCGTCAATTTTCCTTCGGGATCTTTTGTCGCCACGGAAGCATGCTGCTCGATTGGTAGATGGGTATTTCCTTGATAAAAAAAGATATCCTCGAAAACTTCGTCGGCTTCGGAGAACCCTTGCTCCACATCTCCAAACTCCAGCGACACGCGCTTGTGAACGTTTCCTTCCTCGCCGTAGTCGTGAATCCTCGGCTCGGGAGTCGCCAGCGCCTCTTCCGGATCGGCAATCGTCGGCAAAATCTCGTATTCGACATCAATCAAATCTAGCGCCTCGAATGCCGTCAACTCCTCGCGCGCAATAATTGCCGCGACTGGATCGCCCACGTGCCGCACATGATCCACGCAAAGCGCCTGCTCATCCTGGCTCACCGGCAAGATTCCATATTGGATGGGAAGATCTTTTCCGGTGAGAACCAAATACACGCCGGGATGTGCCAGCGCACGCGACGAATCGATCTTCAAAATGCGCGCATGCGGATGCGGCGACCGCAGCAGCTTGCAATACGCCATGCGTGGCAGAAAAATATCGTCAGCAAAACGTGTCTGCCCGGTGACTTTCGCGCGCGCATCCACTCGCCTCCGCGGCACGCCAATCACGCGCATTTGCTTTTCGTCAGGCATTCTTCTCTCGGATCTCGCGCGTTACAATTCCGCGGCCCTGCCATCCACGATTTGGATCATCGCCGCTTCCACTGCTTCGAAAATCTGCTGGTAGCCCGTGCACCTGCACAAATTCCCCGAAAGCGCTTCGCGAATCTGGCCGCGCGAAGGATGCGGATTCTCGTCGAGCAATGCTTTCGCCGTCACCAAAATCGCCGGCGTACAATATCCGCATTGCGCCGCGCCCAAATTCGCGAATGCTTCCTGCAACGGATGAAGTTTTCCGTCCGTTCCCAGCCCTTCAACGGTCAAGACATTCTTCTTGTCGCACTCTAGCCCCAGCAACAAACAAGAAAGCACCGGCTTGCTGTCCACCAAAACAGCGCAAGCCCCGCATTCACCCAATTCGCACCCGTGTTTCGTGCCGGTATGCCCCAAATCCTCGCGAAGCACTTCGAGCAGCGTCTTGTACGGTGCGAAGGACACGTCCATCGACTCGCCGTTCAGCGTCAAGCGAATGTGCGCCGTCTTCTGCGATTCCACGGGAATCGTAATCAGGTCACTCACTCAACTCACCTCATCTCACACCGGAAACAATCGTGCCGCGTTGTCGTACAAAATCTTGCGCTTCGCTTCCGCGCCGATCGGAAGCGCGTGGAATTTCTCGATGTTGCCCTTGATCTCCGGCACGCCCGGCCCCGGCCAATCCGTTCCCCACAACACTTTGTCCGCGATGTCTTCAATCCGCGGAAAATATTCCATCAATTTCTGCGGCGGAATCCCCGAAATGTCCATGTACATATTGTTGTGCCGCCGTACCAGGAAAAACGCTTCATTCATCCAGAGCGGCCTTCCGCCGTGCGCCAGAATCACCACAAGATTCGGATAGTCGATGCTTACGTCGTCGCACAGCATCGGCTGCGCATGCAGATTTCGCGCGCCCGGAAAAATCGAAGTGCCCGTATGAATCATCACCGGCATTCCGTGCGCCTGCGCTCGTTCGTAAATCTTCGCCAGCTCTCCGTTGCCGTTCATGTATCCATTTGGCGACATCGCTTGATGCGACGGGTGCAATTTGATCGCGCGAATTCCCAGTTTCGCCATGCGGTCCACTTCCACGCCGCAATCGGGAACCGTCCCCGGCAGCACTCCGCCAAACGCGATCAATCGCTCCGGCGCGGCGCTGCAATATTTCGCGCTCCAATCATTCGCTTCCGGCGTGAACCCAATAATCTTCGGCGCCACATAGTTGATCAGTCCCGCGCGCTCGATCCCCAGGCTATCCATCAGCCCCAAAAACGCTTTCGGATCCTCACAATAGCGCATCACATCCGCGTAATCCTTCCGCCCCCGCTTCATCAAATCCATCGCGGCAGGTTTCATCATGTGGTAAGGCATGATGTGAATGTGGATGTCGATGATCGGCTGCACTCTTCTCCTCGCCGACTGCCCTTTGTCCGAAATCAAGCTACAAGGTCCCTGTTCCCTGCGAACCTCTGATCACTATGGGCCTCTGCGTTATCTTTGATCTGGCTGTAATCTGTTGGCTGTAAGCTGTCAGCTCCCTCAATTAAATCGCACATACTCAAAATCAATCGGCTTGCTGTTGATTCCGCGAAGCGGCGGTGCGATCCAATTCGCGAATTTTCCCGGCTCGACGACGCGCCCGCTCATCAGCGATTGGACGAACTTCTGGTCCGCCGAGCTCGGAAGCGATTCGCGCTCGTGTTTTTCCCAGGCCTCCGCTGTCAAAACCTCTCCGCCCGTGCTGATGTGATGTCCGGCAAAATTTCCAATCGCGCGATGAAACCCTTTGTGCGGCAGCGTCAGCTTGAAGGGAATGCCCGCATCATCAATTACCCGCTGCCAGCGCGCTACTCCATCCGCAATCTCTTCGATGTAGTCGTCGCGCAAGCGCTCGTTCAGTGCCGTCAGTGCCGGAACATTGTTTTTAACGATCTTGTCGCCAATCACTTCGTAGACCGGATATTCGGCTTCGCTCAGCACATGATCATCCTCGAGTTTCGTTTCACGAAAGCGGCCCTTCAGCCCGCTGGTGAAATAGTTCGCCGCATTCGAGGAAACATCCGAGCCGTAAAGGTCCAGCGTCACGCTGTAATGGAAGTTTAGATATCGCTGAATCGTTTGCAGGTCGATCACTCCCAGCGCGCGCACTTGCGCGGGATCTTCCAGTTTGTTTTCCTTCATCACTTCGCATGTGCGTTTGATAATGCGCGTGACGCCCGTCTCTCCCACGAACATGTGGTGCGCTTCCTCGGTCAGCATGAACCGGCAAGTCCGCGCCAGTGGATCGAACCCGGACTCCGCCAGCGCGCACAATTGGAATTTTCCGTCGCGGTCCGTAAAGAACGTGAACATGTAGAACGCCAGCCAATCCGGCGTCGGCTCGTTGAACGCGCCAAGAATGCGAGGATTATCCGCGTCCCCGGAGCGCCTCGCCAGCAAGGATTCCGCCTCCTCGCGGCCGTCGCGTCCAAAATAGCGGTGCAGCAAGTACACCATGGCCCACAAATGCCGTCCTTCTTCCACGTTCACCTGAAAAATATTCCGCAGGTCGTACATCGAAGGGCATGACGCGCCCAGCAGCCGTTGCTGCTCGACCGAAGCCGGCTCCGTATCACCTTGCGTCACGATCACGCGCCGCAGCGTCGATCGGTATTCTCCTGGAACCTCTTGCCACGCCGCCTGGCCTTTGTGCGTTCCGAAATTCACTTGGCGCTGTGCGTCGCGCGGCTGCAGAAAAATCCCCCAGCGATATTCCGGCATCTTCACGTAATCGAATTGCGCCCATCCGTCCGGCTCGACGCTCGTCGCGGTACGCAGATACACGTCGTAGTTGTGGCTTTCGTTCGGGCCCATGTCGTACCACCAGCCCATGTACGCCGGCTGCCAGTGCTCCAGCGCCCGCTGTAATCCGCGGTCCCGTCCCAAATCCACGTTATTCGGAATTTTCTCCGTGTAATCAATCATGGCCCCTTCTCCTCGGTAGCACAGGCACTCCTGCCTGTGCTGCTCCCAATTTCCCGGTGGCACAGGCTTCAGCCTGTGCTCTTCCTGAACGCCTCAGCTCGTTTTCTTTCCTTACTTCTTCTCACGCCATTCCTTCCTCACTTCTTCTCCTCAAACTCTCTCCCAATTAAATTTCACCGGCGCCCCTGTTCCATAAACCTTTAGCGCACCATTCGTTCCCACGGCATTCGGCCGAATAAAAATCCAGTTCTGCCAGGCGGAAAGCCTGCCAAAAACCCGCGTCTCCAGGGTTTCATTTCCGCCAAAACGAAGATTCGCTTCTAGCCCCGTCAGTGCATCCGGCGAAAGCGCGGCCCGCGATTCAAGCGCCTGACGAATTTCATCGTCCCAATCGAGATCGTCCGGTGCAGCCGTCACCAGCCCTGCATCCATCGCCTCGCGAGCCGTCAGCTTCTTTCCGATGAGTTTTCGCAAACTCTCCATTTGCACTTCGTCGCCGTAGAAACGCGCCGCCACTCTCGAAAGATGGTTGACCATCGGCAACGCGCCAAAATTCATGTTCGATAGCCTCACCGTGGCCGCTTCGCCGTCCTGCGCGTCGCGCATGTAAATCCGGTCCGCAGCCAGCGCCAATTCGAAAAGCGTGCCTACAAAGCATGAACCCGGCTCGATAATCGCGTACAGCGACCGCGAGGAAACATCGAGCCTCGCGAATGTCCGCCGCATCATTCCCAGAACTTCGCGCACGAACCAGTTGTCCTGGTGATTCAAGATGAACTCATCGGCTGCGAGAACGGCGCCAGGGTTTCCGGCCGTCTTCATAATCCACAGCCCCAAATCCAGCTCGCTCGTGCGCAGCGTCAGGATGGCGTCATCAAGCTCCCGCGCCATTTGCAATGGCCACCAACTTGCCCCAGCAGCCCGCGCGCTCTCGATCGTATGCGCGGTTACGCTCTCCGGCGCGCGAACCGTCAGCGTCACCGAACGCGCTTCGCGATTCAGTTGTGCGTCCACAAATTCATAATGCAAACCTGCATCATCTATCGTCCTCTTTACAGGCGTCAGTGCCACGCCTTTCGCGTCCGCGGGGCGATCGCTTTGCGCTGCCAGTTCCAATGCGCGCTGCTTCACGCGCTCCGCGAATTGCTGCGGCTTCACCACTTCGTCCACCAGCCGCCAATCCTTCGCTCGCTGTCCGCGCACGCCGTCCGGATTCGTGCAGAACATGTCCGCGTAATCCCGCCGGACTTTTCGTTTGTCCGTCACGCGTGTCAGCCCGCCGGTGCCGGGCAAAACTCCGAGCAGCGGCAACTCCGGCAAACTCACTGCCGACGAACGGTCGTCCACCAAAATAATCTCGTCGCACGCCAGCGCCAGTTCGTAGCCGCCGCCCGCGGTAGTTCCATTACAAGCCGCGATAAATTTCAGCCTTGAGTGCGCGCTCGAATCTTCAATTCCGTTGCGCGTTTCATTCGTGAATTTGCAGAAGTTCACTTTCCAGGCGTGCGAAGAAAGCCCCAACATGTAAATGTTCGCGCCGGAACAAAAAATTCGGTTCTTCGCGCTGGTGATGATTACGGAACGAATTTCCGGATGCTCGAACCGGATTCGTTGCAGCGCGTCGTGCAATTCGATATCCACGCCCAGATCGTAAGAATTTAGTTTGAGTTTGTAGCCCGGGCGGATTCCGCCATCTTCCGCTACGTCCATCGTCAGCGTCGCCACCGGGCCGTCAAAAGTGAGCCGCCAATGTTTGTAAAGGCTCGGATCCTTCCGGTAATCCGGCGGTTCCATTTTTGAAGAAAGCTGCTCTGCTCCCGCTACGTCCACTTGCCCTCCTGCTCCTGCTGCGTTTGCAATGCGGATTTTAGTTCCGCGAAACTTTCGTCCACGGAATGGCCGGAAGTCTCGATGTACAAGTCCGCTTTCCGGTAAAGCGGCTCGCGCGCTTCGAGTATTCTCCGCAAATCCTCCATCGCTTCCCCGCTGCCGCCCATCACGCGCAGATCGCCCTGCGCGATCACGCGCGCCATGTATTCTTCCGGCCGCGCTTTGATCCACACCGTGTAACAATTCGAAAGCAAATAATCGTAAGTCTCTTTTTCGGAGACCACGCCGCCACCGACGGAAAGGATCGCGCGTTCGTGCTCGCGAAGCATTTTCTGCAACAAACGCTTTTCGATTTCGCGATAGCCCGTTTGTCCATAAAGCGAAAAGATTTCTCCGAGCGGCATGCCCGTATCTTTTTCAATCTCGTGATCCAGCTCGATAAAAGGTATATGGGGTTCCTGGCCCAGTCTGGATCCCAGAGTCGATTTCCCCGCGCCGCGTATTCCCACAAGCGCAACACGCTTGCGACGAGCTTTCTCTTCATTGCCAAATTCGCGCATCAGACGCGACATTGCGTCCTCCACGCGATGTGCGGGGAGACGTTCGAGAAAGCGCTGAATCAGGATTTTTTCGTGGCGAGTGTCCGCTTCGGGAGCGAATAATTCCGCAAGCGAAACGTGGATTGACGCGGCGATTCTGCGCAGCAGGACAATCGAAACATTTCCTTCGCCGCTTTCGAGCTGCGCCAGATGGCGTTCCGAAACGTCCGCTTCGCGCGCCATCATTTTGCGCGTCATTCCGCGGCGATTGCGCAATTCGCGGACGCGCTTGCCGAGAGAAAGCAGAAAACCGTTTTCGGAATCGCGTGGAAAGCGATGAGGAATGACTTCTCGCGAGTGGAGGTTTGTCTGCATAGCCCGATCGGCTCATGCAGTATATCGCATATTGCGTGGAGCTAAGCGAGGGTTTTATTTGCGGTTTGTGTGGATTGTTTCGATAGCTCTTTTGACCTCGCGGTCTAGACGTAAAGCGTTCTATTTATATGAGTTAACAGGACATTGCAATTTCTTCTTCTTCTGCCTCCTCATTGGCCGAGGTGGAAGTTGCAGTATTATGCCGATTGGCTTTATTCCTCCTTGTTTTCGCGGCGATTCTGGAGCTCGCGAAGTTTGAAGCGCTGGAGCTTTCCGGTGGCGGTTTTCGGGATCTCGGATAAGAATTCAATCCAGCGCGGGCGCTTGTAACCGCCAATTTTGTGTCCTACCAGATCCTGGAGTTCGCACGTCAACTGCGTGCTCGGCGCGAACTCCGCGTTTAGCACGACGAAAGCGGCAGGCTTGGTCAGGCCGTCCGCATCTTCGCGGGCGACGACCGCGGCTTCGCGAACGGCCGGATGCGCGATCAACGCGCTTTCGACTTCGGCGGGACTCAGCCAGAGTCCATTCACCTTGAAAAGGTCATTGGCGCGGCCCGCGTACCAGAAGTAGCCCTCCTCATCCTGGAAATATTTGTCACCGGTACGGAACCAGCCGCCGACAAACGTCTCGCTGGTTTTTTCCGGTTTGTTCCAATAGCAGGAACAGGTGGAATCGCCCTTGATGAGGAGGTCGCCGATTTCGTGGGCGGGGACATCGTTTCCGCGTTCATCCACGAGCCGCGCTTCGTAGCCGGGAATGATTTTTCCGCTGGAACCAGGTTTGGCTTGGCCGGGCCGATTGGCGATGACCATCTGCAAAGTTTCCGTCGAACCGAGCGAGTCCAGAATCTCGATGCCAAAGCGCTCTTTGAAACGATGGAAGAGCGGGGCGGGGAGGGCTTCGCCCGCGGAGATGGCGTGGCGCACGCTGGAGAGATCGAACTCGCGCCCGTCTTCGCGCCCCTCCTGGCGATGATGAGCAAGCAGCGCGGCAAAATTCGTGGGCACGGAGAAAAAGAGCGTGGGGCGAAAACCCTCGATGTCGGCGTAAATCGTGGCGGGCGTGGGGCGCGAGGGGTTGAGAATCGTGGTGGCGCCGCAGCCGAGAGGGAAGTAGCCGGCGTTTCCAAGGCCGTAGGCGAAGAAGAGACGGGCGACGCTGAAGCAGCGGTCGCTGTCTTTCATTTGCAGGATGCCTTTGGCGTAGAGTTCGCAGCAGACGACCATGTCGCGATGAAGATGCACGCAGCCTTTCGAGTCGCCGGTGCTTCCGGAGGAGTAGAGCCAGAAGGCGGGCGAGTCCTTGCTGGTGAGGGCCGGTTGCAATTCCGGCGAAGCAGAGCTCATCAAATCGCGCAGACTGTGACGATGTTGCGCGAGATTGGCGGCGCCGCCCGGATCGGCAACAACGCTCGGTTCTCCGACAACTACGATCTCCTGCAAATAGCGAAGTTTTTCGCGTGGAATCGATTGCAAACACGGGAGCAGAGCTTCGCTGACCACGGCGACACGCGCGCAGCAGTCGTTGAGGATGTACTTGTAGTCCTGCGGCCTGGCTTGCGTGTTGACGGGAATGGCGATCGCGCCGATTTTGATCGCGCCGAAGAAGCAATAGAGAAACTCCGGCGTGTCGAGGAGCAGAAGAAGGACGCGCTCGTCGGGACGAACGCCAAGATGGAGAAGGGCATTGCCAGCGCGATTGGTGTTTTCCAGAAGCTGCCGGTAGGTGACGCGCTCCTCGCCGCACTCGATAGCGATTTTGGCGCCCCGGCCTTCCTGGACGTTGCGGTCCACGAAGTGGGTGGCGACATTGAAGGATTCCGGCAACGTGATCAAGAGTTGGCTGGCCTCCTGTCGGTCTGTGCGGGGAGCTGGGAAGTTCTGTAGCGTTGTCGCAAACGGGCGGGAGTATAGCACGGGGAAATCCCGAGGTGGCGAGTGCTGAGTGGCCAGCGGCGGGCGGGGCACCCCCACCCGGGTGGGTGACGGAAGTTGTGCGCAAGCGCATGAAAAGAATTGGGTTACGCGGATTGCTGTGCGATGGATGTTTACTCGCTGTGGAAAAAGAGGGAAGGGACTGGGTTAGGGATTGGGGTACCCCCTCCCCCCTCTTTTTGTAAGAATGTGATTCGATGGGAGTTAGAGGGGAGGGGTCTGCAAAGAATGTGATTCTAAAGGAGATAACGGGCAATGCGGAGCGGGGGGTGACAGGAGGGGTCGGAGGGAGAGCCGAGATCACAAGGACTTTTCGGCTGGAAGGATGAGACCCCCACCCGGGGTGTCCGCAAGTTATGAAGTAAACGCATGAGGGGATTGGAGTTGCGGGAATTCCTGCGTGTAACGAAGCGCGCGAAGGGTTGAGGACAACGGGCGAACGGTGGCAGGAAGGGCGGGCGGATAGCGGGGGCAAGGGGGTAATTCCGTTCTCCGCCGCGACAAACATAAACCATTATAGCAGGTTTGTATTTATTGTCAAGTAATAATTATAAGTCGTTATGGGACAGCGGTTTGCGGATGGGCGGTTGGGGTTGGATGGGGGCGTGGGGTCAAGAGCCGCACCCTCAAGACCCGCAAGGATGGGGGACGCTCCAGAGAAAGGCGAAGTCAAAATCTACTCTTCGCGTTAGGGCTGCGCCGTGCCCTGCCTACACGGGGATTTAATGTTTTGACAGTGCCCGAACGGGTCTCTAAACTTGCTTTTATGGTAGTGCATCTCAAGCCGGAAACGGAATCCCGCCTTCAGGACCTTGCTGCAACTACGGGCCGCGCGCCGGAGGATCTCGTTGAGGACGCCATGTCGGCGTACCTTGCGGAATTAGTCGAGGTGCGCAACATGCTGGATGGCCGGTACGATGACATCCAGAGCGGCCGCGTTGCGCCCATCGACGGCGAGGACGCCTTTGCCCGACTGCGCCAAAAGAGCCAGCCAGAGTGAAGGCGCTGCCACCCGCCCCCCTAGTCCCTAGTGTGACGCGGCCGCGAGAAGTGCTTTCTGCCGAGCTTGGTCGCAGTAGTACTGTTCTGTCGCGAGCGTTGAGAACTCCGTCCCGCTAATTGTTGAGGCCGTTTTCATTCCGGGCAGATTCATCGGTGGTCCGTTGTCGTCGTAGCCGACGATCGCGAAGAAGTTGCTCCCGAGGGTCTGTCTATATATTTTCTGCGCGCGCTGTTCCCCCTCTGGCGCAGCGCTTACTTCCGCATCCGTCGGGGGCGTTTGCGAGGAGTAGACCCATACACATCCTGTCTCAGTGTCCATGACACCAGACCATTCGGTACCGCTGCTCGGATGCAGCTGAACAAGCTCGAACCTGCCTCTAGTCGGCACGTCCAAGGCAGCCGCGTTTGCTATCTTTTTCGGCGTAGCCAAAGACAGGCAGGTAAAGGTCAAGGCGCCGCATGTCATCCCAAGCAAAGTGTTTTTCACGTTCATCGGCCTCCCTCCGTTCCCTCGTAAGTCGCACAAAGCCGCGCTCAATTTTGTGCTTAGCTGTGCGGAATCGTCAATCGCGCAGAGCGGGAGTAGGTCGTTATGGAGAGAATGCGGTGGAGCACCCGCCTTCGCGAAATACAAATCAGCAAAGGGAAGGTCAGCCAATGGTTAAGGGCGATTGGGGATAGGCGGAACGTTTCCGTATTCTGAGAAAATCGTCGCCGCGACACAGAGCTCGCACAATGCAATAGAAAACGTCGCGTCTGTTTCCCGGTTCCCGCTGCCCGCAAATCAGGCCGCTAAATTTCTGGAATTCCCGTCTCCCTTGCAAGAACCGCAAATAGACGCGCGGCGTGTTGGGAGGCGGTGCGCACGCGGCTGGGATCAATCTCTTCAAGCAGGTCAAAAGCATGCCTAGTTTTATGGTATTCGCCTTTTTGAGTGGGCCTTGAGGCGTGCTGGAGAATCCTGAACACGTCTTGCTTCGAGATGAGTTCGACATTGGGCTGGCCCGGTAACGACTTATCGAGGAATCCTTGACCGTAGTAGGCAATCAATTTCGGCTTGTCCGCGAGGAACCACGCCTCCATGACTTGGACCATCAGATGAACTTGATCGTCGACCGTTCCCACTGGTTGGTGCCAGCCGTCCCCCGTTCTGGCTCGAAGGTGTTGCCAGCAGCCCGTCGTAACAGCTTCCTCAGAATCTACTAGAAGAATGACGTAGTCGTTTGCGTGTTTCTCTAGCGCGGCGCGGAAATCCTGAAACGTCGAGGCACGGTCACCAGAGGCTCTTACTTGAAATGAACCCGGTGGAATTACCTTTTCAAAGAACCTTCGGAAGGCCTGACGACACGCTGTCTTTGTTTGGCCATGATGACCCCCCTCGACATAAATTAGTACGCTCACCAGCGATTCCCTCCAAGTTCACCGGTGCGCCACAGTTGTCCCAATGTATATCGCTTCATCCAATCCGAGAGTTCCTCGATGTCTAGATGCCTTAGGCTAGTTGAGCCGTCATTTTTTTCGCACACGATAACTGCTCCGGGAGTCCCCGAAAGTTCGTCGACTAGGGAATCGGAGTGCGTGGTGACCACCAACTGCATTCGCTCAGACGCGCTCAACATCAGCTTTGCTAGAGGCCTGATCATATCTGGGTGCAGCCCTAACTCGGGTTCCTCTATGCAAATGAGCGGCGGCGGTTCAGGGTGCAGGAGAATAGTCAGCAGACTGAGCCATCGCAACGTTCCGTCAGATAGCCTGGTGGCGGGAATCGTGATCCCGTTCTCTTCTTCGACGCGCACATCAACTAGACCGCCCTGGATAGGCGTCAGCACGTCCTCCGCCCCTTGATAAAACATCTTCAAATATTGGAGTAGATCCGACTTGGCCCGGGAATCTGCTCGGAGCCTATTCAACATAAGCCCAAGATTGCTTATATCCTCTTCTAAGTAATCGTTCTTACGCTCCGACCCATATAGGTCGCGAACCTCTGAGTCGGGACCAAAATCCCAATTTCGATAGAGTCGAAAGCTGCTGAATAATCTACCCAGATATGTAACTTCCGGATACTGTTCCGGGTCTTGCCTTTGAGAGAGTATTGATTTTTGGAAGTCGACTTCTTCATGCCGAAGGGATCGTTGCTTCCCTCCCAAGTTGAGCATTGGGCGGCCACCGTTGTAATCAAAGTACAGATAGGGCCTTTCATGGCCCTGATCCGGATTCTCATTTTCGATTCGCTCATCGACAATCTCAAGTTGGGGACCGACTCTCGTGAACGATAAGCTATATCGGAGGGGTCGCTTAATCTCCTTGGGATTCGCAATCACTTGGAGCGACGCGATCTGAGAATTTGCCCTGCCTTTCCAACCCTTCCACAAAAGTTCGGAGATACCGCCGCTTGACCCAACCTCGTCAGCAAAGTCCTTGGGTGTACTCCGAAGCAGTCCGATGATTTCGATCAGATTTGACTTACCGGAACCATTCGGACCAATGAGCACATTTAGATCACCCAGTTCAATCTCAGGCGAATCCTCACCAAAGGACAACAGATTCCGAACGCGAAGACTCTTGAGGGCGTTTTTCTTCATTTCCTATTCAGCCTATCGCACCCAGATTACCAGCGAGCCGCATTTTATACGAGTTCTCCCTCTAATGGCTGTCTACGAGGAGAAAAAGCATCGGACTGCTTTGCTCGCGATGGCCGGGCTGCGGTTGGTGGGAGCCGGTGAGTAGCGACGGCCACGGTTTTCCCGGCGGCGGATCGTCGGAGCGGAGGCCTTTGACGTGGCGGGCGACTTGCGCGGTTCGTGGTAAACTTCGGGCGTGGAGCTGACGCTGCACATTCCCGATGATGTGGCCCAGCGGCTTTCGGCTGCGGGGAGCGATCTGTCGCGCAGGGCATTGGAAGCGTTCGCCTTGGAAGAACACAAGGCGGGCCGATTGACCGAGGCGCAGTTGCGGCAGGTATTGGGGTTTGGGACTCGCGATGAACTGGACGGGTTCCTGAAGGCTCACGAAGTGTGGCTCAACTTCACGCGGGAAGACTTGGAGCGAGAACGCGCCGCGCTGCGGCGATTGGGCTTCGCAACGTAAATGCGGGTTGTTGTTGCCGACGCGACTCCGCTGCACTATCTGATTTTGATTGGCGCCATCGAGATTTTGCCCCGCCTGTTTGAGAAAATTCACATTCCCATCGAAATTCGCGAAGAACTCAGCCGCAGCGCTTCTCCGGCGGCGGTGCGGACGTGGATGCAGCAGCCCCCCTGAATGGCTCGTTATCCATCCTGCGGCTGCGGAGGATCCGTCTCTCGCCGCATTGGACGCTGGGGAGCGGTCGGCCATCCTGCTTGCGGAATCCATTCATGCAGATCTCTTGTTGATCGATGAGCGCGCGGGCGCAAACCTGGCACAGCGGAGGGGGTTAGCGGTGACGGGAACGCTCGGAGTGCTTGATTTGGCGTCCCGGGCGGACCTGATTTCCCTGCGAGACGTGTTTGCACGATTGCAAGGCACCAATTTCCGTTATCCACCATCGCTGCTGGAAATACTTCTCGAAGAGGAGAAGAAGCGCACGAGCGGAGAAATGTGAAGTAAGAAGTGGAAGGAAAAGCGATTTACGATGTCAGGCGACGAGGAGGGCTTTGGGGTTTTTCTTGGCGATGGCGAGGAGTTTTAGAGCGGAGGAGAGGGGCGGCTGCTGTTTTGGCGGCGGGGAGCGTCGAAGCGGAGGCCATTGACGTGGAGGGCGACTTGGGCAAGAGGACGAAAAGCGAGGAGAGGTCCCTCCGCTTCGGCCAGGATGACAGAGAGGGCGGGGGACAGGGCCGACGGGGGCGTAGAAGAAGGATTGGGAGATTTCGGTTTCGCGTTTGACTTTCCGAATGCGGGTGTTGGTGAGGAGGGTGGGGTTGCCGGTGAAGGGAGTGAGGAAGGCGGGGCAGAAAAAAGAGCAAGGAGAGATTTCACCGCACAAAGTGCGTGCGATGGAGCAGCGGTTCTCCCTTCGCAAGCCGATGAACAAGCAAGAGGGATTTCTCGCTACGCTCGAAATGACGGGCGTGGGGGGGGCGAAAAAGCGCCGGCTTGCTGCGTTCCCTTCGGCTCCGCTCAGGGCAGGCGAAATGACGGTGAGGCGGGGAAGTTGCCGTTATCGAGGACGAGGATGGTAAAATATATGTTACTATGGGGCTGATGGTGGAGATCCGCGAATATCGCGAGCGCGATGGTGGCAGTCCGTTCGGCGAGTGGCGTGGCGGGTTGGACGCGGCTGCGCGGCAGAGGGTGACCACGGCGGTGTTGCGCATTGGACTGGGTAATTTTTCAAATGTAAAAGGAGTGGGCGGCGGCGTTTTTGAATGCAGGGTTCACTTCGGTCCGGGATACCGAGTGTACTTTGGGAAAGAGGGCGAGGAGATTGTGATTCTTTTGGGCGGCGGAACGAAGAAACGCCAGGAGAACGATATCCAGATCGCCACTGGGCGGTGGGAAGATTACAAGCAGAGGAAAAAGCAGCGGAAAGAAGAGGAACGAAAATGGCATTGACGACTGACTTTAGAGAAACGGTGCAGGCGGATATTCGACGGGATCCAGAATTTCGTCGAGGGATGCTGAGCGAGGCGCTGGAAGGTTTGCTCGGGGGCGAAGTGGAGCTGGCGAAAGAGATCCTGCGCGACTATATCAATGCGACGGTGGGGTTTCCGAAGCTGGCGGAGGCGACGAAAATCCATGTGAAGACGATTCATCAGATGTTTGGACCGAAGGGGAATCCGACGGCGAGCCGATTGTTTGAAATAATTGCGTATTTGCAGGAGGCGGAAGGAGTGCGATTCGAGGTGCGGCCGGCGCGGGCGACGAGGCGGAAGAAAAAGGCCGGGTTGGGAAGAAGAGTGAAACGAGTTGGTTCAGCGGCGATGACGCGTTGAGCTAGCAGGATACGGGGGAGAAGGAAAAGCCAGATTCGTTCCGACCGGGTTGGCGCGACCACAAACGGAGAAAGAGGGAGAAGAGGGCACGATGTATCGTGCCCCTGCGCGGACTGAATGGCGTTACTCGGGTTACGCGATTTACTGGGCGCCGCCGCCGAAGAGGCGGAGGACTATGCCGGTGGAGATCCAGTAATTGTTTTGAGGGGTGCCGGCGCCGAAAGAGGTGCGGTAGTAGTCGACGTCGAAGAGGCGAATGTCCCAGTGGCGGGACGGGTGCATATCGAGGCCGCCGCCTACTTTGTAGGATAGCGTTGCGCCGGTAGAGGCGGTGTAGCCGCCAGAGCCGGAGACAGTGGTTTTCTCGTCGGAACCACCGACCAAGCCTTCGACGAAGGGCGTGAGACCCCAACGGCTGCGGACGCGGTGGAAGAAACGCGGGCCGTAATGGTTTCCATAGAGAACATTCTTGGTGGTCCCAGAGGACTCGAGGCTGTAGCTGGTGTCCGCGACGACCTGGAGCCAAGGCTTGGGGTTCCAGCCAAAGGAGCCGATGGCGCCAGCCAAGTTGTTGCCGCTGGACGTGCCGCCTAGACGGGCGAAGGAGAAGCCGCCGTAGAGTTCGATCAAAGGAGCGGTGCGAACGCCGGGCCGAGGCTTTTCCCAGGTTTCAATTTTGTCGGCGGGCTTGATGGGCGGCGGAGCGGGTTGCGCGGGATCGGGTTCGGGCTG
Organism: Candidatus Acidiferrum sp.; assembly: GCA_049800195.1. Lineage (GTDB taxonomy): Bacteria > Acidobacteriota > Terriglobia > Acidiferrales > UBA7541 > Acidiferrum. The sequence goes on from JBARJI010000088.1 coordinate 160,629, forward strand.
GGCTGAAGCGGGCTGAGGCTGCGCGGGAGTGGCAGCAGGAGGTTCAGGGGCGGGCTCAGGCTGGGGAAAAGCGGCAGGAGGAGCGGTTTCCGCTGTGGCTACAGTGGCTTGCGGGACATCGGGGACGTTTGGCGCTGGAGCGGCCGAACCGGGCGCGGGCTGAGCGGCTGGTTGCGGCGCGACTTCGGGTGGGGCAGGAGGAACGGGTTGAACGGCTACTGGCTCAGGCTGGCTTGACGCAGGCTCCGGCTGTACGGCGGCATCCGGAGCGGGTTGCGGCGCGGAGGAGTCCGCGTTGGAGGAGCTGGAAGCTGGCACGGGCGGTTGTGCGGAAGGCGGCTGAACCGCTTCCGGCTGAGGCTGCGGGGCTACGGCGGAATCCGCTTGAGCCGCGGACGAGTCCGAATGCGCTACCGGCGCGGGCTTGGGAGCCGCGTCCTGGGCAGGCTCATGGGGAATTTTCGTTTTCTCGGCGGCCATCTCTAAGGAAGGCACCTGTTGGACTTCCCGAGGGGCGGGGCGCTGTTCGATTTGCGGCGCGGCCTGCTGTTGCTGCACCGTTTTCCCGACAGGGCCGACGGTGATCAGATTCGAGTAGATGTAGCCGACCTGGCCGTCTTTGGTCTGGATGCGGGAAAAATAGAAGCCATAGACCAGAATCGTGAAGGGTTGGCCACAAGGCAGAGCCGTGACGACATCGGGAGTCTTCCGCGGCTTGCCGAAGACTTGCGTGCCTTCGGAATGGCTGGAGCAGTCGACGAACCCCACGTCGTCGGCCCACGCGGCGGAAGCCCCAAGAATGCATGCCACCGCCAAAATAAGAATTCGATTGCCCAACATTGCCCCCTCCTCGGCTCAAACGCACCCCGAGCCCCTAAGGAAGGGTACAGAGTTTGGGGAAGAGTCCGTGAGATGGACGGGAGGCCAGTAGATTCCAAAGCTACACTGGCCGAAGGGCCGGGACGATCAAGACGATGATCGGCCCCAGCCCGTTGGCAGCTAATGAGGAAGGTGGTTTCAGAAATGAACGACGAAACCAACCGAGAGGCGGGTGCAATTGGTGGCGCCGCCGGGGGTGTCCAGGCCGACGTAATCGAGTTGCGGGCGCAAAGCGAGGTGGGGAAGCAGGCCGATATCCACGCCGCCGCCGACGCTATAGGCAAACTGGTTGGAGGAGGGGCCGCCTCCGCCGGTTGTCAAGCGCGAGCCGCCAAGAAGGACTTGGGCGAAGGGAGTGACCTTGGTGGGGTTGTGGAAAGAGACGCGCGGACCAAACATATAGGTGTAGGTGTTGAGAGAAACGCCGCCGGGAGAGGCGTGATAGCCGCCGATGTCGCCGACGACCCCGATCCAGCTGGTGGCGTTGTAGGCAACGGAGCCGCTGATGCCGTTCTGATTGAGATCGGCGCCGCCACCCAGGTGGAAATAGGAGTAGCTGACGGAAGCGTCGACGGACTGGGCGCGCGACGGTAGAGCGAAGAGAGATAGCGCCAAGCTAAGCAAGAGCAGGCGTTTCATAGAAGTGTTTCCTTTCGCGAGAGATTGAGCGTTGAAATGCCCGTGCCGAAAGGGCGCGGATAGGGCAGGGTGGGTGGCCGTCCCCAACGGCTCACTCCATTTTGATGCAGGGCAGGGCGGGGAGGGAGCGGGGAGTGCCGCTAAAGTTTCTTCGGGAGCAATAGCGAGGCGCTTGGCAGAAAATCTATTGCGCGAGGGCTTGAGCGGGGGCTTTTACGTCGAAGGATTTCATCAAATCCAATATTGCGTGAACGACGGCTTCCTCGCCGATGGCGGTATTAATCATGGCGTGGTAGGCGTCGCGGTCGGGCCAATGGACGTTGAAATACTTGAGGATGAAGGCGGCGCGTTCGCGGTCAACAGTATCCACGCGCTCTTGCGCTTCTTTCTCCGTTTTGCCGCGAGCCATGACACGGCGGATCTTTTCATCGCGAGGAGCGTAAAGGAAGATGCGCAAGGCGTCCTGGCGGCTGCGGAGGAAATGTTGGGAGCCTCTACCGACGATGACAGAGTGGCCGGTTTTCGCGGCATGTTGAACGACGCGCTCGGTGAACTTCAAGATGCTTTCGCTGTCGACGACATTGAGCTTGTGGGCGTTGAGGCTTCCTTCATAGCTGCCACGCAAAAAAGACTTGAAGAGCCGGTAGTAAAGCGGATCGGTTTTTTCTTCGCGAACTTCGACGACGGCTTTCGGGCAATTCGCGAGCCGGGCGATTTCTTCGGTTAGCAATTCGTCCCAAAGCTTCCAGCCGAGATGTTTGGCAAGCATTTGAGCGATCTCGCCGCCGCCGCTGCCGTATTCGCGTTCAATGGTAATAATTTTGATCATGGAAGCCCCCACGCCCGCCATATGCTGGACCCCCGTCCACTACATAAGTATTCCACTTCGCTTACCCGGCTGCCACTTCGCCGCCACCGCCGGGTTCGTTCTTTTTCAAAGCAAAGGCCAGTACGAACATAATCGCCGACACCACGGCGAGAACCATGAAGGTGTCAATATAAGCGAGGGTGGCCGATTGCACTTGCACGCTACCGTAAATCTGAGCGTACGCCCGCATTTGGGCATCATGTGCGCTGAAACCAGTGTTGGCAATTTGCTGCGCAAGGCCATTGGCGGCATTCTGGAAATTCGGATTGTCGGGCCTGGCGTATCCAACCAACCTTGCTTGGTGGAATTGCGAGCGCCGCGCAATCACCGTCGTTACCATCGAGGTTCCTACGCTGCTGCCCATGTTGCGCATGAAATTGATGATTCCCGCCACGGCGTTATTTTTTTCCGGCGCAATTCCGATGTAAGCCACTAGCGTGATCGGCACGAAAAGGAACCCCAACCCAATCACCTGGTCAATGCGTAGCCACGTGGCTGCGCTAAAGCTGATAAGCAGGTCAATCCGCTGGGTGGAGTAGTACATGGCGACGGCTAGAGCCAGCCACCCAAAGGCGATCAGGTATCGTGCTTGGATTTTGGTCGAGAGTTTGCCCATGGCCGGCATCTCAAACAGCAAGACGAGGCCGCCCGCGGAAAGCGCCAACCCGGCCAACTCGGAGGTATAGCCGATAATCGTCTGAAGAAATTGCGGCATGAGCACCAAGCTGCTGAACAACATAATTCCCAAACTAAACATCATCAAGTTCGAGCTTGCGAAATTGAAACTCTTAAACATGTGAACGTCGATGATCGGAGCCTTCTGAAACCACTCCCAGATTACGAGCGAGATTAGGCATACCGTGGCGGTCACAATTAAAGTTGTGATGAAGTGCGAGCCAAACCAGTCATCTTCCTGGCCCTTGTCGAGCAGAACTTGAAGCGCGCCGATGCCTACTGCCAGAAGAGCAATGCCGATGTAGTCCAATTTGACCCCAGCGCTCTTCAGGCGGCTTAAATAAGGTGGATCCTCCACAAAGCGCCGGACAAGAAGCCAAGTGGCCAAACCGACGGGGATATTGATGAAAAAAATCCAGCGCCAGGAATAATTGAACGTGATCCATCCGCCGAGGGTCGGGCCGATGGTCGGAGCCATGACGGCGGTAATACCATACAATGCAAACGCCAAGCCACGCTGCTGCGGCGGAAAAGTATCCGCCAGAATCGCCTGAGCCATCGGCTGCAAGCCCCCGCCGCCCGCCCCTTGTAAAACGCGAAAAAATAGCAGCATCCCAAGGCTCGGCGCAAACCCGCAAAGCAACGAACTCACAGTGAACACACCCAAGCAGGTCATGAAAAAGCGCTTGCGTCCGAAGGTGCCTGCAAGCCAGCCGCTAATCGGCAGAATGATGGCGTTCGACACGAGGTAAGAAGTCAGCACCCACGTGCTTTGGTCGTTGCTCGCGCCGAGATTTCCCGCCATATAGGGCAGGGCCACGTTGGCGATGCTGGTGTCGAGCACCTCCATGAACGCGGCTAGGGCCACAACAACAGCAATCAACCATGGATTGTATCTGGGCCGCCAAACGTCTTGGTCGAGAGTAATCGCAGCAGAACTCATTTGAGGTAGACGTCGGGATCCACGTTCATGCCGGGACGAAGGCGATGATCGCGATTCTCACCCGGCTCGAGAACGATTTTTACGGGAACTCTTTGCACAATCTTCACGTAGTTGCCGGTGGCGTTTTCCGGCGGAAGCAAGCTGAAGAGCGGGCCCGTCGCGCCCGCGATGCTGTCGACGTGGCCTTTCAATGTTTGGCCGGTCGAATCCACGTGGATATCGGCTTTTTGTCCGACGCGCATGTACCGGAGCTGCGTTTCTTTGAAATTGGCGGTGACCCAGACTTCGTCGAGCGGCACTACTGTGAGCAACTGTTGCCCGGGCTGAACGTTCAAGCCGACGACGACCGTTTTGTTCACCTCGCCCGTGATCGGAGCAACGATCTTGGTGTATTGCAAATTGAGCTGGGCTTGCTCGAGCGCCGCGCGCTTTTGCTCGACGTCGGCGACAGCTGCTCGTACGCGCGCCTTAGTGGAAGACACTTGCTGGGGGCCGGTCTCCGCATACTGATGGTTGGCATCCGCTTGCACCAGACGGCTCTGGGCCTGTTGGACGAACTGTTCGGCGGCGGATTCGTTGGCGCGGGCTGCGGCCACGGCGGCGGTACTGGACTTGGCCGTGGCCAACGCCTGGTCGTAAATTTGCGCTGACACTTCCCGTTTATCCACCAATAGTTTGTAGCGATGAAGATCGTCTTGCGCCCTCACGTCATTCGCTTCAGCTTCTTCCAGTTGAGCATGCGCGGCGGTCAGTTGCTTCTGGGCGGCAGTGATTCCAGCCGTGGCATTCACGATGTCCGAGGAGGTGGACGTCAACTGGCTGGAAGTGTTCACCGTTGTAATCGGCACCGTGATATTGAGCGATTGAGCTGTCGCTTCGGAGTTGGCCAGATTCGCTTGCGCCTGCGCTACGGCAACTTCGTAGTCTGTGGGATCGATTTCGACGAGCATGTCGCCTTTCTGCACCCACTGGTTGTCGCCCACGTTGACCTTAATGACGTAGCCGGAGATCCGCGCGCTCACTGGATAGAGGTGAACGTCCCCTTGGGCGTCGTCCGTCGATTCATAGCTGCTTAAGTAACGCCACAAAAACACGCTGCCAACAAGCACGACAACGATGATGCCCACGATCAAGAACGTCTTTCGCTTTTTGGGGTTGTGGTAGGACGGTGCCGCATAAACGGTGTCCTTTACCGGCGACGGATCGACGTGGGAATCTTTGTCTGCCTCAGGCACCGAACGGGGTGGGTTCTCTTCGGCCATTTTTATTGTCCTTTGAAATATTCTTTGACGCCCTCTTCCGCGACGCCAAGAGCGCGGGCCAGGGAGATCTTCGCAAAATTGTAGCTGTAAAGGCTGGAAATGTACTGTTCGTGAGCGCTGGCTACGGTCTCCTGCGACTGCACCACTTCCACCGTATCGGTGACGCCGGCAGTGAAGCGATCGCGCGACTGCGCCAAGGTTTCCTCGGCCAGAACAATGTTGCTGCGCGCCACGGCGACTTGCTCCGCGGATGACTGCAGATTCAGCAGAGCGGTGCGAACGTCAGCGTCGATCTGCGCGCGCAAGTTGTCCAGGCGCTCACGGCTCTCCTCGAGTTTCGCGTCGGCCTGCAAAATATCACCGTGAACGCTGCCGCCTTGAAAGATAGGAATCGAGAGAGTCCCGCGTACGTCGAAGACCTGCGTTGCCGTTGAAGCGTGGTTGCCGCCGGCGCCGTAATCCGCGTTAAAGGCCAGAGACGGCAGATAACCGGCTTTTGCAGCCTTGCGGGCATACTCCGCCGCGCGAACGTCGGTCATCGCGGCCAGATAATCGGAACGAGTGGCGTAGGCGCGTTTTAAAGCTTCGTCTAGAGGTATGCCTTCGAAGGGCTGGTAAGGAGATTTGTCCGTGAGTTCAAATTCCTGTCCAGGCGCAAGACCAATCACGCGCGCTACCGTGAGTTTTTGGATGGCGAGATTATTCTTCGCTTGAATGAGCTGCTGTTCGCGCGTTTGCAGTTCGACTTTAGCGCGCAAACCGTCAATTTCCGGCGAGGTGCCAGCGTTTACTTGGTCGGTGGCCTGGTCGAAAACCGCTTGCGCCGTTTTCACCTGCGCTTCTGCCGTTTCGATGCGAGCTTCGTCCGCGATGGCTTGCAAATAGGTATAGCCTACGGCCAGCACGACGAGATCGCGTGCGTCCTTGAAATTATACTGAGCGGATTTCAGGCTTTGGCTGGCCGCGCGCGTGTTGTTGATTGACTGCCAATTAAAGAATGACTGGTTTACGCTGACTCGCGCGTCAAAATAAGAAAACGGGCCGAGGGATGGCGGGATAGAGTGGCCGAGGAGACTAGTAAGGCCGAGCTGCGCGAGGTTGACTTCTGATGCTATGACGGCCGGCGACGCCGTCACGTGCGGAAGCAAAGCGCTTAATTGTTCCCAGCGCTGCCCACGGGCGGAACGAACGTCCGTGCTGGAGATCAAAAGCCCCAGATTTTGTTTCAATCCGCGGGAGATGGCGTCTTGCAAAGAGAGCGGGAGCACTCCTGGAACCAGTTTTCCAGGCACGCCGCCAGAGAACGGGCTCACTCCCTGCGTTCCCGGTATGGGCTGGCCCGGCGTGCTTGTACTTTGTGTTGTCTCGGTTTGCGCGAGGCTTGTAGCGGCACTGCAAAACAAAATTCCGGCCAGGAGCAAAGCGCGGCCGGGCCCGTAACTGAGGTTCAAGGAAGCCTCCTTGCGTCGAAGTCTTGCCGAGTAGCGCTTCGGCAAGTTCTTGCTTATTCCAGATGATTCGTGAAGTCAACCGTTTCGCCCGCCGGGACCCACTTTGATGCTCGGAAACCCACGAAGGACACAAGTATTTTGATTGAATCTGGCGGGTAAATGATGCGCGGCCTGGCTTGCAGAGGAATCCGAAGAAAAATATTGAAGCAACAATTTCGAGGCCATAAGAAAAATCAGAAAGCGCTCTCGAATCGTGCGCGCCCTGGTTTTCCTCGGACAAAGAAAAAGAAAAGGACAAATGGTGATGGACAAAAAAGCAAATGGTGGAGGCGGGGGGAGTTGAACCCCCGTCCGAAAAGCGCTACGACACGAAGCCTACATGCTGATCTCAATTCGGTGTGCGACCCGGTCCTTGCGGGCTGATCGCGCGTTCGCCGGCGGCGCTTGGAATGAGCAAGATGCGCAACCAACTAGTCCGATGGTTCTCGCCCGAGCCTTGCGGACCGAAAGGCCCAGGCCAGCTCACTGTGTGACGCTTCTGACCGGGCCCATGAGCAAAGCCCGGGGAAGCGTGCGCTTAATTAATTAAGCAGCAAGTGCCAAGTTGTTGTTGGCATTTCTAGTTTCCACCAAGTTACGGGCAGGTGGGTCCCGGCATGCCTTCGGGCCGCGACAGCTTCCGTCGAAACCGTGTCGCCCCCTCGGTACACGTGTATTTTAGCATTTTTGGGGAGATTGAGTTCACACCAGTCTGTTTTGGTTCACGGAACGAGATGGGAAGCTGGTGCGGGAGGATACGGAACCGCCGGCCATGGGAGGGAGTTTATTCCGGGCTTGCTAGCGGGAGGCCGAGGGCGTCGAAGGCTTGCTGGCCTTGGACCCAGCCTTCTTTGTCCTCGATACGGATGCGCAGCCAGAGGTTTCGGAAGCTGCACTCGACGCGTTGGCTTGCTGCTTTCCATTGGACGATGGCCATCATGTCCAAGAATTCTGGGTGCGAATCGGGGCTGATACCGACGTTGAGCGAATTGTCCAAGTTTCCATCCGGAGCTTCGAGCAGGTGCACGTAGATGGTGTCCGCATCAGGAGAGCGAGGTTCCGGGACGGTTTTGATAGGCATGATGCAACCTCTCTCACGGAGTGTGCCATTGTCCGTGGCGTAACACTCCTCGCCTTCGGCCCATTTGCCGTGGGCCCAATCGAAGCGCACGGGAACCATAGCGTAGAAATTTCCGGTCCACACGCGGAAGGCCAATACCTCGGCTGTGCTGGCCATGGGCATCAACTCGACTCCACCCTTGATCATGACGGCGGCGAGCGTGCCACCGACGGTGATATCCGTGCCTCGGCCGAGCGGAAGCACCGCGCCAAAGGGAGCGAGGTGCCCATTCACAATGCCGAAGACTTGCCAAGACTCTTTGGCCACTGGAGATTTCGCGTCCGGGGATGGAGCCGGGCGCCCGAGAAAGCGGATGACGAGTGCGATGCCGCCGGTTCCGGGGAGGAGCGATGAGGATGCCGATAATGTTTCTTTGAAGCGCCGCTGTTCGATGTTGTAGGGGAAGGTCTCCTGATAAACGGGATTTCCCCGAGCATTGAGAATCTCGAGTCGCCACAATGTGGCTTCGGAGTCAGCGGAGCTTTGCGCATGCGAGGGGTCCTCCATGAGCTCTTTGTCTTGCAGCAGTACGGTATATTCCTGGGTACCGATGGTAAACGGACCCTCGCGTGTGGCGGTGTTGGCAAGGCGCGGCTCTGTTTGCGGGTCGTCAGAGGAAGCGCTCGATTGCCAATGAGGCGAGGGAGTAGAAGAAAGAGCCTGCGGCGAAACCGCCGCGGCTGCGACCGCCGCAACCAGGACCAAGGTGATGAAAGCGAGAGGCTTAGCCGTTCGCGAGAGCGTGATATTTCGGCTAATGTTTTGCAGCATGGAAAAAGACCTGCCTTCTTTCCATCCAGAAATAGTCAAACATCGATAAGGGCTGGTGAGGGATGGGTCCGGTGATCGAGTGAACCCACAAGACGAGGATAGCACTTCCGAAAACCAAAAATGTTAATGAGTGGAGCGCCACCCCGTCGAGGCTGGAAAGTGGGAGGCCTGGCCATGGAGGGTGAGAAGGCTGGGTCGGAGGCGCAGTTAAGCAATGATTAGGCACAGGGGTACGGGCAGGTGGTTGACTACAGGTATCTTACCTTCCAAAATCACGAGACGGGGTATTGCGGACGAGGGTTCGGGCAGGAGACCTCCGTAAAACAGGAATGGCACAAGAGCCAAATGCCGTGGAACAAGCCGTATCGCGAGCCTTACGAGAGAACCTCGAACGGATCCAGCGAAATGCGGATGAGCTGCACCAGGCAGTAGGCGATATTGTGTCGGCTTGCGCGAGTTCCAAGCCGACGAACGCGCTGCCGTCGATGCTGCGAGCGCAAACTTCGGCGGCGTCTTTGTCAGCCGCTCTGGAAGTCTTGTCGCGATTCGTGGCCATGGCGGTGCAGCCTGGATCTCGATCTCCCCTGGAAGCGCAGATTACGCATCTAATTAGCACGGCCGGAGCGGAAGCCGCTGCTGATCCAGCGCGTCCGCACCCAGCGGTGCCCACTCCAATGGCGCACGCGCCGGCGCAAGCAACAACAGGGGCGCCTCCACGGGTGGGAGCACATGAGATGCCATCCGCCCCCGAACTCGAGCCGGTGATCGAGCTGGAAGCCGAGCCGGAAGCGATCGAGTTGATCGAACCGGAGGCGGCAGCGGCAGAGCCTGGGTTCGAAGACGAGTTCGACGTCAACCAGTTGTCGCCTGAGGAACAAGAATTACACAGACGCGCAAATCGGGTGGCGAAAGTTTCGATGCAAGATATTAAAATGCTCAGGCCAGAGCAGGTGCGGCTAGGCCGCGAGAAAAAAGATATCTGCATCCGATTGAAAGACGACATTGAAAAAGCTCATCGAGAATACGACCGGCGTTTCAAACCCATCATGGACCACCCAGTGGATTACTTTTATCGCTGGATGGTGGAAATTCTCGCAGAGGGCGATGCACACGCTCTCGGCGAATACCCCTACGCCACGCCCGCACGGCATCGCTAAGATTGCGGCCAGGAATGCGGCCGCGGCGAGGTCCTGGGCCGCGGCGGCGCTGAGCGTGTGCGCGTTGACGCTGGCGTTCGCGTTGGTCGCTGGTGCGGCACGGTCCGTTCCGTCCGCGCCTAGGCCGGCTTCACGGCACCATAAGAAAAAGAAAATAAAAAAGCCGGAGCCGGTCGCATGCCGGGAGGGCTGCATACCGGAAACGGCTGCTCCCGAGCTTGTGGCGGGAGACACGCCCGAGGACCAAGCGCGGCAAAAAGAACTGGCGGATTTGGCGCGCAATTTGCGCTACGCGACGCCCAGCGCCTATGGCGATCTTTCCGCTTTCGCGGGGAAAAACGGCACGAACGTTTGGGGCGCGCGCGCGGCGTTGGCTCTTGGCTACCAAGACTACTCGAATAAGCGCCTGCAGCAGGCCCTCGCGTGGTTCCAGAAAGCCAGTGGAGACACGCTCCTGCGTGAGTACGTGCTGTACTGGAAGGCGCAGGCGGAGCACGCGCTGGGCCATTCGAAGGAAGCGCTGGCCGATTTGGAGACGGTCGAGCACGACTATCCAAATACGGCGATGAAGGAGCTGTTGCTCGAGAGCCTTGCGCCGCTGGCCTCGGAACTGGGCCAGCCGCAGGATGCCATCGATGCGCTGAACAGTTATCCGGCGACGGACACCCGTCCCGCGATGCTTCTCCTCCGAGCTCAAGCGTATCAAGCGTCGCATCAGCTCTCGCGGGCCGCCAAAGATTATCAGGCGATTTTCTACAAATATTCGCAGAGCGATGAAGCGAAAGCAGCCGACGGTCCGTTAAAAAAGATCATGCACGAAATGGGGAAGGAGTATCCCTACCCCGGCGTCGAACTGCAGCAACAACGGGCGCAGGCTTTCTTCGACGCTCATCAATGGAAAGAAGCCCGGGTAGAATTTCAGAAACTCCTGGGAATGCTTCAGGATCCTCAAAACCCCAACCGGCAGATTGCCGAGCTTCGTATCGCGGAAGCGCGGGTCGAGCTAAACAGTTCGCCAAAGCTAGTGGCGTCGCTGAAGGTCTCGGATTTTGAAGTCGATGCGGAGCGCCTCTACGCGCTGTCGCAATTTTATCGTTCTGATAAGAAGACGGACCAAATGTTCGCGACGCTCGACGAGCTTTCACAGAAATATCCGCTGAGCAAATGGAACGAAGCCGGCCTAATGGCGGCGGGAAACTACTATTGGGTGGAACTCGACCGCGATAAGGCTGCCAGCTATTATCAGCGCGTTGTCGATTCTTTCCCGAGCGGGAGAGATGCTTTCAATGCCCAATGGAAGGTGGCGTGGGTCGCCTATCTCAACCGGCAGCCCGACGCCAAGGACAAGCTCACTGCGTTTCTCACGAGATATCCGGAATCAGGCAACACGCCTGACGCGGTCTACTGGCTTGGCCGCGAAGCAGAGCGTAACGGAAAAATCGCGGAGGCACGCGCCTTCTACCAGAAAGACGCGGACCGCTTTCCGCAGACGTATTTTGGACACGCCGCAGCCGAGCGGCTGGGCAAGCTCGGACCTGTCGCCGCCGCGGACGACCCAGCCGCGCCGGATATTCTAGACAAGATTCCGCCGCCGCCGGCGCTGCGGCCATTCGACGAGCCGATTCCTGCCGCCGCTGCCGATCGCTGGGCGCGCGCGCAGGCGTTGCGCACCATCGCGATCGATTCAGCCGCGGAGCTTGAACTGAAGAATGGGTACTTTGCTACTTCGTCGCCGCGCTTCCTGTATGAAGCAGCGCAAGCCGCCTTTGACCAGGGCCATTTCGCGGCGGGCATGGCTTACGGACGCGTCATGGTTCCAAATTTTGATGCGCGCAAAATCAGCGACTTGCCTATCGACGTGTGGAAAGTGCTTTACCCGCTTCCTTACGAAGCGACGATCCGGCGTGAAGCCGCAAAAAACGATTTTGATCCCATGCTCGCGGCCGGGCTCATGCGGCAGGAATCCACGTTTCAGGCCGACGCTCTTTCGCCGCAAAACGCGATTGGACTGATGCAGGTGATCCCCAAAACCGGGCGGCTTCTTGCTCGGCAGCTTCGCGTGCGTTTTTCTCCCGCCAAACTTTTCCAGCCCGATTACAATATCGAGCTCGGGATGCTTTACATTTCAGGACTGGTTAAGTCCACGGGAGCGCCCGAGTACGCTCTAGCGGCGTTCGATGCCGGCGAAGATCGCATCGCCGCGTGGAAAGCCGAGCGGAATTACGACGAGATCCCCGAGCTTGTCGAGTCCATTCCTTTCAGCGAAACCCGCGATTACGTGCAAATCGTCTTGCGCAATTCCGAAGTCTACCGGATGATTTACGGTCAGTCGGGAGTGGCGTCAGCGTCGTCCTCGGGCCACGAACGGTAGTCCCTCGGCAGGCCGGTTGCGTTCGGCGCGATGGCACTGACAATTCTAATTTTCTGGCGGGCCACATGAATCCCTCTGAATCCGGCATGGCGCAAGCAGCGCGACGCATGCTCTCGGCCAAGGCCGAGAAATTCACCGAATCCGTGATTCGCGAGATGACACGGCTGGCCATGAAACATGGCGCCGTCAATCTGTCGCAAGGCTTCCCCGATTTCGCCGCGCCAGCGGAAATCAAGGAAGCGGCTCGGCAAGCCATTGCCGATGACATCAACCAATACGCGATCACGTGGGGAGCCAAACCGCTGCGTGACGCCATCGTCGAGAAATTTGAGCGGACACAGGGGGTGCGCGTCGATCCCGAGCGCGAGATTACGATTTGCTGCGGCTCGACGGAAGCGATGATGTCCACCATGCTGGCCATCATCAATCCGGGCGATGAGATAGTCGTCTTCGAGCCGTTCTACGAAAATTACGGGCCGGACGCGATTTTGAGCGGCGCGACGCCGCGCTTCGTGAAGCTCAACCCGCCGGATTGGACTTTTGACGAAAGGGAACTGGCGGCGGCCTTCGGACCCCACACCAAGGCCATCATCCTAAACACGCCCAACAATCCCACTGGCAAGGTTTTCACGCGCGCCGAACTCGAGTTTATCCGCGACCTCTGCGTTCGCTGGAACGCTTACTGTATTACGGACGAAATTTATGAGCACATTCTGTACGATGGCGCCGAGCACATCTCGATGGCGCGCATCGACGGCATGCGCGACCGTACCATCGTTATCAACGGAATGTCCAAGACCTATAGCGTCACCGGCTGGCGCGTCGGCTGGGCCATCGCTTCGCCGGAACCAACCGCCGCCATCCGCAAGGTTCACGACTTTCTTACGGTCGGCGCCGCAGCCCCGTTGCAGCAAGCCGGCGCCACCGCGCTAAGATCCCCGCAGTCTTATTACGACAAACTCGCCACCGATTACACCGTGCGGCGCGAACGTCTGCTCAAGATTCTTACCGCCGCCGGATTCAAGGTTTACAAGCCCCGTGGCGCGTACTACATCATGACGGACATCTCCAGCTTCGGTTTTCCGGATGATGTTGCGTTCGCGAAGTTTCTCGTGGAAAAGGTCGGCGTCGCCGTGGTTCCCGGCTCAAGCTTTTATAACGATGCACGCGACGGCGCGAGCCAGGTTCGGTTCACATTCTGCAAAAAGGAAACCACGTTGGCGGCGGCCGAAGAGAGATTGTTGCGTCTCCCGGCTCTCGCTGCAAGTCGCTAGCGACACATGACATCAGTGGGTTCTGTGTTGGCTCGCTGGAAAAGCCTCTTAAAACCCCACCTAAATTACTGAAGAACTACTGCAACCAGAGTTTTTAGGGGTAGGAGACTGACGGTCGGTTGCCCTGTGGTGGTTAGCCCCCTACCCCGCGAGTGGTCTTGTCTGTATAGACGATGCCAGCGCGAAATTAGTTTCCTGATTCCCCAAAAATGTTTCTGGTCTCTATCAGCCCCCCAAATCAACGGTATCCAGATACCGCGCCACCGCCACCTTCCATTTGAATTTATCCTGGATAGCTGCTTGCAGGGACTGGGCCGCTTCTGGTTCGCCGTGCGTCAGATAGGTCTGTTTAGGAGGCGCCGGTAACGCCGTCAGCCATCGCAGAAGTTCGCTCTTCCCGGCGTGGGCAGAAAATTGCCCCATTTCCAATATCTCCGCGCAAACTGGAACCTCCTGTCCGAAAAGACGCAACATTTTCGCGCCCTCCTGCAATGCCCGGCCGCGCGTCCCCTGGGCCTGAAAACCGGCCAAAATCACGGCATTCCGCGCATCCGGGAGCCTCTGTGCCAGATGATGCAGCACGCGCCCGCCGGAGACCATTCCGCTCGCGGAGACGATGATGCACGGCGTCTTGACGTTATTGATGGCTTTCGATTCCTCGACCGAGCGCGTCAGATGGAATTCATGGACGTCCAGAGGGTCGCCTTTTCCGTCGCTGTCCACCCGCGAGTACTCCAAATTGTGGTCTTCCTTATATTTCAAATACAGATCCGTGGCACTCAACGCCATGGGGCTGTCCACGTACACCGGAAGACGCGGGATGCGCTGCTGATCCTCGAGTTGCCGCAGGTAATACATGAACGTTTGCGTGCGCCCGATCGCAAACGCCGGAATGACGATCGATCCGCCCCGTTTCGCAACGCGGCTGACAATCTCCGCTATCAGTTCCACCGGGTTACCTGCTGCGTGTTCCCTGTCGCCGTAGGTGGACTCGCACAGCAGCACATCGGCTTTCGATGGCGGTGTGGTGGGATCTTTCAAAATCGCCTCGTCGTATCGCCCGACGTCTCCCGAAAACACCACCACAATCTTCTTTCCATTCTCGTTGATGACTAGTTCCAGACTGGAGGAGCCCAGAATGTGGCCCGCGTCGTACGACGTCACATGGAACTCTGGACTGACGTCGAACCCGCCGCTGCGCGGCATGGGCTTCAGCCTCTGAAGCACGGGATCGACGTCCTCCGTCGTGTAGAGCGCCTCCGGATTCGCGTGCCTGCTGTATTTCCCTTTTTTGGCGTGCAGCGTGTCCTCTTCCTGGATGTGTGCCGAGTCCTTCAAGAGAATTCCGGTCAGATCAATCGTCGCCGGGTTTGCATAGATCGGCCCGTGATACCCATCCTTGACCAACACGGGGAGCCAGCCCGTATGGTCGAGGTGCGCGTGCGTCAAAATGACGTAATTGATGGTCTTTGGGTCGATGGACAGGGGCTTGTAGTTTCGGTCGCTCAGTTCCGGTGTGCCCTGAAAGAGGCCGCAATCGACGAGCAGCCTCTTGCCGGCAGCTTCGACAAGATATTTTGATCCGGTAACGCACCCAGCCGCGCCAAGAAAAGTGAGTTTTGCCATGTCCCTCGCCGTCAGCGATCCGTAACGCCGCGCTACACCTTACCGCAAACCAGCACTCCAAGACAAAAGCTTGCAGGCTTCCCGGTGCACCAAAACAACACGGGGCGAACCAATTTGGCTCGCCCCCTGTCGCTTGTATTTTTCCTTTGGCAGATAATCCATCGATTTTAGAGAACCACGGACGAACAACCCACACCTGTTCTCAGTCCGCCGCGCTAGCCGGCTTCTTTGCGATGACCGCGTCGATGTTCAGTCCCAGCCCCTTCGCGACGCCGCCTCCATAAGCAGGATCCGCTTTGTAAAAGTGTTGAATTTGCAGCTCCTGGATCCGCTGCGGCACGCCATTGCCAAGGCTCGACACGATGTTATCGATCAGCCGTTGCTTGGCGTCCGCGGGCATCAGCCGGAACAGATTCCCCGGCTGCGAATAGTAGTCGGCGTCGCTGCGGTGATCGTGCCTCGCCACCGTGCCGCTTACCATCTTTGGCCGTTCCGTGTATTTCGCATCCTGCGTCGGACCGCCGAAGCTGTTCGGTTCGTAATTCACGGCCGAGCCGTCATTGCCGTCGAAGCGCATCGCGCCGTCCTTGTTATAGGTGTGGAAAGGGCACTGCGGTTTATTCACCGGCAGGGAATCGTAATTCACCCCGAGCCGGTAGCGGTGCGCGTCGGGATACGAGATCAGACGAGCTTGTAGCATTTTGTCGGGAGAGAAACCCATGCCGGGCACGACGTTTCTCGGCTCGAACGCCGCCTGCTCGACTTCCGCGAAATAATTTTCCGGATTGCGGTTCAGTTCGAGTTCGCCGGCTTCGTACAGCGGATAATCCTTGTGCGGCCATACTTTGGTGAGATCGAACGGATTGAGATGATACGTTTCCGCATCTTTCTCCGGCATGATCTGCACGCACACGCGCCACTTGGGGAAGTTGCCGCTCTTGATGGCTTTGAAAAGATCGCGCTGCGAGTAATCGGGATCCTTTCCTTCCATCGCGCCGGCATCTTCTCTAAAGAAATTCTTGATCCCTTGCTTCGTTTTGAAATGCCACTTGACGTAGAACAGCTCGTTCTTCGCGTTGATCAGGCTGAAAGTATGGCTGCTGTAGCCGTTCATGTGACGGTACCCGTCGGGAGTGCCGCGATCGGAGAAGAGAATCGTCACTTGGTGTAGCGATTCCGGAGAGAGCGACCAGAAATCCCACATCATCGTGGGAGACTTTAGATTCGTCTCCGGATCGCGCTTCTGCGTGTGAATGAAATCCCCGAACTTCAGCGGATCGCGGATGAAAAAGACGGGCGTGTTATTCCCCGTCATGTCCCAGTTGCCTTCTTCGGTATAAAACTTCAGAGCAAAGCCCCGCGGATCGCGCGCCGTGTCCGCCGAACCTTTTTCGCCGCCCACCGTCGAGAAGCGAATGAACGTCGGCGTCTTTTTACCCACGGCATTGAAGAGCTTTGCCGTCGTGTACTTGGTGATCTCCGAACTGGTGCAAACAAAGTGCCCGTGTGCTCCGGAGCCTTTGGCATGCACGACGCGTTCCGGAATGCGTTCCCGGTTGAAATGCGCCATTTTTTCGAAAAGCAGAAAATCCTCGAAAACGACCGGCCCGCGCAGCCCCACCGTGAGCGAATTCTGATTGTCGCCCACCGGCCGGCCGGCATCCGTCGTCATAATCTTTTTTTCTTCCGCCATGAAATCCTCCTCAGTTCGCCCGCGGGATCAGCCCCTTGGGGCAGTATCCTGCGCGCTCAATCAAAACTACGCGCTCGCCAGCTATACTTCCAATATATAGTTCGGATACGATAGATAGGCATAGCCTATGGAGCTCCATCAACTTCGCTACTTCTGCGCCGTCGCCGAGGCGGGCTCCTTCAGCCGCGCAGCGGAACAGTCTCATGTCTCGCAACCGTCTCTCTCTCAGCAGATCATGAAGCTCGAGGACGAGCTAGGCGCGCGGCTTTTCGACCGCCTCGGGCGCTCCGTGCGCCTTACCGAATTGGGCCAAACTTTTCTCCCGCGCGCGCGTTCCGTACTTCGCGAACTCGAAGCCGCTCGCGGCGACGTCGCCGAGCAAAAGGATTCCGTCGGCGGCTCCGTCACCATCGGCGTCATCCCCACTGTCGCGCCCTACTTTCTTCCGCAACGCTTGACTTGGTTTTCGCGAAAATTTCCTCAGGTGCGCCTCACTGTGATCGAGGAAATCACTCCGGTCCTGCTGGATCAGGTTCGCGGCAGCAAGGCGGATCTCGCCATACTCGCGCTGCCCATTCGCGGCCACGAATTCGAGACCTTTCCCCTGCTCAGCGAACGCTTTTTTGCCGCGCTGCCTGCCGGCCACAAACTAGCCACGCGCCGATCCCTCTCGCTTAAAGATCTGCGCGCCGAGCCATTTCTCCTGCTCCGCGACGGGCACTGCTTTCGGGACAACGCCGTCGCCGCCTGCGACCGCGCCCGCCTCCATCCGCAAATTATTTTTGAGAGCGGTCAGTTCAGCAGCCTACTCAGCATGGTGGGAGCAGGCATGGGCGTTTCCATCGTTCCCGAAATGGCCATCGAGAAAAAGTCGCGCTGTCGTTTCGTGCGAATTGAAGACGCTGCCGCCGCGCGCACCATCGGCGCCGTCGTCCTCCGCGGCCGCTCCCTCTCGCGCGCGCATCATGCTTTCCTCTCACATCTACGCGACGCCGTATAGACGCCGGCAATCTGCGGATGCTAGTATTTAAAAACAGTGACCCGGTGGGGCCGTGGCGCAGTTGGGAGCGCGCCTCGATGGCATCGAGGAGGTCGTGGGTTCGAATCCCATCGGCTCCACCAAGAATATTTGGCCGTCTTTTAGTCTTTCGTTATCCTCGTTTTTCCACTCAGGGTGCCTTCACGATAATGTTCCCAATATTTTTCTCGTGAAGCATGGCGTTGAACGACCCCACGTCTTTCGCAACTACCTCTTCCATTTCTCGCAGAGACTCGTCGCCCTGTTGCTTTAATTCTTGCCGCACGGCTGCTTGCTGCGTGGTGGGCGCAAAATCCGCCGAGCCGCCCACTTCGTCCGCTAAGTAACTGATTTTCTGCAGCAGCATCGGCGTGTAACGTACATCATCCTGGCCTCTTCCTGTCGCTTCGAGCTGCACCACTTTTCCTTCCGCGCCCGTAAGCTTTGCGCTGAGTTCATCCGCCGCTTTTCGGATCGCTTTCGATGCTTCATCCGTTCCCAATTGCTTTTCGAGGTCGGCAAGCTGTGCGCGAATAGATTCGATTTGGTTGACGCTCACGGCAAGCGAATTCATCTCCTCACGAAGGTCCGCAACAAGTTTCTCTTGTGCTTGGACGTCGCTGTCGTTCCCCGTCGAGTGCGGATCTTTCAGCACGTTCAGTTTCTGGCTGCTTTTTTCGTCGCCGACCGTCAACGTCACTGTGTAGGTCCCCGGCGGTTCCAAGATGGAAATGCGGTCCACCGCGGGAGCTTCCCGCCAGCCTTCCGGCCCCAGCGGCACGTCCGGCGAATAGGTCGGAGGAGTTCTCAACTTGACCTGTGTGGCTTCCTCGCCTCGCAAATTCCACCAATAGCGATTGATACCAGGTTTCACTTCGCACGGCGGGCCAGCCTCTCGATCAAAGCCGCCGCCTCCACCGCCAGGGCCGCCCGCACCCGCTCGCCGTCCGCCTTCGGGCGTCGACGCGTGGCATTCGATTTCGCGCACGGTTTTTCCGTCCGCATCGCTGATCGTTAGTTTTGCGTGTTCCTTGTCGCCGAGTTTGGACTTCACATAAAAATTGATGGAAGCCCCGTAAGGCGGATTGTGTCCCGCCGTGGGATCGGCGGAAACGCTCGCGGGTTGCACGACAGGAGGGAAGCGGTAAGCGTCGCGAGGCGCAAACAAGTGCGCGCTCGAGGCGAGCGCCTCTGCATTCAGTTGTTCGAGCGGCGTCACGTCATCCAGAATCCAGAAGCCGCGTCCGTATGTCGCCAAGTCCAGATCGTGGAAACGTTCTTGCACCGTGATCCAATAAACCGGCGCGTGCGGAAGCCCGCTCTGCAGCGGCTGCCAGTTCTTCCCATCATCAAAGGAAACATAGAGCGCGTTTTCCGTGCCTAAATACAGCAAACCTTTGCGCACGGGATCCTCGCGCACGCAATGCGCGTAGCTCATCATACTGTGTGGGATTCCATTCGTGATCTCTGTCCACGTTTTGCCGTAGTCCGCCGTCTTGTAAACGAACGGGTCGCGATTATTCACCTGATGGCCATCGACCGTGATGTAGGCTGTCCCCGCGTCGTAACGCGAAGCCTCGATGTTGCTCACCGTTCCCCAATCCAGCATGTTGGGAATATTCTTCGTGACATTCGTCCATGTTTTTCCGCCATCGCGCGTGATCTGCACCAGCCCATCGTTGGTGCCCGCCCAAATCACTCCTGCTTCCTTCGGCGACTCGGCGATAGCAAAGACCACTCCGGCATATTCCACGCCGATATTGTCGGGTGTAAGCCCGCCCGAACTTCCCATGCGGCTCTTATCGTTCCGCGTCAAATCCGGGCTGATCACATGCCAACTATTTCCGCCGTCGGTTGTTTCGTGTACATACTGGCTACCCGCATAAACCTTATTGTGGTCGTGCGGCGAAATCGCAATCGGAAACTCCCAGTTGAACCGGTACTTCACTTCCGCTGCCGTCGCTCCGGAAACATCCACCGGCCAAACCTCGACCTCGCGCCATTGCCGATTCCGCTCGTCAAATCTCACCACCGCCCCGCTCACGCTCCCCGCCCCCGTCCCGCTGGACCAGATGATGTTGTTGTCCACGGGGTCCGGCGTCGCAAAGCCGCTTTCGCCTCCTCCGATCGGGTGCCAAACGCTGCGCGATATTCCGGCGCCGCCAAATCCGCCAAACTGCAAGCTGTTGCTCGGTCCCCGATAAGAGGAGCCATCTTGCCGGTTGCCATAAACGAAATAAGGAATCTGGTCGTCCACCGTCACGTGATAAATCTGCGCAATCGGAAGTTGAATGCGGTCCCACGTCTGCCCCCGGTTTACCGAAAGGCTCACGCCGCCGTCGTTCACCACCGCCATGCGGTTTCCATTCGTCGGGTCGATCCACATTTCGTGGTTGTCCCCGCCGGGGCTCGCGGGCATATTCGTGAGCGTGTGGCCGCCGTCCAGCGTCCGCGAAAATGCGGACGTAAAGAAATACACTTCGTTCTCGTTGTCCGGGGAGATCTCTTCTCGTGTGTAATAGTGCGTGCGACCGCGAACCTGCCGGTCCGAATTCACCAACTCCCAGTTATCACCGCCATCGTCGGAACGCCAAAGTGCTCCGCTCTGTCCTGGGTGGCCCTGCCAGGGAACGCCGTCGCCAGTTTCAATCATGGCGTACACGCGATTTGAATCGCGCTGCGCCACGCGCACCGCAATTCTTCCAACAGGCGGATGGGGCAGTCCGTGCCCTTCTAGCCGCTTCCAAGTCACGCCGCCATCGGTGGACTTAAAAAGTCCGCTGCCTGGACCTCCGCTGTCGCGTCCCCAAGTGTGAATCTCGACTTGCCACATCCCCGCAAACAAGATTCGTGGGTTGTTCGGATCCATCGCCATATCCGAGCAGCCCGTGTTTTCATCGACAAACAAGACTTTTTCCCAATTCTTGCCGCCATCCGTCGTGCGAAACACACCTCGCTCCTGCTGCGGCCCGTACGCGTGGCCCAATGCGCACGCCAGCACGATATCCGGATTGCGCGGATCAATCAGAACGTTGCTTATCCGCCCCGTCTTGTCCAGTCCCATCAGCGTCCACGTCTTGCCTGCATCCATGGACTTGTAAATTCCATCGCCTACCGAAATATGGCTTCGGATAAACGATTCGCCTGTCCCCGCCCACACGATATTCGCGTCGCTCGCCGCCACCGCCAGCGAGCCAATCGACGACACCGGCTCCGCATCAAAAATCGGCTCCCAATGAATGCCCCCATCGGTGGTCTTGAAAATCCCACCCGATGCCGTTCCCACATAGTAGAGGTAAGGATTTCCTGGCACTCCGGCAACTGCGGTGGCGCGATTGCCCACCGGCCCTATGTAACGGAATTGCATTTGGCTGTATGCGTCAGGATTGATCTGTGGCTGCTGCGAAAGAACACGTTCCGGAGCGCCAAGGAGCGCTACTACTGGCGCTAGTAAAATGAGACACGCGCGCTTTAACATTCTGATTCCCCCTCGCAAATTTTGCCTGGAATTGCGCGGATAATACTTGCGCAGGCAGCCGAGGTCAATGGGTTTGTCGCTTTCCGCTCTGGACGCGAAGCAACCCCGGCGCTATCCTGAAGCTCCTAATGATTTAGACCGTTCCCCATCTCGAAAGGAAATAGGAAGGAATGCAACACTTTATGCAGGCGCGGACTCAAAAGTTTTTCGCGACCTCTATTCTTTTCACGTCCGGAGCTCTTTCAGTGCTCTTGCTTCTCTCTCTGCCGCTTGCCGCGCAGCAGACCGGCCCCTTGCCGCCGCCTCCATCCTACGTCGCGCCCACTCCGCAGCCGCGGCCGAGTTCCACGCCCGCCGCCGCCCCCCACCAGACCACCACCGAATCTCCTCTCTCGACGGCCCCTCCTAAGATCCCCGCCGATCAGATTATTCAGAAATTCGCCGAACACGAAGCCCAGTTCAGAACCGAGCGCGACAATTACACCTACACGCAAACTTTCGTCATTCAAACTATCGACGACTACAGCAGTCAGCCCGACGGCGAATATCGCATGACTAGCGACATCCTTTTCACTCCCGAGGGCAAGCGCTACGAGCACGTCACCGATGCTCCCGCGCCGACCCTCCAGCGCATTTCCATGTCCCAGCAGGATTTTGACGACCTCGAGCACGTCCAGCCCTTTGTTCTCACCACCCAGGATTTGCCCAAGTACGACGTCAAGTATGTCGGCCAGCAGCAACTCGATGATCTCAACACCTACGTCTTCGATGTCGCCCCCAAGACCATCGAAAAAAATCAGCGCTATTTCCAGGGCCGAATTTGGGTCGACCAAAAAGACCTCGCCATCGTCAAAACCGACGGCAAAGCCGTTCCCGATATCAAAAAGCATGGCCAGGAAAATGTCTTTCCGCGCTTCATCACCTATCGCGAAAACATCGAGAGCCACTTCTGGTTTCCCACCTACACCCACTCCGATGACTACTTGCACTTCAGCACCGGAGATGTGCACATCCGCATGACCGTGCGTTATGAAAACTACAAGCGGTTCGGTTCGACCATCAAGATCGGTCAGCCCATCGATATCCCCAAGCAGAATCCATAGTGGCTGCCTCAAAACTAGGTGACGAATACCCCTCGGATGTTGTCTACTGACCGAGATTCGAGGAATCGTTCGCTTGCTCCCGATTCGCATACTCGCAAACCGCCTTGGAATAGCGGCCGTCCTGGCCATGGCGCTTCTTTACGCGGGAGACTTTGTCTCTGTGCACATTCGCATAAGCCATCCCAAACCCGGCGATCCCTTTGAAACCATCACCGCTCTCCGCATCCTCGCCATCAGTGAAAAGGGCAACAAAACGGAATACACCATCGACCAGCTTCAGCCACAGCAAACCGGCGTTTGCGTTCACTCCATATTCCCGCACGCCGGCGATCCTCCCTGCTGGTACCTCAAACGAAAATTTGCCCAGCCCATCCCCATGTCCATCTTTTTGCTTCCAAGATGGGTCCCAAGGTTTGAAAAGCTGCCGGTTTATTTTCTGAACGAGTAATCGCGCCCGAGGTAGCGAGGTTCCGCTTCCCGTCCTTACGCGGGACCTATTTCCGCTGGCACAGCCTCGGCTCGAAACTCGCCTTCCCATCGCGCCACTACCACGCACGCCAGACAATTCCCAAGAACGTTCACCGCCGTACGCCCCATGTCCATCAACTGATCGATCCCAAACAGTAAAAACAGCGGCTCCGCCGGCAAATGAAATTGCGCAGCCGCGGCCAGCACGATCACCAGCGACGCCCGCGCCACTCCCGCTGTCCCTTTGCTGCTGATCAGCAACGTCAGCAGCATCACGACCTGCTGCCCAATCGTCAGATGAATCCCCGCCGCCTGCGCGATGAACACCAGCGCCAGCGCCTGATAGAGGCTCGACCCGCCCAAATTGAAGCTGTATCCGGTCGGCATCACAAACGCCACCGTCTCCCGCCGCACCCCGAACGCTTCCATTTCTTCCATCGCGCGCGGCAAAGCCGCTTCCGAACTCGCCGTCGCAAACGCAATCGTCACCGGTTCCGTCACCGCCCGCAAAAATTCCTTCAGCGGTGTTTTCACCAGCATCGCAATCGGCAAAAGCACGCCAAAAATAAAAACAAACAGCGCCACGTACATCGTCGCCAGTAATTTCACCAGCGGCAAAAGCACTCCCAATCCCAAATGCCCCACCGTATAGGCAATCGCTCCAAACACGCCGATCGGCGCTGCGTACATCACCAAATTCGTGAACTTGAACATCGTCTCCGAAAGGCTTTCCGCAAACGCCAGCATCGGCCGCCGCTTCGCCTCTGGTACCAGCGCCAGCGCCATCGCAAACAAAACGCTGAAGACCACCACTTGCAGCACCTGCCCTTCGGCCACTGATTTCGCGATGTTCTCCGGGAATATATCTGTAATGATTTGCGCTGCCGTGTGCGGCGCGGCGTTCAGCGTTGGGGCCCCCGCCGTCGGCGGAAGATGCACGCCCTCGCCCGCGCGGCTGACATCGATCGCTACAAAACCGATCACCAGCGTGATCACCGAAACAATCTCAAAATAAACGAGCGACTTAATCCCCAGCCGCCCCACTTTCTTCAAATCCGCGTGCCCCGCAACTCCCACCACCAGCGTCCCAAACAACAGCGGCGCGATAATCACCTTGATCAACCGCAAAAAAATCGTCCCCAAAAACTGCAATTTTTCCGCCACGCCCGGCCAGTCGTGTCCCAACTCCGCCCCCGCCAGCAGCCCCACCACAATCCATGCCGTCAGCGACCGCCTCGCCGTCGCATACCACGCAATCAGCGCAATCGCCACCCATCGCAAACTCACCTCCGCGACCGCAGCCACGCCCGCGGCGTGTCCACCCGCCATCAGCGACACAATAATCGCCACCGTCGCCGCAACAATCGCCGCTCCCAAAAGTTTGTCCTTCATCGCACCCAACTTGCTTCTCTCATAAGCCGCGAACCCTATTCCGGATATGCATTCGTGTCAATGGTTGACCGCTCATCGCCATGCCAGGCAACCCTCCCGCTCTTCTTTGGTTCTGACTGCCATAACAGTTGTCTCTGAGGACTCGGGCCAAGGGCCAGCGCGGCAGGTCCGTCGCCCCCTTAGAACGCTTCGTGTGTGAGGTGTCCTTATGCGCCGTGTGTGTTGGACGATTCTCTCTGCCTTTTCTTCCCTCGCCTTTCTTTCTGTACCGCCTGGTTTCGCGCAAGACCAGCCGCCCTCCCAGAGCCAGCCACCCGCAACCAAGCCGAAAAGCACAAAGGAACAAAAGAAGCAGGCCAAGCAGTTCGCCAAGGAAAGCGCTCCGTACACAACTTGGCTCACCGAGGAAGTCCCATACATCATCACTCCGGACGAGCGCACGGCCTTCCTCCGCCTCACCACCAACGAAGAACGCGAGCAGTACATCGAAGATTTCTGGCGCCGTCGCAATCCCGATCCCGATTCACCCGAAAACACCTTCCGCGAAGAGCACTATCGCCGCATCGCCTACGCCAACGAGCATTTCTCCTCAGGCATCCCTGGCTGGAAAACCGATCGCGGCCACATCTACATCCTGTGGGGCCCTCCCGATGAAATCGAATCCCATCCCTCCGGTGGCACCTACGATCGTCCGCCCGAACAGGGCGGCGGCACCACCACCACCTACCCCTGGGAGCTTTGGCGCTATCGCCATCTCGAAGACATCGGCGAAAACGTCGAGCTTGAATTCGTAGACACCACTGGCTCTGGCGAATACCACTTGACCATGGACCCCGGCGAAAAAGATGCCCTGGCCAAAGTCCCCGGCGCCGGCCTCAGCACTTGCGAACAGCTCGGCCTTTGCTCCAAAGCTCAGCGCTTCACCAATACCAACGGCACCACCCTGCCCGTTCCCATGGGCGGCTTCTCAGCCGGCATGGACGAGTTCGAAAACATGGAGCGCTACTTCAAGGTCCAGAATCCCCCCGAACATTTCAACGATCTTACCGCCATGGTCGGCGTCCGTATCCTTCGCAATCAGATTCACATGAACTATCGCTTTGATTTTCTCCGTGTCACCAATGACTCCGTTCTTGTCCCCATCACTCTGCAAGTCGCCAATCGCGACCTCAGCTTCCAGCGTAAAGATGGGCTGCAGTCCGCCGTCCTCAATCTCTACGGCCGCATCACCACTCTTAGCGGTCGCGTCGTTGACACTTTCGAGCAAGTCATCTCCACTGATCTCCCGGACTCGCTCTTCCAATCTGCCCTCAACCTCTCATCCATCTATCAGCGTTCCGTTCCTCTCCGCTCCGGCTTGTACCGTCTTGATGTCGTCCTCAAGGATGCGCAAAGCGGCAATGTCGGCATCATTGATGCCGCCCTCCGGGTCCCTCTCTATGACGAAGACACCATCCAGGCCAGCTCCCTCATCCTCGCCGACCAAATCCGCCCCGTTCCTTCTTCCCAAATCGGCCAGGGCCCCTTCGTTCTCGGCTCCTACAAAGTCCGCCCTCGCATCAATCCCGAATTCACCAGCGCCGAGAGCATGGGCATATTCCTACAGCTTTATAACCTCACGCTCGACCCCGACTCCCACAAAACAAACGTCTCCGTCTCCTACCGCATCATCAAGGACCAGCAACAGGTCTGGCACCAGGACGAATCCCCCGAACAACTCCAGCAATCCCGCGAACAAATCACCCTCGAGCGCAACCTCTCGCTCTCCTCCCTCGCCCCCGGCCGCTATACCCTCGAAATCTTCGTCCTCGACCTCCTCACCAACCAAACCATAACCCGCTCGGCCGACTTCACCGTCAAGCCAACACCCGCACCTGTCCCAATCACTTGACCCAGCCTCGCAGTGTTCGATATTCCACCCCAGGTGCCGCATTCGCTAGTTTTGCTTGTGTAGGTTTAGACCTCAAGACAGCCCCGGTTACAACCTAAGCTTTGATTCCTACTTGGGGGCGTGACCGCGCTTTAATCCCGAGGTGGCCCACTCTGAGCCTATATCAACCAGCCGCCGCGGTTCGCGCTCGCGAATTACGGCGTAATAGAGCGGTAGGTTTCCAAAACAGCCTTTGCCAATTTGCCGGTCGTGGCCAGCGCTTCCAGGCGCTTATACAAATCCGTCTGGTGACTTTTGTCTTTCTTCCCGATTGCCACCACGGCGACAGCACGAATGTCTTCAATCACCTTATAAACGACCCGGTAGTCTCTAAAATGAAAGCTTCGGAATCCTTCAAGCGGTCCCGTAAGGGGTTCCGAACATCCGACGGGATCGACATGTATCTTCTTCTCGAATTCCTTCTTTAGCGCGTTCTTCACGTTCTTGGGAAGGCGCTTGATGTTCTCGACGGCTTCGTCCGTGAACTTTGAGCAGTACACCTAACCCTCCCCGAACGCCTCCTCGAACGAACGCAGTTTGCCGAGTCGAGCATTCTCGCCGAGATTCTCGCCGGCGCTCAAAATCTGCGTAAAAAACTTCTGATCCGCAATGATCTCCAATGTTTCAGCCACGGAACGCAGGTTTCCGATCAATTCGTCAAAATACTTCTTGTCCAGCAAAAGTTTTTCATCTTCCTCGTGGGTAGCGGAAATAACTACGACATTGTGTCCTCGCGCCAATCGAAGCGTCGCACTCTGGTTCTGTCGCAGCTCTGACCGCTTGACTGTGTGCCTCTCCGGACGTGTCAATCTCTTTACCGTCACAATAACCTCCTTGTACAACTTCCATGTACGATATGTACGTGGCAATTGTACGTTTCTAGGCTGCCACGGTCAATGGTTAGCGGGAGCGTCGCCGGGTGCCGCATACGCCGGTTCTGCGTGTGCGGGTTTAGACCTCAGTCCAACCTCGGAGTCAACCTCAGCCTTGACTCTTACATGGCCATGCGTGAGACCATCTATGTGTGCCAAGCCAGCTGAATTTAGACAATCTAGCGCAAGCCGCGTACGTTTGTTTTCAAAAGCTGCCAGCAGACGCGCAGAAAAAGCGACTCAAGGCCATCCGCAACCTCAAGTTTCGTCAGAGCAAAGCGACCCACAGAGCGCCAGCGCCCATTTCGCGCGTTTAATTCCGCCGCAACTCCAACCGGCCCCACCGTGTTTTCTGTGAGCCGTCGGCTGCAAGCTGTGAACTTCTCCCCCAACCTACCGCCCACAGCGCCTAACCCAGGAATGTGCTACCCATCGCAGGCCCTCATCGGCCAGCTGGAGGCAAGCCGCCGCACCTAGCCCATTTCCGCGCCCGGTTTGGGCCTCATGCGAACAAGGCGAGAACTCCATCGCAAATCGCCCCCCGATCATATTGATTTTTTCCCATTTTGGTGCTTGACAAACTGTTACTTCAAGCGTATAAGTGATCCTAGGTAACTTTGTGCTTTGTTCTCAGTAGCGCCAGCATCCTGCTGGCGTTTTTGTTCTTAAGGCCTTCTGCGTCGCCCGTGGTGCGCCCAAACCGTCCTATCTTTTTCCACAGCCGCAAAGTGCGTAACACGCAGGAATTCCCGCAACTCGAATCGTTTCATGCCTTTACTTCATAACTTGCGGACACCCCGGGGTGGGGGGCGGAGCTACCTAATTCGGTTAACCGCTCGCATCTTCTATCGCAAATCGTCTAAAGTGTTTCTGAAATTCCATGGGGCCGGAATCGCTATGAACCGCACACTCGCATCTTTTGCCGTTCTCTTCGTTTCGCTGTCAATCCTTTTTGTTTCCACCTCGGAAGCCGGCAGAGCAAAGGTCCATTTCGGGAAAGTTGGCGTCATGCACCGCCAATTCGCCCCGCCCGAGCCTTACGACTGGCGCGGCGCAAAGACCCACGCCCTCGTAACCGACATCTGGTATCCCGCCGACCCCACCGCCGTCGAAAAAGACGAATGGGTTGGCTCGCCCAGCGCCCCTTTTGCCCTTGCCGGCAAGGCCGCCCCTGACGCTCCTGTCATCTTGGCCCCCGAAAAGCTTCCGCTCATCCTCCTCTCTCATGGCACCGGAGGCTCTTCCCTCATGATGGCCTGGCTCGGTACGGCTCTCGCCTCCCACGGTTACATCGCCGCGGCCGTGAATCATCCCGGCAACAACGCGCTCGAGCCTTACACTGTCCAGGGATTCTCTCTATGGTGGGAACGCGCCCGCGACCTCACTTCCGTCCTCAACGCCATACTCGCTGATTCCACGTTCGGCCCTCGCATCGACCCCAACCGTATCGCTGCTGCCGGCTTTTCTCTCGGCGGATTCACGGTCATCGAAATCGCCGGCGGCATCGGAGACTTTTCCCGCGCGGAAGCCTTTTGCAAATCTGCCAGCGCCGATGGCACGTGCGCTGACCCTCCCGAGTTTCCTGCCCTCTCCGCCAAAATTACCGCTCTCGCTAAATCCGATCCCTCCTTTCAAGCCGCGCTTCGCGAGGGAGCGGAATCCCACCGCGACCCGCGCATCCGCGCCGTCTTCGCCATGGCTCCTGCTTTGGGTCCCGCATTCGCTCCCGACTCCCTCGCTGGAATCACCATTCCTGTCAAAATCGTCGCGGGATCGGCCGATTCCATCGTTCCGCTGGATACCAGCGCAAAATTCTTCGCCGCTCACATTCCCGGAGCGCAACTCACTATCATTCAAGACGTTGGCCACTACACGTTTCTCGCCACCTGCCTCGAACTGGGAGATCAAACACAACCCAAGCTCTGCCTCGACAATGCCGGTATTCTCCGCGACGACATCCACGCGCAGACCGCCAACCTGGCTTACCAATTTTTCAACGCCAATTTGAGGTGAGGCGCGCGGCCAGAGATTTTTGTAGGGGCTTGCCTGACTCGCTCACAACAACAAAGCCGACATTACCTGGAGTCGGCAAAATGAATTGCGTGGAACAAAACAAAAAGGGAAGCGATTCGCACCTCGGCAGGGTTCAACTGGGCAGCAGCGACTTCCTCTTTGGAACGCCCTTGTCGCGGTATAGGTCGCGGTCCGCCGCTCCCAAAATTTCGTTGAGGGATTCTCCATCGTCTGGAAAAACGGCGCTCCCAATGCTCACCGAGATCTTTGGCTCTTCTCCATCCTGGGCAAGCCGCTTGGAAATCCTTTGCGCCACCATCCGCGCCGCTTCCGCGTCCGTTTCCGGCAGAATCAGTACGAATTCGTCGCCGCCATATCGTCCCGCGGTATCCATTTCGCGCGAATAAAGCCGCAACATATCCGCCAGCCGGCAAAGCGCCCGGCTGCCCACGATATGCCCATACGCATCGTTGATTTTCTTGAGCCCATCCAGATCCAGCAGCAGAACCACAAACGGCCGTTCGGTTCTGCCGTACCTCTTGATTTCGGTTTCGAGCGCCTCCACCACTTGCCGGTAATTCGCCAGACCCGTCAGTGGATCGCTCACCGCCAAATTTCGCACGCGTTCCTCGGATTGCCGGTGTTCGGTGATCTCCGCGGCCAGAACCAGCGTCGTGATCGCCATGATCCCCATGAACGCCTGCATCAACAATAGCGATGTGTTCTGCGATTCCCTGGCAAATGGCCCATATCCGTGCAGGGTGCCCCACGCCGCAATGCCCGAGAGCGCACACATTGCCGTCGCCGCCTTGCGGCGTCCAAATCGATAGGCCGCCCAGATCAAAAATGGAACACACAAATACTCCAAAGGATAGTTCTTCAGTTGAGGATGAAATGGCTTGCCGAACACAATCCAGCCCGTGAAAAATAGTCCAAAAAATAGGATCGCCAGTTCCGTAATTTGCTCGCGAGTCCAACTCAAGCGGGGATTCTCCCACCACAGCAGAAGCAAGGGCGTCACAGTCACCGCCCCAACCGCGTCCCCCAGCCACCACGTAATCCAGATCGAGCCAAACGCCGCCCAATCCGCGAAACCTCCCGCGGCCAGTGTCGCCACTCCGATCGTCGCGCTGATTGTTGTCGCCGCGATCCCTGCCAGCAGCGCAAACTTGAAAATATCCTGCGCTCGCGCAAACGCTTCCTTGCCGCGAGCGAACCGGCGCACCAGATACCACGCCGCCAGGCCTTCCAGAGTATTTCCCGCCGCGATTCCTATCGACGTTTCCACGTTGCCGGCCGTCGTCAAATTCACCAGAAATGCGCCTATCAATATGCCAGGCCAAACTCGGTAGCCAAATATGAGCAGCGCGGCAATCGCAATCCCCGTGCAAGGCCACACGGCTGTCGCGCTCGCATGCACAAAGGCCAATTGCAATCCCAGTTTCCCCGCGACGAAATACACGGCTGCCAGGCCCGCAACCGTCGCCACTTTTTTGAGCTCATCCGAACGCGTCATTCCGCATTCTCCGCCTCGCCCGAAATTCCTCCGGGGGAGGGAATTGATTCTACTCGTTCACACGGCAGCAGCCACTCTGACCGACACGTCTTGGACCGGCTTCCCAGCCCAAAGCCATGCGCATGTGCCCTAATCTTTAATTTTACTGAATGTTTTAGGCTAACGGCTAGCTAACAAATGGGGCTTTTTCGATGTAAGCAATCCCTTTGTTTACGAATCGCTTGCGAAGGGACTTTTTCAGCCCAGCTCGCCGCGGCCCCATTGGCTCACATTGCGAATCCCGGGCGAACCTTTTTACTCTTGAGGCCTTCCTGAAAACTGTTGCCGTACCGTCAACCAAGCGCCCAGATGCCCGCGTCCCATTCCATGCAGTGTCTGGAACAAAATTCCCGCGGCTCCTTCGGTGTTCCTCCAGGTCACCAAGCCCTTTCCGCTGATTTCCGCTCCGTACCCTAGTTCGAAGCGGAACTCCAGCGACGTCCCATGCGCCAAAGGCTTGCCGCCGCGAATCGCCATTCCACCTTCACTCAAGTTCGTGATGCGCGCATGCTGCTCGGCCGCTCCTTCTTGCAGCGTTACAGGAAGGTTGGCCGGGTGGCGGAAGTAGCGCCGCCGCTCGCTCAGCATGACGTCTTTGGCAATGGTGATGTGCAGGGCCACGGCTTCCACGCTGAGGGGCGTGCGCAGCACGAAGTTTGCTCCGGCGTTCAGGGCGGCCGTCGTTTCACGCGCGGTCTGCACACACGCGAAAATCGCGGCCTTTCCGTTGGACGAACCTTTGCGGACGGCCTCGATCAACTCGAGGGATCCGGCAACCTGCATATCCACAAAGACGCCATCGATCTTCTTCCGCTCGAGGTAATCGCGGGCCGCTTCCGAAGTGGGGACCAGCCCAAACTTGGCTCCGAATTTCTTTACGCCCCCGGAAACCGCGGTGAGCGTGCCATAGTCGTTCGACACGAGGAGGAATTCGAGCTCTGACAGAGTGGACATGGTGGCAGCGATTCTCCGCCCGCGTTCGAAGGCTTCTAGATTGATGGTCCGGTTGTAGACTCTATCTTTAGCTTTGATGGCCGCTCTCTGTCGAGGCTTTCCCCTGTGCGCGCCCCCAATTCGGCAACCCTCATCCCGTCAATCCTCATCCCGTCAATCGTGCAGCCAGTCAACAGGCGCGCGCCCGTTCTTCTCGGGTAACGACTGCAGCAACTCGCCCGCGGAATCCGTGTTCCTTATTTTAGGATTGGGGTAGAGACGCCCATGCCCTCGAAGAAAATCCTCTTAGTTGGCGCAGCCGCCGCTACCTTGTGCGGACTGTTCGCCGTGGCCGCTTATCGACTGATGGCTTCACAAGCCAGTAGCAAATCCCTGACCATGGAATTCGCAGGCCGGACGCGACGCTACATTCTCCATGTTCCGCCGCATCACGATGCCACCAAGCCCGCCGCGCTTGTAATTGTCCTGCACGGCGCCACGCAGAGCCCGGAATCCGCTGAGCGCATGTCGCGCATGAGCGAGCTCGCCAACAAGAACGATTTCATCGCGGTCTACCCCAGCGGCACGGGGCGCGACCCCGACGCCAAGGCTCCCACCTGGAACGCAGGCAATTGCTGCGGCTACGCCATGCTCAATCATGTCGATGACGTCGGTTTTCTGAACGCGCTAATCGCAAAGCTCGAACGCGAAGACGAGGTGGACCCCAAACGCGTCTACGCCACGGGGATCTCGAACGGCGCCATGATGTCTTACCGGCTTGCCTGCGAGCTTTCCGACAAAGTTGCCGCGATCGCTCCCGTCGAAGGCGCGCAAAACGTGGAGTGCAAACCCGCGAAGCGCGTCTCCGTTCTCGTTTTTCACGGCACTTCTGACCGCCTGGTGCCCTTCGATGGCGGCAGCACTCCCTTTCAAGTCGGCCCGCGACGCGCCGATACATTCGTCGCTGCCACGATTAAATTCTGGGTAAGGAAGGATGGCGCTCGCTGGCACCCAAACACTCCGAATCCGCCGAAGTCCACATCGACAACTATTCCGGCTGCCAGGATGGCACCGCCGTAGCCCTCTACGCCATCCAAGGCAGCCACCACATGTGGCCCGGCCTGCGCATCAGCGGCAACCACGTCCCCGCCACAGACATCATGTGGCAATTCTTCGCCGCGCACCCCAAGCCGTAATTGGCATTCTGCTCCCCTGTTCGCAGCAGCGTTACGGGTATTGCCGCGTTCGCATCGCCACCCGCCAGGCACATTGCGCTACTCGGTGGGACAGCCTACGTTGGACCTACAGGGAAGGTACGACGGAGGTCCCTCACCATGCGTTCCTGCCAGCGAAGCCCCATTCTTTGCGCCTTAGCGCGAACCTGTTTTTCGCTCGCTTTTTTCCTGCTCGGGGCATTCGCAGCCGCCGGCCTGCGCGCGCAAACGAAGGCCGCCGACGTTCCCAATCTGCTTCAGCATCTGACCGACAAGGATCCCGCCGTGCGCGGCGCCGCGGAAGCGGCGCTGGATAAGTTGACCGACCCCTCCGCCGTCCCCCTGCTGGTTTCCGCTCTTCAACACGCAGGTTCGAACACGGCGGAATGCAAGGTGCTGATCCACACCCTCGGAAAATTTAACGATCCGCGGTCGATTGCTCCGCTCGCGGACCAACTGAAAGGCGAAGCGGGAAACTCCGCGTCGGAACAGCTTTTCCAGATGGGGCCGCTGGGAATCCAAGCCGTCGTGGATGCCACCGCCTCGGAAGACGAAACCACAAAGGCCAGCGTTGAGGATGCGTTCTTGACCAATCCCGAGCTGGGCTTGAAGGTGCTGCCTCCGGTTTTGAAAACCTCAAAGTCCGCGGCACAAAAATCCAACATTGTCGCTTTGCTTGCCGATTGCGCCGAACAGAATCCCTTTTATGAGGATCCGCCTCGCCCCGCCTTCGTCGAAGCCTTTCTCCCTGCTGCGTCGGATGCGAACCCGGCTGTGCGGATCGCGTTCGCGACGGCCGTCCAGGAATTAGGCAATATGGCGAAGCAGATCGACGACCCAGGAATGGGCCATCCGGATTTTGGCCTGAACCAAGCACTTCCGGCCTTGAAATCTCTCGCCGACGATCGCGACATGCAAGTGCGCGTCGCCGCTATCGACGCTCTTGGTTCGGTGGGCGGCGCGGACGCCGTCTCCATTCTGAAAGCACACGCGAACGATTCTGATCCTTCCGTGAAGCAACACGCGGCAACGGCGCTCACCGCCGCCGCACCTGCCCCCAAGTTAATCCCAAGTCCACAGTCAGCGGCTAAATCCGGCGAGCGCAACGCCGCTACACAAGCCTCCGCCGAATCCCGACACCTGGACATGATCAAGCCTGCGACGACCCAGCCGCAATCCCTAAACTGATTCCCCTGTTGAGCGATCCAAGCTCCCTGGTTCGCGCCGCCGCAGCGGATAAACTTGGCCAGCTCGATTTCCGCGACACGAGCATGCGGGGACTGGATCACGAACAGAACTTGAGCGAGGTCCCTGCGCTCATCGCAAGCTTGAAAGACTCGCATGCTCTGGTCCGCGCGGCGGCCGCCGAAGCCCTCGGCGTGATAGGCGATGACGCCGCCGCCACTCCGATGACTGCTCTGCTGAAAGACCCGAAGCCAAACGTTGTAGTTGCCGCCGCCAACGCCTTGGCTACTCTGATCAGCTATTCACAGGATGGGCAAGCGGGGCTCTCTCCGGAACAGCACGCGGCCGCCGGAAGCAGTTTGCTGGCACTCGTCTCCAGTAGCGACGAGAGCGTTCGCCGGGCCGCGATTGCTGCGTTCGTGAATTTCGCCACGCTCGACGATACGAGGCAGATCGTTCCCCTTCTTAAGAACGAAGATGTAGTCGTCCGTAGCCTTGCCGCAGACACTCTGGCGCGCCTCCTTTTTCGGATGCCGAACTCGCCCAAGTCTCCGGAACTCGACGCTCTCGAACGGGCCGTGGGTCCTGCTTTGCTGGAAGCATTCTCGGATACGCAAACTCGCGGCTCTGCTCTCCGTGCTCTTCACGCCATGCAATCGCCGCCCGCAGCTGCAGCTCACCCTATCGCTGAAATCCTGAAGTACAACGTCTGGATTGAGGCGGACGGCATGGCCCGGCCTGAGCTCCCAAGCGAATCTGGTGGATTTCGGGGGCCTGAAATCGATGACGCGATCGATGTGTTGGCGAGAACTGGCAGCCTTGAAGCGGAACCCCTGCTTATAAAATTTCTAAATATTCTTAACCCAGGAGCTGGAAAGCACGCGGCGGTGGGACTCGCGGTCTTGCGCGATCCGCGCGCCATCGGGCCGTTGCTCGATGTCCTGCAAACAAAAGGCGCCGGGATTCAGCCTGAAGCAGCGGAAGCGCTCGGGGCATTTCAAGATCCTCGAGTCGTTCCGGCACTTATCCAGTCCTTGCAAGCAGACAACTACTCGCAGCGCGCTGCTGCGGCCACGGCGCTTTCCCATTTCCACGATCCACGCGTGTTGCCCGCCCTGATCCATTCCCTCACCGACGAAAATGCCGACGTCCGCGTCAAAGTGGCGGAAGCCCTAGGTAACCTGGGCGATCCGGCGGCTGTGGGTCCCTTAGGGAAAGCCGCCAAAACCAATTACGCTGCGGTGACAGCGCTAGGAAAGCTGAAATCTCCAGCCAGCGTCGCGCCGCTAGTGAGCGTAATGCAGGATAAGCGAGTCCCGGTTCCACTGCGAATCGAAGCCACAACCGCTTTGGAAAAATTAGGTGATCCGCAAGCCGTTCCCGCCCTCATTCAAACGATGCAGCTAGAACTAGCTTTGGATCCCTCCAGCGGTCTTGCAACCCAATGTGCTCACGCCTTGGGCGTGATCAAGGATCCGCGCGGCATTGAAGCCCTTCGTAAACTCATCGGCACCCCCACTATGGCCGGCCAGGTAGCCGAGCAAGCTCTCAAAGACATGGGAGTTTCCGCTGCAGTCCCTCAATAAACTGCCGGGGTCTTTCCTCGAAACTCGGCTTTCTATTTTAGTCGCACACCCAATGTCTCTCGGACACGGCAATCAACTGCTTTTCTTTCGCAGACGGCGACGCAAAACGTGGAGTGCAAACCCGCGAAGCGCGTCTCCGTTCTCGTTTTTCACGGCACTGCTGACCGCCTGGTGCCCTTCGATGGCAGCAGCACTCCCTTTCAAGTCGGCCCGCGACGCGCCGATACATCCGTGGCTGCCACGATCAAATTCTGGGTAAGGAAGGATGGCGCTCGCTGGCACCCAAACACTCCGAATCCGCCGAAGTCTACATCGACAACTATTCCGGTTGCCAGGAGGGCACCGCCGTAGCCCTCTACGCCATCCAAGGCGGCCACCACATGTGGCCGGGTCTGATTGTTAGCGGAAACCATGTACCCGCCTCCGACATCATCTGGGCCTTCTTCTCCGCCCATCCCAAACCCTAATCTGCGTCGCCTTCGATCGCCTCGCTTCGTACATTCAGACCACAACACGCCCGCACGCCCCGGCGCTTGGCGCCGAACTTATGTCTTAGTCAGATGCATTGAGCTTGAACCAAGCCAGATCAGTGGTACCGTCACGGGCGTTGATTCGCCTGCCTCCACGCTCACGATTTCGACTTTCGCAAACTTTTTCCCGTTCTGGTCTAGCGGGACCTGGATGCCGGGTAGTGGGTCAGTTTGAATTGGCCGACTGTCTTTTTCCATGTGGGTTGGTCCCCCAATTGCCGTTGTGCTACCTTCCGCCGGGGCGAATGCAACTAGCGGCCCACGTCCGTCCCTTGTGACAGACCTTGTGCTCTGGGTAAGGGCACGGGCACAAGCGCAAAGGGAAGGAACGGAGCGCAGCGTGCTCAACTGAAGCATTCGCCCCGGCTTGTACTTCTTCGATTTCTTGACGTTTTGCGAAATGACCTTCCGCGAGAATCTGGTCTTAAAAGCTGAACTAAAGAGATGCAAAGTCGATCCCGAGAAATACCTTCGAAATCAAGGATTCCCCCCAGGAAGCACAGGTCGTCATCGGTTAGTTTTTGACGGATGGTATCGCCGTTTAGCAGCATATCTGCCAGCTCGGCTCTCCAAGCAGGGACACACTCATAAGGCTTAAGCGGCAACCCTAACGCTTCTGCGCGATAGATCGAGAACTTCTTCGATACCCCATACATGGTCTGCCACTCCGGCTTCCATTGTCGGAGTAACTCTGAGTGTTTGGTGGATGCGACAGAAGTTGTAGTGCATGAAGTGGAGCGCGACGGCGTGTCCGAGATTTTCGACTTTCTTCGAGAAGCCATTCGTCAGCCTCGTAAATCGGCGCATCCCCATGCGCATAGTTAGATTCTGCCGCTCAACAAAACTTGTCGAGATATATCGCGGATTCGGGTTGCCGGCGATAGAGGTTGCCATTGCTCCAACGCACTGTGCGGGACTGTACCGCGCTTCATCGGGCCGTGGATCGGTTCCATACATCTTGACCAACATGGCATAGTCAATCTCGGAGCCAAAGGCACTCTCTACTGCGTCCAAATAGACCCGATGGCCATCCGTTGTTAGCTGAACCCGGTTTCGCAACCGTCCAGCTAGATCGTGCATGAACCAATAGGCAGTTGTCGCGTCACGTCCGCCAACTGCCCAAGACGGCACGAGTTTGGTATCCGCACAGATCGCCGTCCAAGTCCAAACATCGCCGTACCCGAACTGGCCCTGCAAGTCCGCTGGCACGTTCTTCTGCTTGGCATAGCAGAAGGACCAAATCTCATCGCACTGAATCCGCTTGCAGGTCAGGTTGCGGAATACGCGCCGCTGGTATTCGGCGCAAGCCGTTCCCACTTCCGCCAGCAGCTTGACGATTGTGTTCTTTGCCGCGCCCGTCATGCGAACCGTGGCCCTGATGGAATTGCCCTCAACGAGGGCGGCGATCACTTGGACTCGCTTGGTTTCGCTCAAGATGTTCATAATGAACACATCTTATGCTTGAGCGGTCAAGCTTATCAAGTGTTTTCTTTCGCCGCCCCTATTTAGGGCTGGCTGTCGGGTACAATTGGCGTGAAGCGGAACTCCGCTGGAGGTGCTCACTTGAAAGCACTTTTGGTGAGTCCTGCCGCCAATGGTGCAGATAATCCACGGGACTTTTAGCCGCGTTGCGCTACGGCATGGATTACCTCGCCACGGGAGCCTTGGTCTAGACACCGTGCGCCTAACAGCCAGAGACCGACGAGGTTTTCTGGTTTGTTTGGCCTGTTGGCAAACGCAATCGGCCAGAGCGGGTGTCGGCGACGAGCCGCGCCCCCTTGGCCGTTTCTGATCCGTTTACTAAATTCCTTCGCGCTTTTCGATGATCCTACGAATGAGTGCCCAAGCCGCGCCCACAAGGGCCGTTCCAACAAACCAGGCAAGTGCGGCGGCAACCAGGGCCAACCACCATCGTACAACCGAATGAAATGTCCAAATTGCTGCAACTGCACCAACCACAATAGCAACCCACCCGGATATGCCGTGGCCTTTTCCACCCGGAGCGGCCCACCGTGTCCAACGGTATGTCTTATTTATCGACGCTTTCTCAACGGTCGCGTGGCTGATGGAGCCTTTCCAGCCGCCCAGTCAGCGCCTTTAGGCTCATTCCTAATTCACTCCCCGTAAGCCTGCCAATCGCCATACTTCCAAACAGGTCAAAGACTTCATCTTCCAGCTCGGCAAAGTAATTCTCGTAGTGTCTCGTTAGGCTGCGCCGTTTCACGTCAACCTTCCCATCCAGCCCGACGACCATGGCATCAGTTTTGCCGCCACATCCATCTACAAATTGCTTGGCCTTATAGGTTATGTAGGTTGCCCAGTGCAAACCCTCCGAGCAATCCTCGGGCTGTTTAGAAACCCAGGATTGCAGGTACTCGGAAAGATGGGTGTTACCGCAGCCTATAACGGCCATCGGCAATTCGCTGGCAATGTCTCTTCGGAAATGTGTGAGGGACAACTTCCCGCGAACTGCAATGGCAGCCAACAAAAATTGAGAATCGGCCTCTTGTGGCCGTTTTCTCACCACAGAGGAAAGCACTCTCTTTATGGCATCCCGAACTTGGCGATTCGACGAAGCCCGCAGGTCAACAAGGTTTTCCTTTAGATACAGGAAGGTTTCATTGAGAACGTCGAAGTATCCTGAGCCAGCGCCCCCCACACAGAAAGTATCGTTCCCGAAATAATCTATCTTCGGCGCATATCCCTTGTGGGAGCCGACGTAGGTGACCTGTGTGTCGGCGGCTATGACAACCCCATCCGGGCAGTGAATCCCGACACAGACGGTCACCCTTGGCCTCCTAATTGGCGCTACAACTTGGAGGCTTATTCTACCTTTTTCTCGGCCTTCTTCTTGCCCCAACGCGCGATTGCAGCTTTGCGAGCTATCTTCTTGCGCTTCTCGGGGGATAGGGCTTCTGCCCGCGCTGCGCCGCCCTTGAGACCGCCCAAGCGCCCCAAAGCTACGGCTGCCGGATTCTTGCCTTCTAATTCCAAACCCGCATCGGTCGCTTCGGAGACGATTTGTGCCGCTATCTGGTTTATGTCCTTGCTTGACCGCTTTTGCATACTCCAATGCTGCCATATCCTCCCGCCCGTTTTCAATAGACTTAAAATTCAAACTGACCCACTACCGGATGCCGGCGCCAATGTCATATATCGAGGCGACGTGGTAATCTTTGCGTGAATCGGCCGGCAAAGGGAGAAACCATGAAGCCATTTGCTGAGTTTTCAAGCAGCCGGGGAGCAGTTCTACTCGCATTGCTCACGATGCCGGTGGCTTTGCCGTCGCAGAATCCGCACCAAGCTCCTGAGATCCACGTTGCAACTCATCTCGTTCAGATTGGAATTATTGTTCGCGACAAGAACGGGGCGGTCGCGGATTTAACGAGAGACGATTTTGTCGTGCTGGATCGAGGGAAGCCGCAGAAAATCAGTGTCTTCTCCATTGAATCCAGCGAAACCGCGCTGCAGCCTATGCAACCGCTGCCGCAAAACACGTTCTCCGACTTGCCGCAATACGGCGCGAACAAGCCAAGGAGCGTGACCATAGTTCTGCTCGACAATCTCAATACACTCTCAGGCTCCGCGCCAACGGCTTATGAGAGTACGCCGTACTGGCTTGAGGATCATGCGCTCGCTAATGCGAAGCAGCACTTGATGGATTTTCTCAAGAACCTGGAGCCGAGAGACCGGATCGCCATCTATGGCCTGACTGATTCGCTGCACGTGCTCTGTGATTTCGCGTGCGATCGCGACCAGCTCATGGCGGTGGTGCGCAAATACGACGCGACATCCAAGACACAACGCGAAGCGGTCGAACCGGGTTCCTCGCACACCCCACAGGGGCGCGACTTTGACGCGCATATCGATGCTGATACACAAGCCATGGCAGCTCTCAATAATCAGGCTCGCGCCCAAGCCACCATGGCTGCACTGACCGCGATTGCCAACCATGTCGCCGACATTCCGGGGCGAAAGAACTTGCTTTGGTTGACCACCAATCTGCCGTTTTCCGGCGAGGCCATCGCTCTCATACTTGGCCGCGCGGACATCGCGGCTTACCCCGTAGACGCGCGCGGGCTGCTTCCGCGCTCGCCAACGGTTTCGCCGGAAGCCAGCAGCGACGTCGGAGATGCTTACGTGCGCGGCGCGCTGGGGATGAATGAGACACCGGCTGCGACAGATGACCCCATAGGGGTCAATACAATGGAGAAAATGGCCGAAGAAACCGGAGGGCGGGCGTTCGTCAACATGAATGATTTCACGGGAGCCATTCGCGACGCCGTCGAAGATTCCGCTGTCACGTATACACTTGGCTTTTACATTGATGCGGCTTCGCTGGATGGAAAATTCCACGAACTCAAGGTGAAGGTGAAGCGCTCCGGGTTGGAAGTCCGCTATCCGAAGGGCTATTTCGCCCTGAAAGATACGCCACCAACGGAAGACGAGCGGCACAACAATTTTGTGACCGCGATCCGCAGTCCGCTGGACTCGTCCGCCATACCTGTAGAGGTGAAGGTAGTTCGAGTGGAGCAGCCATTGCCGCACTCCTTGAGCCTATTCGGCACGATCGACGTTCACAATCTTCACCTTGAGCAGAAAGGCATTGTCCGAAAAGGCGCGGTTGATGTGGCTACCATCGAACAAGACGAAACCGGCAAAATCCTGCGCCACTTCGCCAATAGGATCAATCTCGATTTCACGGAAAGCGAATATACGGCTCTTCTGAAAACAGGCTTTACGTTTCGTCAGTATGTCCAACCACAGGCTGGAGCCACGACGCTGCGCATCGTGGTTGAAGATCCGGCGACAGCGCAATTGGGCAGCTTAATCATTCCGCTCTCCCGTGTGAATTGATCTGCTGGCCACGATTCGCTTGTTACGGGCTGAGGCCTTTCCGCCCCTTGGTCCTCACGGATGCCAGCACCGCGTCCTCCGTCTCACTTTGAATTTCCCAGGACTTGGCTGCTGTCTCGTTCGAACACCGTCAGCCACCAAGCCAGTAGCTGCCATTAACTCTTGTATTTTCAAGCGCTTGCTGTACGCCTCACCGGGTATTTAAGGCAGGTGTCTACTCGCCATTCACCCCTAGGCCGTGGCTCTCAGGTACCGTTGCGCTGGAAACCGCAAAGTGCCAGAATCACGGTTGTTACCGCTTTCGTAGCAACCCGGGAAACAACGGTGGTCCGGGCGGTGTCTAAGTTTACGAGAGCGGACATTGGGTACGGCAATGCCAGAATGCCGGCCCAGTCGCAAGTCGCTCCCGGCAGTATCGGGAACGAACTCGCAAGAAGGCCTGGGTCCACCGTTCTAAAGAGGCGATGTAAGGTGGAACCTACCAGCAGGGTGGCCCGAGGGATTTGATCGGGTCGGAAAGGCCGGCAGTGTCCGAATGGGCTAGCGCCCTTTCTTGGGGCCGCGATGAAGCCGAACTCGTCTCTGAGCTGCAAGCCGGCTCGGAAACGGCATTCGACTGGCTGGTCACGCATTACCACGCCCCCGTATACAACTTGATCTTGAGCATGCTTGGCGACACTTGCGACGCGGCCGACGGTTCGCAAGAAGTTTTCTTGAAGGCCTTTCGCGGGATTCGTAAGTTTCGGCAAGGAAGTTCTTTGAAAACCTGGCTCTACCGCATCGCGATTCGCGAGGCGCTCAATCACAAGCGCTGGTTCAAGCGCCATTTGCAAAAAAATGTTTCGATTGATGCCGAACCGGAAGAAGGCCGCGCGCCCATCGAAATCGAGGATCTGGGCGCAACACCGTTCGAGCTGTTGGCCTCGAGGGAAATTCAGGTAGCCGTGCAACAGGCTTTGCGAGAAGTTCCGGACGTATTTCGCACGGCGGTCATTCTTCGCGATCTAGAAGGCTTGAGCTACGAGGAAGTTGCCGAAGTGCTGGAGTGCAGCGTAGGCACCGTAAAATCGCGCATCCTGCGAGGACGGCGCGCCCTTCGGCAGGTGCTTGAGCCGCTCCTGCGCGAGCCTGAACCGCACACGTTTTGCAATGGCGGCGTACATGATAACGCTGCCGAGGTTGGTTCGCGGGACGCCGCGCAAAATATGGCGCATGTAGCGGCGCAGAGTGGTACGCACAATGCCAGGGTCGAGCCGCAGCCATCGCCATTCGGCGATGCTTATTCCGCGGCGCGGCGTATGAATGATTCTTCGCAAGATCGGTCCCTGCGCGCAAATGGCGCGGGGGAGGGGCTTCCATGAAGTGCACCACGGTTCGGACAAAACTGGCGGGCTATCTGGACGACGCCATCACGGGCACGGCGTCGGTCCA
Source organism: Candidatus Acidiferrum sp. (assembly GCA_049800195.1). GTDB lineage: Bacteria > Acidobacteriota > Terriglobia > Acidiferrales > UBA7541 > Acidiferrum. Next base: position 202,962 of record JBARJI010000088.1, read on the forward strand.
GGAGCGCGTACAGATTGGCGAGCACTTGAATGGCTGTACCGTTTGCCGCGCCGAGCTCGAACGGTTTCGGAAGCTGGCCGTGCTGCTTTCGCGTATGCCGAAAAATGTTCCGCCCGCCGATCTGGCTGTGCGCATTAAAGTGGCCGCGGCTCAATCGCAACATTCGCAGGATTGGTCCAGCCGTTTGCGCAAGGTCCGCGACCGCGGGGAGATTTTGCTCGACAACGTTTTTCGCCCGCTCACCGTTCCGGCTACCGGCGGAATCTTTTCCGCCATCGTGATTTTTGTTCTCGTTCTGCAACTGATGGTGCCGGGGATTACCGTGCGCGCCGTCTCGAACGACGTGCCCCTCAATATTCTGCGACCTGCGGAGCTTCTAACTTTGTCGGATTACCCGCAATCGTGGGCGCCGGAGCAGCATGACCTGGAGCTTGCGCTGCCGCATGGCCTGCTCGTCGATGTAACCGTGGACGCGCAGGGCCAGATGGCCGATTACCAGATTCTTTCCGGCCCCAGCACGCCTGACTTGCGCCATCAACTGGATCAGATGCTTCTTTTTTCGCGTTTTCGCCCGATGATGAGTTTTGGCCGTCCGACTTCCGGCGGGCACGTCATCCTGAGCTTCAGCGCCGTGCGAGTCCGCGGCTAACGCACCATGAAAATTGGGCGCTTTTTCGGAAGCGCTGGCGCGGCCATCCTGTCCTGTTCTCTTTTTCTTCTTTCCACCACCCGCTCTCAGGATCGGCCACCGGTTTCCCCTTCTGCGTCATCTCGCGCGTCCTATCCCTCGGCTGAAGAGAAACTTCTCTTCGACGACGCCAACCGCGCGCGTGCCGCCGCTGGAGTACAGCCTCTTAAGTGGGATCCCGCTCTCGCGGCTGCCGCGCGGGAGCACGCCGTGGTCGTGACGCATGAGGTCCTTCTCTCGCATCAGTATCCAGGCGAACTTCCCATGGCTGAGCGCGCCGGGCGAGTTGGCGCGAAATTTTCCCTGATTGCGGAGAACGTTGCCATGGGTCCCGATGCGGCGAGCATTCACGACGGGTGGATGCACTCTCCCGGACATCGAAGAAACATCCTGAATCCCGAGCTCACTTCCGTGGGAATCTCCACGATAAGGGGAACTGGCGGACTTTTTGCCGTTCAGGATTTTTCCAGGCCAGTGGCGGAGTTGAGCTTGCAGCAGCAGGAAACGAAGGTAATTTCGCTTCTGGAGGAAGTTGGGATACGAGACTCGATGGCAACGGAGGCCGCGCGCAGGGCGTGTGGGACGGATCGAGTTTCTGGAAGTGCGCCCGTGACCTATGTATTTCGCTTCGAAGTGACGAGTCTCGGTGAGCTTCCTGAACAGCTCTTGCGGAAAATCGAGAGCCAAGGATATCGAAAGGCGGAAGTGGGCGCGTGTCTAGGCGGCGATGAAGCGGGTTTTACGCGTTACCGGCTTGCCGTCTTGCTTCATTGAGCGCCGTTGCAGCAGGCTTCGCGCTTAACGGCTTGCTCTTCGCGGGCGAGTAGTGGAAATCCGCAAATCAATAGGCCCGATAAGTGAGGGAAAAGAATCGGTTGATTCCACCGGAAAGACGCAATAGAATACGCGCATGAATCGCGGCACCTACTCTTATTGGTTTCGATTTTGGTACCCACCCATCTAGGATGGCGAGGGGCGATTCTGTAATTAGAAACGGCGCAAAAAAGTTTCGACCCACTCGCAGCGAGTGGGTTTTTTCATTTTTGGAGCAAGGATTTTCGCCAGCGGGCAAAGACGCTGCGGATGGTTTTCGCAGCGATGTTGAGCGAGGAATCTCCGGGAGAATTCGTGCAGGGAAAAGCCGCAAAGAGAAGTCGGGAAGAAAAAATGGATGCGAGAGGAAGAAGCCATGATTATTTCGATGAAGATGCACGCCACGCGCCAGGAGATCGATGAAGTGCGCAATCAGGTGGAACACTTCGGGTACAAGGTACATTCGATTGAAGGAGAAGAGCGCGTAGTCATCGGCGTGGTGGGAGTGGGAGACGTGACGGCCTGCATGGAGTCGGTCGAATCCATGCCGCAAGTCGAGAAAGTGGTGCGCATCTCGGCGCCATATAAATTCGTGAGCAAACAATTCCGCGCGGGAAAAACGAAAGTGCGCGTGAACGGGACGGTGATTGGCGGGGACGAATTTGTAGTGATGGCAGGGCCGTGCTCGGTCGAGTCGGAAGCGCAAATCATGCGCGCGGCGGAAGGGGTCGCCGCGGCAGGAGCGAAAATATTGCGCGGCGGCGCGTTCAAGCCGAGGACTTCGCCATACGATTTTCAAGGGATGGAAGAAGAAGGGTTGAAATTGCTGCAAAAGGCGAAGAAAGCCACGGGGCTCGCGATTGTCACAGAAGTGATGAGCGACCGCGACGTGGATTTGATCGCGCAGTACGCGGATATCATGCAAGTGGGCGCGCGGAACATGCAAAATTTTATTTTGCTGAAGGCGCTGGGAAAATGCGGGCGGCCGGTGCTCTTGAAGCGCGGCATGAGCGGAACGATCAAAGAGCTTTTGATGTCCGCGGAATACATCGTGGCACACGGAAATTCCGACGTGATTTTGTGCGAACGCGGGATTCGCACGTTTGAAACGGAGACGCGGAACACGTGTGACATCGCGGCGATTCCCGCGCTGAATGAATTGACGCATTTGCCTGTGATTCTTGACCCTAGCCATGCCACGGGGAAGCGCAGCCTGGTGCCGGCCGTTTCGCGCGCAGGCGTTGCGATCGGCGCGGATGGATTGATTGTGGAGGTACATCCCGCGCCGGAAAAGGCCATCAGCGACGGAGCGCAATCGCTGGATATCTCGCAATTCCAAAAGATGATGGGCGAGCTTCAACCCTACATCGAATTGTGGAAGGCTTCGCGGACAAAGGATGTTGCAGCGGTTGCGAAAGCATCGAGTTGAGACGCCCTGCAGAGTGTTGCAGGGCGGAGCGTTGCGTTGATTGGCCCTGCCCGGGACAGGGAGTCGCTGGTTCGGAGGTTGTGCCTTATAGGGCTGGGTCTTGTGCTGGTGCGGCCGAGGAGCAATGGTGGCCTGTTTGCTCCGGAGCAAACAGAATGTTGCCGGGGCTTACTGCGGCGAGGCGATAGGGAGGCCCATTTTTTCGCGGACTAGTTGCCACTCTTCGTTGACGCGAGGTTCGTGGGTGAGTTCGGCGGCGCGGCGCAGAGACTGCTCGGCTTTGGGCAGGTCGTCCATTTTGAAGTAGCACTCGCCCTGGCCGGCCCAAGCGTACCAATCCTGCGGGTACTGGCGGATGGCGTCGTCGAAGATGGGCATGGCTTTGTCGCACTGGCCGGCTTCATCGAAACTGAGAGCGACCTGCACGTGCGCCCGCACAAGGCTTTGCGCCACGGGAGCATTGCTGGGCGCGAGCTGGTGAGCGACGGTGAATACCGTCAAGTCGTCCTTCCATAAATTCTCCTGATGGATTGTCAATACGCCGAATACAATCGCGACCAATCCGGCGGTTGCGAGTAAGGCGGCCCGGCTTTTTTCAGCTACATGCCAGCAGACGGCGAGAAGAAGCATTAGTCCTGCCAAAGGAAGGTACGTGTACCGGCCATGGAGAAAATCGCCGGGGTTTAGAGCGTTGATGTTCAACGTAAGCAGAATAGGGAGAACGAGGAGTAACACACCCAGGAGCAAGGCGCGTTCAATGTCGAGTGCTTCGCGATCCGGGAAATCACGGCGCGCTTTTTTCCATGCCCAGCCGCAAACCGCCGCGAGAATCGCCGCGGCGCAGCACACCCCCAACGCCGGAAACAGGACGTCATGGAGCGAGAACGAGTCTGCGAGGACCGGATCCGCGAAAGCGCGCGAACGAACAGGCCAAAAGAGCACCTTCACGTAGAACCACAGAATCGCGGGCCAAGATAGAAAGACAGTTTTCGAAGGCAGATGCTGCGTGAGGGGACTAAAGAGAACGCCGAGAGCGTCAAAGCGAAAAAGAAAATAGATGACGGTGACGACGAGGAATGGAAGCGTCCGCAGGAACGCAGAACGCACGCGTAGTCCAAGTTTTATTACTTGCTCGCTCGGCGCTTCCTTTGCGGAGGGTTTGCCGAGCGGCGCAAGCAAAGCCAAGGTAAAAAGTATGGCGGGCAACACGACCGCCGTTTCCTTGGCCATGAGCGCAGCCAGACAGGCGGCAGCAGAAGCGATAAGCCATAACGCGGAATAGTCCTCCTTAGGTTGGACGCAAGCCTGCTTGCGGAGCTTGCGGTTGGATTTTCCGCTAGATTTTCCAACGACCTTTTCGTTGTTCGTTCCATCAGGGGGCGGGCCGGCTGCCGACACGCTTTCTCTGTATTTTAGATACAAGAGCAAGGCGCCGATAACGCCGGCGGCCATCAGCGGATCGGGTACGGTGACCCACGCGACGGATTCCGTTTGCGCGGGATGCAGCGCAAACAGTGTGGCGGCCATCAACGCGGCGACGCGATCGCGAAGCAGCTTCCACGCCAGCAGTCCAAGCAAGACGGCTACTGATACGTGTTTTGCGACGCTGAGGAGGTGCCATCCCCATGGAGAGGCACCACTCAGGACGAAATTCAGCCTTAACCATAAGAGGAAGAGCGGGCGGTAGAAACTGAGAGGGCCGCCGGGAATTTGTGCCCAAACAAAACTGGTGAAGTACTCCCACAGATGGCCGGAAGACTGCAAACGGGGATCGCCGGTGAAGCGGTGGTCGTCGAGGATGAATTGGAAATGCAAAGCGGGGCTGTAGACGGCGAAGACTACGGCTACCAACGTAGCAGCAATGATGAGAACAGTCCGGAGCGAGAGCGATTCCTGCGCGTTCGGCGATGTCGCTGAGCTGGCGGTGCTTTGCTGGCGAATCGGCTCCGAGTTTTTCATTTGTGTGACCGCATTGCCGAAAAATTGTCTCACAGGTGGCAGGAGAACCGAACAGCGGTCGGCGCGTTGCTCGCGAAGTGAGTGCCGACGCCGGACTGGTACGAGTGTTGAGGATTTCCCTGGCGGAAACTTTTTGCGCCCACTTTGAATCCAACCAAAAAGTATCCTGTACGCAAAGGCCTTGGGCGACTGGCCGACCGGCCAATTATGCCCAGGGCAAGTCCCATTGCCCATCACCAGTCCTGCATGTTTTTTAGAGAGAGGGGAACTTTCCCCCTGAGCTTTCCACGGATCAAGTGTGGATGGGTGACATGTGGACGACATCTGAATGGCATGGGAAACGGGCCCTGAATTTCAATTTGAGGACGGCGTGCGTGGAGCTGGTGTGCATCTGCCTCATCAGCGTTGCGCCTGCGGTAGCGCAGACCGAGATGCCTATTCGCGAAACTGAAGCGAGCCCACGATTGTTGAGCCTCGAGGAAGGGCGCGCGATTGTCAATGTGGCCAGGCAACAGGAACCGCCGGAGGCGGGCCTACGGGACTGCTCACACTTCGTTCATGCGATCTACAGGAATGCGGGATTTGAATACGCGTATGCGAGTTCCTTCGAAATTTACGCGGGCAACGAGAATTTTGCGCGAGTGAGGTACCCGCATCCAGGCGATTTGATTGCGTGGCCGGGACATGTGGGAATCGTGGTCGATCCGCTCGAGCATAGTTTTTTTAGCCTGGTGAGAACGGGACTTGAGGCGCAAGATTACCGGTCGCCGTATTGGAGATCGAGGGGGATGCCGCGATTTTATCGTTACAAGGTTCAACCAGATACGATTCTAACCGCGACGAATTCTGTAGGTTCGTTGCGATCTTGGAACGGTCATAAGCAACCTGGCGCAGGAACGAAAGTCGGGCCGAAGGTCGACGAAGCTGCGGCGGCAGAAGATGATTCGCCGAATCGGCCTCCAGAGGCGGTTTCCGAGAGAACTGAGTTGATTTATGGTCCACCGGCGCCACCTGTATCTCCTTCATTGAAGAACGCCGACGTGGCGTTCACGATACCGGCCAGCGTGATGGTATCAACGGGAAGCGAACCTCCGACGCGAGAGGAGGTGGCGGAAGGAATATCCGAATTGAGCGATGCAGGTGGTAGTGTACTGCGCAACACTGATCCGTTGAAAAATCAGCTTCCCGTGGTGATCGTCGAACAATTCAAAGTGGAGCGCGTAGAAGTCAAGCGCGACCACGGATGGGCGCGCTTAGTGGTGGATTCGAAAGTAACGATCGGCAGCGGCGCTACAAAAGTGAAAGGACGGCACGAAAAAGTCCGCTGGGAGCTAAAGCGAACAGACTTGGGCTGGGAAGCCGTTACGCCCCAAGATCGAACCTACGTGCCGCAAGACGTCGCGGTGAAGAATTTGGCGGACCAATTGGCGCGACTCACCAAGAGCGACGGAGCCGCGAAGCATCAAGCGGCGGTGTTGCAGGAAGAATCGCAACTGGCTAGTCTTCTGAACGATCTGCTGGAGAATAAGTAGAACGTTTTTCCTTTCTCGCCGATAAACTAGCTGCAAGAAAATCCACTGCGAAAAGCGACCCGTGCGATCCCTTGAGGGTCCAGGGTCCTGAGGCCGCGATGCTGCGTCTGGCGCGGCTGCGGCGCGGATGGCATGATCGTGAGCGTCGGCGGCGATGGAGAGCTGAGCGGAGTGGGGGTGGTGAGGCTATGAATTCGGGAAAGAGCGCGGCGAAGTCCTTAATTGAGCCGAGTCTCGTTGCGATTGGAAACGCTCGGGATTTTTTGGCGAAGTATCTTGCGCCGACGCGGTTGATTGGAGCGCCTTTTTTGAGCGAGAGGACGGGGAAGCGCGTTTACCTAAAAATGGAGACGGAGCTGCCCACTGGGTCGTTCAAGGTCCGTGGGGCGCTGTGGGCGTTGGCGCAGAGGTTGAAGAGAGGCGCGGCGGAGGAAGTAATTGCCTCAAGTACGGGGAATCATGGGGCGGCAGTGGCCTATGCGGGGAAATTGCTTGGTGTGAAGGCGCGGATTTTCTTGCCTGCGGGATGCAATCCCGTGAAACGCGCACGAATCGCGGGGCTGGGGGCGGAGATTGTCGAGAGCGGCGGATCGGACTTGGCGTCTGCATTCGAATTGGCGGCGGAGTATGCGAAGAGGCCGGGCGTTTATTTTTTGAATGACGCGACGGACGCGGATTTACCGGCCGGGCCGGCGACGATCGGGTGCGAAATTTTGGAGCAACTGCCGGAGGTGGACGCGATTGTCGTACCGATGGGAGACACGGCTTTGATCCGGGGGATAGCGGGAGCGGTGAAGAAGCTCAAGCCGGGCGTGAAGATCGTCGGCGTGCAGGCGGAACGAGCGCCAGCGTATTTTCTGTCGTGGAAGGAAGACAGAGTCGCCGGCACCGAGACGTGCGACACGATTGCGGACGGATTGGCAACGAGGACGCCGGATGCGGCAAATGTGAGGGATGTGAGGCAGCTTGTGGACGAGGTGATGCTGGTGAGCGAGGAACAAATGCTGGGCGCGATCGAGACATTGCTGATCGAGGAGCATGTTCTGGCCGAGCCAGCTGGAGCGGCGAGCACAGCTGCACTGCTGAGTGGCGGAGCTGGGTTTGGGAAATACGTGACGCTTGTTGTAAGCGGCGCGAATATTTCGAGGCAGATTCTGAGCCGTGCGATTGCGACCACGTAGTTCGTTCGGGGACCTGCGTGAGCCTGCAAGGTCAAGCAACCTGCCGCGGCCAGGCTTCTGGCAAATGCCTAAGCTCATCCGCTACAAAACTGTGATATCTTCTGCGCACTAACTGGAGCGGTTTATGTCACCTACGAGTGCTGCACGCCTTGCCGTCCTCGTTCTCTCGGTCGCGCTTGCTGCTTTCGTGTACTTGCTGGCGCGGCGCAGCCTGGGCGAGTTGCTCTCTCGAACCGTGACCGTGGCCGGGGGAGCTGTCTTTTACCAGCGAGCGTTCTTGCTTTTATTGATTTTCGGAGTGCTTGGGCAGGCGGTCGCACCGGGCCAGGACGTGAAGCCCGGCGAGCACTTCATGGAATATGTTTGGGCTGTCGCCGCAGGGCTGGGAGACTCGGTGCAATACATTTTTCTGACACTCACAATATATCTCGCGTTGGTTACGATTCTTGTAGCCGCATTGAAGCCCAAAGATGACAAATGAGCAGTATCTGGTCTTGTCGTATTTTTGTGTAGCCGCGATTTCGTTGGCGATAGGATACGCGGCGTACATGTGGTTGAGAGCACCGTTCCGAGAATGCATGTCGGCGCTTCCCTGGAAAAGCGTCCGCGATCTTTTGATGCGCCTGTTTCCTGCCGGGATAGTGCTCCCCGCGTTGCTTGGATTTGTGAGTGTGAGCTACAGAGGCTGCGATATGCAGGAATACGGCAAGATCATCGCCAATCGCGAATATCTGGAGGCCAAGAACCAGGAACAGGTCTCGGCGTCTTCCATGCACGTGGTTTGGGCAGTCTTCGCGTGGTGCGCGCTCATCGCGATCCTCCTGGCGGTTAAGCGGCGATTCGATGATCACATTACAGATAGGACGAGAGAACAAGCTTAATCAGGTCTGAGCACGCGAAAATCAACGCGCCGAGGCGGAATGGCGAAAGCCTAGGACGCGCATAAGAGTGGCTTGCAATTTGAGCAACTCCTGTTCGCGTTCGTGCTCTTGTTTTGTGCGGTCGTTGAGGGCTTCCTTCAGCAGAATCAAGTTGCGGCGGAATTCCATTTGGCCAAGGACCAGGCGGCTCAAGGACTTGAGAGCGTCGCACTGCTCGGGCGTCAATTCACGCGGGATCTGATCGACGACGCAAATTGTGCCAAGCGCAAAGCCATCCTCAGTGATGAGCGGAGCGCCTGCGTAGAAACGGATATGAGGTTCTTGCACGACGAAGGGATTATTGCGAAAACGCTCGTCTTGGAGCGCGTCTGGAACGACGAGGACGTCGGACTGGAGAATTGCGGTGGAACAAAAAGCGACCTCGCGAGGCGTTTCGGAAACGCCGACGCCTACGCGCGACTTGAACCATTGGCGATCACCGTCGATTAGAGAGATCAAGGCGATGGGTGTTTTGCAAATGAAGGAAGCCAATTGCGTGAGATCGTCAAAGGATTCTTCGGGATCGGTATCGAGGATGGCGTAGCGTTCCAGAGCAAGGAGGCGGGCTGCTTCATTGATCGGCTTGGTGGCGGACATGATGTGCTCCGGAGGATGTCGAAGAGCCGGTTGAGTAGCGCCAGGCGGGCGACATCATACTCTAACTGTTGGAAGCGCGTCGCCTGGTTCGTCGGGCGAATCACTGAATGGCGGCTTCGGATGCCAAGGCGGTCAAGCACCGCGCTGCGATCAGGGCTTTGGAGCCGGTTCGCCAAGTTTGATCACCACTACCTGGCCGTTGGAATGAAAGCTGCCGCCCGTCGCGGTCCTGGCTTGCTTCATGGGGTCTTCGGGGAGGAAGTAGGTAACTTCGGGGACGAGGCCAGTGGAGGCGAGAGTTTTCGCGACGTAATCGCGCTCGAGGTCGACGTTGGGATCGATCTTGTGCGTGATGCCATCGTTGCGCTCATCTCTTTCGAAGCCGACATCGTGGGTCGCGGCGCCGACCCATAGCGTCTGGCCATTGACCTCGAAAGGCGCTTTCCAAATACGAAGATGATTGCGAGAAGCGACGACGGAAAGAGGCTCGGCATGTGCCCAGCCGTAGTCTTGCCGACGGCCGAAAAGATAGAGCGGGCTCATCGGCATGGTGAGATAGGACTCCTTGGAAATGCTTTCGAGGAGGCCATGGAGAAGTGTGTCTTTGACGTCGGCGTCGACCTGGACCCAGCCCGCGGATGAAAAAACTTTTTCCATGGCGTCTTGAGAGCCGATGAGCAGAAAATTAATCATGTCACCCGGATCACCCGTTTTATCGGCGACCTGGCGTGGAATTTTGGAGAAGAGACGATTGTCGACGCCGGGCAGGGAAGGGACGGTCTTGGCGACGTAAACGACGGAGTTGGCATCGGGCGCGTAGATATTAATTTCAACTGTGTATGTGCCGTCGCCGGTATCGCCGCTGAGCTGATTGATGCCAATCGAGAGGCGGCCAGAAGTGGGGGAAACAAGATCGCGTTTCGCGCCGATAAGAAAAGGTTGAGAAGTGTCCTTGTCGCCGATGCGGCCGATGAGGGCGCCGCGGCCGGCTCCGTTGAAGGGCAGATCGCGGAGCAGATCTTTGAAGCCGCGGGGTATGCCTGCCGGAGCTGTATCGGCGTGCTGGTCGGCGTAGCGCAACTTTCCAGAAGCCGCGACGACTACGTGTTCACCTGCCTGAACTTCGATGCCAGTGTCGAACCAGAAAGAATCCCCGGTGAGCTGAACTTCTTGCGACACGCGCAGCTTGCGAGGGGGAGCGGACGTGTTGGGTGAATCCTGCCCGGAAGAATCCCTGAAAGAGAGTTGCGGCGGTGGCGCGATCTCCGCGCAAAGAAATTGGGCGTTGAGCGCGCAGAAAGTGCCGCCAAATATGGCGCAAACGCCCAGAAAGAGCATAACTCGGATCACGAGAGAGGAACGCATAGCGGTGAGCCATCCCAAGGCGGGTGTGAACGCATCCTCACAGTTAACAGATGCCTAACGGAGTTGCAAGAGTTGGATGAAACGGGAGCGGGGCAAGCTTGGGATTCCTTGACGTAAGAGAAGGGCGCTTGTAAATTGACAGGATGCTGCAGGGTGACCACAGGACAGTGAGCGCCCCAGGGGATTTTGGCAGAGAAGCAGGAGACGGACGATAGCGTCTGTCCCACCTCGGCGATTTAGGGAGCGGTAGAGAGAAAAGTCAGTTCGTGCAGGACTGCGGCAGAGTTCATGACAGACCAATTTCAGCGGAAGGCCATGGTGGCGTTGTGCGCGGCGGCGGCGTTTTTTGTAGCCCCGCTGGTGGCCACTGCACAGGTGCCGTTGCCACACGTGCCGCAACGGAGTGCGCCAGTCTCGAATGTTTCGGTGAACGGCAGTGAGACGATGTTCACGACCATGTGCGCGCTGCTCGCGGCGGGATTCGAGTCAAACGTCAGCGCGGAGAACTGGCATCCGTTGCGCGCTCGGCTGCGCGAGGAGATGCAACAGCAGCGGGGGCCGGCAGTCGACGCAATAAGGCAATTCTACAAAGAGCATGAGCTGAGCGACTCTGGAGCGACACTCTCAAGGTATATATGGTTCGGGTTGCTCGCCGGCCCCGCGCCAAAATTTGAAATCACTCTTCAGCGAGACGACCAGCCGACGGAATTGCTGGCGATCCAAGGATTCAGCGATATTCTTGCGAATTATTACCAAGAGCAAGAAATAGGACGGCTATGGAGGGACCTGCAGCCGATCTATCAAGAGGAAATACAAAAGGCGCACGACCCGGTCTCCGACATCGTGTACAGGACGACGGGCTATTTGCGGCAGCTTCAGCTCCCCTCGGTGGAGAGGACGTTTTCGGTGATACTTGAGCCGCTGGTGGGGCGAATTACGAACGTAAGGAATTCCGGCGAGCACTACATGATCGTCCTCAGCGGGGCGAATGACATTCCGATCGACATCGTCAGGCATGCTTACCTGCATTTTCTGTTGGATCCGCTTCCAGAGCAATATCCGCATGTTCTGGCGGTGAAGCGCCCGCTCTATGACAAAGTGGCACTGGCTCCGCGGCTGGCGCCTGATCTGAGAGATGATTTTGCGTCGTACTTCGCGGAGTGTCTGGTGCGGGCGGTCGAGCTAAAGTTGAAGAGGCTTTCGCCCGGCGAGGTGGAAGCGGCCATGGAACGAGATGATGTGGACGGCTACTCGCTTGTGAGGCCGATCTACGTCGGGCTGGCCAAATACGAGAATTCCGAGCCCTCGATGGCGATCTATTTTCCGGACTTGGTAAGAGGAATTGATCTGGCGGCAGAGTCCAAGCGGATTGGCGCCATACAGTTTGCTCCCGATGATGGACGCGAGAGCGGCGACGCGACGGCCACGGAAGCGGTGGCGCGACGCAGTTTGCCCGTGCCAACGACGGTGCCGAACGATTCCGAAGCGATTGCAGAGCTGACGGATGGCGAGCGGCGGATTGCAGAGCGAAATCCGCGGGGCGCGGAGGCGTCTTTTCAGAAGGTGCTAGCGAAATATCCGGATCAGATCCGAGCGTGGTACGGGCTAGGATTGGTGGCACTGCTGGACCACGATGGCCCGCGAGCGAAACAGGTTTTTGGAAGGCTCACAACGGGGGAGCACGCTGCCACTCATGACCCAATGGTGCTGGCGTGGTCGCATGTTTACCTGGCGCGGATTTATGATGACGAAGGAGAGCAGGGACTCGCCAAGAGCGAGTTTCAGGCGGCGCTGGCTGTGCCTGGAGGACCGGACCGAGCGAGACGGGCCGCGCAAGAGGGGCTGCAAGTTGTGAACCTTGAAAAACCGGTCGAGCGGCCGTAGGGTCTGGAGAGGCACTAAAAGAGCTTTGGGGGATGCAAGCAGGTGAAACTCGAGTCCGTGAACTTGAGCATTGATTTGAAGAATCGAACAGGAGGCTGGAAATGAACGGGATTGGCCGGAAATGGATCGAAGCGGGAATTTGTGCTGGGGTGCTCCTATTTGGATGCCTAGGGGCGGCGGCGCAGAGCACCCAAAGCGGGCAGAGCACTCAGAGCTCGCAGCCTGCAACGCAGCCGCAAACTGGTACTGATAAGGACAAGGCGAGCACGATGACGCTGGCTCCTGCGCCCCCACCGGTGAACCCGGAAGAGGAAGCGGCCTACAAGGCGTTTGATGGCATCACAATGACAGACGGGCCCAAGAAGATCCAGGCGGGGGAGGAGTTTGCGCAAAAGTATCCGCAGAGCCGCTACCTCCCGCCGGTGTACTCGGTTCTAGTCAAACTGTATCTCGAGGCGAATGACGTCCAGAAGATGCAAGAAGTTGGAGAGAAGGATGTGGCTCTAGCTCCGAATGATGTTCAGACGCTGGCGATCCTCGGGCAGACGCTTCCGCGAGCTTGGAGCGCCAATATGCCTAATGCGGCCCTGCAGTTGGACAAGGCTGAAAAATTCTCGAAGTCGGCGATCGAACTTACTCCCACAATCGCCAAACCCGCCGGCCTCACGGACGACCAATTCACCATGGCCAAAAATCAGACGCTGGCTATGGCCCATGGCGGGCTGGGGCTCGTTTATTTCCGACGCGGGAAATATGATGACGCCATCCCGGAGATCGAGATGGCTACGAAGATCGATCCCAATCCTGAAATCGATCCGGTGAACTTCTATATTCTCGGCATCGCGGAGGAGAAGACTTCCCATTTTAGCGCTGCGGCAGCCGCATACTCGAAGTGCGCGACCGTAGCCGGCGGCCTGCAGCCAACGTGCAAAAGCAACGCCGAAGAGGCGAAGAAGCTGGCCGCCACGCAGTTGAGTGCGCCACAATAAAGCCAACGGGCGTCATGCGCCCTAATCAAGGAAATGGCACAACGCGACGCAGAGCAACTTGAAGAGCGTCTGGGCTATCGGTTTAACAGGCCGGAATTCCTAGAACGCGCTTTGACGCATAGCTCGGCGGTGCCGGAGTTACGCGCGGAACATGCGGAAGACTCGGCAGGAGCGGCCGCCATCCGGGACAACGAGCGGCTGGAGTTCCTAGGCGACGCGGTTCTGGAGCTGCTGACGCGGGAATATCTGCTGGAGTCATTTCCGGAGTGGAAAGAGGGGCAGCTGTCGAAGAGCCGCGCACGACTCGTGAACGCCCACTCTCTCGAAAAGGCAGCCCGTCGCGTGAATCTTGGCGCACATCTACGGCTGGGACGCGGGGAAGAAAAGACAGGCGGTCGCGAGAAGCCGGCAATCCTGGCGGACGCCTTCGAGGCCGTGGTTGCTGCCGTTTATCTCGACGCCGGGTTGGACGCCACGCGAGAGATGCTGAAACGGCTGCTATTCGAACAGGCGCTCGAGGAACGGGGCGCACGCATCTCGGACTCAGACCGTAAGTCCGCGTTGCAGGAATTCTTGCAAAGCCGCGGAATGCCGCCCGCCGAGTACCGGCTTTCCGGCGAAAGCGGCCCGGATCATCAGAAATTGTTCCAAGTTGAGGTCTGGATCAGGGGCAAACGCATGGCCAGCGGCGAGGGCACTACAAAAAAAGAAGCCGAGCAGCGCGCGGCGCAAAGTGCGATGGAGATTCTAGAACGAATATGACGGCCGAGTGGATCGGAAAGGCTGTGAACGAATGGCGGAAGAGACTGCGTTGAAGGCCGACGAGCCGGCCGCGCCGGAAGAGCTGAAAAAAGAAGAGCCTCATCAAGAGCATTACGACGATGCGACCACGATTTCCGAATACCTGGAATCTTTGCTGGTGACGGTGCTTCTGGCGCTCTTCGGGACCAGCTTCGTGGTACAGGCGTTCAAGATTCCGTCTGCCTCCATGGAAGGAACCCTCTTGATTGGCGATCATCTGCTTGTCAATAAATTCATCTTTGGCGGCAGCGGTGCGTGGTACGAAAAATTTCTTCCATACCGTCCGGTGGAGCGCGGCGATATTATCGTTTTCAAGTATCCGTATTCCGACCATCAGCACTTTGTAAAACGCGTGATCGGTTTGCCGGGCGACCGGCTCAAGCTCGTGGATCAGCAAATGTACGTCAATGGAAAGCTGCTAAACGAGCCCTACGTCGTTCATGACCCGACCGTTCTTTACGATCCCTTCAATTACTCGTTTCCGCCCACAAAGGATCAGATGATTTCCCCTGCTGTCATTCCTGAGTCTGGCTGGCGAGACACACTACGCAACTACGTGAAAGGCGACGAGCTCGTCGTACCGCCTGGAAAAATATTCGCCATGGGCGACAACCGGGACCGCAGTTCGGACAGCCGCTATTGGGGATTCGTGGACCGCAGCGCGATCATGGGGCGCCCTTTCCTCATTTATTGGTCGGTAGACGCGACGAGCAGCGACTATGTGCAAACTACTTTCATGCATCGGATCGAGAGCGTTTTTGAGACGCTGGCTCACCTTCCCGCTCGCACGCGCTGGACGCGAATGCTGCACACTGTGCATTGAAATTCTCAGATGTTCTTTGAATGGGCAGCGGGGAAGCCCGACTTCGGAGCGAATCAGAATCAATCTGAAGGCATTCTCGCGGCGGCTTTTCATTTGCGTTCCAGTCTGCGAAACTTCCGGACAACATGAACATGCCGCGCAGGTGGTGGAAACTGGCGCTCACGATCGTGGCGTTCCTAGTGGTCGTGCAGATTGGCGCCTCGCTGCTCGTTCGTACGCGTCGTGTGCGTGCTTACCTCACGGCGCAACTGGAGAGGGCCTTTGGGCGGCAAGTCGAGGTGGGACATTATTCGGTGCAGCTGCTGCCGGCTCCAGAATTGGACGCCGAGCAAGTGACCGTCGGCGAAGATCCCGCCTTTGGCAACGAGTATTTTCTGCGCGCGGACACTCTGTCCGCCGGGCTGCGTTGGACCGGGCTATTGCTTGGCCGTTTTGAACTCGGAACCCTTTCGCTGAGCCGGCCCAGCCTGATTCTGGTGCGCAACAGCCGCGGAAAATGGAACCTTGAACAGTGGCTGCCCCCGGCAAAAGCCGCTGCGCAAGCGGCCACGCGCGTCTACGGGCCGCCCTCGGCAATCGCTCCGGTCAATCGCTTACTGAAAATCGATTTCGACGAAGGCCGCGTGAATTTCAAGAATGGCGACGAAAAGCTTCCCTTTGCACTGACCGAGGTTTCCGGCAGTGTGGATCAGGTTTCGCCGGGGCGCTGGCGATTGCGCCTGGAAGCGCAGCCGTGGCGCAGCGGCGTGGTTTTGCAATCGGCGGGAACGCTGCTGGTGCGCGGAGATTTGGCGGGAACTTCGGCTCGCCTGCAGCCCGCTCAGATTACCGTCCATTGGGAGGAAGCTTCGCTGGCGGATTTGTTTCGGTTGCTGCACGGGAGTGATTACGGCGTGCGGGGCGTATTTGCGCTGGACGGCTCGCTGGAGAGCGGCGTAGCGGCGGGCGACGGGAGCGCGGAACCGCTTCCTGGCGAATGGAGTTTTTCCGTGGAGGCGCGCGCGGCGCAAATCCATCGATGGGACTTGATCGAGCGAAGCGACAATCCCCGCCTAAGAATGAGCGTCAAGGGCCGCTGGAATGTGGCCGCCGGAACAGTGCGCGCGGAAGAACTGACGATCGAAGGGCCGCGTTCCAATTTGCGAGGAGTGGCTGATTATGTGACGGGCCCGGCGCCCAGCTACGACCTCCATCTGGACTCCGCAGGAATTCAGGCAACGGATTTGCTTGCGTGGTATAGGGCGTTTCATCCAGGCGTGGACGATGGTGTATCGGCGGACCAGTATTTCACAGGCGCGCTGGCGGTGCGCGGATGGCCGCTGGCGCTCGAAGGAGCGGCGTTTTCCAGCAATGGCGGCATTGTGCATGTGCCGGGCTTGAAAGTTCCCTTGCGGGTCGGTCCTGTGCGCGTGCAGCGGGAACGAAACTCGCTGGTGTCTGAGCCAGTTCGTATCGCTCTTGGCGGCGCGGCCCGCGACATCTTGACGCCCAAAAAACGGCGGCTAGCGACGCTTATGGAAAATGCCGCCGACATCACCTATGCGCAAGATCTGAGCGGCCAAACGGGAAGCATCAGCTTGGAGGGGCAGGTGCAAAAGGTTGAAGAGGTACTGAAGGTTGCTGCGGCGCTCGGGCACCCGTTGAATCACGGGTGGGAACTCACCGGAGGCGCGCTCGCGGTTACTCAGTGGGATTGGCAAAGACCCGGCGGTGGCCATTGGAACGGCAGGATTATTTTTAGCAAGGCGAAACTTGCGGTCGCTGGATTGAACCAGCCTCTGGCCATCCAAGGAAGCACGTTGAATTGGAAAGACGGGCAGCGCTCCGTCGACGTGACGAAGGTGAACGGTCTCGGCGGCGCTTGGACGGGTTCCATCACGGAAACTAAACTGGCGGATGGAGAGGATGTCCCGAGATGGAATTTTAGCCTGGCCACGGATCGCATGAGTGCCGCCGAGCTCGACCGCTGGGTCGGCCCACGCGCGCGGCCAAACTGGCTGCAGCGACTGCTGTCTTCCCTCCTCGGCGGATCGTCTCCGAGCCCCGCCGCCAGCGATCTCGTTCGCCAGATGAACGCCGACGGCGATTTGAATATCGGAGAATTGACCATCGAAAACCTGAAGCTGGCGAATGTACACGCGGAGGGCTCTTTGCACGATTTGCAGCTCGAAGTGCGAGATGCGGATGCGCAATGGGCGGGCGGCACGGTACATGCGCAAGTGCATGCGACGTTTGCTCCTCGCCCGAAATACGACGTGACGGCGAAGCTCGAGCGTGTGAATCTTGCCGAGGTCCCCGCGCCGGGCCAGTTCGCGGAGCGGCTCACGGGTTTGGCTTCCGGCACGGTGCAAATTGTGACCGAGGGTGTCGGTCGCGAAGAGCTTTTGCAGAACCTCGAGGGCGGCGGCGAGTTGCAGGTCCAAAATGTGAAATTTCGCGGTTGGGACGTGAGCGCCAGCGTGGCCGACGGAGCACCTCATACCGGCACTTCTTTGTGGACAACAGGCGACGGGACGTTTACGATGCGCAACCGCACCGTTACGGTGGACAATCTCACGTTGGAATCCGGCCGTGAACAGACTTCTCTGCAAGGCACGGTGAGTTTCGGCAGCGACGCGGATTTGACGATCGAGACGTTGCCCTCGGGAACACGGCGCGGCCGGACCATCGGAATCAACGAGTCCGGCCACGTCTTGAAAATATCAGGGCCACTCGATGAGCCGCGTTTTTCGCTCGAAAAAGCGGCCGTGCGCCAGCCCGCGGACTAAATTTTAAGAACGCAAAGTTCGGAAGCAAGATTATAAGACCAGGGGAGGTTGTTGATGAAACGCTATGTGCCGCTCGTGATCCTTGCAGGTTTGATGATATGCCCGCTGACGAAAGCGCAAACATCGCCGACCATTGAACAGTTTTTGAGCGCTCCGTTTCCCACGGAGCTGACGGCCGCTCCCGCCAAGGGCCGCGTCGCATGGGTTTTCGACGCGCAAGGCGTGCGCAATGTCTGGGTCGCCGAGCCCGCGGGAGACGGAACTTACAAGTCGCGGCAAATCACCTCGTACAAGGACGACGACGGCCAGGATATCGGCGATCTCAGCTGGGCGGCGGACGCCGCAACGATTGTCTACACGCGCGGCGGCGATCTGGAATTTGTCAACGCTACATATCCCAATCCGGACAGTTCGCCGCAAGGCGTCGAGCAGGATGTTTGGGTGGTCTCCTTGGACGGCGGAGCGCCGAAAAAACTCGGCGAGGGCCACTCGGCAGCGGTGTCTCCGAATGGAGACAGCGTTGCGTTTATCTTCAAGGGGCAAATCTGGTCCGCGAAACTGGATGGCAGCGACAAAGCAGAGCAGTTGATTCACGCAAACGGTACGGAAAGCTCCCTGCGTTGGTCGCCTGACGGTTCGAAGCTCGCCTTTGCGAGCCGTCGCAATGACCACGGCTTCATCGGCGTCTATGACGTCGCGGCCAAGTCGCTCATTTATCTCGACCCGAGCGTGGACACGGATTTAGAAGCGGCCTGGTCGCCCGACAGCCGGAGAATCGCCTTCCTCCGCATTCCCGTGGCGAAAGACGTTCTTCCCTTCAGTCCTCGGCGCGAAGGACAACCGTGGTCCATCCGTGTCGCCGATGCTTCGACAGGGAAAGGCCAGGAAATTTGGCGCGCGGATGCAGGCAGCGGCAGCGTTTTCCACGATATGGTCGCCGAGAATCAGTTAATCTGGGCCGCCGGAGACCGCATCGTTTTTCCGTGGGAGCGCGGAGGATGGCTTCATTTGTGGTCGGTGCCGGTCAGCGGAGGCGCAGCGAAACTGCTCACGCCTGGAAACTTCGAAGTCGAATACGTCGCAGCCGGCGAGAACGGGCACGAGATTGTCTATTCCTCGAATCAGGACGACATTGACCGCCGCCACGTCTGGAAAGTCTCGCCCACGGACGAGCGTCCCGAGGCTGTGACCTCGGGCACGGGAATCGAAACCTCGCCCGTCCTGGCCAGCGACGACAGAACGATTTTGGTATTGCGTTCCGATGCGCACACCACGATGCGTCCCGCCCTCCTCGCCGGCAAAGGAGAAATCCGCGACCTCGCTCCACAGTCGCTTCCGGCGGATTTTCCGGCCAGCGCCACAGTCACGCCGCAGCAAGTGATTTTTTCGGGTGCCGACGGAATGCTGGTTCACGGCCAGCTCTTTCTCCCGCGCAACGCCGGCGATGGCTCCCGTCATCCCGCGCTCGTCTTTTTCCATGGAGGCTCGCGCCGGCAGATGCTGCTCGGCTGGCATTACATGCACTACTACAGCAACGCCTACGCCATGAACCAGTTTTTGGCTAGCCGCGGCTACGTCGTTCTCGCGGTAAACTATCGGAGCGGGATCGGCTATGGCCTAAATTTCCGCGAGGCGCTCAATTACGGCGCTTCGGGCGCAAGCGAGTTCAACGACGTCGAAGGCGCGGGACTTTATTTGCGCTCGCGCACGGATGTCGACCCGGCCCGCGTCGGCTTGTGGGGCGGCAGCTACGGCGGCTACTTGACGGCTCTCGGCCTCGCTCGTGCTTCCGATCTTTTTGCCGCTGGCGTCGATATGCACGGCGTCCACGATTGGAATACCGAGATTCCCACGTTCGCTTCGTCCTACAAGCCCGGGGATCGCGGCGAATTCGCGAGGATGGCATGGGAATCATCGCCGCTTGCTTCGATCAGCACTTGGCGTTCGCCGGTTCTCATAATCCAGGGCGACGACGACCGCAACGTGCCTTTTGCGGAAACGGTCGATCTAGCCGAGGCCTTGCGCAAACAGGGAGTCTCTTTCGAACAACTGGTTTTTCCCGATGAAATTCATGATTTCCTTATGCATCGAACTTGGCTGGCCGCGTACCACGCGACGATCAGTTTCTTCGGCAGGCATTTTAATATGCCGGAAAAGTGACGCGCCGCAGCCGCGCCTGCCACGGAGGTCTGTCAACAGCTGGTTGCGTGTCCTCGGCTGCTGCTTGATTTTGGCGGGGATTCCGGCCGTGGCCCGCGAGAACGTGGACCGCATCATACTTTTTCCTAAACTTTACGTCGGACAGATTATCCGCTATCAGATTGGCTATCGCGCGACGAGCAACACCAATACCGAGAGCAGCGTTGCCGCTCCCATGGCTCCCACGGGCGGCCAAGCCAACGCAATTATTTTTTTACAGGTGGAAGTCGAGGACCTGCGTCAAGATGCCGGAGAAACTTTAGCGCGGCTACGCACGAGCATCATCGACCCGGCCCCCGTCTCCCCGAACGCCACCGCGCCCGCGAACGGCGCGTCAACGAACAATCCGTCTGCGAGTGCCGCGCAAGATGCAAAAGACGCGGCCAAATCCGTCCAGCCCGGTAAGGTCATCGAGCTCACGCTCAGCGGCGATGGCAAAGTTACCGACGTTCAGGGACTCGATAAACTTACTCCTGACGAACGCGCCGCCTGGCAAGAATGGGTGGCGCGATTTGGCGGCGGCGCGGCACTCCCGCAAAAAGGCGTGAGGCCGGGAGAGAAGTGGAAGAGCAACGAAGCGATTCCTGACACCCTGCTCGCCGGACTCTCCTGGGATAAACAATCGGAATACGTAAACGATGCGCCATGCGCCGCCATGCAGCTTACGCCGCAAGGCGACCCCTCCGCGGGGCATCAACCGCAGGATACCTGCGCGGTCATTCTAACCAGCGCCACCTTGAAGCAGAAATCATCTGCGTTGGACGCCACGCCCGAGGATTACAAGCTCCACAATCTGCGCAACACGGGTACTGCCCAAGGCCAAAACCAAATCATCAGTTACTTCTCTCTGACCACGGGGCTGCTCGTGCGCGCCACCGAAGACGCGAATCAGTCGATGAATGTGATCGTGGCCACGGCCGATGGTTCCAATCGCGTCCAGTACGGCATCCAAGCGGAAAGCCATTCGCGCGTGTTGCTGCTCGCCGACGCGCCCGCCAATCGTCCCTGATAGCCGCTCGCAAACGCCCTCGCCGCGCGGATTTGCTTCGAGGAGTATAATAAAGGTTTCGGCAGTGGCCGAATTTCGTGCCTGGAGATCCCTTCCATGAACTTCAAGCTGCGCAGCAACTATCAGCCTCGCGGTGACCAGCCCGCGGCTATCGAACAACTTTCTCGCGGCATCGAAGGTGGCGAAAAGCATCAGGTGCTCCTCGGCGTCACGGGTTCTGGCAAAACCTTCACAATGGCGAAGCTCATTGAAGCTTCGAATCGGCCGGCGCTTGTCCTGGCGCACAACAAAACGCTTGCCGCGCAGCTTTATCACGAATTCAAATCGTTTTTCCCGGAAAACGCCGTCGAATATTTCGTCAGCTACTACGATTTTTACCAGCCGGAAGCGTACGTTCCTTCGGCCGATATTTACATCGACAAGGAAGCGACCATTAACGACGAGCTGGACAAGCTGCGCATGAGCGCCACGCGCTCCCTTTTCGAGCGCCGCGACGTCATCATCGTCGCTTCGGTCTCTTGCATCTACGGCTTGGGCTCGCCGGAGGCTTATTACGGCATGCTCGTCATGCTCGAAAAGGGCCAGCAGACTTCGCGCGAGGCCCTGCTACATAGGCTTGTCGACATCCAGTTCGAGCGTGGCGAAGAATTGCGCCGCGGAACCTTTCGTGTGCGCGGAGACATGATCGAAATCTATCCCACGTATGACGATTACGCTTACCGCGTCGAAATGTGGGGCGATACGATTGACAAGCTGCGGCAAGTCGATCCGCTCACGGGCGAAGTTCGCGCTGGAGCGGAAGATCTGATGCGCGTCCCCATCTACCCGAAGAACCATTACGTCATGCCCCAGGAACAGAGAGACCGCGCCATGGTCACGATTCAGGAAGAACTCTGGTGGTGGAAAAAGGAGCTCGAGAAGCAGGGAAAGTTCGTCGAGGCCCAGCGCGTCGTGCAGCGCACCATGTTTGACATCGAGATGATGCGCACTATCGGCTATTGCCACGGTGTCGAAAACTATTCGCGCCACCTCAGCGGCCGCCTGCCGGGCGAAGCGCCTCCGACCCTGCTCGATTACGTGCCCCAGGATTTTCTGATGTTCATCGACGAATCGCATCAGACCGTGGGCCAGGTGCGCGGCATGTTCAATGGAGACCGTGCCCGAAAACAAACCCTGATCGATTATGGATTCCGCATGCCTTCGGCGCTCGACAACCGCCCGCTCACCTTTGAGGAGTTCGAGCACCGCATGAATCAAGTGATTTACGTTTCCGCAACGCCGGGACCTTACGAGCTGACGAAGGCCGGTGGCGTTGTGGTCGAGCAAGTCATTCGCCCCACTGGACTGGTCGATCCGCAGGTCGAGATTCGTCCGGTGAAGGGCCAAGTGGATGACCTGCTCGAGCAGATTCGCATCCGAGCAGAGAAGAACGAACGCGTCCTTGTGACCACGCTGACGAAGCGTATGGCCGAGGACCTATCCGAGTACTTCACGGAAGTCGGCGTGCGCTGCCGCTATTTGCATTCCGAGGTCGAGACCCTCGACCGCATCAAAATCTTGCGCGATTTGCGTCGTGGTGAATTTGACGTTTTGATCGGCATCAACTTGTTGCGCGAAGGATTGGATCTACCGGAGGTTTCGATGGTGGCAATTTTGGATGCGGATAAGGAAGGCTATCTACGCAGCAGCACGGCGCTGATTCAAACCATGGGCCGCTGCGCGAGGCACATCGAGGGCCGCGCGATCTTGTATGCCGACCGCCGTACCGGCTCGATGAATCAAGCGATTGACGAAACCAACCGTCGCCGCGCGAAGCAGCTTGCTTACAACACGGAAAACAACATCACGCCCATGTCCATCATCAAGTCCGTGGACATGGACTTGGCGCGCATCGTCGAAGCCGATTACGTGACCGTCCCAACCGACGACACCGAATTGGATGCCGCGACGGCCAAAATCAAGAACGAACAGCAGCTCGCCGAAATGTTGCAACAACTCGAAACGCAAATGCGCGAAGCCGCAAAAAAGTTCGAATTCGAGCGCGCCGCGCAGTTGCGCGACCGCATCCGTTCGCTAAAGCAAAAAGACATCGCGGGATTATTCGCAACCGAGACAGCTCCTGCAACCGCGGCGGAACCCGGCGATTAGAGGGAACCGCGAGCACGTCCCGCTAAATTACCTCGTTCAGCGGCTTGCCTAAGAGCCTCTCCGGACAATTCTGCTCGAGAGTCTTGCTACACAACACCGCGTTTCAGTTCGTCCAGAGGATAAAACGTGCCACGCCACGTGATCCCGCCTTGCCAAAGCGTCACAACTGTCGAGCGCAACAGCATGTAAGCGAATAGGAGAGCGCCTAACGGAAACGTCAGGGCGTACAGCGGCGAAACGTCCATCACCACATCCACGCCGCACTGGAAACCTAGCGCCACAACCACGGAAACTGCCGCCAGTATGCGAATCCATCCGTGGCCAAAGAAGATACCGAGAAACGGAGAGATATTCACGAGAAGCAGGCCTGCGATCGAAATGGCCACAAACGGCAAGCTGTAGCCTGCGGCGGCGAAAAAATTCTTGGTGACTCCCCGGATGAGATTCCCGAGTCCCGCGTGCCAACGCACAACGACCGCATCCTGTGCGATGCCGACTTCGGAACGGAATCCAGCCCGCTTGACAATTTTTCCCAGCTTCATGTCGTCCACCACTTCCATCGCAAGGCGGCGATGCGTGCCGCTGGCTTCGTAGGCGGACCGTTTCAGCAATTGAAACGCTCCCACGCCCACATAAGCGCGCGAGTGGGAATTGCCGGCGCGGCGCGGATCGGTGGCGAGATGAAACGCCATGCCAAAAAAAGTGATCAGTGATTTTTCCCAGAAGCCGTGCATTTCCACGTCGCCGAAAAGCGTTAGGTGATCAAGATTGTGCTCTGTCGCCAGCGTGATGGCGCGGCGAAGTACGTCAGGTGTGAATCGCACATCCGCGTCGGTGAACAAAAGCCATTCGCCGCTCGAAACTTCGTACGCTTTCTGCAACGCGTGTGTTTTTCCAAGCCAGCCCGCCGGAATTTCGGAAACGTGTACGGCTCGAATTCTGGGATGCGCCGCCGCGAATTCGTCGAGTATGCGGCCCGTCGCGTCTTGCGAGCGGTCGTCGACGGCTATGATTTCGAGGCGCGGATAATCGAGCTGGGCCAGCGTCGCGAGCGCCACTGGTAACTTTTCTTCTTCATCTCGCGCCGCGAACATTAGAGAAATGCTTGGACACGCCGTATCCTCAGCAGGAGCGAAATTCTTAATCCAAGGAAGTTTTGTTGCGCCGTAGGCGACGCGGATACCGTGGAACACCCAGAAGCCAGCGACGCTGAGGAAAAAAACGAGTCCAAGAGTGTGCATCAAAATTGGTGTCGAGCGGTGTGCTCGGGTTATCCTAACATGCAATGCCAGGGACCCTTGCGATCATCGGTGCGGGACGTGTCGGTAGAGCCGTGGGCAGGCGCATGCGGGAACTTGACTGGAGCATCGGCGCCGTGGTTACGCTCAGTGAACCCAGCGCCCGCAAAGCCGTGCGATTCATTGGCGCGGGACACGCTCACGCTTTCTTGACCCGCAAGGTGCTGGCCGCACAGCTCATTTTGATCACCACGCAAGACCGCCAGGTTGCGGAAGCTGCCGATGAATTGGCGCGCATCGGGGCCGAAGAGTTGCGCGGTAAAATTGTGTTGCACACAAGCGGATCGCTGAGTTCGGAAGTCCTCGATCCCGTGAGACGGTGCGGAGCGGCTGTGGGCTCGATGCACCCGCTGCAGACCTTCAGCGGAGTGGGGGTTCCCCCTCTCGAAGGCAAAGTTTTTGCGATCGAAGGCGATGCCGCCGCGGTGCGAACCGCCCGCCAAATTGCGCGCGGCCTCGGGGCAGTCCCCGTACTCATCGAAGGTTCTAAGAAGCCCCTCTATCACGCGGCGGGCGCGCTGGCCGCAGGCAACGTGCTTGCCTTGATGGAAGCGGCCACGCGGCTGATGACGGCCGCCGGAATGAAGCGGCGAGAAGCGGTGCGGGCGCTACTGCCATTGACCCGGCAGGTGCTTGAAAATTTTGAGCGGCTGGGGCCGCGCGCCGCCTGGACCGGACCGCTTTCCCGGGGCGATTATAACGTGGTGGCGGCGCACCGGGAAGCGATGAAAAATTTGCCGTCGGAGATCGCGGAAGCCTATCAGGCGGTGAACAGGCTTGCAGCGATAGTTCTTGCGCAAGATTCCGCGAAAATGCTGGCGGAGTTGGAGAAAGTCACTCCGGGTAAGAAAGCCAAAGCGAAAGCGACAACGACAGGGGGACAGGCGTGAAGCGATTGCAGATTGCGATGGAAAGCACGACGCTGGCGAATGGGTTGAAAGTGGTCATCGCGCCGGATACGACCGCGCCGGTGGTGACGGTCGGCGTATTTTACAAGATTGGATTCCGGCTCGAGCCGCGCGGCCGCAGCGGGTTCGCGCATCTCTTCGAGCACATGATGTTTCAAGGCTCGGCGAACGCTCCGAAAATGCAGCACATCAAGCTGATCAATTCGAGCGGAGGAACGCTCAACGGATCGACGCACTACGACGTGACGAATTATTACGAGGCCGTGCCGTCGAACGCGCTCGAACGAGTTCTTTGGCTTGAAGCGGACCGCATGCGGGCGCTCAAAGTCGATGATGAAAATTTGCGCAACCAGCGCGACGTGGTGAAGGAAGAAGTGCGCGTGAATGTGCTGAATCAACCTTACGGAGGCTTTCCCTGGCTGGATTTGCCTCCCGTGGCGTTTCGCAATTGGGCGAACTCTCACAACTTCTATGGCGATTTCACGGATTTGGATGCAGCCGATCTCGCGGACGTTTTTGCGTTTTTCAAAACGTACTATGTGCCGAACAACGCTGTTTTGCTGATGCTGGGCGATGTGAAGCCCGACGAAGGATTTGCGCTGGCGAACAAATTATTCGCAGACATTCCTGCTGGGGCCGCGCCGCCGTTTGCCGATCCGGCCGAGCCGGAACAAAATGAAGAGCGCCGCGGGAACGTTGAAGAGAAATTCGGAACACTGCCAGCGATGGCCATCGGATACGTCGTGCCGAAGCGGCGCACCGCCGATTGGTGCGCGATGGCCCTGCTCGATCAAGCGCTGCACGGCGGGCGGGCGGGAAAGCTGTATCGCGAACTCGTTCTCGAAAGACAAATCGCCGTGGAGCTCGATGGCGGCATCGATGACATTTTCGGGTACAACGGGCCGACACAGATGGTGTCGCGCATTCTGCACAAGCCGGAATATTCGAGCGAACAAGCTCTTGCGGCTTTTGACGAAGTGATTGCCGAAATTCAGGAGAAGGGAATCACCGAGGATGAGCTCGCGCAACTGAAAGTGAAATGGCAATCGGACTACTTCTCGCTGCTCGAAGGCGGGCACGGAGGCATGCCGCGGTACGGCTTGATGCATCTGCTGGCGTGCTTCACGCTCTTTGATGGCGAGCCGCAACTGGTGAATACGGTGCTCGATGGATTTCTCGCCGTGAAAAGGGAAGAAATTCAGGCCGCCGCGAAGAAATATTTGCGTAAAGAAAAACGCGCGATTGTGTTCCGGCTTCCAGCCGCAGTCGGCGCGCCCGAATCCATCGGCGCCCCCTCTTCCGAGGGTGAAAAGGAGGCCGCGTAATGGCGACGCGAGCAGTCGAAGTAAATCACGCGGTGCCGGCGCTCACTCCCGAACGCCAAGTGACTTGGCCGAACCGCAAGCGGGCGCGCCTCTCGAACGGACTGCAAGTGATTCTGGTGGAATCGCATACCATTCCGAAATTTCATGGCGACTTGTATTTCCGCTCGGGGAATGCGGCCGTGATCGACCGCGGAATCGGACTTGCGGAAATGACGGCTGGCGTTGTGCGAACGGGCACCGCCAAACGCGCCAGCAGACAGATCGAGGAAGATCTCCGGCGAATTGGCGCGGATCTCGCAACGAGCGCGGGTTCGGACACGAGCTCGATTTCGTTCGCGGGACTTTCTGAGTTCGCCGAACCGCTTCTCGGGATGGTCAATGAACTGGCAAGGGAGGCGGCGTTTCCGGAACCAGAGTTCGAGCGCGAACGGCGGCAAAAGCTCGAAGAGGTCAAGCTGGAGCGCACCGATCCGGGCTTCTTGGCGGGCGAACGGCTGCGCAACATTTTGTTTGGCGCTCATCCTTATGCAAAAGTTTCGCCTAGCGAAGAGCAGGTTGCGGCGTACAAGCGCGAAGACTTGATCGGCGTGTATCACGATTTGTACACGCCGGAGAACGGTTTGCTGTTGCTCGTCGGCGATTTCCAGCCGGACGCGATGCTGCAATCTGTGGAAAAAGTTTTCGGATCATGGCGCGGCAAGAAGCCGGAAGCGAGTGTGTATCCTGCTCCGGCAGATCCGCGCGGGCGGTGCGTTTATCTCGTGCATTTGTCGGGCGCTGTGCAAACGCAGATTCTCGCTGGCTGCCACGCCATCACTCGCAAACATCGCGATTGGGTCAAGCTCGGCCTGACGAATAGTCTGTACGGCGGCGCATTCAATTCGCGGCTGGTGATGAATATTCGGGAGGACAAGGGATACACGTACAGTCCACGAAGCGGCGTCAACGCATTGCGGCAGTACGGCTACTTTTCGGTTTCGGCGGCGGTACGCAATGATGTGGTTGCTGCGTCGCTGACGGAGATTTTTTACGAGATGGATAAGCTGCGTTCCATCGCGGTTCCGGAAGCCGAATTGGCCGACGCGCAGAACTACTTGAGCGGCATCTTTTCCATGGGACTCGCGACGCAGAACGGATTGCTCGGTCAGATCGGCGTCGTGGCTCTGAACGAGCTGCCGGACGACTATCTCGAAACATATCGCACGAGGGTGCGTGCGCTGACGCCAGCGGATTTGCTCGAGACCGCGCGCAAATATCTCGATTCCGCGAACATGCAAGTCGTGGTGGTCGGCGACCGCGCCCAAATCGAATCGCAAGCCGCGCTCTTCGGCGAACTCGAAGTCTTCGACGCCCAAGGCAAGCGCCTGGGCTAAACCAGAATAATTATTAGTATCTGTTAGTACTGGATGAGTTATACTGCCGAACATGTTCCGCTGGTTCCCAGTGCCACGCTCGGGCGTTTCCCCTTCGTGGCCCATGCTCGCGCGAATCTGTATCGCTCTGTTTGTGTGCAGCGCCTTATCTTGCTGCGTGGCTGCCAAGAAAAAGCCGCCGCTTGCGCCCATCAACATCAATACGGCGACATCGGAAGAGCTGCAGCAGGTGCCGGGCATCGGGCCGGTGACAGCGGAGAAGATTTTGCAGATGCGCAAGTCGTACGGCCTGTTCAAGAGCGTCGACGATTTGCGCGCCATTCGCGGCATCGGTCCAAAGCGCCTCGAAAAAATGCGCAAGTATCTCACGGTGGGTAGGGCGGCGCCAGCGACAAAACCGGCCAATGCACCGAAAGCATCGTCTCCAGCAAAATCTTCCCTTGCTCCCGCAGATCCGCCGAGTCCGTTGTCGTAGTTGGCAGCGTCTCCAAAGACGTGAACCAAAATCAGATTCCCCGCTTCGCTCGGAACGACGATTCTCCTCCCATTGGCGAGTACGAAAGGCAACGAGTGAGGTGCGCGCCGCTCCCCTAGAAGCTTTGAGGTTGGCGCGAGTTGGAAAAGCATCAGAGAACCTGGTGGGTGCGTCGCTGATCTTCGGGCCTGGGCTCGTTGATGTGGAGGGGGACTTGGTCGGCGATGGTGATGCCGTAGCCTTCGAGGGCTACTACCTTTTTCGGATGATTGGTGAGGACGCGAATGTCTTTTAGGCCGAGGTCGATCAGGATTTGGGCGCCGATGCCGCTTTCGTGTTGAACCATGCGCTGACGGGCGGGTTCGCGGTCGAGCTGGCCGCGTTTGTGAAAATGGATTTGAGGGAGGACGCCAGGCTCGTCGGGTGTGTCGACGCTGAAGCCGCGGCCGGTGTGATGGAGATAGAGGAAGACGCCGCGGTCTTCCTTGGCGATAGCGGCCAACGAGCGAGAGACAAGTTCGCTGCAATCGCAAGTGGTTGAGCCGAAGACGTCACCGGTAAGGCAGTGCGAGTGGACGCGAACAAGCGCGGGCGTCTCGCCTTCGAGGTCGCCGCGGACTAGCGCGATGTGTTGATCGTGATCGACGTCGCTGGCGTAGGCGATCATGCGGAAGTCGCCAAAGCGCGTGGGAAGTACCGCTTCGGCGACGCGGCGAACGTAGCGCTCGTGCTGCATGCGGTAGCGAATGAGGTCGGCAACAGTCAACATCTTCAGATTGTGCTGTTTACAGAATTCGTGGAGCTGCGGCACGCGGGACATAGTGCCGTCTTCATTCATGATTTCGCAGATGACGCCGCTAGGATTGAGGCCAGCGATGCGAGAGAGGTCGACGCTGGCTTCGGTCTGGCCGGCACGCACAAGGACGCCGCCATTGCGTGCGCGAAGCGGAAAGATGTGGCCGGGACGGGCGAGGTCTTGCGGCCTGGTCTTGGGGTCAATGGCGGTGAGGATGGTGATGGCGCGATCGGAGGCGCTGATGCCGGTGGTGACGCCGAGGCGACCGTCGATGGCTTCGCAGAAGGCAGTCCCGTGGACACTGGTGTTGATAGGCGACATGAGCGGGAGATGGAGGTCGTCGCAGCGCTGCTCGGTGAGCGCGAGGCAAATCAGGCCGCGGCCGAACTTGGCCATGAAGTTGATGGCTTCGGGCGTGATTTTTTCGGCGGCCATGGTGAGGTCGCCTTCGTTCTCTCGGTCTTCGTCGTCCACGAGAACGATCATGCGGCCTTGGCGGATTTCTTCGACAGCTTCCTCGACGGTGGCAAAAATGGATTGGTCAGTAGTCATGGAGTGCGCTCGCGGGAATAGTGTAGCGAATTTGAGGGAAGGAAGGAATGAAGTGAGGAGGTAACGAAGCAGGGAGAAGCTTGCGGGAGGACATGCGAGGGGTCCCCCGGATTTTTTGTAAACGTTGCATCTAAAGGGTTTAGCTTTGGCGTAAGTGCTTTAGAATGTGTGATTATGGGCCGGCTTGTAAGTGTTGCATTGAAAGGGGTTATGCACCCGATCGAGAGAAGTGTTGGGGGAGCCGCGAGCGCAGATGAAGCGTCGGGATACCCCCTACCCCGGGTGTAACGGAAAGTATGAAGTAAAACATAGAGGGGAAAGGAGTTGCGGGGATTCCTGCGTGATTGCTGTTTACCAGGTGTGGAAAAAGTGGGAAGGAGCTGGGTCGTCTGAGACCGGCGCGGTGGGGTGTGGATCTGGCGTGGGGATTTTGACGCAGAGGGCACAGGGTTCAGGGAGAAGGATCGAGAGCGGAGAGATTGAGGGGCAGTGTGCGTAGGGACCATAGCAAACATTAGCGCAAATCTGTTTAACTGTCAAGAGATATTATTTAGCAGTACTAGTTTCGAAAACAGTACTTTCGAATCGGAGCGTTGAAAAACGAAGAAAGAGGAATTACAGAGGGATCTCGGAGAGCGCAGGAGCCACTGACGATTTTCTGGGGATCTCGGAGAGTTGATCCATTTGAAGGGTGCGGTCAAACCGTTGAAGCGCTTGGCGCATCTTAAGAGCGGGAGGGTAGAAATCATGCCAAAACTAGCGATCTGGGTGGAACTGGAAGCGAAGGCGGGGAAAGAGGAAGAGGTAGCGAATTTTCTGAAGTCGGCGCAACCGCTCGCGGAGAAGGAGCAGGGGACGATCACGTGGTACGCGATAAAGATGGGCGGGCCGAAGT
Source organism: Candidatus Acidiferrum sp. (assembly GCA_049800195.1). Classification (GTDB taxonomy): domain Bacteria; phylum Acidobacteriota; class Terriglobia; order Acidiferrales; family UBA7541; genus Acidiferrum. The sequence goes on from JBARJI010000088.1 coordinate 233,689, forward strand.
TTGGAATTTTCGACACGTTCGCCGAGGAGAAAGGGCGGGAAGCGCATGTGACTGGCGAAATTGCTAAAGCGCTAATGGCCAGGGCGCCGGAATTGTTTGCGAAAGAGCCGGCGATTCATAAGCTCGAGCTTCTGGCGGCAAAGGTGCCGGGAGTGGGGAAGGCGAAGTCGGCGTAGACTCAGCTAGCGGCTCGGCGAAGAGGCCAACCTCAAGCAAGGTCTGGTTCCTAACAGCATTACGACTTTCATCGTGTTGGACCTAGAAAAGATTGGCGCGAGCTTTCGCACTTTTAGGAGGATCCTTTAATTCGATTTTGCTCTTTGAAAACCTCTCCGGCGATGGCGACTTGACGCCGTATATCCCATGGTGGATCGGCGCCAAGAGATTTCGAATAGCGCTCGAGTTCGTCGGGGCCCCGTAGACTTGTGATGAATAGAGCGAGAATGTTGACGCTGACTCCCCGGGACAGAGGTATTTGGGCTGGTGTTTCCGGCCAGATTTCTTTATTGGATCTTTTAACAAAGCGCGGAAGGGCCTCACGAAAGCGCTTAAGTTCCTCGCGGACGTTCTCCAATTTTTCAAGCCCAGCTGACAATATTGCCTTCGTTAGCCACTGGGTCCAGGGGTCTGATGAATCTTCAACCAGGACTCTGCCAGTTACGGAACCTATCGCCTCATCGATTTCCCTTACTAGAGGCTCTTGTTCGATGAATGAACGAATCGTTACGACGTTGAACCTTAGTCTAGATTCTAGCCTCGCTAGGGCAACGTTTCAACGTGAGTTCAGACGATGGTATCACTTAGTTCGGCAACAGCCGATCACGGCCGGAATGATAAAAGTCAAAGTCCGCGGATAGGGGACTAGTTGGGCCAGTGGGGGAGGGGGCGTTGGTTTAGGAGGGATTGGGCGGCCCAGTGGCCTAGGTAGACGGAGAGGGCCACGCCGTGGCCGCTGAAGCCGGCGAGGGTGAGGATATTCTTGAGGCGAGCGCTGCGGCGCAAGACGGGTGCACGCTTTTGGTGATGAGCGTGGGGCTGCATGCTGACTGACGATTGACATAGCTATTTGAGATGGCTATTATGACGGTATGAAAGTAAGTGTGGCGGATGCGAAGAATAAGCTGCCGGAATTGATCCGGGCGGTGGAAAACGGCGAGAACGTGACGATTTGTCGGCGCGGGGAGCCGGTGGTGGATGTCGTGCGAACAAAACAGCCCGCACCCGGCAAAAGAGAATTCGGCACGATGAAAGACAAGATTATCATCCACGATCCGGACTGGTGGAAGCCGATGACGGATGAAGAGGTGGAGGCGTTTTTGGAAGGCCGCTACTAGGTGCGGGTGTTAATAGACACGGTCGCGTTTATCTGGGCAGTACGAGACCCGAAATATATTTCCCGGCCGGCGATGTCAGTGCTGGCCAATGAGGCCACGTTAGCGGAACTAAGCGCCATCTCAATTTCAGAGATCGCTGTGAAACAAGCGGTGGGGAAACTGACATTCACAAAAGAAGACGTGGCGAAGAGTATTGCCAGCCTCAAATTGCGTATCTTGCCCTATACCGCAGAGCATTCCTACAAATTATTCGAGCTACCACTGCACCACACAGATCCCTTTGATCGCCAGATCATCGCGCAAGCGATGGCGGAAGATATTCCGGTGATGACTTCGGACCGAATATTTGGCGCCTACCAAGGGCTTAAAATTATCTGGTAGGCTTTCCCGCCGAATTGGAAGCAATCCAAGACTACAACTTTTGCAGCGGAGCCGGCAGGACGGCGGCTAGAGAGAATTTGCCGGGGCCGGCGAGCAGCAGGCCGAAAGACAGGAGAAATTCAGTGAGCGCGTATTCCATGCCTTGGTTGGCGATGTTGTAGCCATGGGGAAAATGTACAAGGATGATGGCACCAGCCATGACGATAATCACGCAGACAGCGCCGATGCGGAGGAGCGCGCCGATGAGGATGGCAATGCCGCCGGCGAATTGGGCGAGGCCGACGAGGTAGCCGACAATGACCGGGGCTTTCATGAAGGCGGCAAAGTTGTGGGGGCCGGGGCCACCAAACCAGCCGAAGAGGATGGCGGCGCCGTGGTAGATGAAGGGGAGCGAGCAGGCTACGCGCATGATCAGGAGCTCGAAATTCAGTTCGCGGACGGGTTCAGATGAAAAAGAACTAGTTGTGCTCATGTGGGTCTCCTCCCTTTCGATGGGGAAGGTGTATCAAAGGGTGCGGGGAGAAAACAAGGGGTTTTTCCGTGGGGAAGTGGCACCAGGGGAATGGGGAGGGATGCTACTGCGGCAAGATATGAATTGACTGGGGTTCCTTTCCTTGGCGAGCGTCGACCGCGACAAGAACGTACCCCGCGATCATGAGAAGCGGGCTTATGGAGCTAAAGCGAGGACTACAGATCGCAAAAAGACACGCGGATAACATACAGGCTGCGCCTAGCCTAGCCAAGATAAGAGCGAGCGTTGCCCGTGCATGGAGGAGGAGGGGAGTTCGAGCTTGCGATTTGACCAGATTGTATTTTGACCGGAGCCTAGAAGTCCATTGAAGTACCGACTCAGCACGCACGGAAACAAAAAAGGGCGTCCTGGTTTGCACCGAGGACGCCCTTTGGATTGAGGTTTTGGGCTGCTGGTAAGAGCAGTAAAACCGGAGCACAGGCTGAAGCCTGTGCCGCTGTGTTTAGTACATTCCGCCCATGCCGCCTGCGCCGGGGGCTCCGCCACCACCAGCAGCTGCAGCCTTTTCTTCCTTGATTTCAGCGACGAGGGCTTCGGTCGTGAGCATGAGGCCCGCGATCGAGGCGGCGTTCTGAAGAGCAAGGCGGGTGACTTTGGCCGGGTCGATAACGCCCATCTTGACCATGTCGCCGTACTCGCCGGTATCCGCGTTGAAGCCGAAATTCTCTTCCTTGGATTCGCGGATTTTGCCAATCACGACAGCGCCTTCGTGCCCGGCGTTGTGCGCGATCTGACGAGCGGGCTCTTCGAGAGCGCGCTTCACGATGCCGACGCCAACCGCTTCGTCATCATGGAGTTTGAGCTTCTCGATGGCCGCGAGGCAACGGATGAGAGCCGTGCCGCCGCCGGCAACGATACCCTCTTCGACGGCTGCGCGAGTGGCGTGCATGGCGTCCTCGACGCGGGCCTTCTTTTCCTTGAGTTCGGTCTCGGTGGCTGCGCCGACTTTGATGACGGCAACGCCGCCGACGAGCTTGGCAAGGCGCTCCTGGAGCTTTTCCTTGTCATAGTCGCTGGTGGTGTTTTCCACCTGAGCACGAATCTGCTTCACACGGCCTTCGATGTCCGCGGACTTGCCGGCGCCTTCGATGATCGTGGTGTTGTCCTTGTCGATGGTGACTTTCTTGGCGCGGCCGAGGTCCTCGAGCTTCACGTTTTCGAGCTTGATGCCGAGGTCTTCGGTGATGGCCTTGCCGCCGGTGAGGGTGGCGATGTCTTCGAGCATGGCCTTGCGGCGGTCGCCAAAGCCAGGGGCTTTGACGGCAGCGCATTGCAGCGTGCCGCGGAGCTTGTTGACGACCAAGGTCGCCAGCGCTTCGCCTTCGATGTCCTCAGCGACGATCAAGAGGGGCTTGCCCATCTTGGCGGTCTGCTCGAGCAACGGGAGCAGGTCCTTCATCGAGGAGATTTTCTTTTCGTGGATGAGGATGCGAACGTCTTCGAGGACGCATTCCATGCGGTCGGGGTCGGTAATGAAGTAGGGCGAGAGGTAGCCGCGGTCAAACTGCATACCTTCGACCACTTCGAGGGTGGTTTCCATCGTGCGGGATTCCTCGACGGTGATGACGCCATCCTTGCCGACCTTCTTCATGGCTTCGGCGATGATGCCGCCGATTTGTTTGTCGTTGTTGGCGGAAATGGTGCCAACCTGGGCGATCATGTCGCCCTTGACGTCTTTGTGGAGCTTCTTGATCTCTTCGACGGCCACTTCGACGGCGCGTTCGATGCCGCGCTTGAGAGCGGTGGGGCTGGCGCCTGCGGCGACAGTCTTGACGCCTTCGCGGAAGATAGCCTGCGCGAGAACGGTTGCGGTGGTGGTGCCGTCGCCGGCGACGTCGGACGTCTTCGAGGCGACTTCACGAACCATTTGCGCTCCCATGTTCTCGAGGGGATCCTGGAGCTCGATTTCCTTGGCCACGGTCACGCCGTCCTTGGTGATGATGGGCGCGCCGAACTTCTTTTCGATCACCGCGTTGCGGCCTTTGGGGCCGAGGGTGATCTTCACTGCGTCGGCGAGGATGTTCACGCCACGTAGAATCGATTGGCGGGACGCTTCACCTGTTACAATCTGCTTCGCCATACTGGTATTTCCTCCTGATCAGCTTTTTGCGAACTGCGAATTTTTGTGTCTGCTAGCTTGCTACATCTGCGGGCGCGGCGTGCCGTGCCCCTACGAGTGGTTCAACGGGACCGGTCTAAAGACCGGCCACTGCATTTACTTCTTGGCGGCTTTAGCGGCGCCGCTAAGCTTGGCCAGGATCTCTTCTTCGCGGAGAATGAGATACTCTTCGTCCTCGATTTTGATTTCCGTGCCACTGTATTTGCCAAACAGAACGCGGTCGCCCGGTTTCACGTCCAGGGGGATGAGTTCGCCCTTTTCGCGCTTGCCGGCGCCCACGGCGATGATTTCGCCCTCCATGGGCTTTTCTTTTGCGGAGTCAGGGATGATGATGCCACCCTTGACGGTTTCCTTTTCTTCAATGCGCTTCACGATCACGCGGTCGTGGAGCGGGGTCAGATTCACTGCCATCTTGGAAGAACCTCCATAGGTAATCTTACGGTTTGAACAGAGACTGGAAGTGCGGAAGGAAGATTAGCACTCCTCATAGCCGACTGCTAATATAGCAGAAATAGATTGCATGTCAAGGATTTAGCGGACAGATAGGCGGAGCTGCTGTGGATTTCAATGGCGTGTAAGCTGTTTGTTTGTAATTGTTTAAATGGTGCAAGAAAAATACGACACTTGGAGATTGCCGTGCTTTCGTTGGGGGGATAGAATCGCGATGAGGTTGAGCCTTGCATTACTCCATCTATTTGCGTCTCATCGTATTGACGGCGGGGACGCTGCTGCCTTTTTTTTGGATCGTGGTGATTCTGGGGCATCGGCGACAGCGGAATTTTGAGCGGATTTTCTTTTCCTTGTGTCTGGCGCTGGTCTTTCTTTTTGGCGGTTCGCTGCTGGCGCTGAATGCGCAGCTTTACTACGCGACAGTTCCAGCGGCTCTCTCTATTTTTTGCTGGGCGGTTGTTTGTCTCGGGCTGTGGTTCGTGCCGTCGCTACTGGTGCATTTGCATATCGAGTACGCGCAGATTCGGGAGCTGCTTGGCGCGGGAAAACAAAAGTGGTTTTGGGTGACAGGAGCCTACGCGCCGGCGGTCATCCTGCTGCCTCTGTTGGTTGAAGCGTTGCGATTGAGCGGCGGGATTGATTTTATCTTACCGAGCAATCGACTGGGATGGATGTTTCAGGTGTGGTTTGTTGGCGCGTTGATGATTGGAGCGGGCTGGCAATGGCGATTCGGCAATGCCGCGCCTGACAAGGATCAGGCTCGATTTCACAACGCCTTGCGTCTCGTTTTGGCGGGCTTGGCGGTCTGGCTGCTAGCGATTCACTTGATTGTCCTGCACTGGGGAACGGGAATGGAAGGAAGCGCGGCGGGGTATATTGCGCTTGTCACCTGCTTTGCGCTGGCGCCGCTGGCGATGCTGATCCGAAATGTCCAGCGATTCAATTTTTTACAGATTGGCAAGCAGAGGAATTTGATTTATGCGGTATTTACGACGTTCCTAGCGCTGCTTTATTTGGGACTGATTCGGCGAGCGAGTTTGTGGATGGAGCCGTATCTGCCGCCGGAAGCGACGGCCGCCATTCTGCTGTTTCTCCCCGTGGTGTTTTTTGAGCCATTGCAGAGACTGATGCGGGGGATTTTGCGGCGGACGGCGCAACTGGAAATGGGCCGGGTAAATAGGCTGATCGGGGACATCCGACAGGAAGCTCGTCAGGGGAATCTTGGGAACTTGAAAAAATTCATCGAGCATGCAGTCCAACGCACATTTGAGCTTTCCAGCGTAGAACTCAGTTTCCACGAACGGTCTCCGGAATCAATAGAGGTGGTGCGACGGTTCACGTTAGAACATGGAGGAACTGGAGAGGTTTCGTTTGGAGAGCCGAAGTGCATGCTCCAAGTCTTGAGCAGTGGGCCGCGGCGCATGGTTTTGAGAATGGGCAATTTCGTCTCGACGTTGACCGTGCGACCGCATGGAGCCGGAATTTCCGGCGAGACGTATGCGGCGCTGGAGTTTTTGTGCGACCAGTTGCCGGGGGCTTTGGATTTGTGCCGGTTGATCGAGGAGAAATTAGGGTTGGAGAGGGAGTTGGCGGAGCGGGAGCGGCTCGCGGTTCTTGGGCAAATGGCGGCGAGCATTTCGCACAACTTGAAAAATCCGCTGGGGTCGATCAAGACGATTTTGCAGGTGCAACTGGAAACCCCGGGGCTGCCGGAATCGGTTCGCGGGGAAACGAAGATGGTGTTGGAAGAGATTGGACGATTGTCGTCGAAGCTGAACCAACTGTTGCAATTCAGCCGGCCGGCGGTGCGCGGAGGCGCGGTGGCGGCGGTTTGCGATGCTCGGGCCGTGGCGGAGGAGGTCAGCGGCGTTTTGCGGCATGAGGCGGAGCGGCGCGGGCTGGCGCTCGAAGTAGAGGTTGAGACGGGTGAAGCTAAATTGGCTGCGAGTGCGGAGGCTGTGAGCGAAATTCTGTCCAATCTTGTAATGAATGCGCTGGAAGCGACTTCGCGCGCGGGGCGCGTGAAAGTGAGTGGTTTCGCGAACGGCGATGGGTTTCTGTTTTCGGTGGAAGACGACGGACCGGGCGTTGCGGAAACTGCGAGGGAGAAAATATTGCAGCCGTTTTTTACGACGAAGACGCAAGGCACGGGGTTGGGCTTGGCGATAGTGGCACGAAGGGTTGCGGAGTTTGGAGGGAAGTTGGATTGGGAGAGTCCTTGGAAAGACGGTCGTGGGACGCGATTCAGCGTGAGCTTGCCCACGAAGCATTGAAGTGGCCGTGGCAGCGGATCGGGTTTGTTTTAACACAGAGGTTGCAGAGTACACAGAGTTCGGAGTGGACACAGAGGCACGGAGAAGGGCTCGATGAAGACGATATTGATTGTGGATGATGAGCCGGCGGCGCGGTATGGATTGCGGCGGGCGCTCGAGGCGAAGTATCGCGTGGCGGAGGCGGATTCAGCGGAGGCTGCGCGTTCGGCGCTGGACACGGAGCGGCCGGATCTGCTTTTGCTGGATGTGGTGTTGCCGGGGCAGAGTGGGCTGGAGTTTTTGCGGTGGATGCGCGAGCGAGGAAGCGAATTGCCGGTGCTGATGGTTTCGGCGCTGGATACGGCGAAATCGGCGGTGGAAGCGTTGCAATTGGGCGCGGCGGATTATTTGGTGAAGGGATTTGAGCTGGAAGAGTTGCGGCAGCGCGTGGCAAATTTGCTGAAGCTGGCGACGTTGGAAAAGGAAAATGATTCGCTGCGGCGGCGAATGGCGACGGAAGGGCAGTTCGGGCAAATGATTGGGCGAACGGCGGAGATGCGGCGGGGGTTCGAGATGGCCGATCGGGTGGCGGCGGCTGATTCGACGGTGCTGATTCTTGGCGAGAGCGGGACGGGAAAAGATTTGATGGCGCAGGAGATTCATGCGCGGTCGCCGCGAGGGGGGAAGGCGTATGTGGCCGTAAATTGCGCGGCGTTGCCGGAAACTTTGATTGAGTCGGAACTGTTTGGGTACGAACGCGGAGCATTTACGGGGGCGGCGCAGCAGAAAAAAGGTAAATTCGAATTGGCATCGGGCGGAACTTTGTTTTTGGATGAGATCGGGGATATGAATCCGGTTACGCAGGCGAAAGTCTTGCGGGCTCTGGAGAATCGCACGATTGAGCGGCTCGGGGGCACGCAACCCATTCCGGTGGACGTTCGCGTGATAAGCGCGACGCACCGGAATTTGGCGGCGGAAATTCGCGAGGGCAAGTTTCGCGAGGATTTATTTTACCGGTTGCGCGTGGTGACGATTGAGCTGCCGCCGCTGCGGGCGCATAAGGAAGATATTCCCGTGCTGGCGGAGGCGTTTTTGCATATGCATACGGCTAGGTTGCGCGGAGGAGCCGGAGCGGAAGGAGCAAGCCCCTCCTTTACAAAGCGGCTGACGCGGGAGGCGCTGGCGGCGATTGAACGGTACGACTGGCCGGGAAATGTGCGGGAGCTGAAAAACGCGCTGGAGCGCAGTCTGGTGATGTGTCGCGGCGAAGAGATTGGCGTGGAGGACTTGCCGCAGGAAGTTGCGAGTGGGGAAGCCGCGCCTCACAAAAATTCCTATGGCGCGAACGAGAATGGATTTGGCGAAAAGGATTTTCGCGAGGCGAAGCGGAAGTTTGAGGTTGCATATATTACGAAGCAGCTCGTGGAGCATCGCTGGAATGTATCCAAGACAGCGGCGACTATTGGTTTGCACCGGCAGAGCCTCCAGGAAAAATTGCGCGAATTGGGGATTCGGCGGCCAGGGCGCGAGCCGCTCGAAGAGGAATAGAAATTTACGCAGAGTTCGCTGAGAGCACGGAGGGCACTGGGAAGAGGAGCCGAGAGTCAGGCGATGAGCACGGGGAAGAACGAACGGAGAGTTGGCGCATACGTCTTGGCGGGAGGCGGAAGCACGCGATTTGGAAGGGACAAGGCGCTGGTGGAGTTCGCGGGGAAGCCGATGCTGTCGAGGATGCTCGGCCTGGTGGACTACGCAGTATCGCGCGAAGAGTTGGCGTGCTGGTCCCTGGTCATTGGAGCAGCCGAAAAGTACGACACGGTTTGGACGTTGTGCGTCGAGGACAGATGGCCGGGCGAAGGACCTCTCGGAGGAATTGTAACGGCGCTTCTGCACACGCGCGAGAATGCTCCTGAATCCGAATGGAACCTCATCGTGGGCTGCGATATGCCATTCTTGACGCCGGCCTGGCTTAGATTCCTTGTCGAACGTGCCGCGAAAAGTAGAGCTGAGGTAGTGCTGCCGCACTCCGAGCAGGGCCCGGAACCGTTGTGCGCCTGCTGGCGAACGAGTGCTGTGGAGACATTGCGACCCGCATTCGAGAGAGGGGTCCGCAAAGTGACGGCGGCGATCGGTGAGTTGAATTCGGAAGTGCTTGACGAGGCCGACTGGAAACGATTTGATAGCGCTGGGCGGCTTTTCTGGAATATGAATACGGCGGCGGATTACGAAGAAGCGCGCCGGATTATGGATGCAGGACAAGGGTAACGGATACTAGGGGCAATGTGTGTTGGGTCGCACTCGGGCCCGACATGACGGACTTTCACGATGACGGACTTTATCGCGATCAAGAACAGCGGCGAGGGGAAAGCCGAGAATTTTTTTGAGTTTCAGGACGTTTGTAAATCGTTCGACGAAAACGCCGTGCTGAAAAACGTGAGCTTCCGGGTGAAGCGCGGGGAGACGTGCGTAATCATGGGGCGCAGCGGGGTGGGCAAGTCGGTTTCGCTGAAGCACATCCTGGGGTTCATGAAAGCGGATTCGGGACGGATTTTGGTGGACGGAGAAGACGTGACAGATTTCACCGAGCAGCAATTCGAGGAGGTGCGGCGAAAAGTGACGATGGTTTTTCAGTCCGGTGCGTTGTTCGATTCGTTGACGGTCGCGGACAATATCGCGTTCCCATTGGAAAAGCAACCAGGGCTGGACGACGTCGATATCGACGAATACGTCGCCAAGTTGGCGAAAATGTTGGAAGTCGAAGAAGTTCTGGACAAATTGCCCGGCGAATTATCGACGGGCATGCGGCGGGCCGTAGCGATGGCGCGGGCCTTCGCGCAGAATCCAGATGCGATTTTGTTTGACGAGCCGACCACGATGGTCGATCCCATCATGGCGGGGCACATGGGCGACCTGATTCTGCGGCTGAAGGAAGCATTTCACCGCACGTCGATTGTGGTGACGCATGATACGCATCTTGCGAAAAAGCTGGCCGATACTGTCGTGTTTCTCCAGGAAGGCCGCGTCGCCTTCTTCGGCGCATGGGACGGCTTTGAAAGCTCGAAAGATCCTTTCCTTCATAATTTCCGCATGCAGGATGCTTTAATTCCGGCGCTGGACGTGACTCTGTGAGCCAGGCTCCCGGCGGCTCTGCCGATCCCATCAAACAATTACGCAAGGCCATGGGTTTTTGGGATGTTTTGCTTTTTAACATCGCCACGGTCTTGGGCCCGCGCTGGATTGCCGCAGCCGCGCACAACGGAACTTCTTCGATCAGTTTGTGGGTGCTCGCCGCGGTTTTCTTTTTTGTTCCCACAGCCTTCGTGATCACCGAACTCTCGACGCGGTTTCCTCATGAAGGCGGCCTTTATGTCTGGTCGAAAGAGGCGTTCGGAGATTTTCACGGATTTGTCGCTGGCTGGACTTACTGGATTTACTCGTTTTTTTATTTTCCAGGGTTGCTGCTGGCTAGCGCGGCGATGGCCGCGTACGTCGGCGGCAGTTCCTGGGGACATCTTGCGGAAAACCGGCCATTTTTGATCATTGGATCGATCGTTCTATTAGCCGTAGCCGTCGGCATGAACATTGTTGGGCTGAACATCGGAAAGTGGCTGCAAAACGCCGGCGGGGTTATGACTTACATTCCGCTTTTGCTGCTCGTGGGAACCGGGGGCGTGATTTGGCTGCGCTACGGTTCCGCCACGCATTTCACCTGGACGAACATGATGCCGCACTGGAATTGGGAGACCGTTAACTTTTGGCCGCAGATACTTTTTGCATTTGCTGGATTGGAGCTAGTTTCCGCGATGAGCGACGAGATCCGCGACGCACAGCGAACGCTGGCGCGCGCGATCTGGAGTTCGGGAATACTGATCGCCGTGATTTACATTGCCGGAACATTTGCGGTGCTGACGATCATGCAGGCCGCGCCGGTGGATCCGAAGTCCGGAGTGTATCAGGCTCTGGCTATCGGATCGGAGACCTTGAAAATTGGATTGGTGGGAATGATCGCGGCTTTTCTGGTGACGTTTGGAAATGCTGGCGGCGTGGGAACGACCGTGGCGGGGCTTTCACGCGTACCGTTCATTGTGGGCGTCGATCGGTATCTGCCCGCGGCCTTTGGCAAGCTTCACCACAAGTGGCGAACGCCGTATGTGGCGATACTGGTGCAAGCGGGGATCTCATTGGCACTGTTGCTGTTGAGCAATATCAATGAGACGACGAGCGGGGCGTATCAGATTTTGGTGGATGCCACGACCATCCTTTACTTCATTCCGTTTCTGTACATGTATGCGGCAGTGATCAAGCTTGCCGGTCGAAAGGATCGCGGAGCGAATGAGCATGCCGTACTCATTCCTGGCGGCAAGTTCGGTGTGTGGATCGCGGGAGGGCTCGGATTTCTCATCGCGCTTGGCGGGATCGTCTTATCGTTTATCCCGCCTGGAGAGTCGGAGAACAAATTCGTATTTAGCGTGAAGTTGGTCAGCGGGACGGTGATCGCCGTGGCACTTGGATTGATTTTGTACTATCGCGGCGTCCGTGCAAAGGCGCGAGAGGCTGTGAGTTGACCCGCGCGCGAGGAACGTACTCAAAAATGAATCGGTCTCGGGCGACGAATCTGCTCGAAAGCCCTTCGCTCAGAAGCCTTCCGCGATTAGTTTTTCGAGGTTGAGTTTTGAGATTGGGGAGGCGGACGCTTCGTCGCGCACTTCGAGATAGCGCTCCACGTATTTGCCAAGAACGTCGCCTTCGAGATTTACCGCATCGCCTGGTTTGCGGTCGCGAAGATTGGTGTGCTCGTAGGTGTAAGGAATTATGGCAACTTCTACCGTCAGCACTTGCTTGAGGGGCGTTACAAAATTATGCCAGTTGGCGACCGTCAGGCTGATGCCGTCAATCGTGATCGAACCCTTTTGCACGATGCATCGCGCTAAATCTTCGGGAACCTGCACAGCAAAACACCAATTGCCGCCTTCTGGGCTTTCGGGATCGAGTCGCGTCACGCAACCCGTGCCATCAACGTGTCCTTGAACAAAGTGGCCGCCCAATTCTTTGCCGGCAGTGAGAGGCTGCTCGAGATTCACACGCGAATCTTTTTTCAGTGCACGGCTTTTTGCGCCGAACGATGTCTTCTGGATCGTTTCGCCCGATAGATCTGCGGAAAAACTTTCTTTGCCCAGAGCTACAACCGTCAGGCAGCAACCGTTCACAGCGATGCTGTTGGAAACGGCAAGCATTGGCGCAACGCTCGGTGCATGGATTGTGACGCGCCCGCCGCCCGGCTTCAGCTCGAGAGCCTCGATTGTACCGACGTGTTCGATGATTCCAGTAAACACAGCTTTCTAATTTTCCTTGTCGCGCCGACTTTTCCATTCGAGTGTACAGCATTTCATTGCGAAGGCAGAAAGCACTAGACTAGTGCGCGAGGTTCAAACAGAACGCATCACATAGAGCTAACGAGGCCCCGCTATGAAAGCCTGTTTGCTGAACGCCCCGCGCGAATAGAAACGAATCCTCTTCAGTTCACCGACATGCCGGTACCGAATCCCACCGAGGGGGGAGTGCTGATTCGCGTGCGTGCTTGCGGAGTGTGCCGCACAGATTTGCACGTGATCGAAGGCGAATTGCCGCCGAAAAAATCACCAGTCATTCCTGGGCACCAGGTTGTCGGCATTGTTGAAAAACTTGGCGAAGGCTCGCGGCGCTTCGCTCTTGGCGCGCGCGTTGGCGTCGCGTGGTTGCACCACACAGACGGAACGTGCATGTACTGCCGGATGGGCGAGGAAAATCTTTGCGATGCCCCGACGTTCACGGGCTACAGCGTTGATGGCGGTTACGCGGAATACGTCGCCGCGCCGGAGGACTTCATTTACGCAATTCCCGAAGGTTTTCAGGACGAGCAGGCTGCGCCACTACTTTGTGCGGGGATCATCGGGTTCCGCTGTTTGCGGCTTTCGGGAATTAAATCCGGCGGCCGGCTTGGATTCTATGGTTTTGGCGCAGCGGCGCACGTAGCGATTCAAGTGGCACGGCATTGGGGCGTGACGGTGTACGCCTCGACGCGTGACGCGCGCCACCAGAAGCTGGCGCTGGAGTTAGGGGCGGCGTGGGCGGGAGGAACGCTCGACGCGCCGCCGGAAAAGCTCGATGCCGCGGTAGTTTTTGCGCCGGCTGGAGAAATTGTTCCGGCAGCGCTTGCGGCGTTGCGCAAAGGCGGCGTGCTCGTGCTCGGTGGGATTCATATGAGTCCGATTCCATCGTTCAGCTACGATTTGCTATATGGAGAGCGCATGATTCGCAGTGTGGCGAACAACACGCGGAGGGACGGCGAGGATTTTCTACGTATCGCGGCGGAGATTCCGGTGCAGATGCACACGCAGATTTTTCCACTGAGCGAGGCCAATCGCGCGTTGAATGCGTTGAAAAATGATGCGATTGAAGGCGCGGCCGTGCTGCGCGTCAGCGAATGATTGAGCGTTGTCGAATGCGGGCGGCGCGCCGCCGCATTTCAATCTAACGGTAAGCGTCTCGCAAGTACCCTTCGATAGCGATATCCGGGCCGAAAGTTTGCGTGCGCAGCTGTTGTAGCGGTGGGAGTCTCAGATTTGGCGCGATTGCAAAGGGCACACGGGTTTCGCCGGAAATTGTGGGCGCGTAGAAGAGAAACAATTTGTGAACGATCGCCGCGGCGAGCGCGGCCCCGTTGAGCGTCGGGCCGGCTTCGAGAAGTACGCTGAGAATTTCGCGGCGGCCAAGTTCTGCGAGAACGGCATCCAAATTAATCCGTCCATTGCGGGAATCGGCGCTAATGACTTCCACGCCGGCCCGTCCGAGGGCGCGAATCCTACGCAGGTTGGCGTTCTTTTGCGTGAAAACCAGGAGGTCGCCGTCGGCAGTATGGACGATGCGGGAGTGTGGCGAGAGCGTCAGGCCGCCATCGAGAACGACGCGCAAGAGTGGCCTGCGGCGAGGCGATCCGCTGCGATCGGTCAGGAGAGGGTCGTCGCTCTTAATCGTGCCGATTCCGGTGAGTAGCGCGTCCGAGGCGTGGCGCATTCGGTGAACTTCCGCGCGGGATTCCTCCGAGGTGATCCAGTTTTTTAGCTTTTGTTTGCTCGTTTTCTTGTGTAGTTTGTGTCGCCCTGGGGGAAGAGTGAGTTGGCCGTCCAGAGTTAGCGCGGATTTCAGCGTGACGAAGGGTTTGCCAGTGCGAGTCCAGCATGCGAAAGCTTCGTTCAAGCGGCGAGCATCTTCTTCGCTAATTCCCGATTCCACTTCGATGCCCGCGGAGCGCAGACGATCGAAACCGCTGCCGGAATTGACGGGATTGGGGTCTTCCATCGCCGCAACAACGCGCTGGACGCCCGCTGCAATAATCGCCTCTGTGCAAGGCCCGGTTCGACCAGTGTGATTGCACGGCTCAAGCGTGACATACATTGTCGCGCCGCGCGCCTTTTGGCCGGCGGATTTCAGCGCGACAATTTCCGCGTGGTCGCGCCATTCGTACTGGTGAAATCCTTCGCCCACGATTGCGCCGTCGCGCACGAGGATGCAGCCGACCATGGGATTGGGGCTCGCGAGGCCAATGCCTTTGCGGGCCAGTCCCAGCGCGTGTTCCATGAAGCGAGCGGAGTGAGCGTCCATGATGTAGTCGAGAGCTTAATCGAAAAGGGAGCTCGCGTAGGTTTCCGCGTCGAATGGCACCATGTCATTGATCTGCTCGCCGGTGCCGACGAACCGAATGGGCAAGCCGAGTTCGCGCGCGATGGCGACGACGATGCCGCCTTTGGCGGTGCCATCGAGCTTGGTGAGAATGATGCCAGTGACGGTCACGGCGGAAGTAAACTCGCGCGCTTGCGCGAGGCCGTTCTGGCCGGTGGTCGCGTCGAGCACGAGCAGCACATCGTGCGGCGCGCCCGGAATAACTTTCGCCGCGGTACGTTTCATTTTTTCGAGCTCGGCCATGAGATTCGATTTGGTGTGCAGGCGGCCGGCGGTGTCCACAATCACAGCGTCGGCGTTCCGAGCTTTTGCGGCGACCATAGCGTCAAAGACGACGGCGGCGGGATCGGCGCCGGACTTTTGTTTAATTACATCGATGCCGTTGCGCATCGCCCAGATTTCAAGCTGTTCGACGGCGGCGGCGCGGAAGGTATCCGCGGCGCAAAGCACAACGCTGAGCCCTTCCTGACGCAAGCGATTCGCAAGCTTGCCGATGCTGGTGGTTTTTCCTGCGCCGTTCACGCCCACAACAAAAATGACGCGTGGGCCAGTGCCATTTGATGAAGTCCCCAACTTCTGAGGGGGCGTCACAGCAGTGCTGCCAGCCGCACCACCGTCCATTTTAGGCGCGCCCGCAGCTTGGACCGCTTGGCCGTCGCTCATGGTGAGAATACGAATGATGTGTGACTTGATCTCGCGCTTTAGCTGACTAGCGTCCGAGAGCGCGTGGCGATTCAGTTTTTCTCGCACAGCATCCAGGATTTCGCGGGTGGGCTTCACGCCAAGGTCGGCGGAAAGAAGGGCGGTCTCAAGCTTTTTCAGCAGCCCAGGATCGATCTTGCGCTCACCAAGAAAGATGTTTTCGACCGAATCGGACAGCGCGGCTTTCGTCTTGCTGACCGAGGCTTTCAGCCGTTCGAGCAGTGACGGCTCGACCTTTTCCGGTTTTCCGAATAGCGAAATCATGAGGTGAAGCGCTTCGAAGTTCGCGCCACTTAAAATTGTAGCAGAAGCCCTCGGCGCGAGTCCGCAACGGCGATAATGGGCCGGCAGGTCACACATAGCGAAGCGTCGGATGGGCTAAAGGGCTAAACGGTGACTTCGACGGCGCTTAGGCGGAGCTTTCCGGCGTTGATGGCGGATTCGAGGGCGTTGACGACGACGGCGTCGAACTTCGAGCCGGTAAGCGACTTGATGCGATTCAGCGCGAAGTCAATGTCCATCGCCGATTGATAGGGACGATTGGTGGTCATGGCGTCCAACGTGTCCGCGACGCCGATAATGCGGGCCATCAACGGAATCTGCTGGCCTTGCAAGCCATAGGGATAGCCGCGGCCATCGATGTGTTCGTGGTGCAGTTCGATGCCGGGCAGCATCTCTTTCAATTGCGAAACCGGGCGCATGATATTCGCACCTTTTACAGTGTGCTGCTTCATCAATGCGAATTCCTCGGGCGTTAAGGCGCCCGGCTTTTTCAAGACACGGTCCTCGACCCCGATTTTGCCGACGTCGTGCAGCAAAGCGGCAACGCGTAATTTGTCCAGCTCTTCGCTCGAAAGGCCAAGCTCGCGCCCGATCAGCGTCGAGTATTTCGCCACGCGGCCGGAGTGACCGCGCGTATACGGATCCTTTTCGTCGATAGCCGCGGCGAGCATACGAATCGAGCCGATAAACAGCTCGCGGTTTTCTTCCGCGGCTTCCTTCAGCTTCTCGATGTATTCCTCGATATCGCTGGCCATTTTGTTAAAGTTTTCCGCCAGCTCGCTGATTTCCGAGGCGCCGCGAACCGGCGAGCGCTGATGGAATTCGCCGCGGCTGATGGCGCGTGTGGAAGCTGCGAGACCGCGAATCGGCCCGCTGATGCCCACGGCAAAAAAGTAACCGAAGAGGATGGCCACCAGGATTACAACGCTGACGAAGGCCAGCGCTTGGCGGTTTAACTCCGTCACGCCCGCATCGGCTCGCGCCTCCGCCAGACTGCGCTCCGCGATCACCGCCCAATTTACCTCGGGAAGCGTGCTGTAAGTTCCGATCATCTCGACGGAGCGTTTTTTGTCATTTTCCGAAAAGCTGATGGTTTCCGTGTTGCGCAGATCAGACGGCAAGGCGCGAATCAGGTCGACCAGCTTTCCGCTGGCTTGGTCTCCGGGTACGAAGTTTTTTGTATCGGGATGCGCGACGATGTGGCCGGAGTGGTCGACCACGAATACAGCACGGCCCCGTACGCTGGCGTCCCGCAAACGCTTGGAAATCGGTTCGAGCGAAACGACCGCGGCAAGCATGCCGGTGAAATTACCGTTCAAGTCCTCGAGCGGCACGGCCAGCACGAAAGCGGGCTGGTTATCCGGCGCAAGCGCGAGAGGATCGCTGCGAAACTTGACGGTGTGCAGCTCTTCGGACTGCATGCAAGTCACGAATGCCCGCTGCAGCGCCTTGGCTACGAAGGGGTCCTGTTCCGCTTGGAAGTTTCCTTGCGAAGCCTTAGTGCCTTTGCCGGACTTATCAACCGCGGTCAAATAAATAAAAGAGTCCCGATTGCTTTCGACGAACTCCTGCAAGAGGCGCGTGACTTCCGGCTCGGCGGCGGGGTCTTCCACGTTGTCGATCAGCCCTGTCAACGCAAGAATCTGGCGTTCGCTAAAGAGTTGTTGAGTCTGATTCGCTTCGAAGAGGCGAATCTCTTGGGCCAGGGAGCGCGTCAATGCCGATTGCTGGACGCGTTCGGTGTCAACCAGCTTGTCCTGGCTGAGCTGCAGCACCAGACGATGGTAAAGCCCGATGGGTAGCGCACTGACAAGCAGCAGCGCGCCGAGGACGAGCCACAAAATACGCACGCGTCCCTTGCGCAAGTGTTGCCATGGCGATGAGCTGGGTTCGGTCATCACAATCTTCGATTTTAGAGGAATGGAAGGGGCAGTGGTGGCCCCGAATGGCGCGGCGTCGCGCATTTGCAACTGGAACCTTGGTACTACCGGCCTCCCGGGGCGCCTGAATAGCCTTGATGGGGCCCAATTCGCGCCCCGATTTGCGCCCCTTTATTCCCGTTTAAGAGGCCGTTCCATAATGTTTCGGATGGCCTCCTTCGGGGGCCGGCCTTGGTGCAAAATGGCCTCGACCTGCTCCGTAATGGGCAGTTCCATTCCAGACTCGCGGGCAAGTGACAACAGCGCCCCAGCGGTGCCCACGCCTTCGGCGACCATCTTCATGTCCTGCAGAATCGTGACCAGCGAGCGGCCTTTGCCAAGTTCGACGCCCACATGGCGGTTACGGCTCAGCGAGCCCGTGCAGGTCAACACCAGGTCGCCAAGCCCAGCTAGGCCATTGAGCGTTTCTTGGCGCGCGCCCAGCGCTACGGAAAGCCGTGTCATCTCCGCGAGGCCGCGCGTGATCAGCGCCGCCACTGGATTCGAGCCGAGGCCCAAGCCTTGGCAAACGCCCGCCGCAATGGCCATCACATTTTTCATGGCCCCCGCAAGCTCGACCCCCAGGACGTCTTCGTTGGTATATAGGCGAAACGATGGGCTAGCGAACTCCTCCTGGAGTTCGTTCGCCAAAGAGAAGTCGCTCGACGCGACGACGACAGCGGTGGGATGTCCCGCGGCAGCTTCCGAAGCGAAGGAGGGCCCGGAAAGAACCGCGACGCGCGGGGAAGAATCCGGCGAGACGACATGAGAAATGATTTCGCTTGCGCGGGCGTGGGTAGTTGGCTCGAGACCCTTTGTGGCGCTGACGATAGCGGCCCTGCGTAAGAGATGAGGCCGGACGTGCTGATAAACAGCGCGAGCGTGTGCTGCCGGAATCGCACCGAGAACCACTTCGGCGTCTTCCAAAGCCGCGGCCGCGTCGTGCGTGACCCGCACTTTCTCCGGCAGTTTGTAGCCTGGTAAGTAGACCTTGTTTTCCTGGTCGCGGCGGATGCACTCCGCTAGCGAGGGATCGCGAATCCATAAGGAGATTTCATGCGTTTTGTGCGTGCGAGAAAGTACGATGGCTAGAGCCGTCCCCCAGCTTCCGCCGCCAAGAATGGCGATGCGCTTCACTCCGCATCCTCTTCTTTATTGCGAAAAGAAAATCTAGGCTCATCGCCCTGGACCATGCGCTGAATGTTGCTGTCGTGTTTATAGACAATCAAAAGCGCTGCGGCCAGCGTTCCAAAGGTGATTGGATGCGGCGGCGCATGATGCGGCGCCCAAAAAAAATAGATCAACAATGGCATCGCCGCGGCCGCCGAAATCGAACCCAGCGACACAAAACGCCAATAAAGCACGACCAGGATGAAGAGAATCGCAGCTCCCAAAAACGCGAGCGGGCACAAGACCAGAAAAACTCCTGCTGCGGTCGCTACTCCCTTGCCGCCGCGAAATCCGAGCCAGATCGGGAAGCAGTGCCCCGCCAGAACGCAGAGCCCGGCGATCATCATCCACATCGCGCTTTCATTTGTGAGCCGCGCGGCCAGAACGACGGCAAGCGCGCCTTTCGCGGCGTCCAGCAAAAGCGTGAGGATTCCCGCAAGGGGTCCGGCGACGCGTGCGACATTGGTTGCCCCGATATTGCCGCTACCAGTTTTGCGAACGTCAGCGCCGCCAAAAAGCTTGCCGAACAGCAGCCCGAACGGAATCGAGCCGAGAAGATACGCAGCCACGGGAATCGAGATGAGTGTCGCGTTCAGTTCAGCCATCGCGCCTTAGGCCTCCGAGGGGAAGCAGAATGATGCAAGAGAAGTGTACTCGGCGCCGGAAGGTTTCAGCCTGCTTTCGATCAGATGGAATTCGCGCGCTTGGATCGAGCCAAACTGGCGCTTGCTGTTCTCCTGAATCGCAGCGAGCAGTTTTGCGGGCAAGCCAGGCGGCTCGAACCTCGCCAGCGTCAGATGCGGCCTAAACGCGCGCTGTTCCCGCGCAAAGCCTTGCGTCACGAGCGCTTGATCGATGTCTCCCGCGAGCGACGCCAGATTGGGCGAGCCTTGCGATCCGGCCCATAGCACGCGCGGATGCCTCTCATCGGGGAAAAATCCGAGTCCGCGGAATTGCAGATCGACCGGCGCACCCGAACGAACTTTCGAGAGCGCGCTGCGGATGCCTTCCAATTTGGCTGGGTCTGTTTCGCCGATGAACTGTAGCGTCACGTGAAGATTCTCCGGGCGCACCCATCGTGGGCGCTTGTCAGACAACTGAGAAGACAAAGCGCGAAGCTCCTTGACCAATGTTGCAAGATTCTCGCGCACCCCGGCGGGAATCTTCAGCGCGACGAAGAGGCGCACTTTTACGCTCGATTCGGAGGCTGCTTGCCGTTATAGAGAAAGTGGATGCGGACCATGTCCAGCGCGGCTTGCGAAGCCTGAAAGCGAATCGATTCGCGATCGCCGGGAAGGCGCACGCCACGTTCTTTGACGCCCCCCGCATGCGCGAGCGCAATGTGTACCGTGCCGACGGGTTTTTCCTCCGAGCCTCCACCCGGCCCCGCTATCCCGGTGATACCGACGCCGAAGGTGCTGCCCACGCGGCGGCGAATTCCTTCCGCCAGCGCTACGGCGACTTCGGCGCTGACCGCGCCCTTGGACTGGATCAGTTCCGCGGGCACGCCCGCCCAAGCCGTCTTGAGTTCGTTGCTATAGCAAACCACTCCACCAAGGAAATACGAGGAGCTGCCCGCAATGCTCGTCAGGCGCTGCGCCAGCAGGCCTCCCGTGCAGCTCTCGGCGGCGGAAATGGTGGCATTGTGCATGGTCAGCTCCGCCGCGACGACCTCTTCGAGAGGGGAGCCATCCTGGCTGAAGATGCGGTCGGACAGGGCGATCTCGAATCCCTTCACGATTTCGTCCAGTGTTTTCTTGGCGTGCTCCGCGCCATCCGTCCAGAGGCGCAGATGGACTTGTGTTTCGCCGGGCGCGGCGAGGACGGTCGTATTCACCTCGGGAAAACGCTTGTAAATGCCCAGGATGCGCTGTTCGACGTGCGATTCGCCCAAGCCCGTGACGCGAATTTCGCGGTGAAACATGCGCACGCCAGAGGCGCGGCGTTCGAGGCGCGGCAGGACTTGTTCGCGGAAAAGGGGCTTCAGCTCCCGCGGCGGGCCGGGGAGAAGCACGATGGAATGGCCAGCGTCCTCGATCCACAATCCCGGTGCCGTGCCGCGAGGATTCTCGAGGATTTCCGCGCCCTCGGGAATCATCGCCTGGCGTACGTTCACTTCCGGCATTTCGCGGTTAAGCGCGCGGAAGCGGCCTTCGATGTAGCGCAGAATTTCGTCGTTGCGCTTCAGTTTGCGCCCGAGCAGTTCCGAGACGGTTTCGCGAGTGAGATCGTCTTCGGTCGGGCCGAGGCCGCCGGAAGAAATGACGAGCGGCACGCGATTCAGAGCGTCTCGAAACGCTTCGCTGAGCAGATCGTGGTTATCACCCACGACCGTCTTTCGCAGGACCTCGATGCCAATCTTGTTCAGCTCTTCGGTGAGGAAGAGCGAGTTGGTATCTAAGCGGTCCGGCGTGAGCAATTCCGAACCGACTGCGATAATCTCGGCTTTCATAGTCTCAATTATCCCAGCAGCGGTAGTCCCCGGATGTCCCAATCCAACGTGAAGAGCGCGCCAGTAGTGGCCAGGACGGCGCGGCCCGACGGTTGCAGGGCCATGCCGACAAGTCCGGAGCCGCTCAGAACTACCTCGGCATGCGCCTGCGGCGTAATCCGCACGATGCCTCGCCGACCGCCGAGAGAGGCGGCGACGTAGAGATTTTGCTCGCGGTCAAAGGCCAATCCTTGTGGACGCCCAAGGCCGCGGAAAAACGTGCTGACCTCGCCGCCCTGCGTGATGCGGTAGACGCGGTCGTAGCTCGAGGTCGTGGGCCCGGTCACATACAAATCACCGTTCGGATGAAACGCCAGATGATACGCGGCAAGTGACGGCTCGATGGTTGCAAAAACAAAAATCTCGCGGCTCAGGCTGATTTTGAAGATCGTTCCGCTGCGGTCGCCCACGTAAAGATTATCGGCGCGGTCAAATGCGATACCCGTGGCGATGCCCATGCCTTCGATCCACTGCTCGGCACGGCCCTCCGGAGTTATCCGGTGAATCGTACCGTCGTTGCGACAGGAGACGAAAAGATTTCCCGCGCGGTCGAGCGCCAGTCCACTGGGATTCACAAGAGAAGTAACAAAAGGTTTCACGCTGTAATTCGCCGTGATTTTGTAGAGCGAAACGGGGACACGCTGCCCGCGATTCCCGGAAAAGGTGACATACGTATTGCCGTACGAATCGACCGCGGGATTTGCGATAGGGTGCAAATTGTCTGCGATCTGCACGCCAATCGAGACGGGATGTGGCTGGCTCTCGTTCGCGGCGCTGCAGACGCGGACCGTGCCGCCGCTTGCGCCTTCCGGGACGCGCGCAATCAGACGAAGCTCGCTGGCCAGTGCGAGACTGGCTTCCACTTCCCCAAAGCGCACTACCGGCCGCGGTTGCGCCCGCGAAGCGAACCCGCTCCCGTGAATAATGATTTCGCCGCCGGGAATGGCGGCGGCAGGCGTGACTCTATCGATGCGGGGGATTCCGTTTTTCTCTGCCGAAGACCCAAAGCCGAATTTCATGTCTAGCCAAGCAAACCAAAGTGTAGCGCTACTCTCAACAGGATAGCAGCGTAGATGCCCGCCATCCAATCGTCCGCCATGATGCCCCAACCGCGCGGAAGTCTTTCCAGTTGCCGGACGGGAAAGGGCTTCCATATATCGAAGAGACGAAACAGCAAAAACCCGAGCAGCAGATACTTCCAATTCACGAGACTCAGGGTCATAAAAATCGCGTACATCGAGAAGTCCATGTGATGCGCCAGATGCGGCAGCCCGATCGGTATCAGCGGCAGGAGCAGTGTGAGGTGTTGCCCGGCGACTTCGTCTATCACCACGAACTGGGGATCCTTGATCCCGGCAAAATCCGCCGCCCTGGACGAGCTCCATACTCCCACCGCCGCGAGAAGCACGAGAAGCGCCAAAGCGGACACGAGCGGCAAAGCCAGAGCGGAATCGTGGATACTGCTTCCCGGAACCAGAAAGTGTTTGTCGGAAAACACCGCATCCGAAAGAGGGTGCCGCGAGAAGATTCCCCGAATGGATGCCGGGTGCAAAAAAAATACAGCTGAGAGAAAGGCTGTGGCCACTCCCACAAGTGAGCCGAATGTCCCCGGCGCCTTGGGGATGTAGCCGACGCCGAGAGCGGTGGCGATGGCCATGGCCATGCGCGGTTTTTTTCGCGGTGCCGTCCCGCTACTGGGTGTTTCAGTGGATGGTGTCATCGGGTTTGCGGTAGCCTCTGAAATCCTCGTCTTCGTCCACTGGTTCTTGTTTGCCCGTATCGTTATCCATTTCAAGCTCGCTCATGTCAAACACCGGTTCGGATACGACATATTTCTCGCTGGCCCAGTTGCCGAGATCGCGGTCGCGGCAACGCTCACTGCAAAATGGAAAGTCTGCGTGCATTTCGGAATCGGTCGGCCTTTTGCAAATCGGGCAGCGATGCTTCATCGAAAGTGACTCTGGACGGCTCGTAACTCGCCTCTCGCCAAGTTAACGAGCCGGTTGCTTTTTTCTTCCCCATGAACTCTGCGCCTGCCGTGTTCTCCGTGTAAAAGATTTTACACGGAGGCCACGGAGATCGCACAACACGCAAAGAAGACCATCTGAAGAGTGAGTATAGCTCAGCCGAGGGCGCGAAGCGGAGCGCCAGTCGAAATACGCGTAAGCTTTTCTACGGGAGGGGCAGTGGCGGAGGGGACACGCACGGCATCCGTGCCCCGTCGTGCAAGAGGCCGTGGCAGAATCTCGACGACGCGCCCAATCAAATCGTAGGCATCGGCTTTCCTGATTTCGACGCGCGCGACGTCGCCCTCCGCGGCGATTTCGCCCGTGGGCAATTCGATGTCGGTGAGATAAAGCTTGCCGTCGATATCCGGCGCCATGCCTTCAAGCCGCGCTTCCCATACCAGCGGATTGTCTTTCGACGGACCTTCCACAAGCACGGTTGCCGTGCGGCCCGTCAACGCGCGCAATTTTTCGCGCGAAATCTTCTTTTGAATGGCCATCAGGCGCTTGCGTCGGTGGGCAATCGTATCCGCGTCGACTTTTTCCTCGAGCGCATAGCTTTCCGCGTTATCCACGTCCGAATACTCGAAAACGCCCATCCAATCCAAATTCGCGGCGCGCACAAAATCGCACAGCTCCTCGAAATCCTTTTCCGTCTCGCCCGGAAAGCCCGCAATAAACGAAGTTCGCAGCGAAACTCCGGGAATCGTCGCACGGATGCGTTCGAGAAGCTTCAAGAAGGCGTCGCCATGCGATCCGCGTTTCATGCGCGCCAAAACGTTGCGGCTGGCATGTTGCAATGGCATGTCCATGTACTTGGCCAGCCGCGGATGCGCCGCCAGTGTATCCAGCAGTTTCTGCGTCACGCGATTCGGGTACGCATAAAGGAATCGCACCCACAGCAATTCTTCGACCTGCGCCAGACGTACGAGCAATTGCGCCAATCCATCGCGAAGGCCCAGATCTTCGCCGTAGGAGGTCGTGTCCTGGCCGATCAGCGTGATTTCGCGTGCGCCAGCCGCTGCGAGATTTTCGGCTTCCCGCGCTACCGATTCGAAACGCCGGCTGCGGAAAGCGCCGCGGAGTTCAGGAATGATGCAGAACGTGCAGGGATGATCGCAGCCCTCGGCGATTTTGATATACGCGGCATGACGGGGCGTGGTGATCACGCGGGGCGTCAAGTCGTGATAGAGAAACGCTGGCGGAGCAGCGGGCAGCACGCGCAAATCGCCGTCGACGGCTTCGAGAATTCGTTCGACTTCCCCGGTTCCCACGACGGCATCCACTTCGGGAACTTGTTCGAGAATCTGTCCGCGAAAGCGCTCGACGAGACATCCAGCGACAATCAGTTTCTTCGCCGCGCCGAATTTCTTGTGCTCCGCCATCTCCAAAATGGCGTCAACCGACTCTTTTTGCGCGGACTCGATGAAGCTGCAAGTATTGACGACGAGAATCTCCGCCTCATCGGCGCGCGCCGTAAGCTCGTACCCTTCTCGCGTAAGAATGCCCATCATCACCTCGCTATCGACGAGGTTCTTCGGGCATCCCAGGCTGACAAATCCGACCTTGGTCATAGGCAGTAAATCAGCGCCTTTGCGCAATTTTCAATTGTAACATGCAGGCGGGGACGAATCCCAAATGGCCGCGAATGGCTCGAAAATTACTGACCGCGAACAATCAGATCTGGAGTCAGATGTGGATACAGCGTCACCGCGAAGCGAAGGACGAGCGGATTTGCTCAAGTAATGCGCGCAGACGAATCGTGTCGCAAGGCGCGCCGCCAAAGCGTGCCTGCGTGTAACACTGCGTGAATTCGTAAACGGTCGGCGCCAAGCGGGGCTGCGAAACGGCCGCGGCAAACTCGAACGGCGTCTGCGTCGGCTGGCGGGCGAAACCTCGCCGCTCG
The DNA here is from genome assembly GCA_049800195.1 of Candidatus Acidiferrum sp. Classification (GTDB taxonomy): domain Bacteria; phylum Acidobacteriota; class Terriglobia; order Acidiferrales; family UBA7541; genus Acidiferrum. The sequence goes on from JBARJI010000088.1 coordinate 258,952, forward strand.
AGCAAGTACAAGAGTTCCCCGTAGAGCCGCGAAGCAAGCAGCGGGTTAGAGCGGGCGATTTCCGGCGAGCGCAGCTGCCACGAAAGCCATAACCTCCGCACAAGCGCAACCACCAGATCGAAGCGCAACGCCACCAAGAGCAGCACGATGGCCAGAGGAAGCAGCACGCTAAACCCGCTATTCCAGGACCTCATCCACTTTCGCCCTTTTTCCTGCCGGTTCAGAAACCAGGATCTCGCACTCTGCACCCACGAGCGCGTACTGCGCTGCATGTTTTGCGCAAGCTGAATTTGATGAAGAAAGTCATAGTTGATGACCCATTCGTTCCAGGTGAGCTCGAACCAGTCCATATATTCGCCAAGGCGAGAGAAAAAGCCTCCTTCGGGTTCGCCCCCCGGCGGCGTCGGATCGAAGGTCATCCAGCCCGTTCCTGGAAAATAAACCTCGACCCAGCTGTGGGCGTCGCTGGCGCGGACGATGTAGTCTCCGGCGAGGTCGTTATATTCGCCCGGCAGGAAGCCGTTCACTTCCCGGGTTGGAATTCCAAGAGTGCGGAGCATGATCGCCATCGCGGATGCGAAATATTCGCAGTGGCCTGCGCGCGTCTCGAATAGGAAATGGGCGAGCGGGTCGCTCCCCGGTTTTCCTGCGAGGTTGAGGGTGTACGCATAGTGGGAACGCAAGTAACTTTCCACTGCGACCGTTCTATCGAAAGGGTTCCGCGCGCGCCCCGTAATCTGCTTTGCTAACTCTGGGATTCGCGGGTCCAGCCGCGGGAGCTGTAAATAAGTGTCTCGGATATCCTCCGGATAATCGCTGGAAGCCGCGCGCAACGCGGGGATATTCATCGCCGGCAATAAGGACAATCCTTCGTATAGCATCGTGCTGAAATTGTGGAAAGGATTGAAGAGTGAGCCGGTGGCATCGCGCACGATGTAACTACGGCGCGCACCGGCATCCTGGTTGGAGCCTTCCCCGGACAGATTCCCGCGCAGGGAAATCGCGTTTGCGGGAACGAATATGGTGTCGGTGGCAATCGGCTGCAGCAGCACGGTGTAGTGCAAAACGGTTGCGGTACGGTCCTGCTCGCCCGGCCGATCCTGAAGGTTTATCCACCCCCCGTCTCCGGCTGGAATGGTGATGGCCTCGCGATCGGGAGAGTACCAGCGTGTTCCATTAAATGTGGAGAGCGCGATGCCGCGCCAGCGAAGGGCAGGGTACTTCACCAGTTGGCCGGTTCGCACGCGCATGACGACTTCCGAATTCTTTTTGATCTCGCCGATTTGCCCGAGTTCCACGTCGTCGCTGAACCCGGACATTAGCGTCGGTTGCATGCTGGTGCGGCCCAGATAACCGGCGCTGAAGCGTGGAAAGAAGAAAAACAGCGCGCCGCCAATGATCATGGCGCCGAGAGCCACGCTTAGCGCCGCGAAGACGAGGGCGCGCGTCAGGCGGCGCTCCTGCTTGGGTTGCGCGTCAATTTCCGGCCCTATAGCTCCTTTCGAGCCGCGGCGCATTTCCAGACCGACGAAAGTTGCCACGCCGAATAAGAGGAACAAGAAGAAGAGGCCGAGAAACGTCGTATCAATCGTCAGAACGGCGGATGCCAAAATCGCTGCGAAAGAGAGCATGGCTAGAAAGAAGGCATCGCGGTCCGTGGTGGCGCTATAAAGCCGCACAAGCATCACGAAAAGCAAAAAGTGCACGGCTGCAAGAAGCGCGGCATAAAGCGCGGGATTGGACGAGGCGGCCACAAAAGCGCGCGAAAGAAAGAGGACGTCCACCGGAAAAACGAATAGGTACGCAACGACAAGCCGCGTTGCGGTGCGGTGAGGAATTTCCGCGGGGCGCCGCCGCCACCAGCGAAATCCTTTGTAGAGGACGGCGGAAGGCGCCACGATCATCGTAAGCAGATCGAGTTTTCCAGTGCTCACCAGAGTAAGAACCGCGGTCGCCATGAGCAGGAACAGAGAAGCGCGAAAGAAGCGCTCGGCGGGCAGCGCGGGGACACTCGTTGCTGATGCGGAGGCGGCCATAAGGGGACATTCCATCCTAGCATTGCGGCAGCGTGCTGGGGCGGACCTAGCGCGAAACCGTAACGCTTATGCTTTCCGCGCCAGAGCGGCGGCGATCGGTTCCGAAAGAGCGGAGAGCGCGATTTTGCGGGTGAGATTCGAGACGGGCACAGTCGAGAAATCCTTGAGCAACATCACTCTCGCGCCGCGAAGGCGCGGGATTGCGGCGACGGAAATCCGGAACGGAAAAACCGTGACGTTGCGGTAAGTCACCGCGTGGCGCACTCGAGCGAGCGGCTCGATGAGCAGCGCGCCATTTGTTGAGGGCAGCGCATCCGCGAGAAATTTCCGTATTTCAGCCAACGGGTCTTTGTGAACAGCGACGGTTGGGAAATGCCACATCCGCGAGACAAGCGTGGCGACGTCGTCGGCTGCCGGTTTGTTTTTTGTTTTTCTTCGCGGCGGGGGAAGAAGAAGCGTTCCGCCGGACGGGGTGGCAAGCACCGCGGCTGCGAGAACAATTCGTACAGCTTCGCGTTTTTTGGGTTTTTCAGGGAAAGATTCCGGGTCGCCCAATTGGCGCGCGCGGCAGAATTTTGCAACAGGACAGAGCAGGCACTGCGGCGCTCGCGGTGTGCAGACCATCGCGCCTAGCTCCATCATGGCCTGATTCCAATCTCCCGGTGATTTCGGATCGAGAAGTTCGCCCGCCTTTTTTTGAAGGGATAGCCAACGACGCGATTCCCGCAGCCCACCGCGAATCGCCCCGAGCCGTGCAAGCACGCGCGCCACGTTGCCATCGAGGACCGCGCGCTTTGCGCCGAAGGCAATGCTCAGAATCGCCGCCGCCGTGTAGCGCCCGATACCAGGCAAAGCGAGTAGAGCTTCTTCATCGTTCGGAAATTCGCCGCCGGGGCGCGCCACGATCTGTTGTGCCGCTCTTTGCAAATTTCGCGCCCGGCTGTAGTAACCTAGCCCCGACCATAGTTTTAGCACGTCTTCTTGTGGCGCATCCGCGAGCGCACGCACATCGGGGAAGCGCGCCAGAAATCGTTCGTAGTAGGGAATCACTGCGGCGACGCGCGTCTGCTGCAGCATGATCTCCGAAACCCAAATGCGGTACGGATCCTTCGTGCGGCGCCAGGGCAAATCCCTTTGAAACTGGCGAAACCATGCGAGCAGCTGCTTGCGGAAAGTTTTGGCCTCGCCAAGGGTGAGCATCGCAGGCAGGATTCTCCCACAGAAAAGGAAAGACGCGCTCGCATAGCCGCGTCCATGGATTTCCCCACGAGCCTGTCCGGCGCCGGACAGTGAATCCCAAAATCGAACGCAATCCCCCCCCGTGTTGCCGCTTCGAGGTTTTAAACTGCTGAAAACGGATGAGTTGCTTGTTTCTCGGTGGGCGTCTCATTGCTGGTAATCTTGCCGTTCCGAATTGCGCTGCGGCTAGCGGTTGCTCTCTGGAGGGGCTATGGACGGCTTCAAACACGATCTGGCCTACGCAGTCAGAATGCTCTTCAAGTCTTGGACCGTGACTCTGATCGCGGTGGCTACTCTCGCCCTCGGAATCGGCGCAAACACCGCGATCTTTTCCGTCGTCAATAGCGTGCTACTGCGCCCGCTGCCGTTTCAAAATTCCGATTGCATCGTTTACATCCTTGAAAAACTGCCGGGGTTCAGTACCAGCATTCCCATGAATGCGACGGACTACAATGCTTTTCGCGAGCGCCAGCAAGCCTTTTCGCAAATGGGAGTTTACGGCAACAAGCACTTCGATTTGTCCGGTACGGGAACGCCGGAGCGCGTCATGGGAGCGCGTGCCTCCGCCTCGGTTTTTCCTCTGCTGGGAATTGCGCCGTTTATGGGCCGCACCTTCACCGACGCGGAAGACCAGTCTAGCCAGGCGGTTGTAGTTTTGAGCTACGGCCTATGGCAACAAACCTACGGGGCCGACCCAACTATTTTGGGGCGCGCGGTTCAGCTGAACCGGCAGCCGTACACGGTCATCGGCGTGATGCCGGAGACCTTTGAGTTTCCGCTTCGCGGAGGAGTCTGGAGCACCACCCCGGCCGAGCTGTGGGTCCCCATGTCGTTTACACCCGAAGAGAGACAAGGCTGGGGCAACATGTACAACCACAGCGTGGTGGCCCGTCTCAAGCCCGGAGTGACTCTCGAGCAAGCGCAGGGCGATGCGGTCCGCACGATGGCCCAGGTTGAGGCGCTCTATCCTCCGGCGGTGGCGGCCTTTTTCCATGGCGCGCATGTTGGTGCGGTCGTGACTCCGTACAGCCAGGTGGTGACCGGCGATATGCGCCTGCCCCTGCTGCTGCTTCTCGTTGCGGTGGGGTTTGTGCTGCTGATTGCCTGCGCCAATGTCGCCAATTTGTTGCTAGCGCGTTCTACCGCTCGGCAAAAGGAAATTGCGGTACGCGCGGCATTGGGCGCCAATCGCTGGCGGCTTGCGCGGCAGATGATTACGGAGAGCACGGTCCTGGGCCTGCTCGCGGGTCTGGCCGCGATTGTGATTGGCGGTTGGGGCATGAAACTTATTTTGTCGCTCGCGCCCGCCGGCCTGCCGCGCATGCAAGAAGTACGAATCGATTGGCATGTGTTTCTTTTCGCCCTGGTGCTGTCGCTTGCGACGGCCATTCTCATTGGCATTACGCCTGCCATCGAAGCCACGCGCATTGATCCGCTGGAATCCATCAAAGAAGGCGGCAGAAGCGGAGGCCCGCCGCGGGGGCGCCGGAAATTGCAGAGTCTTCTCATCGTTTCGCAAACCGCTCTGGCTGTGATGCTGCTCATCGGAGCGGGTTTACTAATGCGCAGTTTTTCGCTGCTGCTCAAAACAGATCCAGGCTTTCGTCCACAGCGTGTAGTGACCGCCACGATTGCTTTGCCGCTTCGCGCGTATTCCAAAGCCGACTCCATCCGCGGCTTCTGGAAGGAGTTGCTGGCCAGCTCGGAGAAACTGCCAGGAGTCAGCGCCGCGGGCTTCTCCACGGATTTGCCGCTGGACGTGGAAGAGCGGGACGCCGTCACCATCGAAGGCAACGAAAGCTCCGGGAATAATCTGCCGAGCCTCACGCAGAGCTGGATCATGGGCGATTATTTCAACGCGATGGGCATCACGCTCAAGCGAGGCCGCAATTTCACGCCCGAGGAGATCGTGGGAGCTCCTGACGTTGTCATCGTGAGTGAAACTGCCGCGCGAACGTATTGGCCTGGGCAGGATCCTCTTGGCAAGCGAATCCGGTACGGAGGCAAAATCTGGCGCACGGTGATTGGCGTCGTCGACGACGTGAAAGATGCTTCGCTGCAAGCGCCCGCGGGTCCCCATGCGTACACGCCCTACCTGCAGGAGCAAAACGCCACGCTAGAAAGCCCAAACGTTGACGAACTGCGCACGCTTCATCTTGCGGTGCGAACCAGCGTGGACCCTGCGCTCATCTTCAACTCGATACGCGGGTCCGTGGCCGCGATTGATCCGCAGATTGCGCTGGACGATCTCAAGACCATGGACGCCGCCATTGATCAATCCCTTGCGCCGCAGCGCTTCAACCTCGCCCTAATTGCGATTTTCGCGGTGCTGGCCATTTTCCTTGCAGCCGTAGGAGTCTACGGCGTGCTTTCCTATTCGATCAGCCAGCGCACTCAAGAGATAGGCTTGCGCATGGCGCTCAGCGCGGGCGGGTTTTGCGCATGGCGGTCGGTGAAGGCATGAAGCTGGCTATTCTCGGCACGGCCGTGGGAATGGCTGGCGGCTTGGCGCTTACCCGCTTGATGGCGCGCCTGCTCTTCGGAATCACAGCGCGTGATCCCCTTACGTTTGCGGGGGTGGGCGTTGCGGTCGCCATCGTTTCGTTTGCGGCTTGCTACATTCCCGCCCGCCGGGCGATGCGCGTCGATCCCATCGTGGCCTTGCGCTACGAATAAGAGCTGGCGTCGCAGGCGCAGCGTTCAGGCCGCCAAATCTTCGAGGAAGATCACCCAGGACTGGTTCCAGATGCTGGCGGGGATGGCTCCGCGGGGTTCGCTGGTCACAATGACGCGGAAAATTTCCGGGGCGCTGGTCAAATCTGAAAGAAGCGCGCGTTGCGGATCGGGCGGACACGGTTTTGCCGTCGCAAGATGCCGCAGGATATCGAAGATGACCTCTTCGGCTTCGACGAGCGGAGTTTCAAAGCCCGCCGTACGAAATTGCAAGACGGCGTTGCGTTCGTGGAAATGCCAGGCTAGCGCGGCGCACATCGTGACGGCGCGCTCGAAGCGGGCGTCCGCCTCCCCCGCGGGAAGGTCGCCCGGCATGTGCGGGTCAAGGACAAGGATGACGCGGCAATCCTCTTCGCGAGTAAATTCGCGGACCATCAGCGAGCCGAGTCGCGCCGAAGCTTTCCAGTGAACGTGGCGTGAGCTGTCGCGAGGCTGGTAATCGCGCAAGGCATATAAATCCTGACCGCCACCTTTAGCGAGACTTTCGAGCGCTCCCTGCATGCCGGGAAGAACCTCGAAGAAATCGCGTGTAGGCTCGACGGAGGGATAGACGAGCGCTTCGGACTTCAAATCCAGCCGCCGCGCTTTCTGCAAGAATCCAAAAGGAAATCTCGTGACGATGCGGAAGGCTTCCTGACAATAGATGCCGCGCCGCGGAAACGTCATGGGCACATGTTGTTGGACGCGCTCATGCTTTGGGATGTAGGGGAAATAGACGGGTGTCTCGAGCATGGCTGCGTTGGCCGCATTTTTCCCGCGCACGGCTTCGACGCGAAGCGAGAACGACGGAAGCGTCACTTTTTCGTTGTGCAGCTCGACGAGCGCGCAGACTGGCTGGCCCGCGAAGATATGCTCCGGCAACTGCAGTCGCATTTCAACGCCCGAGAGCGTAATCGAAGAAAGGATTCCGGACATCAGGATGATGGCGATCAGGCTGGCGAGAATGAGGAACAGCAGATTGTTGCCGGTATTGAGGGCGGCGATTGCGACTAAAAAGATTCCCAGGATATAGATCCAGCCTTCACGGGAAACGCGGTACTCCATTTTGTAGCCGATCCAGCGGAGCGGCGTGCGCTTTGCCAGAACGGGAACGAGCGTGACAGCCACCCATGCGGCGACCACGAGCGCGCCAAGAGCGGAAACGGTTGCGAGAGCCAGATGGCCCATTTCGCCCGCCGCGCCGGAATAGAGCGCGAGAAGCAACGCCACAGCAAGCGCAGCCATGGACACGAAGAAGGCTCGCACGGCGGAGCGGTCGGCTTTGGCCCAGAGTTGCGCGGCGGTTGAGTGCAAGCTCACAGAGGTACGCGAACGGATTCGACGATCTCTCGCAGGACGGATTCGGTGGTCTCCGATTTTCTCTGGAGCGAAGCGTGGCGCGCGCTGGCAACGACCCGGTGCGAAAAAACGGCCACTGCGAGCTGCTTGAAGTCGTCGGGCAAGCAATAATCGCGGCCATCGAGAAAAGCGCGCGCTTGCGCCGCGCGCTGGAGCATGAGCGTGCCGCGAGGACTGACGCCGAGAGCAAGCTGCTCGGTCTTGCGCGTGCGATTGACGATTTCGAGAGCGTAGTCATGGAGACTCGAATCGACCTTCACACGCGCGACAGATTCCTGCATTTCGAGGACGTCTCCGACATCGGCGACAGGCTCGAGCGCCGCGAGCGCATCATCGTGAATATGTTTGCGCAAAATTTCGCGTTCCGTTTCGTGCGAGGGGTAGCCCATCTTGATGCGCATGAGAAATCGGTCGAGCTGCGATTCAGGCAACGGATAAGTGCCGTGGTGTTCGACGGGGTTTTGCGTGGCAATCACGAGAAACGGGTGCGGCAGTTGCAAAGTTTTTCCATCCACCGTAACTTGCGCTTCGTTCATGGCTTCGAGAAGAGCCGATTGCGTGCGCGGCGTGGTGCGATTGATTTCATCGGCCAGAACTACGTTGGCGAAAATCGGCCCGGAGCGAAACTCGAACTCGCGCGATTCGGGATTGTAAACGCTGACGCCGAGCACGTCGCTGGGAAGAAGATCCGAAGTGAACTGGATGCGCTGAAAGCTGCAATGAAACGATTTTGCGAGAGCTTGCGCGAGAGTGGTCTTGCCGACGCCGGGGACGTCCTCGATAAGCAGATGGCCGCGCGCTAGAAGAGTGATCAGCGCAAGCTGAATGGCCTCTTCCTTGCCGTAAATGGCGCGGGCAATCGAGCGCTGGAGCTGCGAAACGATCTGCGAGGTGGCCGTGGACATCGGTTGAAAACCCAAGTCCTTCCTGTTACAAATAGATGACGCTGCAGAGCGTCGCGGCGGTACGGGCCGGGCGACTAGCTCAGTTGGTTAGAGCGCTCCCCTCACACGGGAGAGGTCAAAGGTTCAAGTCCTTTGTCGCCCACCATTTTTGCTTCTGCGTCTAAAGATATTCTATCGGAAATTCCCGATGTCAACCTTCCTTCGGACAATTGAGTTTCTATGCGTTAGCCTGTGGCTTGGGAGCGATGTGTTTTTGAGCTTCGTCGTGGCGCCGGGAGCATTTGGCGTGCTGGCGAGCCGCGACGAGGCCGGGGCCATGGTCGGATATTCGCTGACGCGGATGCACCTAGGCGGCATCGCGCTTGGCATCGTGTTCCTCTTTGTGCGGTTGGCGCGGACCCGGACGTTTGCAAGTTTTGTGACACCCGCAGCGCTCTGCGTTGTGCTGATGATCGTGCTGACGGCGATCTCGCAGTACACGGTTAGCGCGAAGATGGCTGCGCTGCGTGTGCAGATGGGGTCGATCCAGGCTACGGCGGCGGATAACCCTTTACTTGCTGAGTTCAGCCGCCTACATCTCGTTTCGGTGTCGCTCGAGAGCGGCGTCTTGTTGGCTGGGATTGCCGCTATGTATTTGATGGTAAGAGAGTTAGCTGCCGTTCAGGAGCTCGGCCACTAAATTTCTTTGTGCTGTGACCCCCACCCCCTGGGTGTCCGCAAGTTATGAAGTAAACCCATGAAAGGATTGGAGTTGCGCCGATTCCTGCGTGTAGGTGATCCACCAAGGCGCTTGGCTAAAAGTATGGAGGTCGGGCAGGACTTCTCCCATCCCAGCAAAAGAATAACCCAACGCAGGCCTCTGCGTCCAGAGAAAAACAGTGAACAGTCAAATATCGTGGTTGAACGGCTGGTTTGAGAGGGCGAACGGTTTCGGAGGCCGACCGGTAAGAGAGCCCTTTACCATCGCGCGGATTTTTGGTGAGCGTTCAGAGGAGTCCAAGCGCGCGCCTGCCGGAAGGAACGAGTGGAGTGACTCGGAGAGGGGCAAGCCTTTCTATGAAGTCAGGGACGAGGTTTGCGTTTTGTTTTACGGCGGGATCTGGTTTTGGCGGGGCGGATTTTGCGCAACGCGGCGTTGCCGGCGCGATGGCAGGCGCGCCACATGTACCAGCTGGCGACGGTGCGGTAGGGGCGCCAGCGCTCGCCAAACGCCAGAAGCTCTTTGGGTTTTGGCTTGTGCTTCTTGCCGTATGTGATGGACCAGCCCTTTTGTACGCCAAGGTCGTGGATGGGGAGCACGTCGGGGCGGCCCAGGCGGAAAATTAGAAACATTTCGACCGTCCAGGCGCCGATGCCGCGGACGGAGGTTAGGCGCTTGACAAGTTCTTCGTCGGAGAGTTTTTGCGCGTCTTGGAGAGTGGGGACGACGCCTTCGATCGTTTTCTTGGCCAGATCTTTCATGGCCACGACTTTTGCGCCAGAGAGGCCTGCTTTCCGCAAAATGGGCTTGCGAATTTTCATCATCTCTTCGGCAGTGGGCGGACGGCCGTTCGTGCCCAGCCCCTTAATCCTCCCGAAGACCGTCGCCGCCGCCTTGCCGGAAATGGACTGGTGTGTGATGGCCTCGAGTAGCGCTTCGTAAGGAGTCGCAAGCTCGTCATCATCCATCTGGAACGATTGCGTTTCGGCGATCAGGAATTTTAGCTTTTCGTCGCGGGACGAGAGATGCTTAACGGCTTCCGCAATATCAAACTGCGGAATGGGCTGTGCGGCGGTCACATGGACTCCAATCCGGAAACGGGAGAATAGATTAGCAAGTTTCCCCACAGAGGCAAGGGTTGGGCATGGGAAAAGCTCGGGCGATTCGATATGCTCATGGCTGTTTTGCTTAGGCGATTTATGCGCGGCGTCGGGATATTCGAGAAGTCGATTTCTGCCGCGGCCCAGGATTTTTGCTCACGAGTGCAGTGAAGACCACGATTGGAGGATCTGTCGTCATGAATTTTGAGATTCGCGGTGGAACGTCATTCATTGCTCGAAGCACTTTGTCTAGTCTTGCTCACAGTAAATGGGTCGCGCTTGCGGCTATTTTCTTTGTGGCGGCGTTGAGCGCATCGGCACAAACCGGCGCGATTTCGTTGAACGTGGACGCGACGCAAGCGCCGCTGAAAATCATCCGGACGCGGGAAACGATTCCGGTGAAGCCCGGGCCGCTGACGCTTTACTATCCGAAATGGATTCCCGGCGAGCACGAGCCGGACGGGCCGATCAGCAACGTCACGGGACTGAAGTTTACGGTGAACGGGACGACGATTCCGTGGCAACGCGATCTTTCCGACGTATTCACCTTCCATCTGGAAGTTCCGGAGGGCGCCAACGAGCTGCATGTGGCGTTCGACTATCTCGAGCCGAGCGGCGGCGGCGGATCCTACACGTCGGCGATGTCGGCGACGGACAAACTCATTGTGATCGAATGGAACCAGAACGTGTTTTATCCAGCGGGACACCCTGCGGCCGAGATTATGTTTCATCCCAAATTGATGCTGCCGGACGGATGGAAGTTTGGAACGCCGCAACACGTCGAGAGCCAGTCGGGCAACGAAATTTCGTTTGCGCCACTTTCGCTGGAACGCCTCGTGGATTCGCCGGTGATTGCGGGGCAGTATTACCGCGCGATTGATATAACTCCGCCGGGCGAACCGATTCACCACGAAATGGACATCGTGGCGGATAGCGAAGAGGCGCTGAACATGAGTCCGGCAGTTCAAAAGGGGCTAACGAATCTGGTGGCCGAAGCCGGGAAGCTTTTCGGTTCGCGCCATTACCACGAATACCATTTCTTGCTGACGCTCAGCGATCACGTCGCTCACTTTGGACTGGAGCACAACGAGTGCAACGACAGCCGCTTGCCGGAACGGATTCTGCTCGGACCGAACGCGGGACTGGCGATGGGCGAACTGGTCGCGCATGAGTACGCGCATTCGTGGAGCGGCAAATTCCGGCGTCCCGCGGACTTGGCCACACCTGAGTACCAAACGCCGATGCGCGACGATTTGCTTTGGGATTACGAGGGCTTCACGGAGTTTGCGGGGCCGCTTCTGGCGGCGCGCAGCGGCTTGTGGACAGCCGAAGACTATCGCAACAATCTCGCGAATATTTCGGCCGCGCTCGGCGTGGGACGGCCGGGACGGACATGGCGCTCGTTGTTGGATACGGCGGTGGCCGTGCCCGGCGAAGGATTCGCGCGGGGATGGATGAACTGGCGGCGCGGCACGGATTACTACGATGAGGGCGACTTACTGTGGCTCGAGGTGGCGACGATCATTCATGAGCAAACGCATGGGGAAAAGAGCATCGACGATTTCTGCCACGCGTTTTATGGCGGGCGTAACAACGGTCCGGAGATCAAGCCCTACAACTTCGAGGACATCGTTCGCGGGCTGAACGCCATCGCGCCGTACGACTGGGCGAAGTTTCTGCACGAGCGGCTGAACTCGACCTCGCCGAATCCTCCGCTGGGCGGGATCGAAAACGGCGGCTGGAAATTCCTTTTCAATGACGAGCCGCCCAAAGGCGAAACCCACCACGGCAATGTGGGAGATGTGTACACAATTGGCTTGCATCTGGGCGATGACGGCACGGTGATCGATTCGATAGTCGGCGGTCCTGCTTTCGAGGCCGGCATCAGCTCAGGGATGAAAGTCGTCGGCGTCAATGGCCGCGTTTACGATCACGACTTCCTGGCCGATGCCATTGCCGCATCCAAACAGAGCACCGAGCCGATTACGTTGCTAGTGGTGATCGACGGCTATTACAAAACGTGCACCGTGGAGTACCACGGCGGGAAACGCTACCCGCATCTGGTGCGCGACGAAAGCAAGCCCGACTATCTGGACGAACTGGCCAGTGCGCACGTGGCAGGTGGCTAGGTACTCGACAACTTTCGGAACCCGCACTCCCGCTTCTATCGTGGGCTCCCCAAAGAGCTCGCCTTCGAGGAGTTGCGCTTAAGTCATTCTTGCCGGCATCAGCGCGGTTGACCTGCGATGCAACGTCGGACAATTTCAGGAAGAGCTGGACGCCGTTTCCCGCGATGACTGTCTGATCGAAAGAGCTTTCTTCCGGGAGTGTTGGTAGCGCACGAGGATGGTTGCGAGGATGGTGACGGCGCAAACTTCGACGAAAACTTTGCCGCCGTCAAACCAGTCGACCGGCGAAGGCTTGAGAGTGGGATCGGTGAAGAGGGAGTGCCAGAAGAGGGCGACAGCGCCCAGATAGACAGTGAAGTGGAATGCCTTCCAGAGGCGGCGGCCGAGTTGGATGCGGAGGTAGGAAGTGACCACCATAATCGCGACAACATAGAGCGCGATGGCGCCGATGGTGTTTTCGAGAGGTTGTTGCGGCGAGTGGACGGGATAAACGATGTCGAGGACGCGAAATTTTGGGGATTTATTAAAGAGCAGAACAATGGGATGCACAGTCGCGAAGAATAAAGCGAGGTAGCCGGTCCAATTGTGCAGCGCGAAATAATTGAAGCGGCGATGCGGCCAGTAGCGGACGGGGCTGTAGCGAAAGATCATCAGCACGCCGAGGAGCATGTTGATGGTGACAGCGCCGACGGCGATGAGGCCGAGATAGGCGGAGAGATCTAAGAGCGTAATGTCCATCGAATGAATGCGCGGACGGTGTCGTCGCGCAAGTCGTCCATTATCCAGTGAAAGCGTTGTTTTCGAGCGCCAAAATCGATCGCCAAATACTGGAGGATGAGACTGTCCGAGGCGTGCTGGCGTTTCACGAAAAAATAAATTGGCGGTGCAGATCGAGGACCGGAGGCGAGGGGTGCGACATATCGTGCCCCTGCAAGTGCCGCTACGATGGTGTGCTAGGATGGTGAGTTTCGGATGAGCCAAACAAGGCCGTAGGGAAAGGAAGCGACTTGCAGACGGGAATTATTGGTTTGCCACAAGTTGGGAAGACGACGCTGTTTCGCATTTTGACGAAGGCGAACGTCGAAGGGAAGGGCGGCGGCTCGGCCACGCATGTTGGCGTGGCGAAAGTGCCGGAACCGCGACTGCTCGAGCTGGCGAAGCTTTATAACCCCAAGAAGATTACCTATGCGACGGTGCAGTACGTGGATTTGGGCGGGATGCAGAAGGAAAAGAACCGCGATGCGCTGGCGCCGTTGCGCGAGGTGGACACGATTGCGCATGTGATTCGCGTGTTTGACGATCCGTCGGTGCCGCATTCCGAAGGAAGCATCGATCCGTTGCGGGATGCTACGAATCTGGAGCTGGAACTCATCCTTTCCGATCACGACCAGATTTTGCGGAGGCTGGAGCGGCTCGAAAAGGATTTGAAGAAGAAAAGCGATCCGATTTTGCTGGCCGAGAAGGCCGTTTTGGAGAAGTGCAAGGCGCATCTGGAATCGGAGAAACCTTTGCGCGAGCTGGAGTTAACCGCGGAAGAGAAGAAGCCGATCGGCGGCTTCTTGTTTTTGTCGGCGCGGCCGGTGCTCTATGTGCTGAATCTCGGAGACGACGAAGCGGACAAGCTGGACACGGCCGTAGAGCGGCACAAATTGAGTTCCTTGCAAGGGCGTCCGAATTCGGCGGTTGTAGCCATTTGCGGACGTCTCGAAGCGGAACTCGCGGAAATGGAAGAAAAAGAGGCGGCGGAACTGCTGGCCTCATACGGATTGAAAGAGCCGGGACTGAACCGCTTGATTCGCGCGACGTATGACTTGATGGGATTGATTCAATTTTTCACGGCGGGCGAGCCGGAAGTGCGGGCGTGGACGATTCGCAAAGGCTCGACGGCGCAAAAAGCGGCGGGGGCGATCCACAGCGATATCGAAAAGGGATTCATTCGCGCCGAAGTAGTGAAGTGGAGCGATTTGCTGGCGGCGGGAAGCATCGCCACAGCGCGCGAGAAGGCACAGGTACGGCTCGAAGGAAAAGAATACATTGTGCAAGAAGGGGATGTGATTTTGTTCCGGCATAGCGGATGAAGAAAAGAAGTAATGAAGTGAAGAAATAAAGACGAAGAAAAGAATTTTACACAGAGATCGCAGAGCCACAGAGGGCACGGAGAATTCTGAGGTACGGAAATCGACGACGCTGAATGCTAATGGCATGGAACACGATCTGGCATTTCGGACAACGCTGGCGGCGGGGTTGGGGCTGGTGGCCGCGGCGGGAAATTTGATTGGCGGGTATTTTGTTGTACACAGGGAATGGCCGCGCCGGTATTTGCAATATTTTGTGGCGCTGGGCGCCGGCTACATGGTCGCGGTGGCGTTTGTCGATGTGATTCCCGAATCGATCAAGTTGGGTGGCGAGCAGGCGCTGCAGTTCGTGCTCATCGGGTTTTTCCTCGTACATCTTTTCGAGCACACCATTGCCCCGCATTTTCATTTTGGCGAAGAGACGCATCTCGACGAGATGAGCCATCACCACGCGCGGAATACCGTGCTGCTGGGACTCACCATTCATACATTCTTCGATGGAGTGGCGATCGCGGCGGGATTTCTGGTTTCTGTGTGGCTGGGGGCGATGATTTTTGTCGCAGTTTTTTTGCACAAGCTGCCCGAGGGCTTCACGGTTTCGTCGGTGGTGCTGGCCAGCGGGCAAGGACGGCGCAACGCAATTCTTGCGGCGGGGTTGTTAGGAGCGGCGACGCTCTTTGGAGTTTTGCTGACGAGCGTTTTGCAAAGCCAATTAAAGTATGCGTTGCCTATTTCCGGCGGAGTGACCGTTTACGTCGCGGCGACAGATTTGTTACCGGAAGTTAACCGGGAACCGAATTGGAGGATGGCCGCGTTGGTCTTTGTTGGCGTGGCCACTGTGTTGATAATGCAACACTTATTTCACGTCTAGCTTCGCCATACCTTCGCTTTAACGCTCACCTTCCATTTGCAACTTTAAGAGCCCGTTGGGGTTCGATAGAATGTGGCGGCTATGGCCAGGTCGGACGTCCAATTAATGCTGGACGTGAAGGCGGGCGACGAGCAGTCGTTCGAACTTCTCCTCCAGCGCTACAGGAGACCCTTAGTTAACTTCCTCTACCGCATGGTTCGGGCGCGGGAAGAGGCGGAAGACTTGGCGCAGGAAGTATTTTTGAGAGTGTATCGCGCGCGGAAGGATTACGTGCCGAGCGCCAAATTTACGACTTGGCTTTTCCGCATCGCGACAAATTTGGCGCTGAACTCCGTGCGGGACAACCGCCACCAGCGGATGGAGGTTTCACTGGATGCGCCGCTGACGGTGGACGCGGAAGATGGCGATGAGAAGGTACTGGACATTGCGGAAAAGAACCCAAACATCGAGCAACATCTGGTGGAGGAAGCGCGAAAGAAGATGATCCGCCACGCGATCGACAAGCTGCCGGAAAAGCAGCGCGCGGCGGTGCTCCTGCACAAGTACCAGGAGCTGGATTATGGAGACATAGCAAGAATTCTCGAGTGCTCGGAGAGCGCGCTAAAATCGCTGCTCTTTCGCGCATACGAAACGCTGCGAGTGGAACTAGCCCCCCTCGTGGCGAGGCAAGGGAAGTAGCAGCAGACCCGGGGATAGAGAAGGAAGGCAGTTATGAGTTGCACAAGAATGGAAAACAGGATTGTGGCGTACGTGGACGGGCGCTTGAAAGAGAGCGAACGGCTGGAGGTCGAGAAGCACCTCGCGGCGTGCGCGGCGTGCCAGCTGCGCGTGAATGAGTTTCGCGCGGTGGCGGGATTGCTGGATGAGGTGCCGCAGATCGAGCCGTCGACGGCGTTTGACGTACGAGTGCGCGCGCGAGTGGCGGCGGAGCCGGTGAAACAGGGCTGGTGGGCGTGGCTCCGGCCATCGCCGCGTGTGGCGTTTGCGGCTTCGCTGCTGTTGCTGGCCACAGTGTGGGTCGCTTCTCGGCCACAGAATCCGGAGAATGCGCTGACCCCTGCGGACGTAGCGCAGATCAATCAGGACTTGCCGGTGCTCGAGAACTTCGACGTGCTTTCGGATTTCGGAGCGCTGACGGACCTGCCGCAGCCGGTGCAGGCACAGGATACCGGCGGCGCCAACGAGGATCAAAACCAGAACCAACAGCAGAACCAGAAGCAGCAGCCGAATCAGAGCCCGAGTCAGAATCAGAATCAGCCGATTTAGTGGATGAGAGTTCGACTCCAACTCGCAGGATTTCTGCTCGCGCTAGGTGTGAGCACTGTGCTGGCAGCCCCCTCCATGGCGCAGCGCGGACGCGCGAATCTTTCTGCGCAAGAACATAGGCCGCCCAGAATTCAGGAGCAGAGACAGCAACGGCAGCAGGAGCGCCAGCAACAAAGGAGAGCTGCGAAAGAGGCGCAACGCGAAGGACGGCAGAATGCCGGCGCGGGCAACGCCCGGGGAAACGGCGGGAACCGGCCGAATGCAGAAGCGCGCGCGAACGGCGATGCGAACCGGCCGCCGTCCGCGTACACTCCGCCTGCGGCTCCGCAGAGGAGATTCAGCGATCTGAGTCCGCAGCAAAGGCAGAAAGTCCTCGACGATTACAACCGGCTGAGTAGGATGTCGCCTGCGCAAAGGCAAGAGCTACAACGGCGGGTCGAGATTTGGAATCATCTTACGCCGGCACAGAGGAATCACATTAGGAATGACGTGCTGCCAAAGTGGAGACAAATGCCTTTGGAGCGGCGGCAGGCGATTCGGCAGAGGTTGCACATATTGCAGAACATGCCGGAGTTTGCACGGAATGAGCGGCTGAATGATCCGAAATTCACCGAAGGAATGAGCGACGAAGACAAGGCAACGCTGCGGGATTTGAGCCATCTGCACGTAGGTGCGCCGCCCGACCCGCCGGGTGAGTGACGCAGTCATTGTTGCTATGTCTTGCGCGCCTCGCGCAGGATTCGAGCATGTAATTGCCTCTTCAGAAGCTTCCCCTCAGACAAATTGGCTCCAGTTAGATCAGCTCCGGCATTGACAATGACAGGAGCAGCGCGGCATCGTGACTAGTTGACGTTGCGCGCATCCAACGAGGGGAGGGCGCCATTCCCGTTTTGCCGCCGCGCTTTCGCGCACTGCAGCACCGCAATTTTCAACTATTTATCGCAGGCCAGCTTACCTCGCTCATCGGCACGTGGATGCAGACGACGGCCCAGTTGTGGCTGGTCTTTCAGCTGACGAAATCCGCGGCCCTGCTCGGGGTGTTCGGCTTCGCGAACCAAGTGCCTATTCTTTTTCTGGCATCCGTTGGGGGATATGTCGGAGACCGTTACAACCGGCATCGCGGGGTGATTTGGACGCAAACGGTTTCGATGGTCTTGGCATTCGCGTTGGCCGCGCTCACGTTTGCGAATGTCATCAACGTATGGGAGTTGATCGTCGCCGCGTTTCTCGTAGGGGTGGTGAATGCATTCGACGTACCCATCCGCCAGGCTTTTCTTGTGGAGATGGTGGTGTTCGAGGACCTGCCGAATGCGATCGCGCTAAATTCATCGATTTTCAATGGGGCGCGTGTTGTCGGACCGGCGATCGCGGGGTTGGCGCTGGCGTGGAAAGGGCCGGCATGGTGTTTTTTTCTGAACGGTGTCAGCTTCCTTGCGGTACTTGGCGCGCTCTTCGCGATGCGCCTGGCGAAAAGAGAGCCGAAGAAGGAAGCGGGATCACCGTTCCAGAGCTTAATCCAGGGATTTCGTTTTGCAATGAGCGATTTGCCGATCCGCTCGACACTTCTGCTTTTGAGCATGTTGAGTTTGCTGGGATTGCAGTATTCGGTGCTCCTTCCGATCTTCGCGAGCGATGTATTTCATCGAGGGCCCAAAGGGTTTGGATGGCTCATGACGGCCACGGGCGTGGGAGCGATGCTTGGCGCGCTGCACTTTGCGGCCAGGACAAGTTACAAAGGGCTGGCGAAATGGATTGGGGCGACATCGACGATTTGCGCGGTGGGCCTGGTTGTTTTTTCACAGTCTCGCCTGTTCTGGTTCTCGATGCTGATGCTCGTGGTGGTCGGATTTTGCGCCACGGTGCAGATGGCGGCGACGAACACGACCTTGCAGAACCGCGTGCCGGATCAGTTGCGCGGACGCATCATGGCGGTGTACGCGACGATGTTCATGGGCGTACAGCCGATCGGCTCGCTGCTTGCGGGAGGCGTTGCCACGCGCATCGGCGCGCCTTATACGCTGGCGGTGTTTGGAACGCTCTGTTTTCTGGGAAGCATCATTTTTATTGTTCGCGTGGTGATTCCGTTGCAGCGGCAGCCGGAGGTATCCGCGGCGGCTTAGGAGGGATTGGGACGGTAGAGCCATGCGGGTTTGTAGGTATTCGAGGAAGAAAGCGGGATGTCTACGGACATCTCCGTCCGGCCGGGTTGGGCCGGGCCAGCGAGAGCGGGGGTTGTCGGAGCATAGGCTGAAGCCTGTGCCACCTGAGCGAGGATGGCGTCGACTTTGGGGCGCTGCGGGGATAGCGAGCAGACGGGATCCGTTGCAGCTGGATTGGCGGCGAGAAGGAAGGCCTGGCAGCGGCAGCCGCCAAAATCCTGAGAGCGGCGGTCGCACGTTTTGCAGGGATCTTGCATCCAGGATTCGCCGCGGAATTTTTGGAACGCTTCGGACGCTTCCCAAATTTCGCGTAGGCCGCGGTTCTTTACGTTTTCAAAAGACAAATTGGGAATGACGCGGGCGGCGTGACAGGGAAGCGCGTCGCCGTTCGGTGTAATGAGCATGAGTTTGCGGCCCCAGCCGCCCATGCAGGGCTTTGGATATTTCGCGTAGTAATCCGGAACGACATATTCGACTTTGATTTTTCCCGCCAGGCGCTCCTGAGCGTTTTTCAAGAAGTCGATGGATTCTGTGAGCTGCGCGCGGGTGGGGAGCAGGGAATCGCGATTGGCGAAGGCCCAGCCGTAATACTGGACGTGGGCGAATTCGACACGAGTGGCGCTCGAAGACTCGGCGAGAGCGAGCATTTCGGGAAGTTGCTCGAGGTTGCGGCGGTGGATGACGAAGTTGAGAGTGACGGCGAGGCGATGGCGCTTGAGCCATTCGAGGACGCGGAGTTTGTGGGCGTGGGCTTTGGTGCCGGAGATTTCTTGCGCGATTTCTTCGCGGGCGCCTTGGAAGCTCAATTGAAAATGATCGAGGCCGGCCTCGACGAGAGCGGCGAGGCGAGATTCGTCGAGCGGCAAGCCGGAAGTGATTAGGTTGACGTAGAGGCCGGCGGCGCGCGCGGCGCCGATAAGATCGAGGATGTCGGGACGAGTGAGCGGTTCACCGCCGGTGAAGTCGGCTTGCAGGACACCTAGAGCGGCGGCTTCGCGGAAGACGCGGGACCAGTCCTCGGTCGAGAGCTCGAGAGTGCGGGCTTGCAGCTCGAGGGGATTCGAGCAGTAGACGCAGTGGAGCGGGCAGCGGTGCGTTAACTCGGCGATGAGAGCGAGCGGATTGGTGAAGTGCGGATTCATTTGCTCTTGGCGCGAAACTCTAGAATACCTGAATAGGAAAGCAAGTACGGAATCACCTGGACGGACCGCTCCGCGGTCCGATGCAGCAGCGGGGCAGAGAGTGCAGGCAGCCGTTCGCATACGACGGACAAGGGGAGCGCCTAGGGAATCGACCTCGCGAACGCCGGGACAGACGGGCAACGAATGGCTACAGAGGCGATCGAGAGGCAGTTCTAGTTAACAATAAACTGGACCCCCTGGGATTTTTCGTAAGTGTTCATTCTAAAGAGTTTTAAGTCCTATCTTTTGGAACTGTTCATTCCAGAGGGCTTACAGACCTCTTTTCTAGAAGTGCGGATTCCAAAGGAGTTAGCCAAAAACGAGCACAGGGGCTGACAGATCACGGCCCCCAGCTTATAGCCACAGCCTCGCGCGTGCGGGGGCTTAGGGGCGCGGGGCTGTCCCTGGTGGTAGTGGTCAATTTCCGGTAACCACGTTAATCAGAACCTTTTACTCTTATTCCTTGGCCCCTGCTTTTCTCAGAAGCTCAACATCATCCGAATGGCCAATTTTCTCCGCGAGTTTAAGTGCCGTGGTCCCGTCCTTATGACTTGGCATTAGGGTCTGCGCCGTGGCCTAGCAGGAATGCGACAGTGGGTCGGTGGAATCCTTCGGCTGAGAGGATAAGAAGCGTGTATCCGTCTTTGTCACAAGCATTGATGTCACGACCGCGGTCCAAAAACTCCTGCACTACTTCGTTCGTCGTTGCAAACGCTATAACCGTTGCCCCGTTCCCAGTTAGCGCATGAAGGTCTGCACCGTGTTCTATTAGCATTTTCACGAGAGATGCGTTTCCAGATGCCGCTGCCTGCGAGAGTGCAGTAATCCCGCTAGCACCGCCTCCAACACCGATTACAACGGATGCCTTTGCGTTCGCATCGGCCTTGGCATCTAGCAGCAGTTCCACGATGTCGGTGCAGCCGTTCTGAGCTGCCAACATCAACACCGTAAGGGTATTGCCATCCCAGTTCCGCGCGTTCGGGCTCGCGCCTTGTAGAATTAAATTGCGGACCTTGGCCAAATCCGGACACTGGCCGCGACGCCCGGAAAACGTAGATAAGAGTTTCTCATCGAGTTGTTTTTGTCGGTCGCTCTGAGATAAGTGCGCGGCTTGGCCTACAAAGGAAAACACAAACGCCGTGGAGGTAAACAGCGTTGAAATGAGGCACTTTCTCATGGTCAAACCCTTGTTGTTAGCAGAATAGTTGACTCCTGCCGCTGATCAACTCCTGATTTGCGTCGGGTAATCATGTGGGTACTATGAGCCACTTGTACGGTTTCCGCGTTAATCAGGCCCAGTCGAAACTCGTCGAGCTTGAGACGCGTCTATGTTCATAAGCAGCCAAGGATTTCAGGGATGCTGCGCAACTTAACCATCATCGCGGGCTGTCTGTTGGCTGCGGTGCTCGCTTCCGCGCGCGTTCTTGAAGGCCAGGCCAACCCTGCGCAGGAGCCCGACGGGGATAAATATGTGCTGAAGTCGGAGTCGGCCCTGGTTGTCCTGGATGTTGTGGTGACGGACAAAAAGGGCCAACCGGTGCACGGGCTGAAAGCAGCCGACTTCACGGTGCTCGAAAAAGACGAGAAAATGACACTGCAGAGCTTCGAGGAGTACCGCTCCGATCAGGCTCCGCCGCCAGCGCCCCCAGCCAAGCAGGCCCTCGGCCTTAATATCTTCACCAACGTACCCGACACGCCAACCAACGGGCCGCTGAACGTCCTGCTGATGGATGCGCTGAACACTCCGATGGCTGACCAAATGTACGTGCGCGAACAGATGCTGGAGTATGTCAAGAAGGTGCCGCAAGGCACGCGCATCGCCATCTTTGGCTTGTCCAGCCGTTTGTACATCCTGCAAAGCGACACCACCGATTCGGCGGTGTTGAAGGCTGACGTGCAGATGTTCAGGGCCCTGAATTTCTCCGAGGTCGGCATGGGCGTTGACCAGCACAAGAACGTCTCACTTCCGCGCAGCCTCCGCGGCTCGTACACGCGCGCGGCGATACAGGATCTGGCGCGCTATCTCTCCAACCTGCCCGGGCGCAAGAATCTCATCTGGTTCGCCGGGTCATTTTCCGGAGGCATCACGCGGGCCCTTGACCGGGAGAATCCCTTTGGCGCAGCGGCGGACTTCGCGGACGACGTGAAGTGGACCACCAACCTGCTGACGCGGTCCAGGGTCGCGGTGTATCCCATCGACGCACGCGGCCTGTTCACCAATCCGGACATGAGTGCGGCTCTCGCCCATCCTCCGGGGGGCGATACGCTAACCGGCCGGACCCCCGGTGAGTTCCAGCAATCGGAGGAACTTTTCTTAGCGCAGCGCGCGGACGACAAGGGTACGATGAACAGGCTGGCCGAGGAGACCGGTGGCAAGGCTTTCTACGACACCAACGGCTTGAAGGAGGCGGTGCAGGAGGCCATCAACGACGGCTCCAACTACTACACGCTCGCCTATGTCCCCACCAATCGCCAATGGGATGGAGCTTACCGCAGCCTGCGGGTGAAGTTGGATCAATCCGGCGTGAATCTCTTCTACCGTCGTGGATACTTCGCCTATGACCCCAATGCCGCGCGTCCACACGGGGGGCGAGCGCTGCCCATGAGCGTGATGGACTCGGCCATGCAACTTGGTGCACCCAATCCGACACAGATTCCGCTCAGAGTGAAGATTGTGCCCACTGCTGGAACCGAGAATAGGCTTCCGCCAACCAATCAGCCGAATGTGAAGAAGAAGATGAAGCCTCCCTACCGACGCTACACCGTCTGGTATGACGCCGACCTCAAGAATGTCGCGTTCACAGCCACACCCGACGGCATTCATCGCGGATATCTTGAGTTTGAGATCCTCTTATACAACTCGGATGGCGAGCTGATGAATGGGGTCAAAGAAAAGGTGAGGGCCAAGCTGCGCGCTGGGGAATTTGAGTCGAGGGGGTGGAGCGGCTTGAAGTTCCATCAGAATATTGACGCGCCGGCCAAGAGTGAGTATTTCCTGCGTGTAGGAGTGCACGATCTCGGCAGTGACCGCGTCGGCTCAGTCGAGGTGCCGCTCGCGGTCATACCGCCGGCGGCCCCCGCGGCCGGTGGAACGTAACTGGAACATCTCAAATTACTTCGCCGACAACAAGACGGCTCAACTCCTGAGTGGTCGGCAAACCGGAAGTTATCGACGGACTACGCGGTCAAGTCCTGGTTAGTCGGGAAACCGGACAAGTGGCCACCAGTACCCGATGTTAGATTTGGAGTTGAGAATTGTGAATTAGCTTGAGCGGTTCAATTGGCGCCGCAGCATTTCCACCACCAGACCGATCAGAGCATACGTGGCGACATTTGCAGCGAGAGCAGAATAGATGCTGACGGGGTAATGAGCGCCGACAATCGCAATAGGGCAGGTTACCCGCACAAGAGTGGACACCAGCGGTACCATCGGAAGATCCTTGTTCGCCAGAAAGAAATAAACCGCCCATCCACTTGCAACGAGAAAGCCTGCAGCCGCCCATATTGCAACTCGGTATTTCATGCCGCACCTCGCGCTGTCTTGGTCGAATGGTCTCATAAAGTTCTGCATCTGTCAGGTCAAGTCCTGGTTGGTCGGCTTACCGGTGAAGTTCGTTCCAGTACCGACATGTACGGTAACGGCGTTTTCCAGGACTACTTGCGATTCTTGCCGCCAAGCCTTGCCACAACCGCGTCGCTTCGCTGACTTGCGACCCCGGCGTGTCCGATCCAATATGTGAAATACCTGGAGCCAGACAGCTTGCGAGAAATGACCGTGGGCAATGCCAGAGAAAAGCATTTCTGGGATGCGGAAGAAAGACTGTTCTGGCAGGGACTAAGCCGTTTTTGCTCGTGATGGAGGGACAACACAAATGCATCCAATCTCTATCTTGCTGCCGCTTGTGGTGGGAATCGGAGCAATACTGTGCACCATACTGATCCATGCGATGCCGGTGGGAGTGACTATTTGGTTTGTTCGCCGGGAGAGAAGGATTGGCCACGCGGGGAGGAACTTCTGGGCCGATACTACAATCGTCGTGCCCGTGGTCTTACTTGTAATGGTGGCGCACCTGATAGAGATTGCCCTATGGGCCATCGTGTTCCGCCTGTGCGGTGAATTTGCGGATATCGGAACTGCCTACTACTACTCCGCCGTCAATTTCACAACCTTGGGTTCTGGAGACGTGCTTTTGTCCCCCCACTGGAGAATGCTGGGACCGCTGGAAGCCGCGGCGGGAATGCTCATGTTCGGTGTCTCCACAGCCCAGGTTTTCACGGTTATCGCGCGGTTGGCTCAGACTAGGTTTGCCGATCTCAAGTTTTGAGACTTACCGTATATGTGTGGGCTAGTAAGCACTCGTGCGGTTTTCAGCCGACCCAGCGCGCCCTCGCCCGGCACGCCAAACACGTGCTCGACGAGCAAGTCAGCCAGCGGGGCAATACTTAGTGCGCGAGCACTTCATTATTTCTTCGCCGTACCGACACTTCAGTGTTAGTCGCTGAGGAACACGGGAACGAGAGCCCCGTTTGTGCGGGAATATCTACGGCGAGGTCCACATGCTTTGGACGTAAGTCGAACTTCATCGAGAGCGCTGGAAATTCAGTTCAGAGCTTCTCAAACGTCGAAAGAGCAATCTCGAATTGCTTAGTCTGCATCGGCGATACGCACTTGAATGTACGTCCGTTTCGCACATTCTATACCACTCAACACGGTCAACTCCTGATTTGTCGGGAAACCGGAAAAATTGATACTAGTACCCACATAGACGGTGAGCGCGTTTACCGGGGGCTCGTTCCCTTGGTTTGAAAACCAGTTTTTTGAGTATTATCAGTAAACGCCGACGGCACAAGGCAGAGCACAATTCCCGAGGCGTCGTTGACCGTCCGCGATCCGCGAGAAGCGCGGTGATATTTTCGTCAGGAAGAAATCATGGCTATTTCAAAACCCAAGTCTGATGGGCCCGTAACTCACCGGAAGGGCCACGAGCAGCCGATGGCTACATCGGTATGCGGCTGGCGATATCACCACATCGGCATTCCGACTGACGTTCAGCGACCGGACGAGATTTACTTGGAACGGTTCAAGATGTACGTTTCGGCGTTCGAGACCAGTCCCTGTGGCATTCAATGGATGCGCTTCGAGCCCGATAGCCCGGTGCACGCCTTGATCAAGTCGGTACCGCACATCGCGTTCGAAGTGGACGATCTTCAATCCGCTTTAGCAGGGAAGCAGATTCTCACGGAACCGAACTCGCCTTCGGAAGGCGTAATGGTAGCGATGATCCTCGACAGCGGCGCGCCGTTTGAGCTTCTCGAATTTCGGCGTGATGTGGGTGATGGATCAAGGCATTGAGACCCTCGGCGGAACCCCGGACTTAGAGAACAGGATTGTTTCCCAAAGTGGGGTCGCCTAAGTCGAGCTGGATTGCCCACCAAAAACCCGCCTATGTTTGCCCCTTGTCTTTCACTTCTCTGGCAATTCGGGCAATCGGAAAGGGATCGACTGCCGTCCTGGTGGGCCGATGCTCTGAAGAAAGTTCAGACGGTAGCGCAGGCACCCCCTATTTCTGTAAGTGTTGATTTTAAAGGTGGTTGAACGGCGATTATGCATTTCACACAGAAAGGCGGTAGGATAGCCCTACCTTGGAAGGGTGAGACATAAAATGAAAGTCCTATGGCTCAATGATTCGCTTGTCTTACGGGCAGAAAACAACGATGAGCGCAGGGCACTCTCTGTCGTATATGCAGCATTAGGGCCGACTGAAACCGAAGAAATTCCAACCGATTCTGACGAGGGTTGCGAGATTAAATCGAGTTCAGCCGATTAATCGAATTGTTGGCCTTGTAGTTTTGTCCCTTATCGAAGCTGACGACAAAGAGCCTATCCTTCTCACTGTGCATGTGTGCCCAGAGATATTTGAATACTTGCGCGGCGTTTGACGAGGTACGCACGCCCCAAACAGAATCCTGGAGATGTTTTGCTTTGATCGCCGCCAGCGCGTCATACAGCGGTTCATAGTCGTAATCGGGCTTACGCAGATCATAGGAGATGATGAAAACGGCCATAGGACCTCCACGTACTGCGGAGGCTATAACACAATTCAATTGCCGCGCAAGGCAAGAGGGGCCGTAACGTCGTAACAGAGAAAAAATGAAACGCCATGAAGGGGTTGTGACACAATACCCCTAGAAAAGCAAAAAGCCCGACTGGCATCGGGCTTGCTCTAAATCCCACTTGGCAAGTGGAATCTAGCATAGGAGTGTGCCTAATGGGAACACAAAAACGCAAGAGTTCTAATTCGGTCTCCCCGTCGTGCTTGGTGGCACCGGACTACCTGCTTGTTGGCTCATCAACTTCAACATTTGGAATAATGCAAAACTGTTCTTTGCCGGACCGCGCCAATGGAAACGACAGGAATCGAAATGTGTCTCCAACCATTCGCAATCGCCGCCAGAATAGAAAAGATCGCAATTCTTCAAGCGACAACGGATGAATACAACTTCGTCTAGAACGAAGCTCTGGTCGTTTAGGTTTTTATCCTCATAGATTTTTATTTCGCTTTTCATAACAGCCCTATTGTTTGTTCTTCTCCGCAGGGGACTTCATGCTGTTGACCAGTGCTTGCAGTTGGGCCGCTGTTGGGACTGATTTGATTTCTCCAAACATCTGTTCGTACTTCTGTACAGCATTATTTAGATTGTCGCGCAGGGTTTTCGCAAATTCAGGGCTGCATGTTACGCATATCTGCTCCTCAAAGGTTTGTTCGCCTTTAGGAGTCACGTTGCCTTGCCCCAAGAATAGTCGAATATCGAAGAACGAAGCTGCTACGCGCACATAGTTGTAATAAAGTATAGGAACGCGATCACTTTGCGTGCGTTCCCTAATATCTTCTGGTGTCAAAGGACGTTGCATAATGTCGGTCATAGATTTGCTCCGGCAGAAGCTGCCAAAGAATTGTTCAAAGGAACTGCGGGATTACTTGTTACTTCTTGCTCTAAATCAATAGAACGATAACTTTGCTCTTCCATATTTTCGGGATACTTCCATGCAACCACGGAAGGAGTGGGGATGTTTGCAGCAACGGGAAACAAGACGGGCTCGGGCTTTAGAAATTCAGAATCATGTTCGATTGCGACTACATCGAAAACATCTTGGCTGAATCCATTCTCCCACCGTACCATTTCGCTGAATGGAACAAACTTCACGACCAATCCAACTTTGAAAGCGGCAGCCAAACGCACCAAAGTTTCGATATTAAATTTTGTTCCGGGACGCTCCAACGCCGAGATTCGTGATTGCTTCATTTCCACTTCTTGAGCGAGGCCCTGCTGCGTCAGTTCCCGCCGCCGTCTCATGGCGCGAATCTGTGAGGCCACATTGACGCTGATCTTGGAACGAGTGTAAGCCGTACGAGATTGCTGACTCGCAATCAGCCTATCGACTAGTTGGGATTTTTCGCTCATAACGTCCTGCTGTTCCCTCCGACAATGCCCTTGCTCTGGTATACGACAAATCTAAAGAATCTGGCGGGGTATAGACGCTCCCTTTGTGAAAGCATCCGACCAACAATGTGGCTTGTTTTCTATTCGGCCCGAAAATCCCCAGAATCCGATATTGGCGTTTGTCGCCGCACGCAAACCATAGCTCCCAAATGCGATATTTTCGATACTTACCCGCAAGGAATCTTTTGAAACACAACCAATTGTTAGGACTCTCTATTTTCTCAATGTCTTTCAGGGTGTCCACGAATGCATACTTGGCATCGTCAGAAAGGTCATTCTTGTACCAGTCCGCTATGGGATTAGCCCCATTCGGAGCCCGGAAGTCAAAGAATCTCCAGACTCCTGGAACCACCAACTGTATCACTTTTTTGTTATATGTCAAGTGATTTGCCTTGACGAAACGATATCACATAAATATGATATGAGCCCGGTGAGGAAGCGGGGCCGTGGCAGAGTGGTCTATTGCGCCGGACTTATAATCCGGTGAAACGTGTTAACGCACGTTCCGAAGGTCCGAATCCTTCCGGCCCCGCCAGTATGATAGCATGCAAGTATGAAGGTAGAAAAAGAGAAATTCGATTCGCTTCTCGGAAAACTCCTCAAGGCAAAGCCTGAGCCTCGCAAGAAGATAAAGACCCAAGGCAAGCGTGGCCCCAAAGCTCCGATACTATCCAGCAAATAGTGATAAATACGGCATTTTTAACGAAAAGCTACCCCCGAACTAGGGATATGCTAGTATTTGCGTACCCCCCTCCAATCCGGCCATGGGGGGCGGAGACTACAATGAAGATCAAAATGACGATAAGTTTGAAAGGGGTGGTGCGGAAGGATGACGTTGCGAAGGGATATGTCAGTTTCTGTCCAGCCTTGAAGATTTATGCACACGGCAACACTTCGGAAGATGCAATGGTGTGCATGGAAAAGACTCTCGCCCTTTATCTCGAAACCTGTCTAAGTAGAGGGACTTTGGATACCGTGTTACGCACAGCTGGTTTCCACCCCGTCTCTGGGTATCCAGCGGCAATCCAGATTACCGACCTTGAGAAAGAATACATCGCGATCGAAAGATTACAGGATCAGAAGTACGAACAGGCATTCGACATCGAAGTGCCGATCCACCTAGTTGCTCAAGCGCAAATGGCCCTTGTACCGCAACATGCATGAAACCTATTACGCCAAGAACGTTGAAGAGACTGCTTGAGAAATGCGGCTACCTATTGGTAGCGCAGGATGACTGTTGTTGGATAATGGAAAACAACGGTCATCCTGCTGTCATTTCTCAAACGATGGATCTTGTACCGCTGGATATGCTAGAAACCATTCTTGAGCCTGCCGGAATTGATGAAAAATCGTTTGTAGAGTTGGTTGCCGCGATAGAGAATCCGCCCGCAGCGGCGGCCAGCTGAGAAGAATCGGACCAAACTTCAAGCTGTAAGTTTGCTATATGGCAGTGCTTCACCGCGAGTAAGATTCTTGAGCGTTGCGTCAAACATCGCAAGCTGTTCCCCGCGCCGATTGAACCGATACGAAAATTCATCGCAATAGCGTGACCTGACCGGGATTTTTTGTACCAGCGGAAGTGAGAGAGAATTCACTCTGAAGGAGCGCTGGTATGCCGACAAGGAAATACAAACCGGAGCAGATTGTCACGCTGCTGCGGCAGATTGAAGTG